>FSRV01000002.1:2640540-3300675 GCA_900142905.1 Burkholderia sp. GAS332 | reverse complement strand
CAGTGCAAGAAGATCGAGTATCCGAAGCCGGATGGCAAGCTGACCTTTGACCGCCTGTCGTCGGTGTTCATCTCGAACACGAATCATGAGGAAAATCAGCCCGCCCACCTGACGCTCAAGGACTCGCTGATACCGGTGAACGTGAACTGGCAGACGTATGCGGGCGCGGAAAGTCGTTATTGCCCCGCCGGCGTTTACGAGTTCGTTCAGAACGACGAGGGTAACGAGCGTCTCGTCATCAACGCGCAGAACTGCGTGCATTGCAAGACCTGCGATATCAAGGACCCTACCCAGAATATCGTGTGGGTCACCCCGGAGGGCGGCGGCGGTCCGAACTACTCGAACATGTGAGTCAAGACGGATTCTCAGCGTGATTCGCGAGCGCGGTGATTTCCAGCATGAACGACGCCGTCCTCGGGTCAAGGATATCCCTAAGATTTTGCTCCAGCAGCAAAGTGAGCCGCTCTTTTCCCACTGGCGCATAGCGAGAGATCTCCGGGTAAGTCCGGTTGAATGAACCGACCGTGCTCGTGACTACGGCATTGAGCAGGAGCGCGCGATTCGGAAAGTAGTGCTGCAACGTTCCAGGCGAGACGCCCGCAGCTGTCGCGACTTTCCGGAGACTGAACGATACGTAGTCCTCGTGCTGAAGAAGGCGACGCGCCTCCCGACGATATGGGATTGCATCCTGTTTCGATGGTCCTCCCGTTTTGTTGAGGACCATCCCGCGAGCGGCGTCCCGGTTTCAAATCTGGCTTTTTGCATGCCCCGTTTGTGCTCGCTGGTTCGCCCGGCTATCTGCGTTTGGCGCCTTCCGCCGCGTCGACCTCGCGCAAGTTAGCGCACACTCCCAAAGCGCTAAATATCATACAAGTGACTGGTATTTAATAGCGATTCTCTATAAAGAGCACCGATTCGGTGCAGACCTTCCGCATTTTTACCCTATATGTTCTATTTGTCAGGCCTTTGATGGCCTGTTAGACGAAGATGACGGAATAATTCGCCTCCCAAGCCCAGGGTTTGTACGATATTGCGAGCAAAAAACTGACGCCATAGACTTCAGTCACATGACCGGATTAATTGGGTCTTTTGACTGGCTGGGGTTGCAATGGATTGCAAGCAGGATGTTCTTTCTCGCCATCGGAGCAGCATTGCTCGACGTTGGATGGAAATGTCAGGAACGGTCGACCATGAGCTCAGCGATGCCGTCCGTGCGCTGCTGCTGGAAAGACCGGGCAGCCCACCTTCGATGGCCGAAGTAGCCGACGCGCTTCGTCTGTCGACACGGACTCTCCGCCGACGCCTCAAAGCTCTGAACACGGGTTTCAGTGCGCTTGTCGCGGACATCCGGGGCAGCCTCGCCTGTCACTACCTGACCGATACCAGTTGGCCACTCGACGTCATTGCCGAAAAGGTTGGCTATAGCGACGCATCCAATTTGCGCCAGGCGATTAAACGCTGGGTTGGCGAGTCACCGCAGGCCTACCGGGCACGGATTGGCCGTGCGCCCGAACGGACTAGCCATCACGACCATGTTGTGCGCGGCTAGCTCGAAGGCAGCGTCCTTTCCCGAAGCGCCAATCGTCCGTATGCAAATAGAACGCAGAGCGCCCCGTAGCGGTCACGTCGTGGCGTGACCGAATTTCGCGTTAGAGAAGACACAATCACATGAATCTAAAACCGCTTGTTTCAAAGTTGGAACTTTGGCTGTTTTCTCATCGGTTTCCGTTGCTATCCGTGCTGGCCGTCTTCACGCTGGTGATGGGTGTGTTCGCCGCGCAGCTACGCATGGAAGCCGGATTTGAGAAGCAGATTCCTGTCGGCCACGAATACACCAAGACCTTCCTTGAATATCGCAAGGACCTGCCGGGCGCCAATAGACTCACGATTGTGATGCGTGTGCAAAACGGCACGATCTGGAACAAGGATGCGCTCACCCGTTTGTATAACGTGACCCAGGCGGTAACGTTCCTGCCAAATGTCGACAGGTTGGGCGTTCAGTCACTGTGGACGCCGAACACCTTCGTCAATGAAATCACGGAGGATGGCTTCCGCGCTGCGCAGTTGATACCCGGCACCGTGGTTCCCGCGTCTCTCGATGCCAAAACGATCGCCGACATTCAGCGGTCGGCGGCGCAAGGCGGATTTGTCGGCGTGCTGGTTTCAAAGGACCAGAAAGCCGCAATGATTACGGCAGAGCTCAATGAAACCGATGCCCAGGGCCATCACCTCGACTACATCAGTTACAACAGGATTCTCGAACAGAAAATCAGAAAGCAGTTCGAGGACAAGAACGTACGGATTCAGATTATCGGCTTCGCCAAGCAGGTGGGCGATATTGCGGAAGGCGGCAAGAGCGTCGTTGAGTTCTTTGGACTCGCCATTCTGCTGACCGTCCTCGCGCTCTATTGGTATTGTCATTCCTGGCGCTTCACGTTCCTGCCCGTGCTTTGTTCGTTCACGTCGCTCGTGTGGCAGTTCGGCACCCTGCGCATCATCGGCTACGGTCTCGACCCTCTTGCTGTCCTGGTTCCCTTCCTGGTCTTTGCGATTGGTGTTTCACACGGCGTTCAGCAGATTAACTTTATTGTCCGCGGCCTCGCTCAGGGAAAAACAACCGAACGCGCTGCTCGCGACAGTTTTACCGGCCTGCTCATTCCCGGCACGTTGGCGCTCGTCACGGCACTGCTGTCCTTCATTACGCTGCTCGTCATTCCTATTCCGATGATTCGTGAGTTGGCCATCACCGCCTCGCTCGGTGTCGGCTACAAAATCGTAACGAACCTCGTCATGCTGCCGTTGGCTGCATCCTATTTCAAGTTTGACAAGGCCTATGCGGAAAAGGCGCTGCGCAAGCGTGAAGCCAGAACCCGCATCATCCGGGCAATCTCGGTGGTCGCCGAGTGGCGCAACGCGGTAGCCATCACCATCATCGCGTGCATTGTTCTCGGCACGACTGCGTGGGCGAGC
This sequence comes from Burkholderia sp. GAS332, assembly GCA_900142905.1. Lineage (NCBI taxonomy): Bacteria > Pseudomonadati > Pseudomonadota > Betaproteobacteria > Burkholderiales > Burkholderiaceae > Burkholderia > Burkholderia sp. GAS332. The sequence continues at coordinate 3,297,705 of FSRV01000002.1, read as the reverse complement.
CGCGACCGTATCGTGGGCACGCTGCAACCGGGGGCGCCCGAACTGCGACCTGACGCCCGCTTCAACCAGGACGCCGTTTCGATTGCGAAGAACTTCGACATGGGTCTGGACTGGTTGACGGTTATCTACCAGTCGCCGCCGGACTCATGTGGGCGAGTAGGCGTTGCCACGCATATGGACGGGTTCGCGTCCTCCATGAAGTCGGTGCCCGGCGTTGTCTCGGTGGATTCATTCTCCTCGCAACTGCGCAATTACAGTCAGGGGTACAACGAAGGCTATCCGAAGATGGATGTCGTGCCGATCGACCCGACCAATTACGCGGCGCTCGCCACCGAGATCGGTCGCAACAAGGGTTACAACAACAAGGATTGCAGCATGACGGCTGCCCACCTTTATCTGACCGACCACAAGGCCGTAACCATCAAGAACGTCCTGAAAGCGGTTCGGGCGTACTTCGATGCCAACCCCATGCCTCACGGCGTCGTACTGAGACTGGCAGCGGGCAACGCAGGTGTCCTCGCCGCGACGAACGATGTTCTCGAGAAAAGCGAACTGCCCATGATGCTGTACGTCTATGCGGCCATTATTGCGCTGGTCTTGTGCGTGTACCGGGATTTTCGTGCGGCAATTGCCTGTTGCTTCCCGCTCACCGTCGGCACCTTCATTGGATACTGGTTCATGAAGGAGTTCGAAATCGGCCTGACAGTGGCGACCTTGCCGGTGATGGTCCTCGCGGTCGGAATCGGCGTCGATTACGCGCTTTATATCTACAACCGGTTGCAGATGCACCTTGCCGATGGCGACACCATCCGCACGGCCATGAATCGTGCGTTGGAGTTCGAAGGTATCGCAACGATTTTCACGGCGCTCACACTTGCCATTGGCGTCGCGACCTGGTCGTTCTCCGCTTTGAAGTTTCAGGCCGACATGGGCAAGTTGCTGGCGTTCATGTTCATCGTGAATCTGGTGATGGCTTTCACTGCGCTCCCGGCTTTGGCTGTCGTGCTCGAGCGGTTGTTTCCGCGCACGAAGAAAGCTTACTCACCTTCCATACTCACGCACTAATTATGAACAGTGTCCGGAAATTCACGCTTGCGGCTGCTCTTGCGCTTGCCTCAGTCGCGGTCCATGCACAGGCAACCGAAGGGCCTGACGGTCTGAGCTTGCACCTTGCGTCCACCGCAGCGGACCTCTCGGCCACCGAGTATCTCTCGGTCGCGCGGGCGGGCACGAAGATCGTGGCCGTTGGTGAACATGGAACGATCGCGCTAAGCGATGACGGCAAGTCATGGCGACAGGCCATGCACGTTCCTGTTCAGTCGACGCTCACATCCGTCGCATTCTCCGACGCGATGCACGGCTGGGCCGTGGGCCATTGGGGCGTGGTTATTCATACCGACGACGGCGGCGAGACCTGGTCCTTGCAGCGGTCCGACCTGAAAGTCGACCAACCTTTATTCTCCGTCTACTTCAAGAATTCGACAGAGGGCTTCGCGGTTGGTTTGTGGTCTCTGTTGCTGAAAACGTCGGATGGAGGCCGGACCTGGACGCAGTCCAAGCTCGTGTCGGACAAGAAGGAAGGCGCGGACAAAAACCTCTTCCAACTGTTTAGCTCGCGAGACGGGACTCTCTATATCTCGGCGGAAAAAGGCACGGTCTTTTGCTCGACAGACGCGGGCGCGACATGGAAGGGGCATCCAACCGGTTACAGCGGAAGCTTATGGACGGGCGTCGCATTGAGTGACGGCTCGCTGCTTGTGGGGGGGCTCCGTGGCTCCATGCTGCGCTCCGACGACGGCGGCAAAACCTGGTCGCCGCTCAAGACAGATACGTCGAGCTCCATCACGGACATCGTACAGATGCCGAACCACGAGGTAATCGCCGTTGCGCTCGACGGGGTAACCCTGCAAAGCAACGACAACGGACAACACTTTCAGCGGATGGTGGGACAGGACAGAGCCAACTACACCGCGGTGGTCGCGAAGTCGGATGGACAACCTGTGTACTTCACGGCTCGCGGCATCGCGATCGCGCACTGAACAGAACACGATACGGAGGCGTAAGCCATGTTTGAGAAATCTCATCTTCAACAGTTTTACATCGACGGGAGGTGGCAAGGCCCTGTCACCCACGAACAGTTCGGTGAGGTCATCAACCCCGCGACGGGTGAGCCGACCGACAAAATTGCGCTCGGCTCTGCCGAAGACATCGACCTGGCCGTGCGGGCCGCACACCGTGCGTTCCCGTCATTCGCGAGCTGGAAACAAAGCGAGCGAAATGAACTCGTTGAGCAGGTCTGTTCAGTTTATGAGCGCCGGATGAATGACTTCGTGGATGCCATTACCGCGGAGATGGGCGCGCCACGCGAGTATGTCTCCCGCGCTGCGCAGGCGCCCTCGGGCCTCGGGCACTTCCGTGCCGCGGTTGAAGCGGCGGAGCGTTTGCATTTCCGCTATCAGCAAGACACGGCATTTATCGTACGCGAGCCCATCGGCGTGTGTGCCTTAATCACACCGTGGAACTGGCCCATGAACCAGGTGGCCTGCAAGGTGGCACCGGCGCTCATCGCCGGCTGCACTATGGTGTTGAAACCGAGCCAGGCTGCGCCGTACTCTGCCACTGTCCTCGCGGAAGTGCTGCACGAAGCGGGTGTTCCGGCCGGCGTTTTCAACTCGGTGCAAGGGGAGGGCGCACGACTCGGCGGAACTCTCTCGTCGCATCCTTTGGTCGACATGGTTTCGCTGACGGGTTCGAACATGGCCGGTGAGCAGGTGACGCGTGCAGCCGCGCCAACCGCGAAGCGGGTCTCGCTTGAATTGGGCGGCAAATCCGCGAACATTATTTTGCCCGGCGCCAATCTGGATGAAGCGGTGATGCATGGTGTTCTGACGATGATGTACAACTCGGGACAGACGTGCGTGGCACCGTCGCGAATGCTGGTGCCGAAGGATAGCATCGAGGAAGTCGAACGCATCGCGCAGAAGGCGTGCGCGATGATCGTAGTGGGTGACCCCGGCGACCCGCGCACGACGATGGGGCCGATCGCCAACGAGCGGCAGTTCAGGAAAGTGCTCTCGATGATCGCGAGCGGACAACAGGAAGGCGCCAAGCTTGTCTATGGCGGGACGCAGCGGCCTGATAACTGCCCCAAGGGCTTCTACGTCCAACCTACGGTGTTCAGCCGCGTGAACAATCGCATGACGATTGCCCGGGAGGAAATCTTTGGCCCGGTCCTCGTCATCATTCCATACGAGGATGTGACGGACGCGGTCGAAATCGCCAACGACTCGCCGTTCGGCCTGTCAGGCTACGTCTATGGGGCGGATAAGGCAAAAGCCGCGGCAGTCGCTGCAAAGCTCAGAACCGGCATGGTTCACCTCAATGGCGCACCGGTCGACTTCCAGGCGCCGTGGGGTGGTTACAAGCAGTCTGGAAACGGGCGGGAGTGGGGTGCATGGGGCATCGAGGAATTCCTTGAGACCAAGGCAATCCTCGGCGTTGACGAGCATTTTTCTCTCGCTTGAACGGAGTCACTGACACGTTGTATTGGCCGCTTACAACCTGAGAACGCGAAGCAAGCTGCCCTACCATTTCCTATGCGCGTTCGGCGAACGCCGCATTGGGGGCCGCGCATCGAACGCCTCATTCAGGCAGCGCTCGAGCAGCCTCGGTAATAAAGACAAGGTAACGAAGGATTGAGATGACAAATCACGTAGTCGTCGTCGGCGGTGGCCCGACTGGCCTGCTCACCGCGCTAGGGCTCGCGCGCCGGGGTGTTCGTGTGACGGTGCTCGAGGCCGGGGAAAAACCGAACGACAGCCCGCGGGCGCTCGTCTATCACTGTTCAGTGCTGCCTCACCTTCGCGATCTCGGTGTTCTTGAAGACTGCGTATCGGCTGGGTTTTTGCGCCAGGATTTTGCGTGGCGTATCCATGAAACGGGCGAGATGATTCGTTGGGACCTCAGCGCGATTGATGGAGCCGTCGAGTTTCCCCATGCGCTGCACCTGGGTCAGGACAAGCTTTCGGCAATTGTCGTGCAGCACCTCAGCAAGCTTCCGAACGTGGACATCCGGTATTCGACATCGGTCTCGGCATGCATCGATACCCATAACGGTGTCACGGTAAAGGCGGAGTGCAGAGGCGAGGCGTTCGACATCGAAGCCGACTGGCTGGTGGGCGCGGATGGCGCCCGCAGCACGGTTCGCCGCGATATTCTGAAGATGCAGTTTTTCGGCATTACATGGCCCGAACGCTATATCGCCACGAATATTCGTACCGACCTCGCGAGCCTCGGTTACAGCAACGCCACCATGCAGATGGACCCGGTTTGCGGTTCGGTTATCTGCGCGATCGACGCTGACGATTTCTGGCGCGTCACGTTTGTGGAAGACCCCGAACTTCCGATTGAAGGATTGGAGCAGCGAATTGGCGCAATGTTCGAGAAGCTTCTGCCCAAAGACAACCCTTATGAACTCGTTGCGTACACGCCGTACCGGATGCATCAACGTGTGACCGACAGGATGCGGCACGGTCGGGTGTTGCTCGTCGGCGACGCCGCGCATGTGACCAACCCCACGGGCGGCCTTGGGCTGACGGGCGGTATGTTCGACTGCTTCGCTCTGGTCGAGGCGCTTGGACGAGTGCTACTGGATGGCGCAGACGACGAGATTCTTGAATTCTACGAGCGCGACCGTCGCAAGAAATTCATCGAACTTGTTTCGCCGAGAGCATCGAACAACTTGCGCACGCTGTATCACCTGCTCCCGGGCCAGCAGCGCACTGAATGGATTGAATGGGCTCGCTCCATTTCGAACGACCGGAACAAGATGCGCGAAGCCATGCTCTTCCACGAGCAGATGCGTACGGTCTTCTGAGAATCCGATGATCAAATATGAACTGAGCGACTTTGGGGGGCGTTTTCTGACGACGCCTTCCCGGTCGATCAACGGGCGTCGATACCCGGGTATTTCAGCCTACGTCGAGTGGTTTATCCCTTCAGAGGCGAAGCAGATCTCAGTGACGTTCGTGCATGGGGGAGGTGGCCAGGGGGCCGAATTTCTACGAACGCCGGATAACCGGCCCGGTTGGGTTCATTCGTTTTTCCGGGCGGGGTACCCCGTCTACGTGCTGGATAGACCCGGTCATGGACGAAGTCACTGGAACGCCGAGGTACTCGGCCCGGCGCTTCCTGTGCCCGCGTACGAAGCGCTTGTCCCACGCTTCGTGGAGCCGTCAAAGCATTTGCTGTGGGACGAAGCCGGGAGACACGATCAGTGGCCAATCGAAGAACCGCGCGCGGCCGACCGGTTCATGGCCAGTCAGGGCCCCATGGCGACGACCCTTGAAAGCAGCCAGCGTCACGTGGAGGCAATTGCTCCCGAGCTTTTTCAACTGGTCGGAGATACTGTGCTGATTTCCCATTCAGCGGGTGGTCCGTGCGGTTGGGCTTTAAGCGCGATCGGTGGAAAACAGGTCAAAGCAGTCGTTGCAGCGGAGCCGCTCGGCGCGCCGGGTCTTGAACATCCGCTGGGCCGGTTTGATTACGGACTTTGCGCCGCGACGTGTGCCGGATCGAGTAACCCTTACGGTCCCCCAATCGCAATGGTGATCTCGGAAGCGACGTGGATGCGCGAGATGAATCTTCGTGCGACCGAATACCTCGAGTCGCGTGGTGCGAACGTCGCACTGCTCGACCTGCCTCAACTCGGAATTCGCGGCAACGGCCACATGATGATGTCGGAACGCAATAACGACCGGATTGCAGACGCAATCATTGACTGGCTCGCTCGAACAGTTTGAGCGTCGCTCAGCAGTCTGCGGGTTACTTGCGGGAAACGCTTACTTGATGCGCCAGAGCGCGCGTTGAAATTCGTCCACGGTAGCGCGGCGAAGGGCGCTCCTGGTGGTCGCGCAACGTGTGCGATTATCACGAGCCTCGTGATTGGCTGCGGCACGAGCGCATGTCAGCGCTCGTGCCGTGGATGTAATTGATCTGTTCAGTTGCCGGCGGTACTGAGCGAATTCACCACGACATGAACTGCATGGTCCAGCGCCTGCCCGTCGATGCTCGGGTTAACGTTGCCACTGTTCAGCACCACAAGGAGGCCCTCGAGTTGCGACACGATGAGGACAGCCCGTATATGACTCTCCTTCTTGCTAAGGTTCGGATTGATTTCCGCGACGAGGCTCGCAAAGATGCCAATGTAGTCCTGATAGCACTCGGCTAACGCTTCGGTCGCGAAGTCTTCGTGATTGGCAAGCGCCGCCACCTCCAGCATGAATAGACGGGTCTCGGTGTCGCGCACCTCCGTCAGAATCTTCGAAATCAACTGCGTCAGCCGATCAGCGGCGCCGCCGCCAGACCGCGCGATCAAATGATATTCGTCGTTGAACTGTTTCAACGTTTGATGGATGACGGTCTTCAGCAAAACTTCGCGCGTGGGGAAATAGTGCTGCAGCGTGCCCAGCGGGACACCCGCCTCCGCTGCGGCCTTCCTGAGCGTAAAGGCTGCGTAGCCATCACGCTGCATCAGCTTGCGCGAGTCTTCCAGAATCGTTGCCAACTTGTGCCCGCGCTTGCGCTGCTGAGTCGTACTCATCAGGTCTTCGGGCAAAAGTGCCCCAGTTTCGAAAGTCAGCCGTTGCATTGAGGGTTCCGTAATCAGGGAATACCTGCCACGCCGCTGCATGGCGCGGCAATTTTGGCGAGGTCAACGGCAACATCTTACAACGGACTTGTGTGATTCGTACATCTGACTTGGTTATGGTTGCACTGCGTGCTCTGAAATTCACTCTGCGGTGTTTATTTTTGCCTGGAAAAATTGCGAGAAGGCCCGTTCCTACGAAGATTTGAGCCGAATGGTCAACAACGACCAGGGTTAATACTGGATTGATGGGCTAAAAATGACGCTATACATTGCAAGTCAAGTGACTGATATAAACAAGTCCATTGACCCGTTTATCGGTTCGCTGAGGCAGGATCGTTGTGAGCGCGAGGCGCGTTGTGAGGGCTAATAAGGCCATCTCTGCGATCACGTCAGAGCGCAAGCCGATGCCATGAGCAGGCAAGCGCACGGAGCATTGGTGTCGAGCATCCAGATAGGTTTGGACTGCTATGGGAATCTGCGTTGCTCCTTCGGATGCTCGCGTCGAAATCCGCCCGCCTCCGGCAGCAAGTCATAACCAAAGCGAAGTCTCGTGGTTGAACCGCGGAAAACAGTGTTAACCCAAGGGAGTTGGAAATGAAAGCAGTAAGTCAAATCGCGTGTCTGGTGGCTCTGGCATGCGCGATTGCACAACCGGCGCTCTCGGCTTCGCAAGCGGACGCCGATAAGCTGGGTAAAGAATTGACGCCAGCGGGCGCCGAGAAAGCGGGCAACAAGGACGGCACCATCTCTGCATGGACCGGCGAAAGCGCTGAGTCTGCGGGCTGGAGTTACGGCAAGTTCCGCGGTGACTACTTCAAGTACAAAAACGAGAAGCCGCTCTTCATTATCGACGCCAGCAACGTCGACAAGTATGCCGACAAGCTTGCTCCGGGTGAGATCCAGCTGATCAAGCAGAATAAAGGCTATTCGATGCCCGTCTATCCGACGCATCGCAGTTGCTTGCTGCCAGACTTCGTCGCCGCGAATACGAAGAAAAACGGCTCGGCGTCGACGATCGGGCCGGACGGCTGGACGATGCGTGGGGAGACGCTTCCGGGTGTGCCGTTTCCGATTCCCACCAGCGGCATTCAGGCGGTCTGGAACCACCTGACCCGTTACCAGGGCGTGGCGGCGGAGTATCCCACGGCCCTATCATTCGTCTCGGCGAAAACCCCGGGCGATCCGGGTATCGAATACAGGTGGACCCTGCAGTTCTATTGGCCGAATGGCGCCAAGGGCGAGAACCATCCCGCAGACGGGTCGTTGTTCCAAGGTCTGTACTTCGGCTACATCCAGCCGGCGGCGCTCGCCGGGCAGGCTGCAATGCAGCGCTTTTACTTCGACAAGCCGACCGAGTCCTACTATTACTTCACGGGCCAGCGTCGTGTGCGCCGCATGCCTGCCTACGATTACGATGCCCCTTCGATTGGCTTCGAGAATCAGTATCAGGTCGACCAGCAGGACGTGTTCTTTGGCGCGCCTGACCGATTCGACTGGAAAATTGTAGGCAAGAAAGAGATGTACGTGCTTTACAACGACTTCGCAATGTTTGACTTCCGCAAGCCAATGTCAGAAGCGCTGCAGGCGTCCTACGTGAATCCCGCTTTCCGTCGTTATGAACTGCACCGTGTGTGGATGATCGAAGGCACGGTGAAAGAGGGCATGCGGCACTCGAATCCGAAGCGCACGCTCTACCTCGACGAGGACTCATGGCTCGCACTGGGCGGAGAAGACTACGACGCGCAAGGGAAAATATGGAAATGGAAGGAGTCGGCGACCGCACCCGCCTGGGAACTTGGCGGAGCTTGCGTCATGCCCCAGACGCTTATGTATGACCTGACGAGCGGTCGCTACCTGGCTGATTCGCTGATTTTCGGAACGGGCAAGGACTATCATTATTATCAGACCCCCACGCTCCCCAACCAGAACGAATCGTTCTTTACGAGCGAAGGTCTGGCTCGGGTAAGTGACCGGTAATAGTCAGTACATCATGGTCTAGATGACCCGTCATTGATCTGGAACTCGCGGCTGGCATATCACGCCGGTGCGCGAGTCGCCAATTGAAGCGGCGGTTCGAATTGGCGCGACGAGATAAGGATTCAATGCACCTCTCGCCAGGTAGCCGTAGGTCAGAAGTCGGAGGGTTGTGACATGGGTACGAGACTCAACGTCAACGGCAAGTCCGTTGATGTGAATGCTGACGAAGCGATGCCTCTGCTGTGGGTGATACGCGACCGACTCGGATTGACCGGGACGAAATTTGGCTGCGGCATTGCTCAATGCGGCGCGTGTACGGTGCACATGAACGGCGCCGCCGTCCGGTCATGCGTCGTGCCGCTCGCGGCAGCGGCCGGTGCGAACGTGAAGACTATCGAAGCACTTTCGCCGGACAGGTCTCATCCGGTTCAGAAAGCGTGGGAAAGCTGCGCCGTACCGCAATGCGGCTATTGTCAGTCCGGCATGGTGATGGCGGTCGTGGCCCTGCTTGAATCCAACCCTGACCCAAGCCGGGAGGCAGTCGACGCGTCCATTACCAATATCTGTCGCTGCGGAACCTACCAGCGAATTCGCGACGCTATTCAGGTTGCTGTGAAGAACGCGCATCATGGATAAGTTTGAGCTGTCGGAAATCAGAATCTCTCGCCGCGCACTGCTGGTGGGAACCGCGATGTCCGCCGTTGGCATTGCGTTCGGCGTGCAAGCGAGTGCCGCGCCCGCCGCACCGCGTCCAGGACCTCGCGGGGCGGCCGCCGCGAAGGCAGACTCGGATGTCGCTATTGGCGTGTGGGTCGTCATCCGCCCCGATAATTCTGTCCTTATCAAGGTGCCGCAGGCCGAGCTCGGCCAGGGCGCGTTGACCTCTGTCGCGCAGATGCTCGGAGAAGAACTCGAGGTGCGGTGGCAAGACGTGCGGACGGAGTTTTACCAACCGAGCGTGAACATTGCCTTAAACAATGTCTACGTGTGGGCTGCCACATTGAGCAGCCTTGGAATCGAATCGCTATTTGAGCCGACGCGTGTGGCCGGCGCGCAGATTCGGGCGATGTTGATTTCCGCTGCTGCGGACGCATGGGGCACGCCCGTCGATCATCTCATCGCGAGGAACGGACGCGTTATCGACCAGGTGGGCGGCAGATCGATTGAGTATGCTCGGCTGGCCGCGCTTGCGGCGAAAAAGCCGATTCCGGACCCGAAGCTTGTGAAACTGAAGCGCCCGGTCGATTGGACTTTCATTGGAAAGAGCGTCCCGCGTATAGACATACCGTCAAAAATTGACGGGTCGGCCGTTTACGGAATCGACGTGCGGCTGCCCGGGATGAAATATGCCTCGGTGCAACAGTCGCCGGTATTCGGAGGGCGGCTGAAGTCTTTCGACGAAAAGGCGATCCCGGCGAACGCCGGCATTCTCAAAGTACTCAAGATTAGCGCCGGAAAATCTGGCCTCAACGAAGCTGAAGCCGGCTGGGGTATCGACTACGGGATGGACGACGCCGTCGCAGTCGTAGCCGACGACTGGTGGACGGCCAATCGTGCGTTGCGCACATTGCCCATTGAGTGGAGCGAGGGCAGGTTTGCGAAAAGTAGTACTGCCACGATTGCCCACGAGCTTGTGCATGCTCTTGAACATCCGCCGCTGCCATTTCCGCCTGTGCGCGTCCAGGGCGATGCTGTTGGCGCGCTCAAAAGCGCGCATAAGGTTCTCGAGGCGGAGTATTGGGTGCCGTTCACGGAACACGCGCCCATGGAGCCGCTGAACTGCACGGCGCTGGTTACTGCAGATAGCGTGGAAGTATGGACCGGTACGCAGTTCGCCGATGAGGCGCTACGCATCGCCTGCCACTATGCCGGGCTGCCGCCCTCGAAAGGACGTCTCAATCTGATGTTATGCGGCGGTGCTTTCGGACGACGCATCAACAGCGACTTTGTCGGGCAGGCCGTCCAGATTGCGAAGACCATGCCCGGAGTGCCGGTCAAACTCCTCTGGAGCCGGGAAGAGTGTTTCCATCGCGGCTATAACCCACCGATCACCGTGACGCGGTTCAAAGGCGGCCTCGATTCCAGCGGAAATATCACGAGCTGGATGTCGAATTCCGCCGGCGGCCGCGCGCCTGACCAGACCTACGGAACAGGGAGAATGGTCCAGACGTTTCCCAACATCCGCATCGACTACCAGCAGATCGAAACGCCGCCGCCGTTTGGGTGGAAACGCGGTGTGGCCTTTACGCAGCAGACGTGGATGAACATGTCGTTTATCGACGAACTGGCCCATGCCGCGGGAAAGGATCCGTATGAGGTACAGCTGTCGCTGTTGAACCCGGATAAAGTCCCCAAGGATTTTGAAAAGCGGGAGCTGGAGGTAAGCAGGGTCATAAAGCAGCGCAGAGTGCTTGTTGCCGTTGCCGAAATCGCGGGTTGGTCTAATCCTGTCCCTTCAGGGCACGGCAAGGGAATCGCCGTGCATGACATGAGTTACTGGCCAGAAGACCAGGCAACCGCAGCAGCTGCTATCGCCGAAGTCCGCATTGACACACATGGCAATGTGTCGGTCACGAAACTGACGATAGCACTCGATTGCGGCCCCGTAATCAACCCTGATGCGGCGCTGGCCCAATTACAGGGTGGTGCGGCCTACGCGCTTTCGGACATCATGTTTGCAGAGCTAACGATTGCCGGCGGGCGCGTGGAACAGTCCAACTTCAACGACTACCCAGTCCTTCGGCTCGCGCAGATGCCAAAGATCGATGTTCATTTCCTGAAAAGCGATACGCCGCCGCACGGGCTTGGCGAGACGGCAGTGCCGTTGACGATGTCCGCCGTCGTCAACGCTATTTTTGCTGCGGGCGGCCCGCGCATTCGACAGCTTCCAATCAAGCACGCAAAGCTGCAGGCAGCCTGATGGTCAGTTGATTTGAGCGAACTTCCGACGGTTCCTGGGAACTGCCAACTCATTGGGTAACGGCTATCGGCAGACTTGCGTCGCAATCAGGCTGCAGGCTGCACATCGCTTGATGGATGCAGCAATTGGCCGTTTGACACCTGAGCGGACGGGACTAACAGGAATACGATAAAGCGTGGCTTTTTGAATGACGTGTGCGGAGCCTGGTGGACCTCGGCGCCTGTGTCCAAGGAATCAATATTGTTCTGACGATAACTTGTTCGACGAGGCTCCGTCCGCTATCACGGTGCGTGAAGAATCTTTTGTTCAGTAAATAATCTGGTGAAAGCCGTTAGTCTAGGATGGAGTTTATATGAGTGCCCTGCAGCGAGTATCCAATACCACGTCAGTCGACAACATCTGCGAGATTCTCGAGCGTGACGGCGCGATTATCATCGAGGACATGATCTCCCAGAAGACGCTCGACGCGTTCTTTGCAGATGTTCAACCTTTCCTCGATCGAGTGCCGTTCAGTGCCGATGGTTTCTCAGGTGCGAGAACGCGACGTGTGTCCGCACTGTTCGCCAAATCGTTGCACACTGCGGAGATGATTACGCAACCGCAATTCATCGCCACGGCGGAGCGTTCGCTGGCGTATCCTTTTCCGATGATGTCGGGTGAGGCGCGTGTCATGGTGAAGCCGACCATTCAGGTATGCTGCACCCAGGCGATCGACATCTGGCCGGGGCAGAAAGCGCAGGATCTTCACCGCGACGATGGCATGTTCCATGTTCATCACCCTGCGCTGCAACAGACACTGCTGCAAACGCTGTTTGCCGGCACGGACTTCACGGCTACCAATGGCGGAACGATGGTTATCCCGGGCAGCCACAAATGGGACATGGACCGGCGTCCGCGGCTAGAGGAAGCGGTTCCGACCGAGATGAAGCGTGGCTCCGGACTCATGTACTTCGGTAGCTGCTATCACGGCGGCGGCGCTAACTCGACCGAGAACCAGCGTCGTGTCGCAGTTGCACTCTCGTTTACTCAGGGATATCGACGTCAGGAAGAGAACCAATACCTCGTTGTGCCGAAGGAAACCGTGAAGAAGTACCCTGAGCGTGTTCAGGAACTGCTCGGCTACAAGATGTGCACACCGTACTGCGGCTGGGTGGAAATGAATGAACCTAGCATCGTTCTCAAGGGCGCCGACTTCAGCATTGCCGCGGCGGCGAGTCCTTATGATGAGAATATTCTTGCCGAAGGAAAGCACGCTGCTGGAATGCCGTGAGTGCTGACGGCCGCGGCTTCGGGCGGCGAAGTAACGGCGAATCGCTCCCTTGCATTACTCTCGGTTAACAGAAGTGGCCACTATGAATGAAGTGAATGGTATCGGAGAGGTCGAGGTACGCTCCGAAGGACTCGGGTTCGCCGGCTTGTATGCGCAGGCCCTGGGATCGATGGCGCCGCCCTACAACTGCATTGTTGTCGGATCGGTGATCGCTGCACTTTCCGGTCACGGCATTGCAGCGGCATTTCTGCTGGCCGGCTTCGCCATGATGTTCTACGGTATCACCATCGTTTCGCTGGCCGACAACGTGACCTCGACGGGCGGTCTCTACGGTATGGTCGGCTCGACACTCGGGCGGCGCGCCGCATTATGGTTCGGCGGGGCGCTCGTGCTGAATGGTCTCTTCTCGATACCTGCGACGGTGGTGTCGGCGGCCTACCTTCTCCAGCTTATCGTCGGAGCATGGGCGCCATCCAACGTATTCGCACAGAGCTGGTTGCTGTGGGTGGCGATTCTGACTCCGCTCGCGTTCCTCGTTTCGTATCTGGGCGCGGACGTCTCGGCTCGCGTCGTGTTAACAATTATCGGCTGCGGGATGATTGCCATCATTTTTCTTGATGTGACGATCATTGGGCATGTCGGGTTGAACGCTGTCCCGTGGTCAACGCTGTATCAGTCACCCCAAGGCGGGGCAGGTGAGTCGGGCATGATGCTTTCGGTCGGCGTCGCTGTGATTACGCTGGCGGGCAGCGAGAGCGCCATCTATCTCGCCGGGGAGGCAAGAAATCCGAAGCGGCATATTCCGTGGGCCGTCTATGGAAGTATTGGCGCCGCAGCGCTCTTCTACCTGCTCACGTCGCTGGCGTTCTCGGCTGCTCTGCCTTCCAATTCGCTCGCCGATCTCTGGGGGAAAAACGGACCCGAAGTCATCAGCAAACTCGGAACGACCTATGTAGGCAAGGGGTTTGCCATTGCCACCCTTACGCTCGTTGCGGCTTCGGCGTTCGCCGGCGTGATCAGCTTCATCAACTACATCGCGAGAGTGATGCTCGCCATGGCGGAGGACCGTTATCTGCCCGCAAGCTTCGCTGTTCTTGATTCCCGGCAGTCACCCTGGATATCCATTACCGTGCTGGCGGTCTTGACGGTCGCTTCCTTTGCGATCGGGTATTGCATGCTCGGTGACCGCCCGGATGGCGCCATCACCTTTTTCACCTGGCTCTATTTCGGCGTCACGCTCTTCCTGATCTCAAACTACATCCTCATCTGCGTCAGTGCTGTCGTCCATGGAAAGTCGAAAGGTAATTCGGGTCTTCGGACCTATATCGCACCTTTTGTCACCTTGGGCATCATGTTGCTTGCAACAAAGGCAGAGTTGACCCCGTTGCCGCCGCCGCCTTTCGATGTCGCTTCGTGGTTCGCTATTGGCCTGCTCGTTTTTGTTGTCATCTACGCTGAATGGATCGTGCGCGGACGGGTTGTCGAAGCAAGCGTTCCGCGGAGTTAGGTCTGCCGGTCAGGCCAAATCACATGGGGCTGCGGGTCGCTGCAGGGATTATCGCGGCACTTCGGTGGATTTCCGAAGTTTCGATACCGCCCCTGTTGACGTCAATGGAGCTTCATTCCCCCAACTGCGTCGGATAAAGGAAACAACCTGAGCAATCTGCGTGTCGCTCAGTGTTAGCCGGAAACCGGGCATCACGTAAGGTGCAGCCACCCCGCGAAGCACGATATCCGAAGTCCCATTGAGCGTCACGTTGATTGCGGAAGAATCATCCTTTTCAAGTAAGTTTGGGTTGCCAGCGAGTGGAGAAATAAACGGGGAACGAGACTGTCCATCGGCTCCATGGCAGTGCATGCAGAACTTGGTGTAAACGCGAGCGCCTTCATCAGTCAGCGTCGCGCGCATGAGAGACTGGGTATTCGAAGCTTTGTACACGTACGGCGGAGAATCGGAACCCTTCGCAGGCTTTAAAGACGTCAGATAGACAGCGATGCTCCGCAGGTCTTCGTCGGACAGAAACTGTGTGCTGTTGTTGATGACTTCGGTCATCGAGCCGAACGCTGAAGCCTGTGAACTGGTACCGGTTTTGAGAAACGCGGTGATGTCGGCGCTGCTCCAGCGTCCCAGACCAGTTCGCTTGCCAGCAGTGAGGTTCGACGCATACCAGTTTTCAATCGGCGCGCCGCTCAGGTAGGCATCGCCTGTCTCATCAAGCGCCTTTTCCTGGAATCCAAATCCACGCGGCGTATGGCACGAGCCGCAATGTCCCAGACCCTGTACAAGATAAGCGCCGCGATTCCAATCTTTTCCGCGCCCTTCTTTGGGCTGATACACGCGCTGCTCAAGGAAGAAAAGATTTCCAGATTTTCAGTGGCCAACGCATGCTAAGCGGCCAGGGTATAGAGGTAGGTCGGTTCGGTTCGCGAACCGGCTTTACACCGTGCATGAAGTAGGCGTAGAGCGCTTTGACGTCAGCATCCGACACCTTCGCATAAGAAGGATAGGGCATCGCCGGGTAAAGATTATGGCCGTCCCTGGCAACGCCTTCACGCAGCGCGCGGCCGAAATCCGCTTCCGTGTAGCTCCCGATGCCCTTGACCGGATCGGGAGAGATATTGGTCGAGTAGACGATACCAAGGGGTGTCTTCATCGCCAGGCCGCCGCCGAAAGGCTTTTGCGCGGCCGTCGTATGGCATGCGGCGCAATCCCCAGCGCGCGCCAGATATTCGCCGCGAGCCAAAGGAGCAGCGTAGTCCGTTGCGGAAGCCTTTGGGGATGTCAGTGCAATCGCGGCCGCGGTCGCGATCAGACATCGGGACAAGCGCGGGTTCTCGATTATGGTCATCTGCTTAGAAGTTGAGTTCTATCGAGTAGCGACGCTCGCGTGAACCTGCGAGCGAGAAGAACCTTCGTCTGTTGAACTGTGCGCGCGATCTTCTCGCAATCCCTTGGGTTCGGGCGACGACAGGACATCCTCGTTTTCTGTTGGTTGGAATGGGGAGCATATTGAGCGGGCTGTGGGAGGCACTCTGTACTCAGGCAGGTTGCCAATCAGTCACGCCGAGCAGCGAAGTCAATTGCGGCAAGCGCTTGATCGAAAGGCAAGACTGCTGCGTACTTCTGCGCCATATCGAATAGGCTCGCGTCGTGAGGTGCGATGGCCCTGTCGCCGACACAATCCGAAAGCACCAATGGACGGAAGCCGAACGACATCGCGTCCACCACGCTTGCACGGACGCATCCGCTGGTTACGGCGCCCGCCACGAGAAGAGTCTGCACAGCGCGTTGGGACAACCAGGGAGCCAGTTGTGTCCCGAAGAACGCACTAGGCACTGTTTTGCGCACAACGATCTCGCCCTCTTCGGGAGCAAGCTCGGGCACGATCGCGCTGTTTGGATTGTGCTCAGTGAGTGTCGCCATGCCGGGCACTTTCAGCGAGAAAACGTTGTCATCGCTTCTGTTGTCGGCGTAGACGATTCTGCTGTGAGCAACGGGCCAGCCGCGCTGTCGGGCAGTGGAAAGGGCGAAGCGTGTGCGTTCGATTGCGAGGGGGATATTCCCGCCGCCGAACACCTGCGGGTCGGCGAAGCCCACTACGAAATCGACAATGAGGAGCGCAACATTTCCCTTGGGTTCAAGGGGAGTGCCGAACCCCTGGTTCTGGTAGACGAGCGATTCGGCATGTTCAGAGATGTGTTTCATGTTACGACTTGTCGTTCAAGGTATGGATGACGCGGCCTTCCTTAACTACCGGCGTGCCGTCGAGTTCGACCGTGCAAGCACGCAGGGGAATGTCGATGTGACATGTCGTCGTGCGAGTACCTCCGCCTTCGTTGTTCGGTCCGAGCGAAAAGAGGAAATTGCCATCAAAGGCGCGGGCGTCCATGCCGATGGTTGCCTCGCGATCGTATAGACCGAGCGTTGACCAACGCGCGCGAGGCTGAAGCCCCCAGCCGATGTGAGAGATGGCGTAGCCCTCGGGGTCGCCAAAAGTCTCCATATAATCGCGCAGGAGGGCGGCGTCGACGCCGCCCTCGATTCTCGTTGCGTAACCGTCTTCGACCGTCAACTGAATGGGGTCGCTCACGTATCGTTTTTGCGGCAAAAGAATGTCGCCGCGGTCGATCACGATCGTGCCGTGTGCGGTCCGGTCGTTCGGATAGGTCAGCGCGAAACCGCTCGGCCAGTGGTCCCAGCGCCCGGGCTCATCGACGAAGCCGTATTCGGCGGTAGGTCCGAATTCTCCGAGCGGACAGACAAGCGAGGTTCCCGCGTGGGAATGCACACGCATTTCGCGAGCGCGACCAATCTTGCTGGCAGCGCTGAGCACGCGAGTTCGGTCTTCCCTGGATGGGACGAGACGGGCCAAAACTTCGGGTGGCTCCACCGCAAGAAGGATCTTGGTGCCGGACTTCAGGATGTCGTGCTGTTCTGGAGAGAAAAGCAACGTCATGAGGTCCAGTACGAGGTCGCTCTCTTTCAGAGCCGCAATAGCAGAGCGATTGCCTGTAAGCGGTGTTGTCCCCAGGTACG
This sequence comes from Burkholderia sp. GAS332, assembly GCA_900142905.1. Lineage (NCBI taxonomy): Bacteria > Pseudomonadati > Pseudomonadota > Betaproteobacteria > Burkholderiales > Burkholderiaceae > Burkholderia > Burkholderia sp. GAS332. The sequence goes on along the minus strand of FSRV01000002.1, from coordinate 3,280,352 downwards.
ACAGCGAATCCCGGCTGAATGCTTTCTCACCATTCACCGGCGGCAGATCCAACCGGTTGACCACCGCCCCCATCGCCTGCGTTGCTATCAGGGCGCATGCCAGGGTTTGCGGGTGCGTGGCAGCGCTTGTCAGGATGGTGACGTTCTGGCCGGGCTCAAGGCGCGAAAGTTTGAGGACTTTTTTCCAGGCCTCGATAAGCTCATAGTCGCTAATGGACATCAGGTTCTCCTTTTGGCGGGCATGGATGTGCTAGGCGATCAGGCGCTCATAGACAAGTTTTGCGCCAAGGAATGTGCCGAACGCTTCGTAAAAACCTTCGGCGTTGTCCCAGGGAATCATGTGGCCGGCATCAGGTACGCGAACATGCTCCATCGATTGATTCAGCCCTTGCAGTTCAACGACGTCTTCGTCGCGAACCACATCGCCTCGTTCCGCTGTAATCAGAAATGACGGGACTTCAAGATGCGCTGCATCCGCGTGGAAGTCATCGCTATGAAAGCCTTCATAAGAAGCAATCACCGCACGCTCGTCGCAGGTGTGTAGCCATTCCGCGCGCAGCTGGCGTTCCTCCTCTGTCCAGGTGGGACAAAATTCGCGCATACCCTCGGCGTCGGTGCCTTTGCGGGCGAGGGCCATCGAATTGATGTACCAGGGCAATTGGCCTGGGTACGCTCGACGCCCCGGACCGGAGACCGGCGGGTCGACGAGCACGACCGACGTAAGGCCTCGCGGTGCGCGTCGGGCGGCTCTTGCCGCAATGCGCGCGCCCATGGAGTGCCCGACGAATGCAAAGCGATCGAGGCCGAGAGCCGCGACGAATCCCGCAAGGTCGTCTGCCTGGGCGCCAAGGCTGTAATCAAGTTCGTCCGACGCTTCGGAGAGGCCGCGACCCCGAACGTCGAGTACATAGGTATCGAATTGTCGGCCAAACACTTCGCCGACAAATCCCCATGTCACGGCCGGACTTGTAATGCCAGGGACGATGACGACGGAAGGCCGTTGCGACGTCTCGCTCGTGGCGTGGTGGTATCGAAGGTAGTGCTGGCGGATGTTGTTGGCATAAACGTTCGCGCCATACAGGAAGGTGGTCGACATGCAATGGCTCCAATGGGACGGTTCGGCCGCTAGCTCGCGGTTCAGAATGCACCCGAGAGGAGCGCGCCCGCGCCCGGAACGACCGGCTCAAGGTCGAGTTCGCGCAACATCGCGTAGGTCGTCGCGATGGCGGCTGTGATTACCGGTTTACCGGTCATGGCTTCTACCTGAGCGACTGCGGGAAGCGACGGCATCTGCACACACGCCGACAGCACGATCGCGTCCGCGTCGGCATAGTCGAGCTGCTTGACGATTCCAGGGAGACGCGCCGGATCGTGCCGGCCGACATCCAGGTTGTCGGGAATCTCCAATGCGCGATAGTCGAGGACCTCATAACCTTCATTGCGGATGTAACTCACTACCAGTTCGGTGAGCGGCTTCATGTACGGCGCGACGACCACGATTCGTTTCGCGCCGATTACCTTTAGGGCGTCCACCAGAGCTCCTGCGCTTGTGATGACAGGTGCCTGCGCGCCGTTCCCGACTGTGTGCTTCGTCAGTCGTTCCTGCGACACGCGGTGGTAGCCATGACCCATTGCCATGATGGCGACAAGGCATGCGTAGCCGAGCACGTCGACACGGGCGTCCGAGAGCTCAAGCGCGCAGCGGTCCGATTCCGCGTCCATCGCGGCGAGTTCTTCTTTCACGACTTTCTTCATCCGCATGCGACTGGAGTGAAACGTGAATCGCTCGGGGCGAATCGTTTCGCGCAGGCGGAGCATTGTGGGGATTTCTGTCTCCATCGTAGTGTTTGAACTGGGCACGATTTGGCCGATGCGAAAGGTCTTGGTCATGGAGTCTGCTCCGAGCAAATAGTGTGAGAGAAATCGATGGATAGTCAGCAGTAGCGGCCAATTGGAGTGTTCGCACTCAAGTGAAAATCGACGCACCCGGTCCGAGTATTCCGACGCAGTTTGCGCTAAAGGAAGCGCGTTCACGGACGGGCACCGGAGAGCGTCAGAGCGCTGCCATGCGAACGACGCTGGTGTCACCTTTATGCCGGTTTGAGGGTCGGGATCTTCCGCAAATGGGCGCGATGACTGCCAGGCGGCTTTGCCGGACTAACCGGAAACAATATGCGGACCTTGCTCCTGGGAGACTAGGTTGAAAGTGGCCAAACACGCGCGCTAACGTGTTAGTCGCTCGGCATTCCTCGTGCCGGCAATAGAAAGGGCATTGCAGGGGGGCACTTGCCGTGGCGTTCGTCGGTGCTTAACCGATGAACGCTTCAGAGCGCAAGGCGGATGGCCGGAAAACACCTTCTGAGGTCCCGGCTGTATGCGTAAGGTGTGTGCCTCGGGGGAACACTCTCCAGCGAAACACGAACTTACGCGAGGCAAGAATGACTGCTGAAAATTCCACACGGACGACGAGTCAATGGCAAGCGGCCGACGCCGCACACTTTCTCCACCCTTTCACCGACCCGGCAGTGCTGGCAAAAGAAGGGTCGAGAATCATCACCGGCGCGTCAGGCGTCTACATCTTCGATAGCGAAGGAAACAAGCTCCTCGACGGGATGGCCGGCCTCTGGAACGTAAATGTCGGTTATGGACAGGAGACTCTGATTAACGCATCACACGATCAGATGAAACAGCTCGCGTATTACAACGCGTTCTTCCATACGGCCGTCCCGTCGGCGATTGAACTGGCGGAGAATCTCGCCCGCGTCAGCCCACCTAACTTCAAGCACGTGTACTACGCGAACTCGGGTTCGGAAGGCAACGACACAGTCATTCGTCTCGTACGACGCTATTGGGACGTGGTGGGGCAGCCGTTGCGCAAAACGATTATCAGCCGCTTCAATGCTTACCATGGTTCCACCATTGGCGGTGCTTCACTGAGTGGGATGCCGTGGATGCACGAGCAGGGCGGTCTGCCGATTCCGGGCATCGACTATATCCAGCAGCCGCACTACCGGTTGCACGGCGCCGGCATGAGTTTCGACGAGTTCGGTAAGGTTGCCGCGTCGTGGCTCGAACAGAAGATTGAAGCGCTGGGTCCGGAAAACGTGGCCGCGTTTATCGGCGAGCCCGTTCAGGGCGCCGGCGGCGTCATCGTTCCTCCGCCGACTTACTGGCCGGAAATCCAGCGTATCTGCGATAAGTACGGCATCTTGCTGGTTAGCGATGAAGTCATTTGCGGATTTGGCAGAACCGGCAACTGGTGGGGCGCCCAGACTTTCGGCTCGCGGCCCGATCTGATGACCTTTGCCAAGGGCGTTACAAGCGGCTATGTGCCGCTCGGTGGCGTCATGGTGGGTGAGCGCATTGCTTCGGCCATGATTGAGCATGGTGGCGAGTTCCGTCACGGCTATACCTACGCCGGCCACCCGGTCGCCTGCGCGGTGGGCGTGGCAAACCTCAAACTAACCGAAGAGTTGAACCTGGTCGGAACGGTTCGCAACGAAACGGGACCCTACCTTGCCGAGGCAATGAAGTCGCTCCAGGACCATCCGCTGGTCGGCTATACCGAGGGTGTGGGTCTCATGTGGGCGGTGCAACTCGTCAAGGACAAGGCGAACAACACGCTGTTCGATGAGAGCAGCAAGGTTGGCGTCGTCTGCCGCGATATCGCTTATCGCAAGGGGCTGATCCTCCGCGCGATTGGCGACAGGATGATCATTGCCCCGCCGCTGACCATCACGAAGCAGGAAATCGACAGTCTCGTCGAGATTACGCGGCATTGCCTGGACTTCGCCCTCGAATCCGTCGCGGCTGCGCGCTGAAGTGGAGTCCTGATCAAATAGACTTATTCGCTGGGCAACCGTGCATCGCGTCTGCGCTGCACGGTCTTCGCGCTTGACGAGCGCGGTGTCTCGCGACGCTTGCTGTCGCATGTCATGCAATTTAACATCATTCACAGCCGCATGGTTTTTGTGACCGACGGTATCCCGTCTCGGTACGCCAGGTTATTCCACGTCAGTGGAACCTGCACAGTGCGCTCGCTCTCTCGCATATGTCCTGCTGACCACGCGTCAAACTTTCCGCTCGCCATTCTCATATGACAAACATTGTAGGGTCGCGGTAAGCATGGGGTGGTATTGCGACTCTTCCGGCGTTTGGCCGTTTAGCACCTGAAATCAAAAAAGACTCTCGCTTACCATCGTTTCATCAAGAAGTTCCGATGACAAGAGAATGTAAGGGGCAATCTTTACGCTTGTATCGGTCGCGTTGGATAAGACGAAAAGAGCATCTACATCAGATGAAAGGACAGATATGAAGCATTTAGCGAATGAGACTGGCGAGGCAATGGAGGGAGCGAATGGGCAGACGCATGCTGTCGATTCGCTTAAGCGCAGTCTCGGCACGGTCAAGCTGGTCGTGTTCGTGATTGCTGCTGTGGCGCCGCTAGCCGCTGTCATTGGTGTGCTTCCGGTCGCTCTGGTTTTCGGAAGCGGAGCGGCGTTGCCGCTCGCCTTCGTTCTGACCACCATAGTCGTCGCGCTTTTTTGCGTCGGTTACTCGGCGATCAGCCGGGAAGTGACCTCCGGTGGCGCCTTCTATATCTATATCGCAAAGGGCTTGGGGAGACAGGTTGGACTTGGGTCGGCGTTTACCGCGGTGGTGTCGTATGTAACGTTTGTGCCCGGCGGACTCAGCTATCTCGGCTTTGTCATTCACACGCTGGTTCTCGACATGCTCGGCGTCGACGTTCACTGGTTGTGGTTCAGCGGTGTGTCCGCGATCGCTGTTGGACTGCTTGGCTATCAGAAGCTGGACTTCAGCTCGCGATTGGTACTCGTGTTGATATCGCTTGAATTCGTGCTGCTGCTCGTGTTCGATTCGGGCATTGTGTTTCATCTTCACGCTGCGAGTCTGCCCGCACAAGCGATGAATTTCAAGGCGCTGTTGGACGGCGCACCCGGCGTGTCACTCCTCCTCGCATTCACGTGCTACTTTGGAATCGAATCGGCGGCCTTGTATTCCGAAGAGGCGCAGTCGCCCGAGAAAAGCGTGGCGCGTTCGACTTACATTGCGGTTGCCCTGATTGGTATTTTTTATTTCATCACCTCGTGGATCACCGTAGGGGCGATCGGTCCGTCGAACATCCGCTCTATTCCTGAAGACCAGGTGGGTCTGATTTATTTCCAACTCAGCGACAAGTACGTGGGCCGGGTCTTTACCCACATTATTCAGCTGGCGGTTGCGACCAGTATGTTCGCTACGGTTCTTTCCATTCATAACGTGGCCTCCCGCTACATATTCGTGCTGGGGCGCCAAGGCTGCTTCCCGCGCCGGCTGGGGAGTATTCACCCGAGGTTCCAGTCGCCACATGTGGCGAGCGTCGCCGTATCGCTTATTTCGGCGACGGTCGTGATTGTTGCTGCCGCGTTCAAGGTGCACCCCATGCTAGGTCTCGGTACCGTTGCGCTTGGCTTCGCCGCCGTCGGCGTGATGCTGATGCAGGTTCTGACCAGCCTGGCAGTTCTGGCGTATTTCAGAACACGTGAACCACGGAGTATGTGGAAACACGTCATCGCTCCGTCACTCAGTCTTGTCGGTTTGGGTGTGGGACTTGCGATTTCCCTGAAGAATTTCGAATTCCTGAGTGGTAGCAATAGCGCGACGGTCAACAGGCTTCCGTATCTCCTCGGGATTGTGCTATTGGGTGGAATTGCTTACGCAAGTTGGCTCAGGAAAGCCCACCCAACTCGCTTTTCTTCACTACGGTTCAATTAACACACTGAGATTCATATTTAAAGGGAAGAGAGCTCCCGAATCATCTGTTTTCCTGCTCGCACCGGCCATTAGCAACACGACCACCTTTGAGTAGTCTGGCCGTTTATTGTCCAGTCAAATTGGAATCGGTAATCAAGGAGTAAATCGAGATGTCGAAACGTCGGTTAGTGGTTACGACAGCGATGCTTTGCGCGCTATTCGCAAGCGCAGCGTGCAACGCGGACGAAAGCACGGGCTCGTTCCGCAGCGCAATTGCGGCCGCGCTGCGCACGCAACAGGCTGCGAACGCCGCAGGCGAGGATGCCGCGCAACTCGCGCACCGGTTTTATACCGATGATGTCGTCATTATCGGCGAGGGTGAAGCGAAGCCCAGTCGAGGTATGGATTCCGCCGTGAAGGCCATGGTGGATTGGAACGACTACCTTGGCCCTGGCGGCCAGAAGAAGTGCCACTTTGAACTGGAAGACCCAGTGGTCGGCAGTGATAGTACCGTCTCGACGTTTGTGGTTTTGAGCTGCAAGGCGAATCCACCCAAGCTGACGAAGAACGAAACAATCCGCCAGCTCTTTGTCTGGAAGAAAACGCCCGAGGGTTGGAAAGTCGCGATGGAGATGTGGCAGTCAGGCGGCTTTGGAAAATAGTTTGTTTGCGAACGATCGCGTGACAAAAGTGACACAGGAGATCGGCGCCGGCCACCTGTAAGCAGGTGCCGGCGTAGTTCGGGCACAAGTCCGACAACGAAAAGACCGGCGCCTCTACGTCGGTTTAGTACGTAGTAATGCTAATTAACAGGGGTTAGTTACCGTGAAAAATAGAGCAATATGCGCGTGCACCGGTGCTGTTTTGGCAGTGGCCTGCACATCTGCCCATGCCTTCCCATTTTCCACGGGAATAGGTGATTTGCAGGGCTCATGGGATTCGAACATCACCGCCGGGATGGCAACTCGAACGAAGAACCCAAGCTGCTCGCTCACAGGAGACCCAGACTTTGCCAATTGCGGGGCGGGAGCCAATACGGCACAATGGGCCAATGGGGACGACGGCGATCTTAACTACAAAAAGTTCAAGCCCTATTCAGCCTACCTTGGCGTTACCAGCGAGCTACTCCTTTCTTCCCAGGAGGCGGGCATTAAATTTATGGTTCGTGGTACTGGATTGTATGACTTCATGGCCAAGAACACGCAGCGTACGGATCTCTCTGGCGATGCCTATGGACAGGTCGTTCATAATATCGAGTTGTTGGACCTCTGGGTTCAGAAGAGCTTCAACATCGGTGACCAGCAAGCTCGAGTCCGCGTGGGTAACCAGGCAATCAACTGGGGCGAGAGCTACTTTGCCTCGGGGGGTATCAACGCCACCAACTCGCTGGATTACCAGAAACTGGCGATTCCCGGTACCCAGCTGAAGCAGGCCATCCTGCCCGCGCCCATGATTGATTTCTCGACGAGCCTGCCCAAAGGGTTTGACACGGAGGCGTACTATCAGTGGGCATGGCAGGCAAACCGGTATCCGCCGGTGGGTACTTTCTGGTCGACTTCCGACGTGTCTGGCAAGGGGTTTCAACCCGCGACGCTGAACACGAATAACTTCAATGTGGGTGGTCTCGATGCCGGTACCCTGGCTGGTCCTGGCCGTGTCGGCATTGGTTCGCTCAACGCGACGAACGCGGCGCTCGTGAATGGCGCGTATCCGGGCTCGCTCGGCGTCCCATATCTGACGACCAACGCCGGGGACAGTCCGCAATATGGTGTGCGCGTGGGCTATCGGCCGCAAAACCTGGACGTCAATTTCGGTTTGTATTACCTCCAGTACACGGATAAGGCTCCGGTCGTGTCGTATCTTGCCAATGGGGTGTCTGACTACCATTATCTGTCGGACCGGCGTCTGATTGGCGCCAGTGCCAATCTTCCGATCGGCAACTGGGCAATCGGTACTGAGCTTTCCTACCGTCCGCACGATGCTGTGGCAATGTCTGGGTGTTTCAACGCCGGCGGACCGGCGGACGCAAACACAAACGGGGTGGCGGGCCAGACCTGCAATGGCTACAGGGATTTCAAGAAGTTCCAGTACGACATCAACGCCCAGTTGAACCTCACGCCGAGTACCTATCCGATCATCAAACTTTTGAAGGCAGACGCGGCGACGTTCACGGCTGAGTTTACCTGGATCAACTATCCGGGTGTGGATCCCAACACGCAGTACTACAGCACGATTAACGGTCATCCTGTTTATCAGCTCGTCGATGCGGGTTATGTTACCTGGCTGAACGGCGGCAATGTGGCAGGGCAGGGCACGGCCAACTCGATGGGGTTGACGCTCGACTTCAACTGGACCTATGACGGCTCATTGATTCCCGGCTGGCAGGTGACACCTGGCGTGACTTTCCAAAGCACGCTGCATGGCTATACACCGACGCTCAGCTACAACTATGCATCAGGCGCGAAGTCGGCAAACCTCTACGTGCTGTTCAACCAGAACCCGAGCGTCTGGCAAGCGGGTATCAACTTCGCGATGTTCTTCGGCGGAAACTCGTCGAGCCAGGTGTATGGCGACAGAAACTTCATCGGTATATTCGCGACCCGCAATTTCTGATCTGATCTGATCTGATCTGCTCGCCACGCTCTAGTGGCGTTGCGGTGAGCCGCCGGGCATTTGTGGGAGGCGAGCGCACGGTCGCGTATGCATTGTAGAGATCGGGGAACGCTACACCGTAGTTCGTCGGTTGCTGCGGTGGGTTGGTAGCCGACGTATCATCTTTTGCAGGAAGCTGAGCGTGATTTACGATGCCGAGCGGGAAGTGTTTGAAGCAGCCTCCTCATGGCTGTCATCGGGATTCAACGTCTGGTTGTACACGGTCGTGAGGACGTGGGGATCGTCACCGAGGCCAATTGGTTCGGTTATGGCGTTGAGAGACGATGGACGTGTAGTCGGGTCTGTGTCCGGTGGCTGCGTCGAAGATGACCTCATAGACCAGTTGCAGACAAAAGGACCACCCAGCGAGGCCAAGCCTTCGATAGTCGAGTATGGGCTGAACGCAGACGAAGCTCATAGATTTGGCCTGCCGTGTGGGGGGACGTTGCAATTGGTGCAGGAAAGACTTGGCTCTAAAAGCGGACTCGACGCTTTGCTCTGCGCGCTAAGAGGAGGCCAGATCGTCCGCCGGACTTTGAGACTTTCCACAGGTGAGGCGTATGTGGCAGACGCCTCAGACGAGCCGGGCGCCATTCGATTCGACAAGACAACGCTGTCAACGGTTCATGGGCCGACCTGGCGCATGTTACTGATAGGTGGCGGCAACCTCAGCGCCTATGTCTCAATGATGGCGATACCGCTAGGCTATGCCGTGACGCTATGCGACCCACGACCGGAATATGCAGCTGAATTGGAGATTCCCGGGGTCAAAGTTGTGCGGACGATGCCCGACGACGCGGTGATTGAGATGAAACTGGATGCGCGCAGCGCGGTGGTTGCGCTTACCCATGACCCAAAGCTTGACGACCTTGCTTTGATAGAGGCACTTGAGACACGCGCGTTCTACGTCGGTGCTATTGGTTCACGCAGAAATAGTGACGCGCGCCGCGAGCGGCTAAGCCTATTTGGATTGCGTGACGTCGCGCTGGCAAATTTGCGCTGTCCGGTAGGGCTCTACCTTGGCGGAAACTCGCCTCCTGAGATCGCGCTATCCATCGTCGCCGATGTCACGGCGCGGCGTAACGGTATTCCCATTACCGAGTTGGCTGATGTGCGGCTTGGAAAAGCGATTGCTGGGTAACCGACCGGGGGAAACGCCGACTGCACAAGGGGTCCCACCGCCAATTGACGATTGATTGAGAGTGATCGAGGGGGACCTCGAGGCCAGTTCGAAAAGGCCGGATCGGAAGCGCCTGCGCGCCATTTTATGATCTGTTCAGGCGATTGATTTTGCTGTGCGGGTAGGATGATGGGTACGGTGCGGTTTAGCAGCGCGGAAGTCAAACCTGGCGAGCCTTCGCGGTCAACTGTTGGAGTCGGCTGCCTTCCGCCGCACGAAAAACCTGCGGACAGTACAGATGCTACTCGGTCGCACGAAGCCGGAAAGTACGGTGCGATATCTCGGCATCGAGGTCGACGATGCGCTCGAGATGGCGGAACAGACCGAGGTTTGAGCCACGGCCGGCCGCACGCCAACTTGCCTTTACCTCCCGGATACGCGACATTTCTGGAATCGCCAGTTGCGAAGCTGACCACGCTGATCGACGGTTCACAACTTCTGCATCCAGGAACAATGCGCATTCCACCACTAAAAGCCATCGTCGCGTTCGAGAGTGTCGCCCGCACAAAGAGCGTCAATCGGGCGGCGGATGAATTAGGGTTAACGCCATCCGCGGTCAGCCATCAAATTGCCAACCTCGAATCCATGGTCGGAAGACCCCTGTTCACGAGACTGGGGCGGGGACTGGTGCTGACGCCAACGGGTCAGCAATATCTGGCCGATGTCACCGGTTCGCTCGCCGATCTGAGCCGCGCGACGGAGCGCGCATCGAGCCAGTCGGGTGTCGAGATTCTTCGCATTCACTCGAGTCCCAGCTTTGGGTTGATGTGGCTGCTACCGCGGCTTGCTTTGTTCCAGGAAGCGAACGGCGACATTCAGCTGAATCTCGCCTGCTCGTATGAGGATGTGTCGTTCACCTCCGGCTTCTATGACGTCGACGTACGGCATGGCTACGCTCATTGGACCGATGGCGAGATCAAAACGCTACGCAACGAGTTCATCGCGCCTCTTGCATCGGAGGAATATCTGAGAAGACACCCTGTGCGTACCCCCGAGGATCTGCTCGAGCGGCGCCTGATCTTCTCGGAGACGCCCCTCGTGCAGTGGAAGCAGTGGTTCGGCAGGTTCGGCGTCGCGGTCTCGCCCAAGGCATACGATTTCGCGTTCGACCGCTCGTACATGTCGCTCGAAGCCGCGGCATTGGGACACGGTGTCGCGCTCGAAAGCACGATGCTCGCATCGGTCCATCTCAAACGCGGTTCGCTCGTACCGGTCTTCGATCGCACGTATGCGGTCGAGGTCGGAGCCCATCACCTCGTTTACCCTTCCCAGAACGCGGATTTGCCGCGCGTGGCCAAATTTTTGACTTGGGTCGAGCAAGAGATCAGCCGTGACGCCGTATAGCGCCAGGCCGCGCCTGGCGTGACGCCAGCGCCCTACCTTATGCGAAAGGGCCGCTTTCTGACGGCTGTGACTTTGCGGTGCAGCGACACCTGAAAATTCTTCAGCAATAGTTGAGCCGAACTGCATTGATCGAGATGGTTGAAGCACTGAAACTGCATCTACCAACTAACGTGATCAATGGAGACAAACATGTTGCTCGACAGCAAAGTGGTAATCGTCACGGGTGCAGCTTCGCCGCGCGGCATCGGCCGTGCAACCGCCAAAGCGCTTGCCGCGCAGGGCGCACGAGTGGTGATCCTGGACCTTCGACAGGAAGACGCCGAGAGCGCCGCGCGCGATCTTGGCGAAGAACACCTCGGCCTCGCCTGCGATGTGACCGACAAGGCCGCATGCATGGCTGCCGCCAGGGCGGTCATCGAAAAGTACGGCCGTGTCGACGGCCTTATCAACAACGCAGGTATCACCCAGCCGTTGAAGACGATGGACATCGGAGCCGACAACTTCGATGCGGTCATCGACGTGAACCTGCGCGGTACCCTCTACATGTCGCAAGCGGTCATTCCGCAAATGAGAGAGCAAAAGAGCGGCAGCATCGTCTGCATGTCATCCGTTTCCGCGCAACGCGGCGGCGGTATCTTCGGCGGTCCTCACTACAGCGCTGCAAAGGCGGGCGTACTCGGTCTCGCTCGCGCCATGGCGCGTGAACTCGGGGCGGACAACATCCGCGTCAACTCGATCACACCGGGCCTGATCCAGACCGATATCACCGGCGACAAGCTCACAACGGAGATGCGCGCCGACATCATCAAGGGCATTCCGCTCGGCCGACTCGGCGATGCGGCCGACGTCGCGAACGCCTGTCTGTTCCTCTCGAGCGACCTGTCCGCCTACCTCACCGGCATCACGCTCGACGTCAACGGCGGCATGTTGATCCACTAAGTACGGCATCCGTCGCGACTGCGGCGGATGGGTCAATGCACCCGGCGGTAAAACCCCGGGGCGATATGACAGGAGACAACCATGAAAACGAAGGCCACTGCGCCGTCAATGACGGGCGATGTCACATCGCTCGCCGATCCGGCGAGCTTCGAATCAAAAACGTATGCGAAAGTGGGACGGCGCTTGATCCCGTTCCTGATGCTGTGCTATCTGGGCGCTTATCTCGATCGAGTCAACGTGGGCTTCGCGAAACTGCAGATGCTCAACGACCTTCGATTCAGCGAAACCGTGTATGGCTTCGGCGCCGGTATTTTCTTCCTCGGTTATTTCCTCTTCGAGATACCGAGCAATCTCATGTTGCACAAAGTGGGCGCCCGAAACTGGCTCGCTCGCATCATGCTGACATGGGCTGTAATCTCGGCCTGCTTCGTCTTCGTCAGGTCACCGATAACCTTCTATTTTCTGCGCTTTCTATTGGGCGTGGCCGAGGCTGGGTTCGCGCCAGGCGTCATCCTGTATCTGACTTACTGGTTTCCGTCGGCGCGGCGCGCCAAGGCGCTCTCCCTCTTCTTCATGGCGATTCCGCTTGCCGGCATTGTCGGCGGGCCGCTGTCCGGTTACATCCTGCATGCGTTCCAGGGCGTGCACGGTCTCGCCGGCTGGAAGTGGCTGTTCATCCTCGAAGCGCTGCCGTCGTTGCTCCTTGGCGTCGCCATCCTGCTCTACCTCGACAACGGTATCGCTGCCGCCAAATGGCTCACTGATCCGGAGAAGGCGCTCCTCGCACGCAACGTGGCGAACGACAACGCCCACAAGGTCGCCCATGTGTCGATCCGGTCTTTCATCGGCGATCGTCGTTTGTGGTTGATGGCTGCCATCTACTTCTGCGTCGTGCTCGGTCAGTATGGGCTGACGTTCTGGTTGCCGACGATCATCCGCAAATCCGGCGTGGCCGACCCGCTGTGGGTGGGCGTCTTCACAGCCATCCCGTACCTGTGCGCCATCATTGCGCTGCCGCTGGTGGGCGCAAGCGCTGACCGCCATCGCGAACGTCGTCTGCATCTCGCGATCCCGATGCTCGTATCGGCGGCAGGCTTTGCAACGCTGCCGATGCTGGGCGGAGTCGGCGCGTCGCTGGTGTGTGTCAGCGTGGCCGCCGCCGGCATCCTTGCTTCGTCGTCGCAGTTCTGGTCACTGCCGACCGCGCTTCTCGGCGGCATGTCCGCCGCAGCGGGTATCGCCGCGGTGAACTGTTTCGCCAATCTCGCGGGCTTCTTCTCGCCGGCCATCGTGGGCTGGTTGAACGACCTGACCGGTAAGTCGACGGCTGGGCTCATCTTCATCTCCGTCGCTATCGTCATCGGTGCCGGGCTTGTTTTCCTCGTGCCAGCCAAAACCGTCAATCGCTGACACCGTTCGCTGCAAAGACTCACTTTTTTTAATCAAGGAGACATCATGAACAGTCCGTCATCAGATGCGGTGACGCTCGCCGAGCGCGCCTATCGGATTCGCAGAAACGCCTTGCTGATGGGCGAAGTGCAGGGCCAGGGCTATATCGGCCAGGCACTCGATATCGCCGATGTACTCGCGGTTGCCTACTTCGGCGCGATGCGCTACCAGCCCGATAACCCCGACTGGGAAGGCCGCGACCGCTTCCTGCTGTCCAACGGACATTATGCGATTGCGCTCTATGCCGCGTTGTTTGAAGCCGGCTTCCTGCCACCGGAAGAACTCGAAACCTACGGCAGCGACGACAGCCGGTTGCCGATGTCCGGTATGGCGAGCTACACGCCCGGCATGGAGATGTCCGGCGGCTCGCTCGGCCACGGTCTCACGATCGCGGTGGGCCGCTGCCTGGGACTGAAGCGCAAGGGCTCAAACGCCTTCGTCTATACGCTCTTCTCCGACGGTGAACTCGATGAAGGCGCGATCTGGGAGGGCCTCATGTCGGCCGCTCATTGGAAGCTGGACAACCTGATCGCCATGGTCGACGTCAACAACCAGCAAGCCGACGGTCCCTCCTCGAAGATCATGGCGTTCGAGCCGCTCGTCGAGAAGCTCGAAGCATTTGGCTGGTTCACGCAGCGCGTGGACGGCAACGACATCGACGCAGTGAAGGCGGCCTTCGATGCTGCACGCAATCATCCGAAACAGCAGCCTCGGATTATCGTTTGCGACACCCGCATGGGCTGCGGCGTGTCGTTCCTCGAAGAACGGGAAAAGAACCATTTCATCCGCGTCGATGCCCATGAGTGGCAACTGGCGCTCGCAGCACTCGAAGCAGGGAGACAAGCATGAGCGATACCACACTCACCAAGAAGCCGCGCCTGAAGACCTCAGCGATGATCGCTTCTATCGCGGGCGTTGGACAGGTCACGCGTTCCGCTCCGTTCGGTCATGCATTGGCCCAACTGGCTCGGGAGAAGACGAACGTGGTTGGTATGACTGCTGACCTCGGCAAGTACACCGACCTGCATATCTTCGGAAAGGAATTTCCCGAGCGCTACTACCAGATGGGCATGGCCGAGCAGCTGCTGATGGGCGCGGCCGCCGGTATGGCACATGAAGGCGCGCAACCGTTCGTCACGACGTACGCCGTATTCGCAACCCGCCGTGCGTATGACTTTATGCATCAGGCCATCGCCGAAGACAACCTCGATGTGAAGATCATCTGCGCACTGCCTGGCCTCACGACCGGCTACGGCCCGAGTCATCAGGCGGCCGAGGATCTTGCCCTGATGCGTGCGATGCCGAACATGACGGTCATCGATCCGTGCGACGCGCTCGATACCGAGCAGATGGTGGCCGCGATCGCCGCGCATAACGGCCCGGTGTATGCGCGTCTGCTGCGTGGCAACGTGCCGGCCGTGCTCGACGAATACAATTACCAGTTCGAACTTGGCAAGGCGAAGCTGCTGCGCGACGGCGCCGAGGTGCTGATCATCTCGTCGGGCATCATGACGATGCGCTCGCTGGAAGTCGCGAAGGCGCTGGAAGCGGACAACGTCGGCGTCGCGGTGTTGCATGTGCCGACCATCAAGCCGCTCGACACTGAGACGATCTTGCGCGAAGCCCGGCGCACGGGTCGCATGGTGGTGGTCGCCGAAAATCACACGGTAATCGGCGGTCTCGGTGAAGCGGTCGCGACCACGCTGCTCACGGCCGGCGTCACGCCGATGTACCGTCAAATCGCACTGCCCGATGAGTTTCTCGGTGCGGGCGCGCTGCCGACTTTGCACGATCGCTATGGCATCTCGACCAACGTCATGGTCAATACCATCAAGGGCTGGCTTGGATGAACCCACGGTGTCATCCAGACGCTGCTGCACGACAGACATCGCTTCGCCTGAGTGTGATACGAGTCGTGCGCTAGTTTGAGGGAGACGGTGCGTCGGTTCCATCGATGCACCGTTACTGACAAAGCAGAACACTGACATTGTTTAGGCACTCAGTTAGGCGAGTGGTGGTGTACTTTAAAAGTTGTCGTTCCGGTCAGAGAAGCTCAAACGGCGGTTCAGGGTTAATCGCGTTGAAAAAGGTCATGACCCGACGTTATCGGCGGGCGCAATGGGACGCGAGCGAGGCTCAGCGTTGGCTTTGCGGCAGGTGGTTGTCAATTGAGTGGGTATCCACGCACATGGAAGGCAGTCCACGTTGCATTCGCCCATAACGACGGTCAGTTCAAGCCACCGTTATGCCCAGATCATTTGCCAGCAGTGCCGCCTGCGCATGAGAGATCGTTGCGCGTTTGAAGCTTGAAGCATTACGAACGCGGAGCGTTCCAAGCTCCGCGTCGCGCAGATCGGCCCCCTCGAACCGGGTATTCGCGAGGTGCGCTTCGCGCAGGCTGCCCCCCTCAAACACGGTATCCCGGAAGTCACAGCCGCTCAAATCGGCACCAGAAAAATCAAGCCTCACCAGTCGCTGCTTTCTGAAAGAAACGCCGCTCATGTCGGCCCCAACCAGCAGCGTATCGAAGAACTCAAGCCCCATGGCCGCCATGCCGCGACAGGTGGAGTGCTGTCGTGACCGCGGCAATAGCGGCCGACGGAGTGAACGACGACACGGCGAACCGGCTGCTGCTATGCAGGCTCGCGGCGGATGGCTTCTGGTATTCCCAGATGCTGGATTCCTATCCAATTGGGAGCGAACGTAAAGCGGCACTCCAGGATGCTCTTTTAGGTTTGTGCTGAGAGGGTGTATTTCTATCGTGAAAGCGTTTTAGCCACGCGACTGCCGCTCTTTCGATCCGTGCAACCCTCGCGCCGGAGCGCGAGGGCATATCCCGTAGCAGAGCCGTAGCCAGTTTCGAGGCTAGCGGTTGACGAGCTTCGGCGAGTAGCTCAGTGCGAGCAGGCAACCAACGATCATGCAGACGGCAAAGCCGTACAGCCCGGCGCTCTGCGAGTGAAATGTATCGCGCAGCCAGCCGATGAAATAGGTGCTGCCGAAGCCGCCGAGGTTGGCGATCGAGCACGCAAACGCGATGCCGGCGGCAGCAGCGGGGCCTTTAAGAAAAGTGGACGGCAACGACCACACGACCGGCATCGCCGCGGCCGCGCCGGCATTGATCAGCGAGAACAGGACCACGGTCATCAGCGTGCTCTGGTTGCCGGAAGCCGCGATCACCAGCGCCAGCGCCGCGACGAGGAACGGCACGACGATATGCCAGCGACGTTCACCCATGCGATCCGAACTGCTGCCGCAGTACAGCGTGGCGAGCACGGCGATCGCGTTCGGCACGGCCATCAGCCAGCCGATGTGATACGTGTCCTTCACACCGGTGTCGCGCAAGATCGACGGCAACCAGAAGCTCGTTGCGTACAACCCGAGCAACACGCACAGATCGATGAGACCGAGCGCCCAGACCTTGAAGTCGACAAACGCGCCAGCGAGCGAATGGCGCTTGTTGTCCGACGGCTCCGCGTCGAGGTTGGCGCGAAGCGTCTTCTTTTCCTCTACGGTGAGCCAGCGCGCGGATTCGATATTGTTAGGCAGGCAAGCGAAGATCGCCACGCCGAGCGCGATGGACGGCAACGCTTCGAGCAGGAAGAGCCACTGCCAGCCGCCCAATCCATGCGTGCCGTTGAAGGTGGCCATGATCCAGCCAGAAATCGGGCTGCCGATCATGCTGGACAGCGGCAGGCCGACCATGAACAACGCGATGATGCGGGCACGCCGCTCGTCCGGATACCACTGCGTCAGATACAGCAGCACGCCCGGCAGAAAACCTGCTTCGGCGACGCCCAGCAGGAAGCGCACGATATAGAACTGCATCGGCGTGGTGACGAACATCGTGGCGCCCGACAGCAAGCCCCACGTGATCATGATCCGCGCGATCCATAGGCGTGCGCCGACGCGCTGCAGGATCAGGTTGCTGGGCACTTCGAACAGGATGTAGCCCGCGAAAAACAGGCCCGCGCCGAGGCCGTAGATCGTGTCGCTGAACTTCAGCGCGTCGAGCATCTGCAACTTGGCGAGACCGATATTGATGCGGTCGAGATACGCCGCGAAATAGCACAGACAAAAGAAGGTGATGAGCCTGATCGTCACCTTGCGATACAGGTCGCTCTGGGCCACGCTGCTCTCGTCGAGCACGGCACTGCTTCGAAACACATTTTCCATGACTGCCACTCCGGGAAGGCGCTGCAAAAAAGTGAATGATGTGCGACAAGCTTTGCGCACACTCTGCTTGCAGATGTCTATGTATCACGCTAATAACGTAGCGTATACACTGGAAATTATTATGGATATCGAGAACTGGTCATGGTGCGGTTTTTGCCAGCAACCTCACCGAGGCAACACCAAAAAAACAGCGAAAAATCCACAGATTTGTGCTGCATTAACGGGCGTCAGGCACCACGCGTGAGCGCAGGGCGCACCTCACGTGAGCATTCTTCTTATAAAGCGTGTTCACTATAAATGGCGGAGAGGCACGAGCGTTTTGACCCACCCAAGGTTGCACCGCAGTTGAAGGGTGTACACTTCTTTTTCTTTCGGCTTCCGGCCCTTTTGGCCACCCACATTCATGCCGTCGCATAAGGATCAATACGATTTCCACGACCAGATCGGGCACCTGTTGCGTCGTGCCTATCAGCGTCACATCGCACTCTTCCAGGAGGCCATTCCGGATTCCGATCTGACCGCCGCCCAGTTCGTTACGCTATGCGCCGTCAAGGAGCAGCAACCGTGCTCGCTGAATGACATCGTCAAGGCGACCGCGATCGATCAGGCGACCATTCGCGGCGTCGTCGAGCGTCTTAAGGCAAGGGCGTTGATCGAGGTCAGCGCGGACCCGAACGACGGGCGCAAACTCGTCGTGCGGCCCACGGCGGCGGCCCTCGCGCTGATCGAGCGCACGGTGCCATTCGCGAAGCAGGTGACGGAGCGCACGTACGGTGCGCTCAATCCTGGTGAGCGCATCGCCATGCAATTCCTGCTGCGCAAGATGATGGAGTCGGACGGCGAATAACGCGCCGCTCGCGAAATCGGCTCTATACGTCTGCTTCGAGTTCGGACAGCGTGATCAGCTTGCCGGCGGCGCGCAGCGCGTGGCGCACGATTTCGGCGGTGAAGGGCGGTTCCAGCAGACGCACGCCGGTGGCATCGTAGATTGCGTTGGCGAGCGCGGCGGGCCCGGGCACCGAGGCCGATTCGCCCGCCCCTAGCGGCGGCTCGCCCTGGCGCGGCATCAGCACCACGTCCACGATGGGAAGCTCGGGAAACGTCAGGATCGGGTAGCTGCCCCATTCACGACTCGCCACCTTGCCATCGACAAACCGCACACGCTCCTTGAGCGAACGGCTCAGCACCTGGACCACATTGCCGTGTATCTGATGACGCACGCCGTCGGGGTTGACGATGGTGCCGGTATCCTGGCCGACGGTAATGCGCTCCACCTTGATTTCACCCGTTACCCGATCCACGACGAGTTGCACGGCCCACGCCGCCCACGCCGCGCCGAAGCCCGGAAAGCGGCTGTGCACATAACGCGCGTATGCAATCCCGTGTCCTCGCGCGTATCGTGCGTCGACTGGCTGGCCGACGCGCTCGCGGTGTTGCCAACCGGCGCGGGCCGCAACCGCTTCGAGCAGTTCGGCCGCGCGTGTGTCGTTCAGGTGGCGCAGCCGGAACGCCAGTGGATCGCAGCCCGTCAGCGACGCGAGTTCATCGGCGAAGGAATCGTGCGCAAATGAATTGGGCAATGCCGAAACGCCGCGAAACCACGACGAACGCACGAGCGGCGCGAGGTCTTCGCAAACGAAGCGGCGGTCCTCACACTCGTATGGCGAAACGGCGGTGCGGTCCCCCATTTCGAAGACGCGCGGCTGCGGTGGAATCGCCCGGCTCAGCAGTGAAGCGAGCAAAGGCGCGTCGTTGGACGGATAGCGCGTGACAAAATCGTAGCCGAGCAATTGACCGTCGCGACTCACGGTGCCGGTGACGTTCACCACCTGGCCGGCGCCTTTCGGTTCCCATGTGTGTTCATCGGCGCGCGACAGCTGGACCCGTACCGGCGCATTCACCGCGCGCGACAGCAGTAACGCGTCGCCGCACACGTCGTCCGCACAGTTGCGGCCGTAGCAGCCGGCGGCTTCCATGCGCACGATGTCGATATCGGCTTCGTCGCGCTGCATCAGCGTGGCGAGGTCGCAGCGTAGGGACACCGGATTCTGCGTGCCAGACCACACCGTGATGCGCCCGTTGCCGGGCTCGCGATAGTCGGCCAGCGCGCACGACGGCCCGATCGAGCCGTGCATCTGATAGGGCCACACATAAGTGCGCGACAGCGTGATCGTGTCCGGCTGGCCGCGGATCGCTTCGACATCGCCTTCCTCGAGCAGCAGCCGTCGTGTCGCGGGCGCCGCCGCGATGGCTTTGGCGGGATCGTCGAGCGAAGCAAGCGGCGGCAGCGGCTTCCAGTCGACGCGCAACTCGCGCGCGGCCCGCATGGCCTGTTCTTCGCGCTCCGCCACCACCCCGACAAAATCACCGATCACCACGACGTCGCGCGCGCCCGGAATATGGGCGACGGATGCGCGATCGACGCTGACCAGCGAGGTGCCGACGAACGCGCCGGCGTCGATACCGCCATACGGCGGCCGCACCACGCGTCCGTGCAGCATGCCGGGCACCCGCATGTCGTGCACGAAAGTCAGCTTGCCGGTCGCCTTGTCCGGCAGATCGACTCGCGGCGAGGAGCGTCCTACCAGCCGGTATGTCGAAGGGTCCTTAACGGGCGTGCCGATGTCGAGTTCGAGCGTGATGGTTTGCCCGCCGAGCAGTTCCGCGAACGTCGCGCGCGCGCCGGATGGATCGGCGCGCGACACGATGACGGCGTTGTCCGCGCAAAGCTGATCGGCGGCCACGCCCAAGCGTTGTGACGCGAGTTCGAATAGCGCGCGGCGCGCCTGAGCGGCGGCGCAGCGCAACGGCACGGCGGAAATCTGGATCGTCGCGCTCGCAATCGTCGGCCCCTGGTTCGGCGTCGCGGCGGTGTGTCCGAGCAGCATCTCGACGCGTGTGGCCGGCACATCGAGTTCTTCCGCAACGATCTGGCCCAGCGAGGTGCGGATGCCCGTGCCGAGGTCCACGTGGCCGTTGAAGGCCAGAATGCGCCCGTCGTCGAGCAGGGCGACGAACACCTCTGGCACGTCCGGCACATAGGTGGACGGGCTGCCCGGTTGACCAGGCGCCGGTCCCACGGGCGGGGCTGGCTGGCGGATCACAGCAAGTCGGCCGGGCCGTGCGAGAAGTTCGGTTCGGTTCACAGGCGGTTTCCAGATGTGGCCGGCGCGACGGGGAACGCTATACGCGTCTTTGCCCCGGGTGCAAGCCGACCGTCATCGTCGATGTTAGACGGCCAATAACAGGGCGCCAATCAAGCGGGCTCGCGCCCACTCCTGCGGCTCAGCGAGTCCGCTTGTCGAGCGCGGCGAGCGCGTCGCGCCACGGCATGACCGCCGCATATTTCTGTTGCATGTCGAACAGGCTTGCGTCGTGCGGTGCGATTGCCCGATCGCCTACACAGTCGGACAGCACCAGCGGACGGAACCCGAACGACATCGCGTCGACGACGCTCGCCCGCACGCAACCGCTCGTCACCGCGCCGGCCACCAGCAGCGTTTGCACGGCGCGCTGCGTGAGCCAGGGCGCGAGCTGGGTGCCGAAGAACGCGGACGGTACCGTCTTACGCACGACCAGTTCGCCTTTTTCGGGCGTCAGTTCGGGCACGATCGCGCTATTGGGATGCTCCTCGGTTAGCGTTGCCATACCGGGCACCTTCAGCGAGAACACGTTGTCGTCGCTGCCGTCGGCGGCATACACGATGCGGCTGTGCGCGACCGGCCAGCCGGCGCGGCGCGCGTGTTCGAGCGCATCGACGGTGCGGGTGATAGCTGGGGCGATATTGCCGCCGCCAAAAGTCTGCGGATCGGCAAAGCCGACCACGAAATCGACGATCAGCAGGCCGATGTTGCCAAGCGGCGGCAGCGGCGTGCCGAATCCTTGCTGCTGATACACATAGGCTTCGGCGTGCGTGTCGGGTGCGTTCATCGCGGTGAGCCTCACAGGTTGGTTAAGACAGGTTCAGCGGTGTCGATCACACGTCCATCACGCACGACGACCTCATCGTCGAGCATCACCGTGCAGTGGCGCAGCGGAATATCGATGTGACAGGTCGTGGTGCGCTGGCCGCCGCCTTCGTTGTTTGGTCCGAGCGAGAACAGGAAGTTGCCTTCGAATGCGCGCGCGTCCATGCCGATCGTGGCTTCACGATCGTAGAGGCCGAGCGTCGACCAGCGTGCGCGTGGCTGCAGGCCCCAGCCGATATGCGAGATCGCGTAACCTTCGGGATCCGTGAACGTCTCCATGTAGTCGCGCAGTAAGGCGGCATCCACACCGCCTTCGATCTTCGTCGCATAGCCGCCTTCGACGGTCAGCACGATCGGCTCGCTCACATAGCGCTTCTGGGGCAGCAGGATATCGCCGCGATCAATCACGATCGTGCCGTGCGCGGTGCAGTCGTTTGGATAAGTCAGCGCGAAGCCGCTCGGCCAGTGGTCCCAGCGGCCCGGTTCGTCGACAAAGCCGTATTCGGCGGTCGGTCCGAACTCGCCGAGCGGGCACACCAGCGACGTACCGGCTGGCGACGTGACACGCATTTCCCGCGCGGCGGAGATGCGCTTCGCCGCGGCCAGCACGCGTGTGCGGTCGGCCAGTGTCGGCACCATACGCGTGAGCACTTCCGGCGGTTCGACCGCGAGCAGAATTTTTGTGCCGCCCTTCAGGATCTCGTGCTGCTCTGGCGAAAACAGCAGCGTCATCAGATCGAGTACGAGGTCGCTGGCCTTCAGCGCCGCGATCGCGGGCGCGTTACCTGTCAGCGGCGTGGTGCCGAGGTACGCGAGCGAGTCGCGGCTGAACGCTTTCTCGCCATTCACGGGCGGCAGATCGAGTCGGTTGACGATTGCGCCCATCGACTGCGTTGCGATGAGCGCGCACGAGAGCGTCTGCGGATGGGTGGCTGGACTCGTCAGGATCGTGACGGCCTGGCCGGGTTCGAGGCGGGACAGCGTGAGGACTTCCTTCCACGCTTCGATCAACTGGTAATCGCTGACTGACATCGACGGCTCCTATTCAGGGTCAGTGGTCGAGCGGCGCGCCGAGGAAATCGCCGAACGCGGCGTAAAAACCGGCAGCGTTGTCCCAAGGAATCATGTGGCCGGCATCCGGTACGCGTACATGCCGCATGGCCGGTGTGGCGAGTTGCAACTCGGCAACTTCTTCGTCGCGCACGACGTCGCCGTGTTGTGCGGTGATCAATAGCGACGGCACGCCGAGGCGCGCTGCGTCCGCGTGGAAATCGTCGATATGGAAATCTTCATAGGAACCCAGCACTGCGCGCTCGTCGCAGGTGTGCAGCCACTCGGCGCGCAACTGCAGCTGGGCTTCCGTCCAGGTCGGACAGAATGCGCGCATGCCTTCCGCGTCGGTGCCGGCGCGTGCGAGCGCCATTGAATCCACGTACCACGGCAGCTTGCCAGGATAGGGGCGGCGGCCGGGGCCTGAGACGGGCGGGTCGACGAGTACGACCGACACGAGCCCGCGCGGCTCGCGCATCGCTGCGCGCGCGGCAATACGCGCGCCCATCGAATGTCCGACCAGGCTGAAGTTGCGCAGGCCTAGCGCGGTGACGAATGCGGCGACGTCGGCGCCTTGTGCGTTGAGACTGTAGTCGAGCAGGTCCGATGCCGACGACAGACCGCGACCGCGCACGTCGAGTACATAGGTGTCGTGCGTGCGACCCAACACTTCACCGACAAAACCCCAGGTAATAGCCGGACTGGTGATGCCGGGAACCAGCACGATAGCGGGGCGCTCCGCGCGCGCGCCGGCGGTGCCGCCATAGCGCAGGTAGTGCTGGCGGATGCCGTTGGCTGCGATGTTCGCGCCGTACAGGAAAGTAGTCATAGTGGCGTTCGCTCCGGATCGCTCTGTTCAGTACGCGCCCGACAGCAGGGCGCCCGCGCCCGGCACGATCGGCTCGAGGTCGAGTTCGCGCAGCATCGCGTAGGTGGTCGCGATCGCCGCGGTGATCACCGGCTTGCCTGTCATGGCTTCGACTTTCGCGACCACCGGCAGCGACGGCATCTGCACGCAGGCGGACAGTACGATGGCGTCGGCGTCCTGATACGGCAGCGTCTTGACGATGTCCGGCAGGCGCGCCGGATCGTGACGGCCCACCTCGAGGTTGTCGGGGATTTCCAGCGCGCGATAGTCGATCACCTCATAGCCTTCGCTGCGGATGTAATCGACCACCAGTTCGGTCAGCGGCTTCATATACGGGGCGACCACGACGATGCGCTTCGCACCGATCACGCGTAGCGCGTCCACCAGGGCGCCCGCGCTGGTCAGCACCGGGGCTTGTGCGCCGTTCTCGGCGGTGTGCCGTGTCAGGCGAGCCTGCGAGACGCGGTGATAGCCGCGGCCCATCGCCATGATCGCGACGAGACACGCATAGCCGAGCACGTCGACCCGCGCGTCGGACAGTTCGACGGCGCAGCGGTCGGACTCGGCATCCATCGCGGCGAGTTCTTCCTTGACGACCTTCTTCATGCGCATGCGGCTCGAGTGGAACGTGAAGCGCTCGGGGCGAATCGCTTCGCGCAGACGGAGCATCGCCGGGATCTCCGTTTCCATCGTGGTGTTAGAACTCGGCACGATCTGGCCGATCCGGTACGTCTTGGTCATAGCGCTGCTCCGGTGGATGTGGACTGTGCTCGACACGCCCCGACTGCGAAAGGCGTCGCACGTTGAGGCAAAGTCTAGTGTGTACGTTATAAAAACACAACAGAATAAAAATAGTCCAGACCTAGGTTGGCTGGAAGCTACGACATTTTCACCATATATAGCCATTTCTAGCCGGGTGGCGTCGTGCGGCAAAAAAGTCTTGTCGAGATAATTTCTAATGTGTACGCTACATTTAATCGTACTCAACCGGTCCGTCGGAGCATCGTGCTGGCGGCCGCATCAACAGGAGAACTTTCATGAGCAAAACGCGCATCGCCGTGATCGGCGCAGGTCTCGGCGGCACGGCGGCGGCCGCGCTGCTGCAACGCAGCGGTTACGACGTCAGACTGTACGAACAGGCGCAAGCCTTCTCGCGCCTCGGCGCGGGGATTCATCTCGGCCCGAATGTGATGAAGGTCATGCGCCGCATCGGTTGCGAGGACGCGCTGAACACCATGGGTTCGCATCCTGACTTCTGGTTCAGTCGTGACTGGCAGAGCGCCGAGGCGATCGCGCAAATCCCGCTGGGCGACCATGCGCTGAAGACGTACGGCGCGAGCTATCTGACCGTGCACCGTGGCGACTTCCATGCGCTGATGACGAGCGCGGTCGCACCGCGGACGATTTCATTCGGCAAACATCTGAAGAACGTGGAGGACACCGGGAGCGAGGTGCGGATGACTTTCGCCGACGGCAGCGTCGAAACGGCGGACATCGTGATCGGCGCGGACGGCGTGAATTCGAAGATCCGCGAACACCTGCTTGGCAACGAACCGCCGCGTTACACCGGCTACGTCGCGCATCGCGCGGTGTTTCCCGCTTCGCTGCTCGGCAACAAGCCCTACGACATGTGCGTGAAATGGTGGTCGGAAGACCGTCACATGATGGTCTACTACGTGACCGAGAAGCGCGACGAGTACTACTACGTCACGGGCGTGCCGCAGAAGGCGTGGCCCACAGGCATTTCGATGATGGAGAGCAGTCGCGATGAAATGCGCGAAGCGTTTGCTGGCTTCCATCCGGACGTGCAGAACCTGATCGACGTGTCGCCGTCCATCACAAAGTGGCCGCTGCTGGAGCGCGATCCGCTGCCGCTGTGGAGCCGTGGACGGATGGTGCTGCTGGGCGACGCCTGCCATCCGATGAAGCCGCACATGGCCCAGGGCGCGGCGATGGCGATCGAGGACGCGGCGATGCTCACCCGGTGTCTCGACGAAGTGGGCGCGACCGACTACACGGGGGCGTTCTCGCTGTACGAAGCAAACCGTGCCGCACGTGCATCGAAGGTCCAACTGGTCTCGCACAACAACACGTGGCTGCGTTCGAATGAGGATCCGGCATGGGTTTTCGGCTATGACGTGTTCAACGTGCCGCTTGTCGCGCCGGCCGCAGAAACATTGTCGGCCTGAGCGGCACACGCATTACAGTCATGCCGAAGCAGCGCGCGGCGGTTTAGCAAAGGCCGCGTACCCGATTCGCAACGCATGTAGGCATCCCACGCAAACAGGTTCGATGATGGCGCACCCGACTCCGCATGCCGGTCCCCTGACGCTGACGGTCAATGGTGCGAGCCGCACCATTGAGGGTGCTTCGCCGGATACGCCCTTGCTGTACATCCTGCGCAACGACTTCGAGCTGAACGGCCCGAAGTACGGTTGCGGGCTGGGGCAGTGCGGCGCCTGTGCGGTTATCGTCGACGGCCGGCCGACGCGCTCGTGCGTGGTGCCCGCAAGCGTGGCGATCGGGCGCGAGGTGACGACCCTCGAAGGACTCGGGACGTCCACTGCGCTGCATCCCGTGCAACGTGCGTTCATCGATGAGCAGGCGGCCCAGTGCGGTTACTGTCTGAACGGCATGATCATGAGCGCGAAGGCGTTGCTCGATCGCAATCCGTATCCTGACGACGACGCGATCCGCGATGCGCTGCGCTATAACCTGTGCCGTTGCGGCACGCACTTTGAAATCGTCAAGGCGGTGCGTCGCGCGGCCGACTATCTGCGGGCTGAGCGTGCGCATGAATCAGAACGGTGAAGCGATCGTGGCGGAGCAGGGCGATGAACAGGCCGCCGCGCATGCAGGCACGCGCGCGGCGGTGCGGAACACCGGGCAGCACCCGGCGGGCGAGGGCCGGTATCGATCGCAAAGCTATCAATGGCCGGTGCAATTAAAGGTGCTGCCGGCGCAGGCGAAACAGCCGGACGCGTGGGCTGCGTCGACATACGCGGAGCTGAATGTCGGAACGGCTCATGAACCCGACGGCACGATGACCCGCTGGCAATACCGGGCCGCGCTCGAACACGCGGACGTAATGTCTTCCACGGCTCCCGGTGACGACGCAGCCGCCGTGCCCTTGCTGGTCTACCGGCATGCGGATGCGTCGATCGCGCTGGATGCAGCGTCCGCGCATGTCATTCCCGCGCATGCCCATGCGTTCGCGCGAGAGTCGTTTATCGACGAACTGGCGCACGAGTTACATCGCGACCCGGTGGAACTGCGTATGCAGCATCTCGACGCGCAACTCGACGACGGCGCGCGTGAAGTGATCCGAATGGTGGCCGAACGCGCTACATGGGGCGGCGAGTCTACCGCCGCGATCGAACCGGCGTCGCCGTGGGTTCGCGGACGCGGTTTCGCGTTCGACGGTGAAAGCCGGCAAGCATCGTTTTCCTCGCAGAACGGCTCCACAGCATTACCCGTACAACCCGAACCCGTACTGCCAGCTAACGGTGCGCCGGGCAGACACGCGGATAGCTGGACCGCGTGGGTGGTCGACGTCGACGTCAATCGCGTGACCGGTGACGTGGCGGTCCGGCGAGTCGTCGCGGGGCGGGGTGCGGGCAAATCGGGCGCGGCCTTCGCGTCGGGGCTGCCGTCGCACCATGTGACGCAGGCCATCGAACGCTCGACCGGCGTGCGTTTTCTTGCCCGTACCGCCTATGACGAAACGGGCCTGGCGCACGACAGCGCAGCGATCTCGCATGAGTTGGTGCTGTCTGGCGCCGCCTCCGCTGAGTGGCCCGCGCTTGTCTCGCGCGAATTGACGCCGCAAGAAGCTGCCGACGTGGAACGCTCGGCCGCGCCCGCCGCCGCAGCCATTGCGAATGCGGTGTTCGATGCAACCGGCGTGCGCTTCCGTTCGCCACGCTTCGACACGGAGCGCATCCGCCACGCGCTGGCCGGGGCGGCTCCCGCGACACTCGCCAATGCGCCCGCTGTCGCTCGCCGCCCGTCGCGCTGGCGGCGCTGGATGGCCGGCGGCGGCATCGGCGGCGCGCTCGGTGGACTGATCGGCCTCGCCTGCGCGGTGCTGCCGGGACCCGCGCCGATCGCGCCTGTGTCCTCGGTCGATACGTCGCTGTGGTCGGCGGCCACCCTCGAACGCGGCCGCCAGATCGCCGCCGCCGGTGATTGCGCGGTATGCCACACCGCGCCAGGCGGCCAGACCAATGCGGGGGGATTCGCGCTTGAGACGCCGTTCGGCACCGTCTACTCGACCAACCTCACACCGGATCGCGAGACCGGCATCGGCACGTGGTCATATGAAGCGTTTCAGCGCGCCATGCGCAAAGGCATTGCACGCGACGGCTCGCATCTCTATCCGGCGTTTCCGTACACCGCGTTCGCGAAGATGAGCGAGTCGGACACGATGGCGCTCTATGCGTATCTGATGTCCCAGCCTGCGGTGAAGAATGCGCCCCCCAGGACGAAGCTGCCGTTCCCGATGAATCAACGGCCACTCGTAGCCGGATGGAACTGGCTCTTTCATGACGAGCGCGCGTTCGTGCCTGACGAGACGCGCTCGGCGCAATGGAACCGCGGCAAGTATCTCGTGGATGGCGCCGGACATTGCGGCGCGTGTCATACCCCACGCAATGCGATCGGCGCGGAAAAGGGCGGCTTCGCCTATCTGACTGGCGGCAGTGCTGAGGGGTGGGACGCACCTTCGCTGGTGGGATCGCGCGCGGCGCCAGTGCCATGGACCGAGGATGCATTGTTCGACTATCTGCGCACGGGTTTCTCCGCTGAGCATGGCGTCGCGGCCGGCCCGATGGGACCGGTTGTAGCCGGACTTTCGACCTTGCCCGAATCCGATGTGCGTGCGATCTCGCACTACATTGCGTCGCTGTCGCCGCCAGTCGATCCCGCCGTGTCGGCGGATGCCGCGGCCGCGCACGCAGTCCGCGCGAGCGCTGCGCAGACGCTGGATGACGAGGGAGGACGCCGCATCTTCGAATCGGCGTGTGCCGTGTGCCATGCGGAATCAGGCGGCGTCGGTCATTTCGGCGTGCGTCCGTTGATGGGGTTGAATACCAGTGTCGCGCAGGCCACCCCCGATAATCTGCTGCACGTGCTGCAGCATGGGATCGATCGGCCTGCGACGGCGGAGCTTGGCTACATGCCGGGTTTCAAGGACGTGTTTGACGACCGTCAACTGGCCGAGCTCGCGTCGTATATCCGGGCGCGCTATGCGCCCGGGCGGCCCGCCTGGCGTGATCTCGAGTCGGCGTCGGCACGCTTGCGCGCGCACGCGCATTGAGGGGGGCGATGCAGGGCATCGATCGCGATGTGCTCGGCACGGCGGCGCGCTGGGTGGGCGAAGGGCACGATGCATGGCGCTACACGGTGGTCCGGACATGGGGTTCGTCGCCCCGCCTGCAGCGATTTATCTCGATCCATGATCAAGGACAGACAGGCCACGCCGAGAATCAGATCAGTGATGAGGCGTCAGCATTGGCTCGAGCTAACAAGACGCAAGTTCAATGAGTCGTGCGGTCGTCCATAGACGCGCTCTGCTGCACAGAATGGTCGCGCTTGATGTGCATGACCTGTGCTGCATAAATTGGGTTGACCTTGGGGTACGACGTTTCTGTGGCGTAGTTCAGCCCGCTTTGCTGTGCTTCGATCAGCTCGTGGTAGACCTCGACGCGGGTCTTACTTTGAGCAAATGCGCTCGATGATGTGAGGGCGGCTAGGGAAATGACGATCACAATGGATTGATCAATTTCAGACTCCTTAGTGTTTATTGAGAATTGTGCGATACGCAATGAGTAGACTCCGTTTCGTCACCGGATATTCCCGCGTCCTGAAAAAAAGAACACTTGCACGGCTGAAGCACACAGAAAGTGAGGTCAATTGCGATGTAAGTAAACGAGCCATGGTCCCGTTGACCGGGTCATCTGGCCACATCTTCAGGCGGACTGGAGCGATGCGCGAAGGGCAGCGTCCGCGTGTCATCGAGGATGTTGTGCGTAACAAGATGAAACGGATATGAATGTTTCAGGTCTGCGAAAGAGAGTAGGGAATAAGGAGGCCGGCCCCGCGGTTAACCCGTGCAGAGCGTCGTGCGCCGGAGTCAAGTGGACTGTGGACATCGCACGCTCGAAAACCGAGGAGTAGCAACATGAAATCGAATTCGCTTAATCGGCTGGTTGGTCAATCCGCACGTGGTTCGCTCATCGTAAGTGCGGTGCTGATGGCAACGTCAGCCTGTGTGTACGCGCAAACATCGGTGGGGACCGGCACGCATCAGATCACCCGTGCAGAAGTGCGGAATGAACTCAAGGAGTTGGAGGCGGTCGGATATCGCCCTATTCCCAACGATCTCTATTACCCAGATGACATTCAGGCGGCAGAACAAAGGCTGGAGGCTAAACATCAAGCGGAAAAGAATGCGCTGACGGGTGGGCGGCAGATAGCACAGACGAAGCCCACGCCATGAATGCGACGGATTGCGCGTACAGTAACGCGCTTCCGTTTTTCGCCAACTCGCTGGCGACACCACCCGCTATTTCGCGGCGGTCGTCGAGTGCCACGCAATATCGCGAATTGTTGTCAGCTCTGAGGCATCTGGAACGCCTTGGACAGCACGCGGACGGGGACCGGGTCATGGCGACCTTTCAGGTGAGCATCAAGCTGCGGCAGGTCTGCCGCCGAGACGCCGGCATGCTGGAATACCTCTTCGGACACGATAGCGTCGCAAGCGAGTTCTTTTGTCAGTTCCTCAAGTCTTGAGGCCACGTTCAGTGGGTCACCAATTGCCGTGAATGTCACATGCTCGCGAAAGCCAATCTCACCCATTACAGCCCGGCCGCAATGTAATCCAATGCCGAACCGTATGGGCGTTTGCAGTTGCTGCTCGAGCGCAGCGTTGAGTTGATCAATGTTGGCCGCCACCAACGGCACCGCGCAGAGCGCCTGGCGACAAGCAATGGCCGGCTCGTCGCGTAAGCCAAAGATCGCGAGCACAGCGTCGCCCATGAACTGGTTTGGCGTACCACCCGCCTGGACCACCGCGGCACAGACAGCGCTCAGGAAGCGACTGACTACGAATATGCTGTCGAACGGTAGTTGCGCCGCCGCAAGCTGTGTGGAACCCCGCATGTCCACGAACATGAACGCCGCGAATCGCTCTTGCGGCATGACGTCCCGCTGACGCCGTTGCAGGAAGGCCGTGGATGCGGCCGGCGGCACCAATGGCCACACGGAGAGATCATGGATCGGCCGCAACTGGCACGCAAGACGCACTGACAGCTCATCAACTCCCAGTCGCTCCAGGACGCGCCGCTCCGCCTCGGCTGGCGTGGGCAGCGGCACATCGCTGAGCACGCGCACTCTGCACAATGTGCAGCGAGCACGGCCACCGCACGTGCTGGCATGGGGAACGCCGGCCATCCGGCTAGCTTCCAGCACTGAAAATCCGAGCGGCGCGAATACCCTACGCCCCTCTGGATACAAGATACAGAGCCGTCCGTGTCGGCGCTCGCGGACCGTGCGCAGCAGCCGCGCCCCAAGTACCAACAGCAGCGCGCCACCGTCGAAGAGCAAAAAGTCGTTGCGCAGATCGGCGAGCCAGAGATTTTGCAGTCCCGTCCCGACGACCGTCGACCGAGTCGCCGCGGCGCGCCAGACGGGATCCTGCGCAAGCGCGACCACTTCCCGTCCGCCTTGCAGGAACCCTAGCAGAGCGAGCACGGGGAGCAGCACGGCGACGCTCAGCAACACGCTCCGCCACGCCCCAAACCATGGCTTCAACCGCAACCAGAACCAGACGCCACAACACCCATGCGACCAGGCGACCACCAACAGCACCAACTGTACTCGGCCGAAGAAC
The DNA here is from genome assembly GCA_900142905.1 of Burkholderia sp. GAS332. Taxonomy (NCBI): domain Bacteria; kingdom Pseudomonadati; phylum Pseudomonadota; class Betaproteobacteria; order Burkholderiales; family Burkholderiaceae; genus Burkholderia; species Burkholderia sp. GAS332. The sequence continues at coordinate 3,249,081 of FSRV01000002.1, read as the reverse complement.
GGCGAAGCGATCCAGAACGAGTACAACAACTGCGCGTAACCTTTGTTCAGGCCGAACGCGGCAAATGCGACCCGCGTATTGGCGAGATGGTTGGCAAGCAGCGGCGGAATGCATAAACCGAGGACGAGTTGCGTCACCTCACCCCGATTCCAATGCACCGAGCGCCGCTCGTACAGAGCCCACAGACCCAGGAAGAAATGCGTCACGAGCGCGCTGTACAGCACGCCTGTACCAAGCCATCCCTGCCAGATGAACTTCTGTACAAGCAGGCCACGCTCCAGCCACGCGAGGGAGATATTCCCTAGTGAGTGATTCAGGAGGTGTGTCCCTACATACGTGAACAGCACCAGTCCGGTGGTCAGCCGAACCGATCGCACGCCCGCCGGCCGCCATCTTTGAATACTGGGGAAGCGCAACATGCTCTGCTCTCCACCCTCTCGATCAAAGGCATTACGTTGAGAGATCGACCGGCGGGCTCGGTTATTCCTGGATCAACCGGCTGCCAGACATGCCAAGACGATGCTCCGCGCAACCTTGGCACCTGTCAAGACAACGAACCCGTGCTAAAGGCGACGCCCCGTAGTGGCTTCCAGCAAACACGCAAAAGTGATGGCTGCGCGGCCGCTCTCGAAGAGGTGAGCACCTAAAGTTCCTAGTCGGGAATAGAACCGACGATGCTGCGGTTTAACAAGTACACGCCGGACGGTTGGGATCGATCGAGAAGATCTCATCCGAATCGTGCGAAGAGACGTTCCAGAAGCGACTGCTCTACCGTCGTATATTTTGGATTGGAAATTAATTTTGAATTGGAAGTTTAAGATGAAAAATTTTAATCTGATTGCGGCTGTTACCCTCGCACTGGGCGCTGCAAACGCGTATGCCGGCGACATGGACGTCCCAGCCGGAACCTACGAAAATGCTGCCGCCGTGTCGCAAGCGGATCCCTCATCGGCACAGCTTGTCACGCCTATGAAGGGCAGCACAGCTTCTTCCGGCAAGACTCGAGCGGAGGTTCGCCAGGAACTGATTCGGGCGCAGCAGGATGGCACGATGGCACGCCTGAACTCGCTGCTATATGGCGGAGGAAGTTGATCCGGCGCGCGCCGGCGAAGCTGCCGACATGAAATAAAATAAGGATTGCTGAGAGTATCACGCTGCGTCGAGCCGCTCAGCCTTCAGCTGAAGACCGGCACCGTCTACAACCTGCCGCCGCCGACACAAGGTCTTGCGTCGATGCTGATTCTCGGCATCTTCGAACGGCTTGGCTGCACGGAAGCCGAATCGTTCGTCTACGTGCACGGGCTCGTGGAATCTACCAAACAGGCGTTCCTCGTACGCAACCGGCGCATCCACGATACCGGTGCGCGCGCGATCGACTGGGGGCTCATGTTCATCGGCGCGGTGGCTGTGCTAGGCGCGGCGTCGTGCATCGTCATTCTAGGCGATATCAAGCGCATCGAATTGCCCGAGGCAGTCGCCGCGGGATGGATGTCGTAAGGGCGGCGCGAGTGGTGTATGTTTGATCTACCGCGTCAATCCTTCGAGGGCAAACAGATGGGGCTTTCCAACTACACACGTGAAGACATCGGCAATCTTGTGCTGCTCGAACACGTCAATCTCACGATCCCGGACCAGCGTCTCGCGACCGCGTTCTATGTCAGTGCACTCGGTCTCACGCGCGATCCCTTTCTGATGACGGGTGTAACCAACATGTGGATCAACGTTGGCCGCTCGCAGATTCACTTGCCGCACGGCGACGCTCAGTGCCTTCGCGGGCATGTCGGGCTGATCGTGGGCAGGCGCGGGCCGCTGATCGAGCGGCTACGCGCCATCGAGCCCGTGCTGGCGCAGACCCGATTCGCATGGACCGAGCGGGACGACCGCGTGGAAGTGATCTGTCCCTGGGGGAATCGTTACGACTGCCTCGATCCCGACGCGGGCACGGCGAGCGACCCGTGGGCGGGCATTGATCTTGGCATCGGGTATGTGCAACTCGATGTGCCCGTCGGCTGCGCGATGTCGATTGCTGGGTTCTATCGGGAGATATTCGATGCGGCTGTCGACGTATGTGAGCGCAACGGTTCGCTACAAGCCGTGATCGCGGTGGGTAGGCATCAACAGCTCGTTTATACGGAAACGCTCTCGGCGAGCCAGGAATACGATGGGCATCACATTCAAATATATGTGTCCGATTTTTCCGGACCTTATGAGCGGCTCGCCGGACGCGGGTTGAGTTATGGGGAGGAGACTCACCAATATCGCTTCGCCGAGCTCGTTGATCCTGTGAGTGGAACCCATTGCTTCACGCTTGAGCACGAAGTACGCAGTTTGCGACATCCGCTGTACGCGAGGCCCTTGGTGAACCGGAACCCGGATATGACTAACCGTAATTACAGAATGGGCGGCGAGGGGTTTGGCGGCGTATTCTGATTGGTGAAGGGAACCTGACTGAGAGAATCGAGTACTGTTCGAGCCCGGTAACCCCGTTTTGAAGCGAGGCAACTATGAGTCTTCTATGCGACGCATCGCGTTCGTTGCTCATCATTATTGACCTGCAAAAAAAGCTGATGCCTGTCATTTCCGAGGGCAACGAGGTTGTGAAACGGGCCTTAATCCTGGCGCAGGTGGCGAAGCTTCTTGAAGTTCCCATCGTTGGAACGGAACAGCAGCCACTACGCCTTGGTGGCACGTTGCCTGAAATAGGACAGATGTTTAGCAGGCGGTTCGAAAAAAATCATTTCGATGCGAGTGCTGAACCAGGTTTTGCGGAATGTCTGGGGCCAGATCGGGACGATCTGATTGTCCTGGGTTGTGAAGCGCACGTATGTGTTTTGCAGACGGTCTTGGGACTGCGGGAAAGAAATCAGCGCGTGCGGCTCGTCGTCGATGCTATCGGGTCCCGCCAGAGTGCCAACAAAATTGCTGCGATAGATCGCGCAAAATCGGCGGGTGCGGAAATCGTGACATCGGAAATGGTTGCGTTTGAATGGTTGCGAACGAGTGAACATCCGAGGTTCAGGGAAGCCCTCAAGCTGATCAAGTAATAAGCAGGCAGACCGGGTTGATGGTGGGGGCGAGCGGTCGTTTCGATTGCTGCGATGCTGCTCGTTGTGCAAATACAGTCTATATCCGCTCGACGTTGCTTGACGGACTGGTGCAAAGCCGGCGCGACAAGCATGCGGCGACGCGGCTCATCACCGCGATCAAAGCGGCCGCTGTAACTCAACCTACGCAAAAAAACTAACTAGATCGTACAAATTGGTGTAAACCCTGAAGCGCAAAAATTCATGCGACGGTCGGAGACGCCCGAAGGTACCGTTTGCGAGCGCTCCTCCACACGGTTGTGCAGGCTAAAAGTTCGTCCAGATCCTCCAGCTTGTTCCCCATCTCGCTTCACCACAATCAAAGCGGCTACTCTAGCTCAGCCGAAACTACGCCAATAAAAAAACTAACTAGATCGTACAAATTCGTATAAACCCTCAAAGACATCAGATCGCGTTTGAACGACACTTCGAGCTGGTTTGCAAATCCAGGCGCCGGTCAGTGCTCGCCCCTCTTCGCATTTGCATCGGTACGCTGAGCCGGCTAGCTCTGCACACCTTAGATTACCGGGGCGACGACTGGCGTTAGAGATTGAGAAATGATTTTTTACAGAGGAGCAGAAATGAAAAAGGCACTCGCAACCTCGGCCCTAGGGTTGGTCGCCCTCGGCGCGCATGCTCAAAGCAGCGTGACGCTGTACGGGATTGTCGACACGGGGATCGGCTATCAGAGCAGCCAGACGTCGCTCGGTTCGACGACGGGCGGTCACTCGGTGGTCAAGATGATCAACGGCATCTGGGCGGGCAGCCGCTTCGGCCTGAAGGGCGCCGAGGATCTGGGCGGCGGCACGAAGGCGATCTTCCAGTTGGAAGAAGGCTTTAACAGTGCAACGGGCGCACAATCCGTCTCCGGTCTGGCGTTCAACCGGCAAGCCTATGTCGGGTTGGCTAATGCCACCTACGGTTCGTTCACCGCTGGCCGCCAGTACACGGCGTACTACTCGCTGCTGTCGCCCTATAGCCCGACCACGTGGCTGACCGGCGCTTACGGCGCGCACCCGGGCGATATCGATTCGCTGGATACGCTGTATCGCGCGAATAACTCGCTGGTGTACACGTCGCCGAACATGTACGGCTTGACGGTGAGCGGTTCGTACTCGCTGGGCGGTGTGGCGGGTAGCACCAATGCGGGTTCGACGATTAGCGGGGCGATCCAGTACCTGAATGGTCCGTTCGGTATCGCGGCAGGCTACCAGCGCATCAATAACTCGACGCCGGGCGGCGGTGCGTGGGGCGCAGACTCCACGACGTCGAATGCCGGCGCGCAGGCGGGTGTGTCGGGTATCAACAACGGTTACCAGACGGCGCAAGCGCAGCAACGCGTTGCAGTGACGGGCGGCTATGCGTTCAGCTCGCAATGGGACGTCTCGTTCTCGTACTCGAACGTGCAATACATCCCGGGCGTCAACTCGTTCTTCCACGGCGAGGCGATCTTCAACACGGCTGGCGCAGTGCTGCACTTCAAGCCGCTGACAGCGCTAGACCTGGCTGCCGGCTATAGCTATACCCGCGCGACAGAGTCGAATGGCATTAGGAGCGCGGCCAGCTATCAGCAATTCAACCTCTCGCAGTACTACAGTCTTTCCAAGCGCACCGGCCTGTACGCGCTGGAAGCCTATCAGCGTGCGGGCGGCCAGACGCTCGGGACGAACGGCAAGAGCATCATCAACGCAACGGCCGATATCGGCGACGGCCAGAACAGCGCGCCGTCCTCGTCACGCAGCCAGGTCGCTGTGGGTGTGGGCATCATTCACCGGTTCTAACCGGGCAGGATGGTGGCGGCGTAGCGTTACTCCGCCACCGCAATTCGCTACCGATATGCGATGGTCGGACTGTCGCTACCGTATGAGCAACCGGTGCGACCTCGGCGGCATCGGCGAACGGGATCAAGACAACCGGAACAGCCGCTTCGCGTTGTCGCGGCCAATCTTTTCCCGGTCGTTGTCGCCGATCTCCGCGGCATCGAACCAGGTACTCGCCTCTTCCATCGTTTCGAACGGGTAATCGGTCGAAAACAGCACACGGTCGCTGCCGATTTCGTCCATCGCATTACGCATGGCGATCGTGCGGAAGTTGCCGCTCGTCGTCACGTGGAAGTTCTGCCGGAAGTAATCGATGAACGGTCGTTTCGCCTTGACGCCCATCGGGTTCTTTGCGTCCGCGGAGGCCCAATGGGACGTACGCCAGATGTTGTTCTGCACGAGCTCGCCCAGATGGCCGAGAATCACCTGCAGCGTGGGATAGGCGTCAAAAAGACCGCTGCCGATAAGGCGTAACGCGTGTACACCGGTTTCCGCAGAGAACGCCCATGCCGGACCCATCAGCCACGGGTGTCCCTCCAGCGCAAGCTGCTGGCTCGGCAGCGGATTGCGCGGATGCAGGTAGAACGGCACGCCTAGCCGTGCAACCTCACCCCAGAACGGCCAGTACTGTGGCAGATCGCAATAGGTTGCGTTGTCAGCGCTACCGACCTGCGAAAAGCCATTGACAAGCGCCCCCTTGAAGCCGAGTTCGGACACCGTGCGCTGCAACTCACGGGTGGCCGCGTCCGGATCCTGCATCGGCAGCGCAGCAAATGCCCCGAAGCGGTCCGGACGGCGCGCCACTTGCTCGGCCAGCAGATCGTTCGCGCGTCGCGCGACATCGATTGCCCGTTTGGTGTCGGTAATCGCCTGAATGGCGGGCGCGTTCAACGACAGGATCGTGTAGCCGATTCCGCAGGCGTCCATACGCTCGATACGCTCCTCCTGAACATCGAGCAGTTGCCGGCGCCGTTCCGGCCAGATGTCAGGGGTGAAGTAATGTTCAGAATCGCCAATCGTGTCGGGCGATGCGAAGTGCTCTTCGAGCGCAATCTTGTTCTGCATAAAGCCTCCAGATAAGTTGATGTCCAACGTGGGCGGGCGCCACTTGCGGGCGCCGCGTGTTGAGACCAGCATAGGGCGGCCGCGATTCGCTGTTAAATTTCCGTTTCAAATAGCCTCATTCACGACATCTATAGCCGCACACCGACCCACGCCATCCTTTTGGTATAGGCCACATGTTTGCGTGATTCGGTTCGTCATTTGCGCAAGCCGGCCTGCAAGAAACGGACAGAACAACCGGGTTCCACAGCAGATTCCGGATAGCCCGGTTACCCCTGTCTCCCTAGACTTTCATCAACCGCTGCGTGATTCGGTGGATGCGCTACCTGGGCCGTTGGTCCAGCCGATTTCTGGCGAAGCGCACCGACGATTGGACGCCGCGATAAACGTAGATGAGACTGGAGACATGGCAATGAGCTTTAGCATAGCGCTCAATTTCGAGGACGGCGTCACCCGCTTCGTCAACTGCGGCAGTATGGAATCCGTGGTGGACGCCGCCTATCGTCAGGGCATCAACATTCCAATGGACTGCCGGGAGGGCGCTTGCGCCACCTGCAAGTGCCGTGTCGAATCCGGCAGTTACTCGCTCGGCGACTATATCGACGATGCGCTCAGCAGCAGTGAAGCGGACGAGGGCTACGCGCTGGCGTGCCAGATGCGGCCGAAGTCCGATTGCGTCGTCCTCGTGCCGACCAGCTCCGCCGCGTGCAGCACCCCGCAGGAGAGCTACGTTACCCGGATCAAGGACGTGCGCCGCCTCTCCGACAGCACGTTTTCGCTCGTGCTCGAAGGCGATGGGCTCAAGGACCTGGTGTTCCTCCCGGGCCAATACGCCAACCTGCAGGTGCCGGGCGGGGAGCAACGCCAACGCGCCTACTCGTTCAGTTCGATGACAGCACGCAGCGATAGCGTGGCGTTCCTGATCCGCAACGTCCCGGGCGGCCTGATGAGCAGCTTTCTCAAGGAGCGGGCGGCGCCGGGGGGCGAGTTGGTCATGAACGGACCTTTCGGCAGCTTCTATCTGCGGCCGTTGGTGCGCCCGGTCCTCATGCTGGCGGGCGGCACGGGTCTCGCGCCATTTCTCGCCATGCTCGACAAGATCGTCACGGCCGGCGGCAGTCCATTCCCGATTCACCTGATCTATGGCGTCAATACCGATCGGGATGTCGTGGAGATCGACAAGCTCGACGCTTTCACGGGTCTCATCCCGAACTTCACTTTCGAAGTCTGCGTCGTGGATGCAAACAGCGAGAGGCCGAAGAAAGGGTACGTCACGCATCATATCGAACCCGCGCACCTCCACGACGGCGACGTCGATATCTATCTGTGCGGCCCTCCGCCCATGGTCGAGGCGGTTGCTCAGCATCTACGCGACGTGAACGTGAAATCGGCGTCGTTCCATTTCGAAAAATTTGCCGCCAGCCTCAGCTAGCGGGCGTGATTAACCGGATTAGAGCAGGAGTGCAGATGGATATCGCCGCTGATCTCAGTTGGAACGAAGGCTACCTGATTGGACATCAGGCGATGGACGACAGTCATCAAGAGTTCGTTGAGCGGGTGAACGCGATCCTCCGTGCGGACGATCGACAGGTCCCGGCAACGCTGCATGCATTTGTTCGCCACCTCGAGGCGCATTTCGCGCATGAAGAGCATTTGATGAAGGCGTTTGGGTTTCCGGCGGCGGAGTGTCACATCGAGGAGCATCAAAAGGTACTCGAGTCAGTGCGCGAGGTGCACACGCTGGTAAACGCGGGCGATGTCGAGGTCGCCCGTGAGCTGGCGCGGGCGCTGGCGGACTGGTTTCCGGGGCACACGGATTACATGGATTCCGCGCTTGCGGCCTGGGTCGTAAAGAAAGTCGCTGGCGGCGCGCCCGTCGTGCTGCGCCGCGAGATGCAACTCACTTGAAAGGAGACGTCATGTCTATCACACGAACAGAGAACGAGTGGCGAGAGTTCGTCACAGGTTGCCTGGACTTCCGTCCCGACGACAATACCTATCGCGTCGCCCGGGCCATGTTTACCGAACCCGAGCTGTTCGAACTCGAAATGGAGATGATCTTCGAGAAGCGCTGGATCTACGCCTGTCACGAGAGCGAAATCAGCAAGCCGCATGACTACATCACCATGCAGGCCGGCCGCCAGCCGCTGATCATCACGCGCGGCGCCAACGGGGACTTGAATGCGCTCGTCAACGCGTGCGCACACCGAGGCGCAACGCTGACCCGGCTGAGCAAAGGACATCAGTCCACCTTCGCGTGCTCCTTTCATGCGTGGACGTTTCGTTCCGACGGCAAGCTGCTGAAGGTGAAAGCACCGTCCGAGTACCCCGAGGGATTCGACCTTTCGCGCCGGGACCTGAAAAAGGCGCGTGTCGCGAGCTACAAGGGCTTTGTCTTCGTGAGTCTCGACACCGAAGGCACGACGTCACTGGAGGAGAACCTGGGCGACGCCAAGGTCTTTCTCGACCTGATGGTCGCGCAGTCGCCGACGGGCGAGCTCGAGGTGCTGCCGGGCAAGGGCCACTACACCTATGCCGGCAACTGGAAGCTGCAGAACGAAAACGGCCTCGATGGCTATCACGTGAGCACCGTGCACTACAACTACGTCGCCACGGCCACGCATCGCATGGAGATCAACGCGAAGAAGGGTTCGGACGTCAACAGCACGCTCGACTACCGCAAGCTCGGCGCCGGCGATGACGCGACCGATGACGGCTGGTTCTCGTTCCCCAACGGCCACAGTGTGCTGTTCAGCGAAATGCCGAATCCGGAGGTACGCCCCGGTTACGCCACCATCATGCCCCGGCTGATCAAAGAGTATGGCCAGGAAAAGGCGGCGTGGATGATGAACCGGCTGCGGAACCTGAACGTCTATCCAAGCTTGTTCTTCATGGATCAGATCAGCTCGCAGTTGCGGATTATCCGACCCGTCGCCTGGAACAAGACCGAGATCCTCAGCCAGTGCATTGGCGTCAAGGGTGAGTCCGACGCGGATCGGGAAAACCGCATCCGCCAGTTCGAGGATTTCTTCAACGTCTCCGGCATGGGGACGCCTGACGATCTGACTGAGTTTCGCGAAGCCCAACGCGGCTTTCAAGGCCGGATGGAAAAGTGGAACGACATCTCCCGGGGCTGCGACAAGTGGATTACAGGCAGCACGCCGAATGCGGAAACGCTAGGCATCGCACCCGTGCTCACCGGCGCCGAGCTGACCCATGAAGGGCTCTATGTCAATCAGCACAGCGAGTGGCGAGACGCCCTGCTCAAAGGGCTTGAAGCAAAAATCCGCAACGCCGAAGGAGCGAAGCAATGATGGCCGATTTACAGCGTAGCGTGGAACAGTTCCTGTATCGCAAGTCGGAGTTGTGCGACAGGCGGCAATGGGTCGATTACCTCGAACTGTTCGACGAGAACTCAGAGTTCCATATTCCACAATGGGACTCCGAACATGTGTACACCACCGACCCGAAACGCAGCATGTCGCTGATGTATTACGCGGACCGCGCCGGTCTGGAAGATCGTGTGTTTCGCCTCGGGACCGGCAAGTCGGCGGCGTCCACACCGTTGCCGCGCACGTTGCACCAGATCAGTAACGTAGTGATCCAGCAGGTGTCCGACTCCCAGTTGGAGGCGAGGTGCAAATGGGTCACCTTCTACCATCGATTCGGTCAGTCGGCGTATTTCTACGGGGATGCAACGTATCTGCTGAAACCGGTCGGCTTCAGCTGGGTGATCCTCAAGAAGCATGTCGTCCTGCTTAACGACACCATCGATTCCGTGCTCGACTTCTACCACGTTTAGAACGCGTGTTAGCGTTGTCGCTTTCTTTGGGTTTCGCTCGGCAACTCATTGAAGCGCGCGAAATAGTACGCGGAGAAGCGGCCAAGATGCCCGAAGTCGAACGTCAGCGCGGTGTCCGTGACGCTCGCGTTGAGGTCGGTTAGCAAGCGCGCCCGAACGGCATCGAGACGTATATTGCGAAGCAATTCCATGGGGGTCACCCCATGGTACCGATGGCACATGACGTTGAGGGTACGAAAACTGACGCCGGCCACCCGTGCCAGATCTTCCAGTGATATCGGCGCACAAAGGCGTGACTCGATATATTCGAGCATGGCGTCCATGGGCCGGATACCGGTGTTGTGTGGTCTGGAATCGCTCGAGGTGGCGACGAAGTCGGCGGCCCAGAGGGCCACAGGTGAGGTGGAGGGCGCAGGTTGATGGGCGAAAACGAAGAGCGCCACGTTACGCTCGAAGTGATCGCGCCATTCCGCCCGTATCCCAGGGTCGCCGGACATCGACAAAATGTTAAGCAACGATTGCACCATCAGCGTCCATTGCATGTCGAGATGGCGCGGCAGAAGCTGACCCGGCGAGAGGCTGACGGCCTTGTCCTCGACTTGCCCGGAAACCTGCTGAATGAGCGAATCGGGAATGCGGACGATCAACTGCTGTGTGCCAGGCATCCAGCGCAGCCGGGCGTGCTGTTTGGGCGCGAGTATTGCCGTGCGGCCTTCGTACACGCTCATGACGTGCCCGTCGCACTCGAATTCCGCGGAGCCGGACAGTGAGGTGTGCAGCAGGGTGAAGCCATCGAACGGGCGCGGCGTGACCTCCACTTCGGCGCCGTATCGTAGTTCATATATCTTCAGTTGATTCAATTCCCCCTTGTATAGCGCCGCATCCGGTGCGCCCTGTTTCCAGCGCAGCACGTGATCCGCCAATTCCCGGGTGACGTATTCGTGCGCCTCCGCGCGCTTGTCGGACCTGAACACACAGTTCTGGTGCAGCGCATCAAGTACTTCGGTCTTGGGGGACAAAGCCATGCTTGCTCCACTGTGTCTAAAACGTCCGGAGGCACCCGCACCGTCAGGGATGCTGCCCGCTAGCTCAACAGGTGCGCGCAAGGCTCTATGCGGATCATAAGGTTCGCGCAGGAACTTGTCACAGACTCTGCAATTAAAGGATAGATCCGGTCGGCGGAACGGCAAAATTCGGATAGTGGCGGCGATTTCGACAAAACGGGATTACCGTCGCCGTTGAAATTGAATTTCGTTTTTTCCTTTTCCGATGGAAAAATCGTCCGACTCTTTGTTTTAGTGACGCGCCCTGGAGAGGCGGAACCTGACGTCAGAATTGTCGGTGGCCCATGACGGGTCGCGGCTGGCAGCCGTAACCGCCGATGACGGATAATGTGAACTGGCTTCAGAGAGAAGGAGTATCCGGTGCGTGTCGGTCGGCCGATCAAGGCATTACCCCAGCCCCTGTGCGATTACTGCGGTACTCACGCCGCGCTCGTGAAATCCGGCGAGGCGCCGTATCCCTACCGCGAGGACCACGGACCAGTATGGATCTGCACAGCGTGTCAGGCGTGGATCGGCATCCACGCGCGTAGTACACGGAATGTGCCGCTGGGACGTCTCGCCGACGGCGCGCTGCGCGACGCGAAGAGCCGTCTGCACGACACGCTCGAGCCGCTGGTCGCGGGCAAGATCAGGCGCGATCGCGTCAATCCGTTCGAAGCCCGCGCGAAAGCCATCCGATGGGTCTCGGGCGAACTCGGCTTCGAGCCCGTGCCGGCGTCCATCCACAACCTGTCACTCGACCAGTGCGAGCAGGCAATCCAGTATGTTGAAGCCTTCGTCGCGCATCGTCGCGCCGCTTCGTCAGGCGGCACGGTCTAAACGCGGCGTACCCCGGCGGACGCAGGGGGTTCACAAAGGCCACGCGGCGGCGAGTGCGTCACCCTGGCCGAAGTCGCAGCCTTCCCAGCGGAAGAACTGAAGATCGTCGTCGCTGGCGATGCCATCGGCAATCGCGCTCATCCCGAGCGTGTGCGCGAGCGCCACAATCGAGCGTGCGACGGCGGCCCGCTCGGGCTCGTGAGTCACATCGCGCACGAAGGTGGGATGGATCTTGATCCGGTCGGGTCCCAGGCGATGCAGACCCGACAACGAGATCAACTCAGGGCCGAAGTCGACCAGCGTAATCGACACGCCTTCTGCCTGCAATGCGCGAGCCGCCGCGCGCGTCTTGCCCAGGAGCGCACCGCTCAACTGCAAATCCAGAACGGTGCCATTCAAGCCGGCGTCGTCAAGACATCGCTTGACTAGCGCCGTCAATTCGACATCGTCAAGGCGCGTCGACAGCAACGGAACGGAGACGCGTGGCGCGTCTGTTTTGCTATCGCGCCAGTCGCACGCGAGCCCGCACGCGCGACGCAGCAACAGCGTGTCGAGCGACAGATGCAGTGCCGCGTCGTCGGTTAGCGCGACAATATCCACCGGCCGTAGCGCACCTTCGCGCGTTGTCCATGCCGGCTGTATCTCGACGCCAACGACCGCGCCGGACGCGAGTTCCACTTGCGGCAATGCCTGCAAACCGACCAGCCCGTTCTGGGCCGCGGCAGCGAGATCCGCTGCGATCCGGGCGCGCCGCTCCAGCTCCTTCGGCTCCACCAGACTGCGCGTCGACGAGCTTGCCTGCGATGCGTGACCCGGCTGGAGCGCCTTGATGTACTGATACGCACGCAATCCCGCGACCACGATCGATGTCAGCTTTTGCGCCGTCAGTTCGGTCTTCAGGAAGTATCCATTGATGTCGTACTGCACGATGACGTCGCGCTCGGGCGCCATGCCGGGCTGGCCTGTGCGCAGCACGATTTGTACGTCCCGGTTCCGGATGATTTCGCGGGTATGGCGCACGAGTTCGAGCCCGGCATGATCCGCTTCCATGACCACGTCGAGCAGAATCAGCGCGGTGTCCGGATGGGTTGCCAAGTAGGCCTTCGCCTCCGCTGCCGAGAATGCGCTGGCCAGTTCGATGGGTCGGTTCGCGAAGGTGGCGTCGGCCAGCACCATTCGCGTGACCTCGTGAATCTCGGGATCGTCGTCGACGAGCAACACCGTCCAGCCCGATTCGGCCGGCATGCTCGCGTGTTGACCGGCATCCGTTGTCACGCCGTGGCGCAGCCACGAGGGCGTATTCATCGTGCTCTCCCCGGAATGATCTGAATCACGTTGGACGGGCCGCTATGCGCCGCGACGACTCGTGGCAGGCACATGACGAACACCGCGCCCGACGGAACCCCGTTGCGCACAGACAAACTGCCGTTCAGCGTACGGGTAACGATGGCATAGGCAAGGTGCAAGCCGAGGCCGCTGCCACCCGAGCCGCGCCGCGTGGTGAAGAACGGTTCAAAGACCTTCTCATGCAATGCGTCGGGGATACCGCAGCCGTCGTCCCGATGTTCGATCAGCACGTCGTCATCTGCCGCCTTGCGTGCCGAGATGACGATCTGGCCGGCAGCGCCTGGCGCAAACGCATGCACCAGCGAATTGACGACGAGGTTGGTCAGCACCTGTGCAAGCGGTCCTGGATACGTGTCCATGCGGATGCCGGGCGGACAGTCGACGCGCAGCGACACGTGCGCCTCCTTAAGCTTCGGTTCGAGACTGAGGACGGTTTCGCGGAGATAGTCGCTCAGATCGAACTGACGTCGTGTTTCGCTCGCTTGGTCGACCGCCACCTGCTTGAAGCTTTGCACGAGCCGCGCAGCGCGGTCAGCGTTCGACAGCAGCAGCCGCGCCGACTGCGCGGCATCGCGCATGTAGTGCGCCAGTTCGTCCGCGGTGAGCTCCTGACGCGCCAGCTTGCCGCTGGTCGCCTCGGTGCGGTCGCGCAGATAGGATGCCGCGCTGACCACAATGCCGACCGGCGTATTGATTTCGTGGGCGACGCCCGCGACCAGGCCGCCCAGCGACGCCATCTTTTCCGACTCCACCAGATCCTTGCGGGTTTCCTCGAGGTTGTGCAAAGACTGGATCAGGTCACCCTGCGCCAGTTCGCGGCTTTCCTGCGACAGTACGATCCAGGAGACGCCGAAGGCGAGCAGCGGCAAGGTCGCCGCGTAGGTGTGCAGAAGCACGCTGGCGAGTTGCGCCCGTGTCGCGGCATCCGACATCTCGATCAGTCGATACGACAGCAGAAACACCGCGCCTGTCGCCGTCGACGCAATCACGAACAGGCCGAAGAAACGCCCGATACGGCGGCCGAAATCCGGCGCCAATGTCGCGGGCCCCGGCAACACGTTACCGGGCACCGGCGCGGTCACCGCTTCCGGCTGTTTGCAGCAGTCGCGGCAATGGTTATCGAGGCCGCAGCACAGCGAACAGATCGGCCCTTGGTTGAAAGGGCAATAGGCCATATCCGCGGCTTCGTAGTCGCGCTCGCAGATGCAGCAGCGAACCAGTTCGTCACGGCGCACATCGCCGTATTGCAGATCGGCACGCGCGATGTAATAGCGACCGCCGGTTGCATAGGCGATCACGATCGCGCTGACAAACGCCAGCAAGAGCGCGATGAACGCCGCATACGCGCGTGCATAGTCGCCGAACAGACCCGCAAACGCACAGGTCGACACCACCGACGCGATCAGCATCGCGCCGCAACCAACCGGGTTGATCTGGTACAGATGTGCGCGCTTGAACTCGATCTTGCGCGGGCTGATACCCAGCGGCTTCAGCACCACCAGGTCCGCGACAAGCGCGCCGAGCCATGCAATGACGAGGTTCGAGTAGACCCCGAGGACCGTCTCGAGCGTTTTGAAAATGCCGAGCAGCGTGAGCAAGAGGGCAATCAGCACGTTGAAAACCAACCACACAACACGTCCCGGGTGATAGTGCGTCAAACGTGCAAAGACATTGGACCAGGCGAGCGAACCCGCGTACGCATTCGTGACGTTAATCTTGACCTGCGATATGACGACGAAGACGGTCGCGACGGCGAGCGCAATCGTAGGGTTGTCGAAAACGTGCTCATAGGCCGTCACGTACATGCGCACCGGGACCACCGCGTCGCCTACGGAAACGCCGTCTTGCAAGGCGAGTACCGCAAGCAGGCTGCCGGCCAGCAGTTTGAGTCCGCCGACCACGATCCATCCTGGCCCGGCAAGCAGCATGGCGCTCCACCACGCCCATCGGTTATGCGGCGTCCGTTCGGGCAGGAAGCGTAGATAGTCGACCTGTTCGCCGATCTGCCCCATCAGCGAAAAGAGCACGCCGGCGGCGGTGCCGAACAGCAGCAGGTTGATTCCATGCCCTGCGCCCGGCTCGCTACCGGTACCCAGCCCCGGAAACGCAGCCCAGCGGTTGAGCACACCAGGCTCCTTATACAGGATGAAGACAAAAGGCATGAGCAGCAGGACCATCCAAAGCGGTTGCGTCCACATCTGCAGTTTGTTGATCAACGTGACACCAAAAAACACCAGCGGAATGATCAGGAGCGATGACAGCAAATAGCCGACCACGATGTTGATGCCAGTGGCCAGTTCGAGCGCCTGCGCCAGGATCGCGGATTCAAGCGCGAAAAAAATGAACGTGAACGACGCGTAAATCAGCGACGTAATGGTGGAACCCAGGTAGCCGAAGCCGGCGCCGCGCGTGAGCAGGTCGATGTCGACATTGGCTTCGCTCGAGTAATACGCAATCGGCAAGCTGACCAGAAAGATCAGGGCGCACACCAGAAGAATGGCCGGAAACGCGTTGTGGAAGCCGAAGCTTAGTGTGATGCTGGCGCCGATTGCCTCAAGCGCGAGGAACGAGATGCCGCCCAGCGCCGTGTTGGCGAGTGCAAAGGGCGACCATCTCCGGTAGGAACGCGCTGCGTAGCGCAACGCATAATCCTCCAGTGTTTCGTTGGCCACCCAGGATTGATAGTCGCGTTTGATTCGCATGGCCTTACGCTAGAGGAGTGGCTTAAAGCAGGTGAACGGGCATCAGCAGGTCCTGGAGCCGATTCGATTATTCGCTGAAACAGGCACCGCGGCAACTCGCCGCCAGGATGTCCGGCACAACCTTCGCAGTGCATCCTGATCACGGCCCGCAGGGTTTTTTCGGGTTGACTTCCAGAGGTTGACTCGAAACACTGGCGGCAGCGCATTCGGCGCCGGCATGACGGCATGTTGCTAGCGATACCGCGCCGGTCGGACCTCCAACCTGTATCAGGACAGACATGACGACGCGGCTATCCGCCAGCGCCTTTGCCCCCTTCGCAAGCGACGACCTTGTCTACCGTGTCCACGCAGCCGGCGATTCGGAAGACGCCTGGCATGCGGTATTCGCGCAGATTCGGGAGCGTTTTCACGTTCGCTGGGCCGCCCTCGCCCAACACGATTTCGTCAGCCGGCAAGGCGCCGCGTTGTATGCCGCGCCGCGCGATCCTGCGTTGTGCGCAGCCTTGTCGGATTATGCCTCGCGCAATCCGTGGTTCCTGTCGAGCGATGCTTACCGGCCTGGCCGCGTCATGGCCGGCGAGGAACTGCTTAGCAACAGAGATCTCGTCAAGACCGATTTCTATCACGGCCTCCTGCTGCCGCATGGCCTGTATCACCGCCTGTGCGGCGTTGTTGCGCGGCGCGGAGAACTCGTCTACTACGTCGATCTGCATCGCGGCCCCGACGAACCCCGCTTCGGGCCGCGCGAGAAAACCGCGTTCGGCTCGCTGCTGTCCCACCTTGCGCTCGCGGTCGAGAATCGCTGGCGGCGTTGGGAAGCCGCCGACCTGAACACCGCGCTCAAAAGCATCGTCGACGCGCATGCCCACGCGGCCATGCTGGTCGACGCCAATGCAAGAATGGTCTTCGGCAATCGTGGTGCGCAGCGCATCTGTGAGCGCGGGGCCGGCTTGCGCATCGACGGGGGCTGCATTGCCGCCGCGGCGGCCGCCGACGATCGCGTATTCCAGCAAGCCATTGCCAGCGCCACCCACCCCAATGCAAACGATCACGCTGGTGCGGCGAAAGTCCTGTCGTTGTCCGCGCCAGGTGGCGTTCAACCGATGGTCGTGTCGATACGTCCGGCTGGCGCGGCATTTTGCGCCGAGCTTGGTGAAGTTCGCGGTCTCGCCATCGTTAGCGCACTCAATACGCGCCCGGAGGACGATCACGTCGATTGCTCGTTCGCACGCCAGTTCGGCCTGAGTCCGGCGCAAGCCCGCGTGAGCGCGCTCATCGTCACAGGGCATTCGATTGCCAGCGTAGCGCGCGAATTGCACGTATCCGAAAACACGGCGCGTAGTCATCTCAAGCAGATCTTCCTGAAAACCGATACCCACGGCCAAATGGAACTCGTGCACCTGCACGGGCGAATCTGCCTTGCCTCCTGAGATTCGCTCCCGCCACGCCCGCGCATAACCACGCTATCACGGTAGCCGACACGGCGCCTCACCCAATTGGGTGAATCTGCTTCCTCTTTCAAAGTGAGAAGAGAATCATCGCGGTGGGGGATTCGGGTGAATTCTCATCTGCCTATGATGCTTCCTGTCCCGGCGCCGTCTGGCGATCTCGAAGCTTGCCAGCGGACGCCCCACGTCACCGGGACACGCGGTGTACTCAGGCACAGCATGTGACCTGTCGGCACGGCGGCGCGTGGAAGCCATGGAGGTCACCATGCTGGGTCTGAGTCTGCTTTACGTCGGTGCCGTGTTGTTCCTGAACGGCCTGTGGCTCCTCGGGCGAATTGGCGATCGCGAGATCTGGGTGATCAACGTGTTCTCCGGCGGCATCACGCTGCTCGTCTCACTACACCTGGCGTTCGGGACCGGCGCCGACCTCGCGTCAATCAAGGCCGCGGCGCTCACGCTGCTCTTCACGTTCACCTATTTCTGGGTGGCCATCAACCGCTACAACGGCGCCGACGGGCGAGGCCTGGGCTGGTTCAGTCTCTTCGTCGCCATCACCGCCGTCCCCGTCGCTATCGATGCACTGCTGCACGCCTCAACGATGTGGGGCATCTGGTTTGCGCTGTGCTGGTTCGGCTGGGCTTTCCTGTGGCTGCTGTTCTTCGTTTTGCTGGCCATGCAGCGCCCCATTGTGAAATTGACGGGCACGGTCACCGTGATTACGGGGATCCTCACCGGCTGGCTGCCAGGTTACCTGTTATTGAGCGGCACGCTCAAGTAGTCGCGTCCAACCCGTTCTCGACGAATTCTCAACGCGCTTCGCAAGAAGCCTACTTCCACGGCGGCATGCGCGCCGGATCGATCCAATGCAAGGAGACACTAGCCATGGCTGAGACGCTCATCAAAGTCGACCTGAAGCAGTCGGCGTACGAAAACGAACAGGTTCACAATCGCTGGCACCCGGACATTCCGATGGCATGCTGGGTCAAACCCGGCGATGACTTCATTCTGGAGACCTATGACTGGACCGGCGGCTTCATCAAGAACAACGATTCGGCCGACGACGTACGCGACATCGACCTATCCATCGTCCACTTCCTGTCGGGTCCCGTCGGTGTGCATGGCGCCGAGCCAGGCGACCTGCTGGTGGTGGACCTGCTCGACATCGGCACGAAGGCGGATAGCCAGTGGGGTTTCAACGGCTTCTTTTCGAAGCAGAATGGCGGCGGCTTCCTGACCGAACATTTTCCGCACGCGCAAAAATCCATTTGGGATTTTCACGGCTTGTTCACGAAGTCTCGCCACATCCCGAACGTCGAATTCGCCGGTCTGATTCACCCGGGTCTGATTGGTTGCCTGCCCGATCCGAAGCTGCTGAAAACATGGAACGATCGCGAGATCGACTTCATCAAGACTGAGCCGGATCGTGTGCCGCCGCTGGCGAATCCGCCCTTCGCAGCGACCGCTCACATGGGTAAGCTGACGGGCGATTCACGCAAGAAGGCCGCGGCGGAAGGCGCACGCACCGTGCCGCCGCGCGAGCACGGCGGCAACTGCGATATCAAGGATCTGTCGCGAGGCTCGAAGATCTACTTCCCGGTTTACGTCGACGGCGCGGGGCTGTCCGTCGGCGATCTCCACTTCAGCCAGGGCGACGGCGAAATCACGTTCTGCGGTGCGATCGAGATGGCGGGATGGGTTCACATGAGGGTCAGCTTAATCAAGGGCGGCATCGCCAAGTACGGCGTCAAGAACCCGATCTTCAAGCCCAGCCCGATCACACCGCGTTACGACGACTACCTGATCTTCGAAGGCATTTCCGTTGACGAAGCGGGCAAGCAACACTACCTCGACGTCCATGTCGCATACCGGCAGGCGTGTCTGAACGCCATCGACTATCTGACCAAGTTCGGTTACTCACGCGCACAGGCCTATTCGATTCTCGGCACCGCGCCGGTTCAGGGGCATATCAGCGGTGTCGTCGATATCCCGAACGCTTGTGCGACGCTGTGGCTCCCGACCCAGATCTTCGACTTCGACATTCGCCCCAACGCCGACGGCCCGATTCGCCATGTCCAGGGCGGCGTGGACCTCCCCTTGTCGCTCGACCGGAACTGAAGCGGCGCGCGATCGATCCGTGCTGTGCGAAGGCCTGAAGTATGGGGCCTTCGCCAGCCTCAAACTCATGGAGAACAGCGACGATGCCAATCTATCAATTCGAATGCGACGCGTGCGGCCGCTTCGATGCAATGCGCAGTATTGCCGATCGCAACCTGCCCCACCTTTGCCCGCAGTGCGGCACGCAAACGACGCGGGTCGTCACGAGCGGCGCCATGCTGGCACTGATGCCGCAAGCGCAGCGCGCGGCGCACTCGACCAACGAACGCAGCGCGCATGCCCCGGTGAGCTCGAAGGCTTATGGACATCGACATGGGCCGGGTTGTGGCTGCGGTGCGGCGAAGTCCGCGAAAGCCGGCAATGCCGGCAGCACGCGAACGTTTCCCGGCACGAGGCCGTGGATGATCAGTCATTGATTGACACAATCCCCGTATAGAAAGGTTCGTTTGTAAGCGAATTCTCCATTCAGCGATTGCAATGCAAGCGTAATGTAAAAAGGGCGTGCGGTTCGGCTCCGCTGGAGCACGAAGTGAGGCAAAATTCCAGCATCGATGTCGGTCTTTGATGCAGTTCGCCAACCCACTTCACGTTCTTGAGGCAATGAATGGCTACCCAGCAACCTACCATCATCTACACCCTGACCGACGAGGCCCCGCTGCTGGCAACGAGTGCCTTCCTGCCCATCATCCGCACATTCACCGCGGCGGCCGGCATCCAGGTCACCGCGAGCGACATCTCAGTGGCCGGCCGCATCCTGGGCGAATTTCCGGAATTTCTGACTGAGGCGCAACGGGTGCCCGACAACCTGGCCGAACTCGGTCGTCTGACCTTGCTGCCCGATACCAACATCATCAAACTGCCTAACATTAGCGCCTCAGTGCATCAGTTGGTCGGTGCGATCAAGGAGCTGCAGGGGAAGGGCTACAAGGTGCCGGATTTCCCTGAGGAACCGAAGACCGAAGCCGAGAAGGCCATCCGCCAGCGTTACTCCAGGTGTCTGGGCAGTGCCGTCAATCCCGTGCTGCGCGAGGGCAACTCGGACCGCCGCGCACCCGCCGCCGTGAAGAATTACGCTCGCAAGCACCCTCACAGCATGGGCGAGTGGAGTATGGCGTCGCGCACTCACGTGGCCCACATGAAGCACGGCGACTTCTACCATGGCGAAAAGTCCATGACGGTGGACCACGCCCGCAACGTGAAGATGGAACTGCTGACCCAAAGCGGTAAGGCCATTGTGCTCAAGCCCAAGGTGTCGCTGCTGGCCGGCGAGATCATCGACAGCATGTTCATGAGCAAGAATGCGCTGTGCGACTTCTACGAAGAGCAGATGGAAGACGCCCGCAAGACCGGCGTGATGCTGTCGCTACACGTCAAGGCCACGATGATGAAGGTCTCGCACCCCATCGTCTTTGGCCACGCGGTGAAGATTTTCTACAAGGAAGCCTTCGAGAAGCACGGCAAGCTGTTCGACGAACTGGGTGTGAACGTCAACAACGGCCTCGTCAACCTGTACGACAAGCTGGAAAGCCTGCCCAGCTCGAAGCGCGAAGAAATCATCCGCGATTTGCACGCCTGCCACGAGCATCGCCCCGAACTGGCGATGGTGGACTCGGCCAAGGGTATCTCCAACCTGCATGCACCCAACGACGTGATCGTGGACGCCTCGATGCCGGCCATGATCCGCATCGGCGGCAAGATGTGGGGCGCCGACGGTCGTCCGAAGGACACCAAAGCGGTGATCCCGGAGAGTACGTTCGCCCGCATCTACCAGGAGATCATCAACTTCTGCAAAACCAACGGCAACTTCGATCCGGTCACGATGGGCACGGTCCCCAACGTCGGGCTGATGGCCCAGCAGGCCGAGGAATACGGCTCGCACGACAAGACTTTTGAAGTGCCAGAGGCAGGCGAAGCCCGCATCGTCGATATCGATACAGGCGAAGTGCTGCTCGTGCAGAACGTCGAAGAGGGTGACATCTGGCGCATGTGCCAGGTCAAGGACGCGCCGATCCGCGACTGGGTCAAACTGGCGGTCACCCGCGCCCGCAACTCCGGCATGCCGGCCATCTTCTGGCTGGACCCGTACCGCCCCCACGAGGCCGAGGTGATCAAGAAGGTCGAGACCTACCTCAAGGACCACGACACGACCGGTTTGGACATTCAGATCATGTCGCAGGTGCGAGCCATGCGTTACACGCTGGAGCGCGTCATCCGCGGGCTGGACACCATCTCGGTCACGGGCAATATCCTGCGCGACTACCTGACCGATCTGTTCCCCATTATGGAGCTGGGTACCAGCGCCAAGATGCTCTCCATCGTGCCGCTGATGGCCGGCGGCGGCATGTACGAAACCGGGGCAGGCGGCTCGGCGCCCAAGCACGTCAAGCAACTGGTGGAAGAGAACCACCTGCGCTGGGATTCTCTGGGTGAATTCCTGGCCCTGGCGGTGTCGCTGGAAGACCTGGGCATCAAGACCGGCAATGCCAAGGCCAAAATACTGGCAAAGACGCTGGATGCCGCCACGGGCAAGCTGCTGGAATACAACAAGAACCCGTCGCCCAAGACAGGACAACTGGACAATCGCGGCAGTCAGTTTTATCTCGCCATGTACTGGGCCCAGGGACTGGCTGCGCAAACCGACGACGCCGAGCTTGCCGCGCATTTTGCGCCGTTGGCGAAGCAACTGACTGAGAACGAGGAGGCCATCGTGGCTGAGTTTTCGGCCGTGCAAGGCCAGCCGGTGGACATTGGTGGGTACTACATGCCCGACAGCGACAAGCTGGACGCCGTGATGCGCCCGAGCAAGACGCTGAATGCGGCGTTGTCGGCGACTCAGGCTTAAGAAGGTCCGGCTGCCCTGTCAATCAGGGCAGCCTATTGCGACGTCCCATCGAGCGTGGCGGGTTGTTGGAACGGTTGGGCGAAGGCAGCGTCCGAACACGTCGCGATAAAGTTTGCCATGCCGTCCCGCAGCGCGGCGGGTGGCAGCCACGGATAAGGCAAGGATCCCTGCAGCGCGCTTAGCTTTGCTGCGTCTGGATCGGGGACGGCGTCCATGCGTTCAATATGAATGTGCAGTCTGACGATAGCATCTGCGCCGCCCGCCTCGCGTCCGAAGCGCCATTGATACACACCCTTTCCAATCCGCAGCGACCCGGCGTCCTTCTGCCGCATCACCACCAGCCATGGCATCACACAGGCGCCGCTTTCATCCACCTGCGGTTCCACGCAGACATAGTAGGTCCGGCACCGCTCGAAGCGTTCTCCGAAGTCAGCCACCAGTGTTTTGGCGATCGCCGGCGCGCCGACCACGCG
The DNA here is from genome assembly GCA_900142905.1 of Burkholderia sp. GAS332. Taxonomy (NCBI): domain Bacteria; kingdom Pseudomonadati; phylum Pseudomonadota; class Betaproteobacteria; order Burkholderiales; family Burkholderiaceae; genus Burkholderia; species Burkholderia sp. GAS332. Next base: position 3,226,504 of record FSRV01000002.1, on the reverse strand, counting down.
CCGGGGAAAATCGATATCGTCGGTTGCAATCGAGAAGCTCAACTCGGCATCGGGCGAGAAGCACTCGGATATCAACTCCGGGTGGTTCAGGTCCTTGGCGCGAAGGTAGCATTCGAGAAGGGACTGGACGGACGAAGAGGCAGGGGCGGTGTTCATAGTTCAATCTCGGGTCGAAGTGAGAGTGGTGACGGGTGCGGAGCCTGCACGGAGCCCACTCACCTTTGAAGTATAATTACCTTTCAAAGGTAAAAGTACGTGCAGTATTTGGAGTGGAGATGTCATGGCCAAGCATCAAGAGGAGGTCGTTTTGACCGTAACAAATCCTGCCTGTCTGGTCGACGGCACGGACGCGGAGTTTCGGCATCTTGTCAACGGGTTGCTGCCGTTTGCAGCCCGGCTACTATCGGTTCGTGATGGTTTCGGCACGCTAATCGGCCTCACGGGAATCCAGTATTCCTTGCTTATCTCGATCGCCCAGCTCTCGCATGAGGACGTCGTCACCGTCAATCAGCTGGCGGACCATCTGCATTTGAGCGGAGCGTTCATTACGATCGAAACCGGAAAACTTAAAAAACTGGGATTGATCGACAAACGATCCCACCCCGACGACAAGCGCAAGATGCGGCTGACCGTGACAGCCGCGGGATCGAAACTGCTCAAGGAGCTTGCCGCGAAGCAGCAGCACATCAACGACGTCCTGTTTGAAGGGGTGACCAAAACGGAGTTCAAGGTGCTCTGTTCGGTGGTGGATCGACTGGTCGCCAACGGCGATCGCGCCACGCTCGATCTGTCGCACCTGATCGCGCGGCAGGAGAAGCGCTAAGCGATTCGCCCGCCGCTCTTTGACGTGAAGGCGCCGATCGGCGCGTCCCTTCACGTGTCCTGGTGTTAGTGCGCAGCCCATTGGATCGTGCTGATGTCGATTCCTTCAAGGTGCATATCCCAAAGCGGACTCAGCGCACGCAATTTCGCCACGGTGCCTTGCACCTGGCGAATCACCTCGTCTACTTCTTCCTCCGTGGTGAACCGTCCCAACGTGAAGCGAATCGAGCTATGCGCCAGCTCGTCGCTACGGCCGAGCGCCCGCAAGACATACGAGGGCTCGAGCGACGCCGACGTGCACGCCGATCCTGAGGACACCGCGACGCCCTTGATACCCATGATCAAGGATTCGCCTTCCACGAAATTGAAGCTGACGTTGAGGTTATGCGCAATGCGCTGCGTCATGTCGCCGTTGACGTAAACCTCCTTCATCTGCGTCAGGCCTTCCAGCAGTCGATTGCGCAAGGCCTCGACGCGCCGGCTCTCGGACACCATTTCTTCCTTCGCGATTCGAAACGCTTCACCCATACCGACGATCTGATGGGTGGGCAGCGTTCCCGAGCGCATGCCCCGCTCATGGCCGCCGCCATGCATCTGCGCTTCGATCCGCACGCGCGGTTTGCGGCGGACATACAGGGCGCCAATGCCTTTTGGGCCATACACCTTATGCGCGGTCACGGTCAGCAGGTCCACATTCAACGCATTGACATCAATGGCGATCTTGCCGGCCGCCTGCACGGCATCGCAATGGAAAATGATGCCTTTGGCGCGACATAGGGCGCCAATTTCGGCGATGGGTTGAACCACGCCGGTTTCGTTGTTGACCATCATGATCGACACGAGAATCGTATCGGCGCGCAACGCTTGTTGCAGTGCATTCAGGTCTAGCAGGCCATCCTGCTGGACATCCAGGTAGGTCACTTCAAAACCGTGCCGCTCCAACTCGCGACACGTATCAAGTACCGCCTTGTGCTCGGTTTTCACCGTCACGATATGCCGGCCCTTTCCCTTATAGAAATTGGCCGCGCCCTTGATCGCCAGATTGTTGCCTTCGGTCGCGCCGGAGGTCCAGACGATCTCCCGCGGGTCGGCCCCGAGAAGTCCGGCAACGTGCGCGCGAGCCGTTTCCACGGCGTCGTCCGCTTCCCATCCGTAACTGTGGCTGCGCGACGCGGGGTTGCCGAAGCTCTCGTTCAGGAACGGCAGCATGGTTGCGACGACCCTTGGATCAACCGGCGTCGTTGCACTGTAGTCCATATAAATCGGACGAGATGACTGTTTGGTTTGCATTGCTCTTACTCCAGAGGGCCCGGTTTCTTCACATCGAACGAAGGCCGGCAGATGGTGCGACCGCAGTTTAGCTTGGCGTCGACTGATTCTCGTCAACATCCATCCGCCGAGTAGGGTCGTCTCATCCCGCGGGTCTTCAAATTGGGGTTTACGATAGCTTGCTTAGCTTTATTGAAAGGCATTTAATAAAAGCTAAGTAACAAAGCTAATAAACAACGCTTTGTGTGATGAATTGTAGCATCGCCGGGCCGGCGGTGCGCTGGAAGGAGAGCGAGATGGGAGATAGCACTGTGAGCTCGAGCGGCAACCCGGACGCGCAGCGTCAGTTCCGGACGGCGTTGTCGATGTTTGCGACAGGGGTGGCCGTGATCACGGCGCCGAGAAGGAATGGGCCGCCGATCGGCATCACGGTCGCGTCATTCAACTCCGTTTCACTCGATCCGCCTTTGATCCTCTTCTCCGTTGACCGGCGCAACCAGAGCTTGCCCGACCTGAGCACCGTGGGTACCTACGCGGTGAACGTGCTCGATGAAGCTCAGCAGGAAGTGTCGAATCGATTCGCCAAGGCGAATAGCGACAAGTGGGGCGGCATGTCCGGCGTCTCGAGCGAGCGCGCCGATGTCGTCCTGCTCCCCAACGCGCTAGCCACTTTCGAATGCGAACCGTATGCGCAATACGACGGGGGAGACCACGTCATCTTTATCGGCCGCGTCAAAAAACATCAATCCCGGTCGGAAGGGCGTCCGCTCGTCTTTTTTGGCGGCCGATACCACACGCTCAACGGTGCTCACCAGCCTTCTGCTTGAGCCCACATCTGACCTCATTTCCGGAGAACATCATGATCAAGAACGGGACCCAACATATCGCGTCGCTGCGCGATGGACGACAGGTCTATATCAACGGTCAAGCCGTGGGCGACGTGACGTCGCATCCCGCATTCCGCAATTCCATTCGCAGCTACGCCAATCTGTACGACTTCCAGGCTCGCCCGGAGAACGTCGAAAAAATGACCTTCGCGTCGCCCGACACGGGGCGGCGAGTCAGCAAGATCTGGCAACTGCCGACCTCTTATGGCGAGCTGGTGGAGCGGCGCAAGGCGCTGGAAGCATGGACGGAGCTTCACTACGGCTTCATGGGTCGTTCGCCGGACCATGTCGCTTCATGCATCTCGGGCATGTATATGGGTATCGACGTGTTCGAGCAGTACGATCCGGCGCGCGCCGGTGCCTTGCGCGATTACTACAAATATGCCCGTGACAACGACCTCTTCCTGACCTACGTGATTGTCAATCCGCAGGCCAATCAGGCTAAAGCGGCGCACGAGCAGGAGGACAAATACCTTGCGGTCGGTATCGTCGATCAGGACGCGGAAGGCATCACGGTGCGTGGCGCGAAGATGCTTGCCACCAGCGGCATCATGGCGAACGAGGTGTTCTGCAGCTGCATCCAGCCGCTACGCCAGGGCGACGAGATGTATGCGTTGTCATTCGCTGTGCCAATGAATGCCAAGGGCATGAAGGTGATGTCGCGCAAGTCGTATGAGGAAAACTCTCCTTCGGTTTTCGACAATCCGCTGTCGAGCCGGTACGACGAAAACGATGCAGTGCTTTACTTCGATGACGTCAAGGTGCCGTGGGAGCGCATTTTTGTGGCCGGCGACGTGGCGATGTGCGCGAAGCAATTTCATGCGACGCCCGCTCACAGCTATCAGAACTACCAATGCCAGGTGCGCTTGATGGTCAAGTTGCGCTTCCTCGTCGGTCTCGCGCTGAAGATCACGGAAGTCAACGGAACCAACAGCTTTCCGCAAGTCCGTGAAACCTTGGGTCAACTCGCCTCTGAAGCGTCGATGGTGGAAGCGTGGGTGTACGGCATGGAGGCGAAGGGCCGCGTCGAAAACGGCTACTACGTGCCGGACCGCAACATGCTGTACGGCTCGCAGGTGGTGACCCAGCAACTGTATTCGAAGGTGCTCAACACGCTGCGCGAGCTGGCCGGGGGCGGAATGATCATGCTGCCATCGAGCATTCGCGATTTCGAGAATCCGGACCTGCTCCGAATCATCGAAAAAACCCAGAAATCGCCGGTCTGCAGCCCGGAGGAACGCGTCAAGTTCTTCAAGCTCGCATGGGACGCCGTGGGCTCCGAGTTCGCCTCGCGTCACAACCAATACGAACTGTTCTATGCGGGCGCTTCGTTCGTGACGAAGGGCCACGCATTCCGTACCTACGACTGGCCCCGTGCCACCGGTCTCGTCGACGACCTGTTGTCGACCTATTCGCTCGGCGCCGAGCTGGCGACGTTGCAGGCCGCCTGATTCCGAATTTCACCCCGATTCCAATTCACACAGGAGAACAGTATGGCAATCAACAAACCTCACGACGAGTTTCACACGCTGGACATGGAGCAGGGCTGGCAGTTGCCCGAGGGCTACGATCCGGCTTCCGGCGCGCAGGAACTGATCCTCGCCGGCTCGCTCGATACCGTCAATAAAACGGGCAGCCGCACGCGCCTGCTGCGCTTGCCGGGCGGGCTCTTCACGAAGAAGCCGTTCGTCCATGACTACTGGGAAGAGGTGTTTCTCGTGGAAGGCGACCTGACGGTTGGCAACGACGAGAACGGTCACGGCGGCATGCCGTTCAAGGGCTACACCTACGCGGTTCGGCCGCCCGGCGCCTACCACGGTCCGTTCAAGTCGGAGAAAGGCTGCGTCCTGCTCGAGACTCATTACTTCGATCCGGCCTGATCATGCTGCCTCCCATTGACGCCTTACGCATTCAGCTTGCCCATCGCCATCTCGACGCAGCCACCTCGCAATGCCGCGCTCATTCGCCGTGTGCCAGTCCCGCGAGCCGATAACCGACCTGCAGTTCTGTCATCAGATGCTGCGGCTGGGCGGGGTCCGCCTCCAGTTTCTGCCGCAGTGTCACCATGTAGACGCGCAAGTACTGAGACCGGTCCGCATAGCCCGGTCCCCAGACGTCCATCAACAGTTGGCGGTAGGTAATCACCTTGCCGTGGCCGCGAATGAGCGCGGCCAGCAGGCGAAACTCGGTCGGCGTGAGATGCACCGGCTCCCCGGCACGTGTCACTTCGTAAGTGGCGAGGTTGACGCGAATTTCGCCGAATCGCATCGTTGACGACGTGTCTCCTTCGCCGCCCACAAAACTGGCACGTCGCAATTGCGCCCGTACGCGTGCGATCAACTCGGGGACACCGAATGGCTTGGTCAGATAGTCGTCAGCGCCGAGATTGAGCGCTTCGACCTTCTCGGTTTCGTGCTCGCGCGCCGAGAGTACCAGTACCGGCGCGCGCGACCAGCTGCGCAGCTCGCGGATCAGCACCTTGCCGTCCTCGTCGGGCAGCCCAAGGTCGACGATCAGCAGATCGGGCCGCCGGCTCACGCATTCGATCCGGCCTTGGGCCGCGTCGGCCGCCTCGAACACGGTCATGTCTTCGCGCTCCAGCGACATGCGGACAAAACGCCGGATGTCGGCTTCGTCCTCTACGATCAGCACGCGCGGCTTTTTCATGCAAACGGTTCCTCAAGAATCGGCGGGGGATTGCCGAGTGGCAGGCGAATAGTGAAGCAGGTGCCGCGCGGTTCGCGGTTGCGCGCCTCGATTGCGCCGCCGTGTGCGACGACAATCGCACGGCAAAGCGCTAGCCCGAGCCCCACGCCGCTAATCGACGATTCTTTCACGCCGCGTGTAAACGCGTCAAACAAAGGCTCGCTGTCGCGCTGCGGAAGCCCCGGTCCATCGTCTTCGACGATCAGTTGCATGGCCTCGTCGCGTGCTTGCGCACGGATCGAGATGGTCGAACCCGGCGGCGTGTATTTGATGGCGTTGTCGACGAGATTGACCAGCACACGCTCGAAGGCAATCGCGTCTATCTCCATGAACGGCAGGCCGACAGGCAAGCCGGTTTGCACGCGATGCCGGGCCAGGGCGGACCCCAGCCGCCCAAGCGCGCTGCCGACAATCTCGTCGAGGGCGTGCCACTCCTTGTTGAGCCGCACGCCCTCGCTCTGCATGCGGGCGAGGTCCAGCAGGTTGGTGACGAGCCTGTGCAAGCCCTCGGTCTGCAGCCGGATGGCGCGCGATATGTCGCATCGCTCGTGCTCGGACAAGGCGCCCGGATGTTCGAGCGTTTGGGCAAGGCCGCCGATCGCCGTCAGCGGTGTTTTCAGATCGTGTGAGACGGCCGCCAGCAGCGCGTTGCGCAGCCGCTCGCCCTCCACCCGCAATTGCGCGGCCTGCGCGATTTCGATGAAGTGGCTGCGTTCGAGCGCGAGGGCGATCAGCGAGCAACATGCATCGAGCAAGCGCCATTCGTCGCCGTCGAGCGGCGATGTGCCATCCCGACGGGTCAACGCCAGCACGCCGCGCGGCGCGATCGGCCCTCGCAGCGGCAGATAGAGCGTCCGTGCGCCATTTAGCGTACCGGTGCCCGCGCCGGCGGGCTGCCTATGGTCAAAGCTCCACTGCGCAACCGAGGTATCGACGTCGGGCTCGGGGAGGGCGGCCAACTGGCCGGAGGCGTCGGGCAGCACCAGCGCGACGCGACCCGCGAACAGCGGCGCGACGGTCTGGCAGCACACGCCGAGGATCTCCTCGATGGCGATGGCTCCGGAAAGCTCGCGTGCCACCCGCGCCACCGTGGTCGCACGACGCTCGCCTGCCGTGGCGACGCGCGCCTTATGGCGCAGCCGTGCGCCAAGCAGGCCGGTCACCACGGCCACCACGAGGATGAGCGCGAAAGTGAACAGGTATTGCGTATCCGAGACGGCAAAGGAAAAGCGCGGCTCGACGAAGAAGAAATCGAAGCTGGCCACGCACAGCAGCGCTGACCAGGCGCCGATCAGCCGTCCGAAGCGCAGGGCCAGCAGCACCACCACGAAAAGAAACAGCATGACGACGTTGGATGTCGCGAAATAGCGCAGCAGCTCATTGGCGGCCAGCGTTGTAGCGAGGCAGGCCAGTAGCGCGATCAGAAAGCCGTTGGCCGGCAGCAGCGCGGCATCGCGGCTATCCGCCGCGTACACCGCATCACCCGCTTGCGAGAGGTCCACGCCGTCGGTCGATCGCATGCGTGATGGCGTGCACGCCCCGGATGCCACGAGCACCACCGTCAGTTCGGGAGCGGCGTGCGAGCCGGCTTCCGCCACCGATCGGCGCCACGGCAGACGACTGCGCCTTCGGCCTATGGCAAGTGTGCTTGCCTCGCGTTCACGGGCGTACTTGACGAGGGTGGCCGCCACCGTGTCGCCTGGCGCGTATTCGAAGGCCGCGCCTAACGTCTGTGCGAGTTCCTCGAGTTCGCGTAGCGCGGCACGCCGGCCGCTCGCCGGCAAATCGACGTGTACGACAATCCACGGCATGTTAAGCCGGTGCGCGAGACGCGCACCTTCCTGAATCAGCTTGCGCTGCGAGAGGTCGGCGCTCACGCAGATCATCAAGCGTTGCTGCGCGGGTGCCTGTTCCGGGTGGTCGATATGCATTTGCCTTACGTTGAATCGGACGGGGACGGGTGACTCGGGTGCCGCCACGCCGGCACCCATGCCGCGCGTGCCGGCTCAGAAGAACGGCGTAATCAGCAGATCGATCAGCTTGATGCCAAGAAACGGCGCGATCACGCCGCCGATGCCATAAATCAGCAGGTTGCGCGACAGCAGCTGCTGCGCGGGCACCGCGCGATAGCGCACCCCCTTCAGTGCCAGCGGAATCAGCATGATGATGATTAACGCATTGAAGATCACCGCGGACAGGATCGCCGATTCCGGGCTATGCAGCCGCATCACGTTGAGCGCGGAGAGCGCCGGCCAGGTCGCCACGAAAGCAGCCGGCACGATCGCGAAGTACTTGGCGAGGTCGTTCGCCACGCTGAAGGTGGTGAGGGCGCCGCGCGTCATGATCATCTGCTTGCCGACCTCGACGACGCGTAGAAGCTTGGTCGGATTGCTGTCCAGGTCCACCATGTTACCGGCTTCCTTCGCCGCCTGGGTGCCACTGTTCATCGCGACCGCGACGTCGGCCTGGGCCAGAGCCGGGGCGTCGTTCGTGCCGTCGCCGGTCATCGCCACGAGGCGTCCCTCGGCTTGCAGCCGGCGAATCAACGCCAGCTTGTCCTCCGGCGTGGCTTCGGCCAGGTAGTCGTCGACGCCGGACTCCGCCGCGATCGCAGCGGCGGTCAGCCGGTTGTCGCCGGTGATCATCATGGTCTTGATGCCCATGCTGCGCAGTTCGGCGAAGCGCTCCTTGATGCCGCCTTTGACGATATCCTTGAGCTCGATTACGCCCATCACTCGCGCACCGTCGGCCACCACCAGCGGCGTGCTGCCGCGGCGCGCGACTTCGTCAACTGCAGCCCGAACCTCGGCGGGCAGGGCGCCGCCCAGCGTCTTCACGTGCGCCTCGATAGCCTGTGCCGCGCCCTTGCGCAACTGACGGCCACCCAGGTCGACGCCGCTCATGCGTGTCTGCGCGCTGAACGGCACGGTCACGCCGTCCTGCAAGGGCCGGCCGCGCAGGTTGAAGCGCTGCTTGGCCAGCACGACGATGGACCGCCCTTCCGGCGTCTCGTCGGCGAGCGATGCCAGTTGCGCCACATCGGCCAGTTCGTGCTCCTCCACCCCGGCAGCCGGGACGAAGGCGGCAGCCTGGCGGTTGCCGAGCGTGATGGTGCCGGTCTTGTCGAGCAATAGCACGTCGACGTCGCCGGCCGCCTCGATCGCTCGCCCCGAGGTGGCGATCACGTTGGCGCGCATCATGCGGCTCATGCCGGCCACGCCGATGGCCGACAGCAGCGCACCGATGGTCGTCGGGATCAGGCACACCAGCAGCGCGATCAGGACGGTCAGGCCCACCGGCGAACCACGACCGGTCAGCACCACGCTGAAGGCCGAGAACGGCAGCAGCGTCGCGCAGACCAAGAGGAACACCAGCGTGAGCGCGACCAGCAGGATAGTCAACGCGATCTCGTTAGGCGTCTTGCCACGTTTGGCGCCTTCGATCATGGCAATCATGCGGTCGAGAAAGGCCTCGCCCGGATTGGCGGTGATGCGGATCACCAGCCAGTCCGACAGCACGCGCGTGCCGCCCGTCACCGACGAAAAATCGCCGCCCGACTCGCGGATCACTGGTGCCGATTCGCCGGTGATGGGCGACTCGTCGACCGAGGCTACGCCGTCGATCACCTCGCCGTCGGCGGGAATCATGTCGCCGGCCTCGACCAGCACGATCTTGCCGGCTACCAGTTCGTCGCTCGGTACAGGGTAGAACGCGCTGCCATGGCGCGGCTCGTCGAGCACCTTGGCGAATACCCGTTTGCGCGCGGCCCGCAGCGCCGCAGCCTGGGCCTTGCCGCGGCCCTCGGCGAGGGCTTCCGCACCGTTGGCAAACAGGACGGTGAACCACAGCCACACGGCCACCGCGAAGATGAACCCGGGCCGCGCCTCGCCCTGGCCAAACAGCGCCTGCAGCCACAACAGCGTGGTCACGATGCTGCCGATATAAACCACGAACATCACCGGGTTTTGCCACTGGGCGCGCGGCGATAGCTTGGCGAAAGCGTCGCCGAGCACGCTGCTCCAGCGCACGCGCGCGACGGACGCGTGAACGGCGTCCTGTACGGGCATGGCAAATTCGTTCTGTACATTCATACGGGACCTCTGCTTACTGGACGGCGGCCGATGGCGGGGCCGCCTGGGCGTCGAGCGCCAGATTGAGTTCGAGCACGTTCACGCGCGGATCGCCGAGTACACCGAGCTGGCGAGGCTTCGTATGCTGCTCGACGAGCGCATGGACCTGTGGTTCGGTAAGGCCGCGCGCGCGGGCAACGCGACCCGCCTGGGCGAGCGCGTTGGCGACCGAAATATCGGGATCGAGACCCGACGCCGAGGCGGTCACGGCATCGACCGGCACCGGCGCGCCCGCGGCAAGGCCGCTCTCTTTGCGCCAGGCTGCGGCTCGCGTCCCCACCAGGTCGATCAGCGCTTTGCTGGTCGGCGCGAGATTGCTCGCGCCGCTCGACTCGGCGTTATAAGCCTGCGCGATCGACTGCGAGGGATTGCTGGGATCGGTGCCGAGCGTCGCGCTGGGGCGAGGATGGAAATAGCGCGGCTGGACGAAGTCCTGGCCGAGCTGCGCCGAGCCGACCGCGGCCCCGTTGCGCACGATCAGGCTGCCGTTGGCCGCGCCCGGCATCATCACCTGGGCGAGGCCAGTGGTCAGGAGCGGATAGGCGAGGCCGGTCAGCAGCAGATAAAACACAGCCGACACCAACGCCGGGCGGACCAGGCCGCGCAGCGCCTGCGCGGGGCTGTTTGTCAGATCGATGGACGCGCCGGCAGCCGGCATCGTGCCTTGACGATTCGTATTCATGGAGTGTCCTTAGAACAGTTGACCGCTCGTCAGCATCAGATGCTCGACTATCGGGCCCAGCGCGAGCGCCGGGAAGAACGTGAGGCCACCCACCAGCACCACCACGAATACCAGCAGGCCGGTGAACAGCGGTGTCGCAGTCGGCAAGGTGCCCGCGCCTTCCGGCACGCTTCGCTTCATGGCGAGCGAACCCGCGACGGCCAGCATGGGCAGCAGGGTGAAATAGCGGCCAAACAGCATCGCGAGACCGATCGTCGTATTGAAGAACGGCGTGTTGGCGTTCAGGCCGGCGAAAGCCGAGCCGTTGTTGGCGGTGCCGGACGTATAGGCGTACAGCACCTCGCTGAAGCCGTGCGGCCCGAGGTTGGCGAGGCTCGCCGGCGTGCCCGGCCACAGTGCCGCGAACGCGGTGAACGCGAGGATCGAGAGCGGATGCGCGAGCACCGCGATCATCACGAGCTTCATCTCGCGCGCCTCGATTTTCTTGCCGAGAAACTCGGGCGTGCGGCCGATCATCATGCTGACGAGGAAGACCGTCAGAATCGCAAACGTGATGAGATTGATGAATCCCACGCCATCGCCGCCGAACACGTTGTTCAACATCATCTCGGCAATCGGGATCATGCCGCCGATGGGCATCAGCGAATCGTGCATCGCGTCGACCGAGCCGGTCGTGGCCGCCGTGGTCACGCCGACGAACATACTGGTCTGGCCGATACCGAAGCGCAGTTCCTTGCCTTCCATGTTGCCGCCAGCCTGTAGCGCGCTGGGCTGCTGGTCGACGCCGAACGATGCGAAGTGCGGATTGCCGCCGCGCTCGCCGCCGTAAATCAGACCCACGCACACCACGAACATCACCGCGAAGGCCGCAAAGAAGGCCCAGCCCTGACGACGGCGCAACAGCATGCTGCCGAAGGTATAGGTCAGCGCCGACGGGATCAGCAGCATGCACAGCATGTGCAGCGTGTTGGTCAAGGGCGTCGGATTCTCATAGGGATGCGCGGCGTTCATGCCGAAGAAACCGCCGCCATTCGTGCCGATATGCTTGATCGATTCGAGGCTGGCCACCGGCCCCATCACGATGTGCTGTTTGGCGCCTTCGAGCGTGGTGACGACCGCCTCGCTGGTCAGTGTCTGCGGCATACCCTGCCAGACATAGACGAGCGCCATGAGAAGCGAAAGCGGCAACAGCACCCGGTACAGCACACGCGTGAAGTCGACCCAGTAGTTGCCGATGTCGGCCGTGCTGCGGCGGCTCAGGCCGCGGATGAAACCCGCGCAAGCAGCGACGCCGGTAGCCGCGCTGATCATCATCAGAAAGGTAACGACCGCCATCTGCGAGAAGTTTGAGAGGCTGCTTTCACCCGAGTAGGACTGCCAATTGGTGTTGGTTACAAAAGACGCCGCCGTATTGAAGGCCTGATCGGGCGTTTGCGAGGCGCGCTGTAACGCATCGAAAGGCAGCAGCGCCTGCACGCGCAGCAGCAGATAGCCGAGCAGCATCATGGCCGCATTGCTAAGCAACAAGGCCATGCTGTAGCGCAGCCACGACATGCGCTCGCCCGGATCGATACCCAGCAGGGCGTAGGAGCAACGCTCCGGCGCGCTGTGGCGCTCGCGGGTGAACACCCGCGCCAGCCATTTGCCCATCAGCACGGCCAGAACCGTCATCGCGGCAAAGAGCAGGATGAATTGAAAGAGATCGTCGAGCATGTGAGTTTCCTCTCAGATCAGATCCAGACCGACAACGAATCCGGCGGTGAGCGCGAAGAACACCAGGGGCACAACGAGGAAGATAAGGTCGTTCATAGGTCTGTCTGCTTTCTTAGAAAATGAAAATTGCCGGCGTGACCGGTCAGAATTTTTCAGGCTTGATGAGCGCGTAGATCAAATAGGCGAACAGCGCCGCGCTGAGAATGCCGGCCAGTGCGGTCATGAGCTGTGCCCTCCACTGTGGCCGACATGGCCGGGGCGTAGTGGACCGGAAACGCCACATGTTGTGGCGGCTGAGGAAAGGAAATAGATCGGAGAACGCATACACGGGCTCACGTTGGGAAATTGACCCGCACTGTACTTAAAGCGATATAAAGACGGCGCTGAATTTGGCGGCGCGTAGTTAAGACGGCGTTAAGATTGGTTGAGCTAACCCGCTTGAAGGTTGCAAGACCGGGGCCAAGCCCCGGCCTTATTCCACTGGCTATCGAAGATTAGAAATTGTCGCGTCGGTAGCGTGTACGCCGCATGTGGCGGAACATGTCGAACAGTGAGAGGGTCTCGCCTGCAGGTAGGGGCCGCTCGAACGAGTCAACAACAGACTTACACACAGGCAAGAGCGTCTCTGTCCACTTCGGTACACGCTCCAGTCCAGTGGTAAAGCCGACCGGTCGGTGAATGACTAGCCCGTATTGCACAGCGCCAAGAATGATCTTCTTTCCGATTCGCTCAATGAGCGTCATTAACACGGGGCTGACTTCGACATATAGTGTGAGCCGGTCTTGTCGACGGGCAGTAACTGTCTTTCGGATCAGGTTATTGCACTGGAAGTAATCCGCTCCGATCAATTCGAATGCAATGCTGAGACCCCGAAGATCTTCGTGGTCGCTCACATCCAGTTCCATGATGAAAGCCTGTCCGCCGAATTGCGTAGTGAAGCATTTCAGATTGTGCCTGGCCACGCCCTCGATAACAGATGACGCGACGGCTGTGTTGTCACTTTTGAGGACCAGAATCTCTTTGTCCTCTGTGGCATGCAGCTCGACTCGGAGAAAGCGGTCGACATCGAAATGGAACGCTGGCCGGATGACAAGCACTTGCTTTGGGTTCGTTCGTAGGAATGCTTCGATTTCGCAATACGGGTGCGCAAAGGTACTTGCGAGCAGCGCGCTGGCATACTCACCATCGAGGTCAGTCTCTAAATCTGGCCCGAGTGGTGCCACATCAAGGCAGACGAGCTGACCGTTGATAGTCAACAGCCCGTCGCGCAGCCCGAAAGCATGGGATGTCGAGAGATCCGGGCCCGGCCATTGAGCAGCGGGAAGCGCGGTAGGAAAGCCAAAGATCAGGTAGGAGCCCTTTTCTGTCACGTAAGGCTGCAAAGCGTCCTCGTCGCTGTAACGTCCCTCGCTATCCAACTGGCGAGTTGCCAGTTCGAACCAAGCCTTGTGGTCCTCCATGCGTTTGTCCAGCAAAGGTTCTTCTGGCAATGTGAGCTCGAGGTCGTCATCGTCAACGGTCAGGTACGTTAACGCGACGTTGTACCAACGCCGGATATCGGACCACATAATCCGGTACTTTTCCCCTATTGGTTCGGCGAGCCATGGCTCGGCTGTCATGTGTTCAGGAAAATTGAAACAGGCTGGCATGTACACACGAGTTGCCACCAGAAGAAACTGGACGTCGTTTATTTTTGTCGAGGCGTACATTACAGCCCACTGATCAGGACCGATTCCTGATCCAGCCCAATCCGACACCGGTAGGGCAGGAGCGATATCGTTGACAGAGTGCTTTGTCGGAGTTACCGAGAAGACTTTGGCGGCAATCTGATATAGGCCCGCAAGGTTCGCGTTTGTCAGAAGTTGGCGACTTAGAGAGCGAGCGATCTCGTCGATGTTCTGTGAGAAATACTCGATTGCGGCGCGACAGGTGGGTAGGGACGCAAGTCGGGTGACATGTTCGTCGAACCTGTGCTTATCAATGCGCGCGCGCAGATCGTTCCAGCCGTTGCAACGATACGGACCTCGCGCAAGCACGTCTTTTGCGTACGTGAGGGGAATCTCCATGCAGTCGCGTAAGCGCTTTGCCTGACGCAAAGCACCTTCGTGCAGTTCCTCAACGGGGATGGTATAGGTCGTCACTTTTCCGTCCCTTAATCAAGGTTGCATCAGAGACACCCACCCGCCATCCCTGATGCCCGGAAAAGGGTTTCAGTGAAATTAGTCAATTGAACATGGTTGAGCCATTTCGCTGCGGCCTCAAGGGCCTGAAGGGTGGGGCAGCACGCCGACCATGAAGCGGCGGTGCCGTTAATTTATCTCAGCGCGTCGCCTTTTGACAAGTCGATCGATAGTTGACGATACGCAGCCGCTGCGATGACCCCGACCCAGCAAACCGTCCAGCTCAAATGTAGGAAAAACGTTCGGGATCGGGTTGTTCGTAAGGTTGACCTAGGGCAGCCGTCCCACTGGGGTTAGGTATGTCGATTCCTATCGAATGCGACGTCGCATCGCGGTCGAGGAACACTATCGATTGGATGTGTCATGACCTGTATCGCTCACATTGCCATTCGCTTTAGGGCTATTGAGCCTGAAACGTTGCGGATTAGGATCTGTTAGGCGTCGCGGTAGCGGTTGGCGGTGACGCTCAACGGTGCCGATTGACTTTGGCATCCAGTGCACGGATGGATGTCAGGATGTCGTCAAACGCGGGCGGAGTTCCAAATATCATGGGTGCCGTGTTTTCGTAGTCGCGTTGCAGTGCGTTCACCATTCCATCTGTTGGGGCAATTGCAAAGGAACCAGGTTCGGCGGATGCGAGATCGAAATCAGTACGGTCGAAGAACATTCGGGCATGGCGGACGCAATCGGCGGAAAGTTCGAAATCCGACAAGGCTGCTCGTCCAGTCTCCGTGTTTAGCAGACAGTGGAGATCGTAGTAATGGCGAGAGATACGCTGCCCCTCCTGTCGCAAGACGCCGCGCCGTTCGTACCAGCGGCGGAGGCCGTGAGCGATAACCATTTTGTCCCAGAGGGTTCTGCCTGCTTCGATCGTTGTAACACTAGGTACATCGAGATCAAGGCCGGGGATATCGGCCGCGACATAGGGGCGAACGAGCGCTGGTTGATGAGGATCGAGTGCTGATTTTGCCCCGGATTCGATCCTCACTGCGGGCCTAATGTATGCCCTGCCGCGAGGTTCTACCTCTGGATACCACACCAGCAGCGTCTGGCCATCTTGGTCGTCTGGGTCTACCTCGATACGTCCTGTGCCGTTAGCATCGTGTGCAAGTTCGGCGGCCAAGGCTTCCCGAAGCGGGCCGGTGATGTAGGTGCGACAGGCGTCCCGGATCTTGTCGAGCCTCGCTCTGCGTTGTTTCCCGGAGAGCACTTGCAATTCTTCGATGGAGGCGGACTCATCGAGATCGTCCCGGAACACGGTGACGTCAATGTCTTCCGAGAAGCGCTGGATAAGCCCATGAGCCTTGGACAGGGACGTGCCGCCCTTGAATAACAACCTCGGGGCATCAGCGGGTAGGCGATGATAAAGCACATCGAGTGTCCAGCAGACCCAGAAGTCCTTTTCGATGTTACCAACCGGCGTGCCGAGCCTATTGGCCGCGGTTAGAAAGAGGTCGAGCCGGTCGCGAGGTGGTGCTTCGATGATTTGTCTGTAGGTGTCTGCGGTCACTGTTTGTCCTCCCTGTCGGACGGCTTGACGAGGTTACGCAGGAACGCTTGCATCCAGATCGGGAGTGCTGACCATCCATCGCACAGGTCGGTCCGGATGGCCTCGCCGTATTCCGGATCGGCCATGATCCGGCGAAGAACGTCCGCTGTGCGTGTCCGCTCCTGGGGATCGGACAGCACGTCCTGCAGCCAGTGGAGAGCCTGTACCACGCGCATGGCTGGCCGGCTCGCCCAGAACAGGCGACTTGCCGCTGCTGGTTTGAAATGAATTTCTTGGTTGCCGAGTTTGACCGGCTTGAGACGGGCGTCCGTGAGGACTTCGATGCGCGCCGGCACAGCGGTGGTCAGTCCAAGGTCGTTTGCGGCCGTCATGCCGTCGACTACGAAGCGGGCGTTGCCTCGACGCGTGACGGCCCGGATGACTGCTCGATAATCAGGAACAACTTCCCGCCTGGTGAGCTGGCTTCTTCTCGGCCGATCGTAGAGACCACGATCGATGCGGCGCAGGTCGCCGGAAGCGACAAGCCGCTGCAGCGTCTTGTCGACTGCGGCGCGGCTACCGAGATGAGCGAAATCAGCCGGGGTCCAGACCGCATCTGGATCGGAGGCGATGCGTTCGAGAATCCGCGCGCGCAGGTCAGTTTCTTTGGGTAAAGTGTTCATGTCCGAAATATGCATCATTTTTTGGACAATCTCAAGATTTGTCCGAAAAATGCGGAATTTTTCGGTCGATACGTATGATGGCAATGATTGGGCGCGTATTTCTCTCTTGGGGACGTGTGTGCGGCAGCCGCGCGCATCGATTCCCAAGCGGCGTTAGCTGCGAGCAGGGACCCAGCAACTCCGGCGTCGCCAGAGACATTTTTTGACGCGCGATACGTCCATTTTAATTAATAGTTTTTAGCTATCGTGTGAGGCGTGGGTAGGCTGATGGGTGCGCGGTGGTCCAGCGGGGTGGGAGTCAAACTTGGCGGGGTTGTCCGGTTAGTGGTTGGAGTCGGCTGCCTTCCGCCAGGACGTTCCCGGAGTGTCCCGGCGCATCTCTTCCGCTCCCGCAATCCGCCGATTTAACGCGGCTTTGAGCGGTCTTCATTGCAAACTCCCAAACAAGAGATGGGAAGAGACGGGAGTTAGATTGTGTTGCCCGTCCCGGCCGCCCACTGTCGGCTATAGGGAAATCTTTACTCACGAACTCGGCGAATCAACCGGCAGCCGGGATTCCCGGTATAGCAACGTCAAACGTCTGCAGCAGCAAGATAGCGTTAAGGACCAGAATCGTCGCGGTCCCCAGAATCGCGGCGACGGATACCACCCGGCTGTTCACGAACGCGCCCATGATGTCGCGCCGGCTGGTAAAGATCACGAGCGCAATCATCGGCACCGGCAGCGCAAAGCTCAGCACCACCTGGCTGTAGACAAGCGCATCGGTTGCGTTCACACCCAACGCCACGACAACGAATGCGGGCAGCATCGTCGCAAGACGGCGCAGCCAGACTGGAAGACGAAAACCCACGAAGCCTTGCATGATCATTTGCCCCGCCATCGTTCCGACCACCGAACTCGAAACGCCCGAGGCCAGCAACGAAATCAGGAAGACCCCGGCCGCGCCTGCGCCGAGCAAAGGCGTCAGTGTGTGATAGGCCGTCTCGATCTCGGCCACCTCAGGGTGACCCGCGTGAAAAGCGCCGGACGCCATGATGACCATTGCCATGTTGACGAGACCGGCGAGCGTCAGCGCGATGACAACTTCACGGTTCGAGAAGCGGACCAGCCTGCTGCGCGCGGCATCGGTGCGCGCGGGTGCGCGATTCTGTGTCAGGCCGGAGTGCAGGTAGATGGCGTGGGGCATCACCGTGGCGCCGATAATGCCGACGGCGACACCGAGCGCCCCTGAACCATGCAACTGCGGTACGAACGTTCCGTGCGCCGCGGCTCCCCACGCGACGTGGACAATCGCCAGTTCGATCACATACGACAGGGCAATAGCGCCAATGAGACCGCCGATAACCAGCTCGATCGGGCGGAAGCCTTGCTTCTCGGCCATCAGAATCGCGTAGGTAACGAGTCCGGTCACTGCCATGCCGACGAGCAGAGGCAGGTGAAACAGCAGGGCCAGGCCAATCGCGCCGCCGAGAAACTCGGCGAGATCCGTCGCCATTGCCGCGATCTCGCTGATGCCCCACATGGCATAGACCACGGGAGCCGGAAAGTGCTCGCGGGACATCTCCGCGAGATTGCGGTTCGTAACGATGCCCAGTCTTGCCGACAGTGCCTGGAACAGCATGGCGATGATGTTGGCAGCCAGCACGACCCACAACAGCGAGTAGCCGTACCGGGCTCCTGCCTGAAGGTTCGTGGCGAAATTGCCCGGGTCCATGTACGCGATGGAAGCCACGACAGCCGGGCCGGCAAACAGCAAGGTGGAGCGGATGCCGGCCTTGCGCCCAGCCAGAACTTCGCCGATGGCCAGCGTGGTTCGTTCGGTCATCCCCAGGCGTGCGGCTGGTGTACTCATCGCAGAAATCCTCTCGCTTGAAACAGACTATCGTTGCTATAGCTGGGGCCAAGGACCGGGTACTGCGCTTCAGACAACACTCCATACCAGTCATTTCGCCCTACGTCTGCATAATGCGGGGAGGATCGGGAAAAGAACAATTGAACGTTCTCATCGCTTCGATAAAGAACCCCCGAAGCGTGCCCGGGACTCAATCTGGCGTGGGCGCGTGGCGTTTGCGATATTCAGCCGGCGTGACGCCGACATGTTTAGAAAATGTCCGCCTCAATGTATCGACGTTGGCGTAGCCGCACTTCGCAGCGACCTGTTTCGGGGTGTCTTGCCCCTTCTCCAGTAGCTTGCGAGCCGCAGACATACGCGCCGCCTCCACCCACGCGGCGGGCGTCATCCCGACTTCAGCATGAAAGAGTCGTGCGAAGTGGCGAGGGCTTATCCCCGCATGCTTTGCCAGATCCGCTACGTTGTGATCGAGCTCCGGGTTGGCTGCGACCCATCGCTGTACCTCCTGTAAAACGGAGCGTCCCACAGGACATGCCTCGCCCTTCTGGCTGAATTGCAACTGTCCTCCGGGGCGCTTGAAAAACATCACCAACTGAGCGGCAACGCGCCTTGCCACTTCACGGCCGAGGTCTTCTTCGACCAAGGCCAAAGCAAGGTCCAACCCGGCCGTTACGCCGGCAGCGGTGCGCAGTTTTCCATCCCGCACGTACAGTGCGTCTTCGTCGATCGTCAGCGAGGGATGTGCCTCGGCTAAGGCCTCGGCTACCGCCCAGTGAGTCGTAAGATGGCGTCCGTCCAGCAGGCCGGTTGACGCTAGAAAAAAGGCGCCAGTGCATATTGAACCGTACCGCCGACTGCGTATGGCCGTCGAGCGTAACCACGCCACAATGTTGGCGGAAAGCGTGACCTGTCCAGCGTTGGGCGCGCCTGCTACGAGCAGCGTGTCGATGCGTTCATCCACATCTGGAGCGACCCAATCCGCCAGTAGTCGCGCGCCGGAAGAACTTCGAATCGGACCCGACTCGCCGGCAACGATCCTTAGTGCATAGAACTCCTTGCGCGCTTCAACGTTGGCTTGGGCGAACACATCAAGCGGTCCGGAGACGTCAAGAAGTTGAACCCCTGGCAAGGCAAAAATAGCGACGATTTTGGGCATGGCCGACTCTCATGTACGCATTCTTTCAATTACCGCTCATGGCAGTATAAGACGGGATGCGACGTTATGAGCCCACCTTGCCGATGCAACCTGACCTTCACATTTTCGAATCTCCACGCTGTGTCTGTTAATCACGTGAAATGGCAGGATTTGTCGTGTCACGTCTATTGAAGACAGCTATCGGACTGCGGAGAATTGGGGGTGTCTTCTATGGAGGTCAATCATGACTTTGAACGTTGCCGGAATCACCGTCCCTGATAGTCAACTGGCTCGCGAGATCACCGAACTCGTGCGGGATACTGCGTCGCCTTTGTTGTTCCATCACTCCAGTCGCGTGTACTACTTTGGCGCGCTGGCAGGCAAGCATCGTGGCCTTAAGTTCGACCCGGAGTTGCTCTACTGTGGATGCATGTTCCACGATATGGGGCTGACACATCAGCATAGCAGCGCGTGCGAGCGCTTCGAGGTGGACGGTGCAAACGCCGCTCGCGATTTCTTGAAGCGCCACGGCATCAATCAACAGGACATCGAGACCGTATGGACTGCGATCGCGCTGCACACGACGCCGGGCATTCCGCAGCACATGCATCCCGTCGTCGCCCTTGTTACCGCAGGGGTGGAAATGGACGTCCTGGGGCTGACATACGCCGAATATAGCGACGTGGAGCGGGGGGCGGTGGTCCAGGCTCATCCACGCACGCCGCACTTCAAGGAAGACATCATCCAGGCGTTCTACGACGGAATCAAACACAAGCCGGATACGACTTTCGGCAACGTCAAGGCGGATGTGCTTGCCGACAAGGATCCGCATTTCCACGCCGGGAATTTCTGCAGCGTCATCAGGTCATCGGCTTGGGCCGGTTGAGCTGACCCGCGCGAGGCCTGGTCCTCGCGAGTGCCCCGCGCTGTGCGTGCAACGTCGGCGCTCGTTTGTCATTGTTTAGGATAACTGTCATGGCTGAGAATTCGACCACCCAAAGCTGTGACGGGCGTCACCGAGCGCCGCTTTATGGCGGTGACTGCCGAGTGAAAGAAAAGAGAAAGCAAAGAGAAGGATTGGCAAAGGACCGCATCCTCAAGCGCGACAGTCTCGATGAGAGACCTCATCTTGGTCGACGCGCGGCACCCGGCCATTGCGCGTGACGGAGAACGTGCAGAAACTGGGGCGCGATTTATTTAGTATTGGTGCCAGTGCCACGAGTCGTTGCACCTTCGCTTTGTCTAATGCGCCATGTTTCGGGCGTTGGCATGCGTGTCATCTGAATCCGCCAACGTGGCGGGAGCTAGCCAATGAAAGGCTGCAAGCGACTTGCCGTCGAACCGGCATTCCACTTTTGCAGGTACGACCGTATTTAAGCGCTGGTCTTCGACCATGCCAGTTACGAGCACGGAGCGGCCGTCTGGCGACGGCTGCTTTTCGTTCACCGAAACGAGCGCGGGTTCTGCTTTGCTTTGCATCATTTGTTCGCACTGGTCCGCATTTTTTTCGGCCACGCTCGCGCAACCCGCTAAGGACGCCGCGACGATGGTGAAAGCGATTGTAATAAACCTACCTTTCTCCATACCATATTCCTCACTACTTCCCAGTTCTGCATTGGTGCCAGACTCCTACTCTGGGTCTGGCGAACCGCGATTCTAGCGTTTACCTCCGCCATCAAACAAAAAGCCGCCTCGTGTGAATCCGAGTTGTTGCGGCGGCCGTCTTCACGCACTTCATGAAAATGTCCGACGCGTCAGTAGATGCAGTGTCTGCATTGTAGATAATCGACATTCTCAAGGGAGGGAGCGGCTCGATGACATCGACTGGGACGATGTTTGCCGCCAGTCCTGCGACGCGAAGAGAGGGTTCGGGAAAGATGCTGACGAAGTCAGAGTCTCGGACCAAAGACTGCGCGATTGTGAGAGACGAACACTCGACAAGTGTTGCCGGGAGCAAAAGCGACTCCGGCCAAAAGCTCGGTGATGTAAAAACTCCGCGCCAGTCTGGATGTTGCGGCACCACCCACTTGCAGCCAATGAGCTCACTAAACGATGTTGCTTGTTGGTGAGGATGCCCCTTTCTAACGACGATTCGCTGCTCGATTTCGAAGAGTTGCACAGTCTGGATGTGTGGAGGGAAAGCGCCTGGACCCAGCTGTAGCACAGCCAAATCCAGGCTGCCGTCGAACAAACCGTTAAGTGCGCTCTTCACGGAGGACTCTATCAACGAAACCCGGGCACGTGGGAGAAGCTTCGTGAAGTCTTCCAGCACAGTCGGGATCAAGGTAATTGCAGCGGAGGCGCTCACCGCAACGCGCACCACGCCTCCATCCCCATCCTTCCTGGCTGCCATTGCCTCATCAGCGCGACGCATCTCATTGTTAATGCGCTGGGCATGGTTTAGCAATGCATGGCCATGGTCGGTCAATACCACGCCGCTAATACTTCGTTGAATTAACGGCAGACCGATTTCCTTCTCAAGTGTCCTGACCGTCTTTGTCACTGCTGGCTGCGTCAGGCCGAGCGCCCGAGCTGCACCGCGGATGCTGCCATGCTCGGCCATGGCAAGGAAGAAGTTGAGGTGCTGGGATTTCATTCGTCACTTTTTTGAGGGGGTGACAACTTTTCGTGCAAAAAATCGGCGCTTTTTTGTCTTTTCGTTAGTTTTTGACGTTAGCACACTTCACCCTGACAGTGAAAACGAATCCAACTAACTCGGCGAAGGACGCGGCAACGTGAAAAACATGAGTTTACCGATTGATGCTGCGGAGGTCCGGAAGACCGCAAGCACGCGCACGTTGGTGGTAGCCGCAACGGTCGGCAGCGCACTGGAGTTCTTCGACTTCACCGCCTACAGCTTTTTCGCCATCGTCATCGGGAAGCTGTTTTTTCCGTCGCTATCCCCATACATGCAGTTGCTGATGTCGGTCACGACCTATGGAGTCGGGTATGTGATTCGTCCGGTTGGTGGGCTCATATTCGGCTCGATTGCCGATACGTACGGACGCAAGAGGGCCATGACCGCGACGGTTCTGCTTATGGCTGCGGGATGCGCCGTCATCGGTTTCGCACCGACCTACGCTCAGGCAGGCGGATTCGCCCCTCTCACTATCGTCATCGGACGCGCGTTACAGGGCCTTTCGGCTGGCGGTGAAGTGGGAACGGCTACCACGATTCTGGTCGAGTCGGCCTCTCCAAACCGACGTGGATTGTTGGGCAGCTTATCGTTCGCCAGTCAGGGTCTGGGCGTGGTAATGGGGGCATTGGTCGCATTCGCCATTAATAACAATCTGCCGCAGAGTGAAATCGAGTCGTGGGGATGGCGTGTCCCATTCTATTGCGGCGTTTGCATCGCCCTTGTTGCAGTTGCACTTCGTACGAGAATGGCCGAATCCGAAGACCACGCACGTCACGGCCGTGGAGTAGCAGCAAACGCTACCGCAAGAGGCCCGGTTCTTACGGCGTTCAAGAACCACTTTCCTTCGCTTTGTTCCGGTGTTCTCCTCATTATTGGAAGCACTGTATGCGCCAACATCGTTACGTTCTATATGCCGACGTACGCAATAAGCGTGCTGCATATGGCCCCATCGAATGCACTGGCGGCCGCGATTGTGTCAGGGCTGGTCGTATTTGCGGGGTCGATTGTAGCGGGGTTGCTGTCCGACAGGTTCGGTCGGAAGACCGTGGTTTTCTATGCTCGACTTGGTCTGGTCCTGGCGTTGTATCCTGCCTTCCGCTGGATTTCCCTTGATCCAACTCCAGTCAATTTGATGGTGGCCGTTGCCGTGCTGAGCACGTTCTCCGCTCTCACTACGGCACCAAGCATCACGATGATTGCGGAGATGTTCCCCGCGAGCCTTCGCGCAAGCGGTATGTCCGTCGTCTATAGCGTTGGTGTATCAGTATTTGGCGGCTTTGCACAGGCGAGTGCTGTTTGGCTAATACACGTTACGGGGTCGACGCTGGCGCCAGCGTACTACACGATGATTTGCGTCACCGTCTCCACGTTGTCACTGATCTTCATTCGTGACAAAACCCGGCAGCCGATCTGAGCGTCTGTTACCAATTTGAGCTGAGAAAGTGAATGTTGAATCATTTTGATATTGTCATCTCTGGCGGAACTGTCGTAGATGGTTCGAGAGCAATGAGATTTGACGGTGACGTTGGCATCGTTGGCGACCGGGTTGTCGCGATCGGAGACCTGTCGTCGGCCCGCCGGAAAAACACAATCGACGCGAGTCATCGTATCGTCGCCCCCGGCTTCATCGACGTGCACACGCACGATGACCAGGCTGTCATTGCCGACCCGGCGATGACAGCCAAGGTTTCTCAAGGCGTGACCACGGTCGTCACAGGCAATTGCGGCATTAGCGCTGCGCCGCTTCCTGAGGCGGAAGTCCTGCCGATGCCGCTGAGTCTTCTGGGACGATCGGATTTACGGTTCAGAACATTTCGTGACTACCTGGATCATTTGCGCGATGCCACGCTGTCTGTGAATGTCATTCCGCTGGTGGGGCATTCCAGCTTGCGCGCATGCACCATGGATGATTTGAACAGAGCGGCCAGTGACGCGGAGATAGCATCAATGCGTGATTTGTTGTCGGATGCACTCGATGCCGGAGCGTTTGGACTGTCGACTGGGCTGGCGTATCCGACCGCAATCAATGCGCCGACGGTAGAAGTGATTGAGGTTGGACGACCCCTCACGAAGTTTGGCGGCCTATATGTATCGCATATGCGAAACGAGTCAGACAACGTGATGGATTCGCTATCTGAGACGTTTGAGATAGGTCGAGAGCTTGGCGTCTCCGTCGTCGTGTCACACCACAAAATTGGCAATCCCAGAAATTTCGGGGCTACGTCGCGCACGCTTCCATACATAGCATCTGCGATGGAAAAACAGTCCGTCTGTTTGGATTGCTATCCCTACGATGCTGGCTCGACGATGATCAGTACCGACCCAGACATGCTTGACGGGCGTGTGCTGATTATCTCCAGCGAGACTCACCCGGAATGCGCTGGCCGAAATCTGGAAGACATCGCGAATGACTGGAGCGTCAGCAAAGTTGAAGCTGCGCGACGATTGCAGCCAGGATCGGCCATCTATTTCCTGCTTTCCGAAAGCGATATGCAGGATATCTTGCGCTTTCCGTACACGATGGTTGGCTCCGACGGGCTCCCTGGCACAGAAAGGCCCCATCCACGGCTGTGGGGTACGTTTCCGCGCGTCCTTGGCCGCTACTGTCGTGACCTCGGACTGTTTCCGCTGGAGACCGCTGTCTGGAAGATGACGGGGCTTACGGCCAAAAATTTCGGTCTGGTTGATCGGGGTGTTCTGAAGGAAGGCTGCTTCGCGGACATTGTTGTTTTCGATTACGAAACCATCAGTGACCGAGCCGACTACCAGAATCCCACGCTCAATTCATCTGGAATCGATCTCGTTATGGCGAACGGTGACGTCATCTGGGAGAACAATCGACACACTGGCTGTCATCCTGGGCGGGTACTTACGAGGGCAGCAGAGGCCGGCGCATAGACGCCTTTGCTAGTTGATGGTCTTCCCATCTCGTCCAGAAATCCTTGTTTTAACTCGTAGACCTAAATTTAATGGATTCGACGTTACGACGGGCACACTTGGTCAAGGTGGCCTGGAATTCGGCCGTCAAGCCACTGTTGGTCTGACGTGCGCTGCGAGCGCCTCCTACAGTATCGGCAAGCTCCTGCTGTTTGGAAATGTCACCGATGTTCGGTTGTCTAGCGGCACTCGGGTTCGCTCGACGACGATCGAGACAGGGGTGACGTATCTCACGCATGTGATGCTCTGCGCTCGCATTCGAGTATGTGTTTTCACGGGAACTGTCTGAGATGAGAATTGTGATCGTCGGCGCCGGTATCGCAGGGACGGTGACTGCTCTCGCCCTGTCGCGAGAGGGGCACGAAGTACATATCCTCGATGGAGCATCCGAGGCTGCGCGCGGCGCCAGTCATGCCAACGCCGGGTTGATATCGCCGGGGCACTGCTTCAGTTGGGCTGAGCCTGGCGTCATGGGAATGGCGGCCAAGGCGGCGATAGGTCTAGGTGACGGCATCGGCATCTGTCAGCCGTGGCGTCCGTCACTGATTCGTTGGGGTTTCCAGTTCAACCGACAAAGCACGCGAGCGCGATGGCTCGCGAATTCCCGGGCGGCGCTGGCGTTGTCGGCCTATTCGCGGGACGTTCAGTTCGGCGCCGACCGGATTCCACTCGATGTATATGGCGGCAAGCAGTCGGGAATCCTTTACCTCTACGGGCCCAATGATTCACCGGGCGATCACGACGCCGAATTGCTGGACGACGCGGGCGAGGCTTTTGAGTGCCTCGATGCCGAGGCGCTGCTCGCCCGCGAGCCAGCCTTGCGGTTGGCGTCGATCCGTTTCAACAAGGCCACCTACAGCCCGAACGATGGAACGGGCGATGCTGCTCGATATGCTGCGGCTGCGCTTGAAGAAGCGGTCAAGCTCGGTGCGCGGCTACATCTATCGGAGGCCGTGCGACGCTTTGAACAGTCTGGCACACGGATTACCGCGGTGATATCAAAGACGCGCCGATATGAGACGGATGCGGTCGTGATCGCATCAGGCCTCGCGTCCCGCGCGCTGCTCTCCGGTATCGGTTACGCGCTGCCAATCCAGGCTGTTACCGGTTACTCCGCGACCTACGAAGGGACGTTCCGTCAGGTTCCTCGAGTCGGCGCAGTCTCCATTGCGCACAAGATCGCGTGGACCGCATTCGGTGAGAATCGCGTGCGGTTCACCGGTTTCGCGGACATCGGCGTTCCGGGAGTCACCCGCACCGGGAAACGGTTTGATTTGCTCACCCAGTTTGCCGCGCGCATCTTGCCCGACGTCCGGAAGTTCGAACCCTACCTGTGGGTGGGACAGCGCCCGATGACACCCGACGGCTTGCCGTTCCTCGGGCAGGGGCGTCACACCAATCTCTGGCTAAACTGCGGTCATGGCGCAATGGGCTGGACAATGTCGAGTGGCTCCGCGCAAATCCTCGCCGACCTCATCAGCAAGCGCATGCCGAAAATCGACCTCGCGCCATATCGCTGGGACAGGTTCCGCTGATACGGCCTTGCATTTCGCCTGCCGGCACAGATCGGCATTTCCACACGCTTGACTCTCACACGACTGACATGACATCTTCGCCAATCTTTCACGCAGGCCCTCCCGACATGCCGTTTTCGAATGCCGTGCGCGTCGCCGGAGTGGTTTACCTTTCAGGCCAGATTCCATTCGACGCCGACGGGCGACCACACAACGGACCGATCGACGCGCAGACGCACGCGGTTCTCGATAGCATCTCTGCGAGCCTGCAGAAGCTCGGACTGACGATGAATCACGTATTCAAGACGACCGTCTGGCTTCGTGACCTGGCGGATTTCGCCGCATTCAACGCAGCCTATCGTGGTTACTTTGAAGCGGGACGTTTTCCAGCAAGAAGCCTTGTTCGCGCGGACCTGATGTTCGGCGTCAGCGTAGAGATCGAGGTTGCGGCGCACGATGCTCCGGCGCTCGGAAAGTGAATTCAATGGTTGACTGAGTAGCGTCGTAAGTATGCGGGCGCGCGCAGCAAAAGCCGTCGTTCGCGGCCAACGTGGCGCGAGCACCCGAAACGATCCGTAGCCGCGTTGGCAACGCAATACCCTACCGATCGCAAAGGCCGAAGACTTGCCGGATCGACACGGCATCCCAATGGCCGATACTCGACCATTGCGGTCATTGGGATGGGCTCTATGTCAGCAATTTGGCTGATTGCTGCCGATGGCAGGCATCGAATAACCCTAAACGGTAGTACGCGTTTGTACAAACCGCCGGAAAGCTGCCATCGAGAATTCCAACATCCTCACGGCGGCACGTTAATCGAACTAGCGCTTTCGGCCACTAACAGCCGTTCGCCTTAACGCCTGTCAGGGCACGCAAATGACCGGTCCGCATCGACTGCGGACCATTACCTCTCGTCGACGTCGCGGCGATATCCGCTGCGCTGGATGGTCTGACGTGCAGTTTCTCAATGCCGCGATTCCGCCGCGGAAGTTTGCCAGTTTGTCATGCAGCCCATGAGCGGTAAGGGAACTCGCGTCAGAGCTTTGGCCGTTGCTGACCTGATTCGCCGCGGCCACGTCGATGAAAGTGGGCGCACCACTCCCCCAAGAACTATTAGAAGAGGTGCTTGATGCCGACTCGGGTAAGGAATTGGTTGTTGGACGAGGAGACGCCCGCGATCATGATCGACGCCACAGTTCCAGTACCAAAGGCCCGCTGTTCGTCCAGGTCGAGATAGATGTCCGTGCTCTTGGACAACAGATAATCAACGCCGCCAGAGAACGTCAACCAACGCGACGCGTCGAGCTTGTCATAGGTAATTTTTGTAGCCAGTATGAGGTCCGGGGCGGGACGGTAGTCGCCGCCGACGTGCAATACCTGGTTTTGCGAAGTGTTTTGCCCAAGTTTAAGTCGAGTATTGGTATAGAGTGCTGACACACGCCACGCGTTCAAAGCGTACGCCGCGCCGGCTCCAAAGGTGCGCAGGTTATCGACGATCAAACCGGCATAAGGCGCGACCGGCCGCCCGAACATGTCCGGTGCGCCCGTCCCGCCGGCATAGACAGGCGCGCCGTTGATGTTGGTATAGTAGGCGCCGGCGGAAAAACCCCCACTGGCATATTGCACTGTGGCACTGAGCGCCCGGCCGGCGTTGGTCGTGGTGGCGCCGGTATTTGCAGCGAAGCTGTACTGCATGCCCGCCGACAGGCCGCCGAAGCTGCGTGTCATGAATTGCACGGTGTTATTCAGGCGCTGACCCGAAACGCGGTCGATGTCGCCATTCGCCACGCTGTAGATGCCGCAGGACCAACAGGGGAGGAAACGGAGCATGGTGATGGCGAAGTCGTAATGGCGCCCGAGGGTTAAATCCCCGATGGTCTGGTCGCCGAGTCCAACATAGGCCTGCTTGCCGAACAGCAGTCCACCTTGCCCCGCCATGCCAGTGTCCAGCGAGTAGCCGTTTTCGAGCTTGAAAAATGCGCGTTTGCCGCCGCCCAGGTCCTCGGTGCCCGAAAAACCCACGGAGTTGTTCTTGTTGATGCCGTCAGCCATGGCGATAGACGACTTCCCGCCCACGTTCGTCACGTATGTGAGACCAGCGTCGAGACTGCCGAACATAGTCACACTCGATTGCGCGTGCGCAGCGGTATTCAGGCTGGCCAGCACGAGGCCGGCAATGGTGATCCGTTTCATGTCTCTCTCCGTCGTTTATTAGCAGATTTTTTTTGTACGCACGCATCCCTGCCGGGCGCGTACGCGGCATGCAGGGAACGTGTGTTGGGAATTCAGCGGCGCACGCAGACCGGCGCCAGAGGCCGGACCTACTTCGTTACGTCTACGTCGCGTGTTTCTGGAACCATCGCCATAGCGGCGAGGCTGACCACACTGGCAGCAGCCAGGTACCAGGCCGGGGCCATCGGGCTTCCAGTCCAGGCGATGAGTGCGGTGACGGCAAACTGGGTGGTGCCGCCGAACAGCGTGGTGCCGATCGCATAGACGAGGGATACGCCCGTACTGCGGAAGGCAGCAGGCAGCAGTTCGGGTATAACCACCATCGCCGCCGTGGCGCTCATCGCAGTCAGTCCGGCCAGGACGACGATCACCATCAAGAAACGGCCTATGCCTGGCGCCGCGTCCAGCCATAGGAACATCGGCACGCTCAACAGCATCAGCAGCACGCACGGCACAACCAGCACGAGCTTGCGGCCGCGCATGTCGGACAGCCAGCCGCCCAGCAACGCAAAAGCGAATGTCAGCACGCCTCCGACCAGAGGGCTTGTCTGGGCGATCGTCGGAGGCAGTTTCAGCGTGTGGATCGCGTAGGTGGTCATGTAGTTACCGATCTGGGACGCAACCGCGCCCGACAATGTGATCAACACGCCCAGCACCAGGTAGCGCCGGTGATTTCGAACTACGCCGCCAACGACTTCGGACGTGGTCCGCCCGTCGTTGCCCTCCAGGGTCTCAGGCAGGCTGCGGCGGATATAGAGGGCAACCGGCACGAGCGCAAGGCTTACCACGAACGGAATGCGCCAGCCCCACGCAGCCAGTTGCTCGGCGCTCAGCGACATCGATACTGCGACGCCAAGCATTCCGCCCACCGCTACGGCGACGCCTTGGCTCGCCAGTTGCCAGCTCGCGTATAGCGCGCGCCGGTTGGAAGGCGCGGCTTCGATCAGGAGCGCCGTCGCCGGGCCGACTTCACCACCTAGTGCCAGCCCTTGTATTAGCCGGCAGGCGACTACGATGAACGGAGCAGCGATGCCGATGCTGGCATAGGCCGGTGTCACGGCCATGCCCAGCGTACCGACCGTGATCAGAGCGACCGTCAGGATCATGGCGGGCTTGCGGCCTGCACGGTCCGCAAAAGCGCCGATCAGGACCGCGCCAAGCGGGCGGGTGAAGAACCCCACGCCGAACGTCGCAGCCGAGAGCAGCAGGCTCCCGAACTCGCCGCCAACGGGGAAGAAAGCGTGCCCGATGTAGACCGCAAAGTAGGCATAGATGACGAAGTCGTAGAATTCGAGCGCGTTGCCCGCTACGGCGGCAGCCACGGCTTTGCGGCTGATAGCCGTGCGGGCTGCGCGGACCGGGGTGGTTCCTCCTGCATCAGAAGCTCCCGGGCCCTCGTTGGGGGCGTCGATGATGGTAGTGCGCATAGTGTCTCCGTGTTTATTGTTCCGCTGTTCAGCCGCAGTCACTCAGTCGGCCTAGGCTTGGGCAGTGTCGTCCTGCAAGCCGTACACGGTCTGCAGAAAAACGTCGCGGCCCTGTTGCCAAATGGCGGACTGCCAGTCATCGGCCTGCGGGTAGAACGCGTCCTTGAACGCCTGGCGAATCGTAGCTGCCTGGCGTGTGTCCTCACTGCCGTGGCGGTGCAGCCAATGCTCAGCGCGCATGGCAGGCAGCACCACAGCAGGCGGGTGCGTGCCGAACTCCAGGCAGACATTTGTTTGCTCGGCCTGCCGGCATTCCTCTAACTGGCCGAACTGGATGGGCCCAGTCAACGGGATGCTGGTCGATGTACCGAGATTGACAGACGTGACACAGTCGCCCCACCATCGCCTGGCGCGCGCGAGCGTCTCCCCCTCGTCGGGACAGGCGAAGATCCTTTCGCCGTAACCGTATGGGCCAAGGCCGGTATGCACATCGATCGAGCCGATCCGCCTGCACTGCTGAGCATATTTGCGCAGGATCTGGCGGAACTTGAGGTTGCTCCAGGCTGGCTCGCGACCACCGTAGTGAATGCCATCCTCAAATGCGTACTGCCCAAGACTGACCGCTCGTTGATAGCCACGCACACCCCACTCCCGGCGCGGGATATCGAGCGTCGATTCGTTTTCGTCGGTCGGCGGCCATTCGGGAGGAAGCAGCCGGTCATGGATTTCGGCGTATCGCTCATTGACCGGCAGCGGTACGGAGAAGTCAATGAAGTTGCGGTTCAGGTCGATATTCTCGTGCGTCGCGCGGCGCGAGTGCGAGAAGCCGTACGGATTGATCGCGTGGATATGCAATACGGCGGTATCGGGTGCGGTGACCGGACCCAGACCCAGCACGCCGGTCTGAATCGCGGACCCGCAATATCCTTCGACCCCATGCACACCACTGATCAGGATTACCAGGCGAGCGGCGTCGCGCGGACCATCGAACACGACATCCGTCGCGAGTGTTTCTCCAGAAGCGCCCTCGAGGGGCAAAACATATGAGTCGACTGCCAGCCCGCGTAGGGCAGCGGCGTGACAGAAGTTTTCACGGGCTTCAGCATAGTCGCGGCTGAACAGTGCACGGGTTTCGTGAATAGACATGGTGTGATGGAATACCTTTAACTGGGCGGCAGGATGACCGCGCATCATGAGCGGATGGCTTGTTCGCGTTCGCGCTGGCGCATACGGCAGGCATTGCCGAAGGCGTCAAAAATCGCGCGCGACAGCGGGCTATCGTCAATCCGCATTTCCGGGTGCCATTGAACTGCCAGCGTGAATTGAGGCGCGTCGGCAATCGAAA
Source organism: Burkholderia sp. GAS332 (assembly GCA_900142905.1). Taxonomy (NCBI): domain Bacteria; kingdom Pseudomonadati; phylum Pseudomonadota; class Betaproteobacteria; order Burkholderiales; family Burkholderiaceae; genus Burkholderia; species Burkholderia sp. GAS332. The sequence continues at coordinate 3,194,863 of FSRV01000002.1, read as the reverse complement.
ATGCTTCGACAAGGCCGTCGGGTGCCGTGGCTTCCGGACGCAAACCATCGCCAAGCCGGTCGATGCCTTGGTGATGCAGCGAATTCACTTGCGTCACCTGCGCGCCAGCGAGACCCTCCAGCATGCCGCCGGGGATAAACCGGATCGAATGACTGTCCTCGTACCAGCGCTCGATCGGCCGGTCATGATCACCTTCACGATGATCCAGACGTCCCGATTGTTCGTGGACGGCGCGCTCAAGGGTACCCCCGTGCATCACGTTGAGTTCCTGGAAACCGCGGCAGATACCGAGTACGGGCAGGCCGCTCCGGATCAGCGCGGGTAGCATTTCGAGCACAGTGGCGTCGCGATGCTTGTCCTGTTGGGTGGAGGCGGGCAGCGGAGAAGCACCATAGCGCTCGGCGGCGACATTGGACGGGCTGCCGGGCAGCACAATGCCGTCCAAAGTGGCGAGCAACGTAGCACCGTCCAGCACCTCGGCAGCGGCTGGAAGCATCACCGGCATGGCCCGCGCAATCTCGCTGACAGCGCGCACATAGCCATGGAGTACGGAATGGCCGCGATGCCCATGAAACTCGATGGAATCAGCAATGATGCCGACAACCGGACGGCGCTGTGGTGTGGTCTGAAAGGCTGGCATGAAGTATTGGTTTCGTCTGGGTTTTGAGCGGGTCTGATTGCACCCGACCGTATCGCGAGCTGCCGGCAGAGTCTAGGCAGGACGATAATTTGTGTAAATTGCATTTATTGAGCGGATATAATGCACATCCTGCAAGTGGACGCCCCGCATGAACATCCGTCAGATCCGGCACTTCCTCGCCATGCTCGACAACGGTTCGCTTAGTGCGGCGGCTGAAGTGATACACCTGAGCCAGCCGGCGCTGTCGCGTAGCATTCGCTCACTGGAAGATGAGCTCGGGGTGCCGCTCTTCGATAGAAACGATCGCCGGCTGCGCCCGACGCCCTATGCGCGCGCCTACGAGCCGCGGGCACGCCGGATGGTGCTGGACGAGAAAGAAGGCGCGCGCTTGCTGGCGCTGATGCAATCGGGCGAGGCCGGATCGCTGGCATTCGGGATGGGATCGTCGCTAGCGCCGTTGCTGCTCAGCCCGCTCGTGCTGGATCTGATGCAAAATGCGCCACGCGTCCAGTTGCACAGCGTGATCGAAACCTCCGAGCGGCTGAAGGTCGCGCTGCTTGCGGAGCGGTTGGATTTTTTCGTCGGCGATATCCGTGTCGCCCAAGGCCATGCCGATCTGACCGCGGAGGCGGTCTATCCATGCACCTTCGGGTGGCATGTCCGGCGTGGCCATCCGCTCGCTGGCCAGCGGCAAGTGACAATTGACGATATTCGTCCCTACCCGCTGCTGGCAGCAGGCTATCAAGAGCCCTCGCTTTTGCGCCGCCTCAGCGAACTCTACGGATTGGCGGTGCCAGTGATTGACCATTTCGCCTTGACGACGGATGACATCGGTACCGTTCACTCGATCCTGGAAGGCAGTGATGCAGTGGTCCCCTCTACAGACCTCGCAATGATCGCGAAAATGGAAAGCGGCGATGTGGTGGCGCTCGACGTGAACCCGCCATTGGTGATGGACATGAAGCTGGGTATTGTGCGTCACGCTGAACGCACGCTCGCGCCGGTAGCACAAAGGGCATTCGAGATCGTTCGCGACCGCTTTACAGCAGTGGAGGCGAGAATTGTAGCGCGCGCTGCGCAAGCCCGCGCTGTCTGAACTGCATACATGGACCACGTGAAGGGTTCACTGGCCGTTGCTCCTGCAAAAGCTGCCGCTCGAATAGCGAATCTGTGAATGACCGAAAGGGGTCGACGACATGAGCCGATCGCGCCAGGCTAAGGTTGGCCACTTTCGCTCGTTCGGCAGCGTCGGACAAGTTATTGAAAATCCGGCAGTCGGATCAAGTTCTGGCAACAGTTGCGTATAGATGAGCTGCAGTCTCAACCCGAGAAGCGAACCGCGCCGTAACACCGAGCCCGCCATTCAGTTCGCCGCCAGGCTTTTCTCGATTGCCTGCAAAGCCGCCAACGCTCCGGTGTCGATGCCGATACCTAACGCAGGCGGAATGGCGCATTCCTTCGGGTTGACGCGGACGATGCGAGGACCATGGCGCTCGCTGAAGCGGCGTACTGTGGGGAGCGCGCGTCCCGCGCCCATCTCGAGGACAACGAGGCGATTCACGCCGCGCAACCAGCTGACAAGAAGTGAGGCCTGCCGCTCCGCATAACGATCGACCCAGTTCCAGTCGCTAAACATCAGGATGTTCGGGCGCGCGAGCGCTCCGCAATGCGGACAGCGCGGTCGCGCGTTTTGCAGGCGGCAGGTGGTCTCGTCAACGACGGGATCGAAGTCGTCCGCTGCCCATGCGTCGTTCGTGCAAGCGTCGACGCATTGCAACGCATGAATGGTCCCATGGCATTCCTCGATTCGCTCGCCAGAGAAGCCGGCTTTCTGGAATTGGCCATCGACATTGCTTGTGAACACGAACGCGCCTTGCTCCATGCGTGACGCCCAATCGAGCAGAATGCGAAAACCCGCATGCGGTTGCGTCGCGCGATAGAGCTTGAGGCGATGCCCATAGAAACCCCATGCAAGTTGCGGATCACGCGAGAAGACAGCGGGATTAGCGATGTCTTCGAACGAAAACCCGTGGTGTCTCAGCGCGGGGTATGCGCGCCAGAAACCATCGTCACCGCGGAAATCAGGCAGTCCCGAATCGACGCCCATCCCTGCCCCTGCGGTGACGAGCAGGCCGTCGGCTTCGCGTATCCATGTCGCTGCCTGCGCGAGTTTAGCTTCATCGTTCACTCCAGCTCCCGCTTATGCATGGTTGAGGGCCTTTTGCGACTTCCCGTGCTGTGAGACGGGAAGAAGCGTGGTGCGCCGGCCCGGCGCGTGTCAGTCGCCTTGGATGATGGCATCGAGGTACGGCCGGATGTTGACTTTTCCAGAGCCGTCGACGTGCAACGTTTCGCGGTTCAGACTCCAGTATTTAGCCGGGGTCGGCGCATTCTCGCAGGCTTTGAAGACCTCGATGCATTGCAGCACGGCCGCGAGCCGACTGGTGTGGCCGGCGCTCTTTCCGGTTTCCTTCCAGAATGCCACGCCCAAGCCATTTGGCACTTTTCCTTTAGGCACGCCGTCAACGCTATTCGCGAGTGGAAATGGCAAATCGCCAAAATCTCTGAGCAACGCTTGAAGCGTCCGGTTGAGCTCTTCGTCGCTGAAGTGGAGCAGTGTGTTCTCGCCCACGTCGCGGGTATGGATACCGCCCGCTTCAGGGACCAACCGATACTCGAACGGCTTCCCGCGGGCCGTTGTCTTGCACTGAGCCCAACCGTCCTCGGTCAGCGATCCCTGATCGTGCGATGGCCCATCAGAAATGACTCGCATGAGCGAGGCAGCACCGGCGCCTTGGCCGCGATTTGGCCGATCCACCAGGTCATAGCCGAACATGAACAACGCTGCTTCCATTGCGCGCAGCCGCTGCGCTGTCGAGTCCAGACGGGCGAACGCGCTATCCTGGGTACTGCGGTGCGACGCGATCGCACTCAGCAGCCAGCTCACCTTCATATTCCAGACGACGTAAAGACGCCCGCGCACCAGCCGCTGGAACGTATATTCGTCTTGGGACGCATTGCGCAGCGGCGGATTGACGGCATTCGGAGAAGTTTTCGCGGCCGCCCACGGGAAATTCAGATCGGCCGGAACGCAATCGCGTCCCGTCTCCCGGCAGAACAGCACGACCGCACGGCAGAGGGCCGCGGCCACGCGACTATCATAGATCGCGAAACCGTCGCAAACGAGGGAATACACCTTGCTCATGCCCGAAGTGAAGCGTAGTTCGCTCCTTGCAAACGGCGGTTGATCCGTGTCGCCCGCGTTGATCGCGTCGCGCGTCTCGCCAATGATGCGGCAAAGGTCCTCGCGCCATGCGTTCAGCCAAGGCACGTTACCGTTCACGACACCGCCCCATTTCATCACTGCGGTGGCCGCCATCAGCACGCGGTCGTTGTCGCCCGCTACCAGCCCCTCGCGCAGCTCCTTCTGCAAGGTATCCAGCACCAGAAGGTTTGAAGCGGAGCTGCTACCGGCCTCCAGCTCGTATTCCGGGAGAGCAACGTGGGTCCACCGATATTTCTCGTAGGCGTTGAACAGGCTGGTGCACGTCCACCGTTCATTTCCAGTGCGCAAAGTGTAGGCGTGGGAAAAGGTGGCATCGTCGAGATGCGTGCTCATCCACGCGACGAACGCGTTAACTTCTTTCATCGCGAGGTATTCGCTCTTCTTCATTCTTCTGGTCCCGTTGTTTGATGTGTGCCATCGCCGCGTCCGGATACACATGCGCAGACGACCCAATCGGCAATAACGGCGGGAGATCAGGTTTCTTGAAATCGTCCCGGCGCTGTGCCGTTCGCACCCTAAGGCGGAGAACGCGGATTATCAAGGGGCATTAGGACACAGCGCGACCCAATTAAACGGCTGTGGTCTCGTCGCGACGGCGGCCGCCATAAGGACGTGTTCCGTCTCAATGGCCGGGGAACCTTCACTCCTTTCCATCACAAGGAGTCAGGACAATGGACCTCATCGATTCAAACATCGCGCGTGCCGCGCAATGGATCGCCGGCGCGGACGCGATGATCATCGCCGCAGGCGCAGGCATGAGCGTGGATTCCGGTCTTCCCGACTTCCGCGGTTCGAACGGGATCTGGACGACGCTACTGCCTGCGGGCATGCACGAGCGGGACGTGAACGCATTTACGCAGGGGCGCTGTTTTGCCGACAATCCGCGCGAGGCCTGGCGCTTCTTTGGACGCGCGCTCGACGTGTGCCGCGAAACGGCTCCTCATGCCGGTTACGCGCTGCTACGCGATTGGGCGGCCGCGAAACGCCACGGCGCCTTCGTCTACACGAGCAATGTCGACGGCCAATTCCAGGCGGCGGGTTTCGACGAGGCGCGAATCATCGAATGTCACGGATCCATTCACCACTTTCAGTGCGCGCGCCCGTGTTCACCGGCGACCTGGGCTGCGCCGCGCACGATCGTGCCAGCGAGGCCGCCGCGCTGTATCCACTGCGGCGGCCCGGCGCGTCCGAATTTTTTGCTGTTCTCGGATCCTTCGTGGGTCGTCACGCGCACCAACGCGCAGCGCCTTCGCATGGAGGTGTGGCGCGGCGTGCCCGCCAACGCGGTTGTCATCGAGATCGGTGCCGGGCTCGCGCTGCCGGCGGTGCGTATGTTCGCGGAAAGCCTGCGCTTGCCACTGGTGCGCATCAACGCCCATGAAGCCCAGGCCGACAGCAAGAGTGTCCTCTCGCTGCAGGGGACGGCGCTCGGCATTCTGCAGTGCATCGACCGCTCGCTCGCCACCGGCTCCGGGGTGGCACGAACAGCTTGAACCGGCGTCCGCTACACTCCCGACCGCAACCACAGAAAAACGATCTCATGATCATCCGGGAAGCCCTGCTCAATATTCTTCCGTACGTCGCGGATCCGGAGGACACCGCGGCCGCGGCCGCGAAGGGAATGCGCTTCGGCGACGTTTACGGGCAACTGAGCGCGCGCGTGGATGGTCTGCCCACGCGACGCAGCGTCCGGCGGATCATGGACGGCATGTCGGACTATATCGATCACGTGGGAAATACCAATGCCGCGCGCTGGTTCAAGGTACGGGATACGGTGATGCTTGGCTGCCAGTGGCGCATGAACGTCAACACGGCGATCGCATTGACCACGCTCGAGCGCATGGCGACCCACCACTTACCGGGTGCCGTATTTGCAGGATTGGCTCCCCGCTTTGCGGAGGCCCGGGCGACACTCGAGCTGAATGGATCCGAGCATGCCCAGAAGGGAAAGACGTGGGACGCGAAGATACTGCGGATCGCCAGCGCGAGACCGCTCATTCCTCCGCCGATCGACGACGCCATCTACAACAGCGTGACCGACGCGCTGATGCGCGACAGGTTGATTGATCTCCGCTACGAACCCAAAAAACCCGATGGCAAGCTCTCCACCTATCCGAAACTGTCACCACTGGGCCTGCTCGACGATGCCGGCGTTTTCTATCTCGTCGCTCAGTCAAAGGACGGCACACGCTTGTTCCGTCTCGACAGAATGAACGCCGTCAAAGTGCGGGACGATTCAAGCGCGGCGATTCCCGGTTTCGATCTCAAGGCTTTTGTCGCTAGCAGCGGCCTCGCGGGATTTAAGTCGGAGCCCGAGGTGGTGCTTAAACTGCGCGTGCACGCGCGCGAGGGCCAGTATGGACGTACGGCGGCCGAGCACGCACTGACCCAGTTCAGCCTCCACGAAAGCCAGCGTATCGTTGGGTGGGCCGAGGATGGAAAATCCTTCGTGGTCACCGCCACCGTCCGACCATCGGTCTCTCTGCGCAACTTCCTTCACAGCCAGAGCGACACCATCGAGGTCCTCGCTCCCGCCAGCATGCGCGCGGAATTCGCAGAGCGCGTCCGACGTATGGCCGAGCGCTACGCGCAGCAACACAACGATTGACGTAGCGATTCCGTCACCGTCGGCAATGAGTCGGATGGCTGACGGTGACGGCATCGCGCAGCCGGACGGCAGCTTCCTGCATCCGCGAGCTCACACACTCGACCCAAAGCGGAAGTCGGATGGCCCGAAGTAAAGTGCCCGGAACCGGACATTCGAGCCGTCAGTGCGTTGAAGGCGCGCGCAACTTGCCAGCGCAAACGCTACCTACGGCCGTGTGCCTACGCTTAAATCGATGCCCGCTCCAGAAACTTCCTGATCTCGAGAGAGTAGGCGCCAGGATGCGAGAACCGGAACATGTGGCCGGTGCGCGGCATGATGACTTCCTGCGCACCCTTGATGCCCTTCAGGAGGATCCCCGCGGCCTCTGCGCCGATCAGCTTGTCTTCCTCGGGCGTCAGGATCAGCGTGGGGACGTCGATCTTCTTCAGCAGGGCCGTATAGTCCACCTTCTCGATCGAGCGCATGCGGTTGACGTAGGCTTTGTGGGGCGTCTCCTTGACGAAGAAGGCGCGACTCTTTCCGGTTGACCAGGGGATCTCCCCCTCCTTGTCAAACGTCGAAGCCAACTGCGCTGCGTGGACCCGAAGGGTCGTCTGTCGGTAAAAGGGCCCGGGGAAGAACGGTACAAGCGCTGCCAGCGTCTTGAGCAAGGGCGACGTGATCGGGCTCCTGGCAAAACCACCCGAGAGCACCAGGCCCTTAAGGCCATTCGGCTGCCGCGTCGCAACCGCGATCGAGGAGACCGCGCCGTACGAATCGCCAACTAACACATAGCGCTCGAGGTCTTTCACCTGGTCAGCGATGAAGTCGGCCAACGTTTCCAGCTCGCACACGTCGTCCGGCAAACGAAGAGTACGCATGGGGCGGCTCTGCAAGTAGGTCAACTGGTTAAGCTGCCACGGGGCCCCTGCGAAGCAAGGGATCATGACCAAGGTGGGCTCTGTTTTCATGGGGTACGCCTGGCGGGTTGAATAAACAACGACCGAACTCTAGGCGGACCGAGGCATTCGATCCAATGGCATTTGCACACCATGTCGATGCACGAGATTCATGGTCCCGGGTCGCGCCGGCCGTGGCAAGCCCCCGCCGATGTTTAGCCGGCGATCATCATGTTCGTCATCCACTCAACGGCGGGCTCGTTGGCGCGCCCTCGGGCTCGAATAACGAGCACCTCCCAGGTGGGTAGCGCCAAGGGCACCTCAAAAAGACTCAGCTGCGCGGTCTCCTGCATCCGCAATGCGACCCGCTCGGCAACAACGGCAATCGATTGCGAAGCGCCGACCATGAACGGAACAGCCAGAAAGCTGGGGCAGGTGACGTGCACCTTGCGGGTACGACCGAGGCTCTCCAGCGCATCGTCGACAGCGCCCCGTGTATCGCCGCGCGGCGAGACCAGAATGTGGGGCAGGCGAGCGAAGTCATCCAATTCCATGTGCAGCTTCTTGCCTCGCTTGACCAGCGCTGGGTGGCCTTTGCGCGCGATGCCGACGAAACGCTCCTTATGGACAAGCTGGGAATCAAAGCGCTGCGGGATCTGGGCAAAAGAGCCTGACCCGAGCACGATGTCGAGCTCGCCCGCGTCTAACATGCGCAGAGCGGATTCGATATCGGCCGGCCTGAGCTTCAGCACGGCATCCGGCGCAGCGGCCTGGATCTTGGCCAGAACAGGGGCGATGACGGTCAATACGGCGTGATCGGTGGCCGCCACGGAGAGCACCGCTTGCAAACGACTGGGATCGAACGGGCCACGTGGACTGGCGACGAGCCTGACCGACTCGAGCACCGCCGCCACTCTCGGCATTAACTCTATGGCCAGCGGCGTCGGCGCGATCCCGCGGGGGTTACGAATGAAAAGCTGATCAGCAAAAGCGGTACGCAGCCTCGATAAGGCGTGGCTGGTGGCGGACTGGGACAAATGCAATCTTTCGGCCGCGCGGCCGACGTGCCTTTCGGCCCAAAGCGCTTCAAGGACAACCAGAAGGTTGAGATCGAAACGGGTCAGATCCAGGGGCTTCATGTGGTATTAGTCTCTTCGTTCATCATTCGATTTCACGCGATGTCGCGCAGCGCAGCCGCGAAGCGTTTATCCGCCAGATAGGCGACGTTGAACCGGCAGTAGGCGGAGGCTTGATCGCTTCTTGGCGAGAAGATCGCGCCCGGGGCGAGGATAACCCCATGTTTGATGAGCGCCGCCGCCAACTTCATCGAGTCGGGGTAGCCAGGCAGCGATGCCCACAGATACAGACTCTGGTCGCTCACCTTGAAAATCCCCGCGCCAAGTTTGGTCAGCGCGTTGACCGCAACGTCCGTGGCTCGGCGCAGCTTTTCTTGAAGATGATTGGTGTGGCGCAGGAAGTGGCCGTCGCTGATGATGGCATCGAGCGTACGTTCGCAATACTCAGAGCTGCTCACATGCGTCAGCATCTTAACGTCGGCCAGGTCGCTGGCAAGGGATGCATTGCAAGCGAGAAATCCCACTCGCAGCGCGGCGGACACGGACTTTGCAAAACTGCCGATGTAGAGCGTGCGACGCAACTGGTCGAGCGTCGCGATCCGGGTCAGCGAGCGGGGCCTTAAATCAGCGAGGGCATCGTTCTCCACGATCGTCAAATCATGCACTTCGGCGAGTTGGAGGATTCGATGCGCCTTGGCGGCGCTGGTATCGGTCGCGGTCGGGTTTTGACCGACAGACTGCGTAAAGAAAAGCTTTGGCCGATACGTGCCCAGAAACTCTTCAAGTTTAGGGATGTTCGGCCCATCGACATCGCGCGGCACGCCCACGATGTTGGCCCCGCTCAGCTTCAGCTTTCCGAACAGCGAGTAGTAACCCGGGTCGTCAACCAGAACGGTATCGCCGGGTTTAACGAAATACCGGATAACCATGTCCATTGCCTGATTCGCGCCGTGCGTGAGGACAATCTGGGACGGGTTGGCTTCAATCTCGTAACCCGCCAGTTTCTGCTGAAGCGATTGCCGTAGCGGAAGGTAGCCGTAGCGGCTCCCGTAACGGAAAAGCGAGGCGACGCCCGTGCGAACGACCCGCTGATGGTACTTGTCAAGGCGAGTCTCCTCCAGCCACTCGACCGGAGGGAATCCCTCCCCAAGGTTCAGCACGTCAGGTTTGACCTGCAACTGTTCGCGCATCAACCAGACGATATCCATCGCCCGATCAAGCGTGGAGGTCTCCTCGGTTTCGCTGGTCGCTTTCGTGAGGCGTGAGACGAAAAAACCCGAGCCGCGCCTAGGCTCGATCAGACCGTTCGCGGTCAGGATGTCAAACGCGCTGATGACGGTGTTCTTTGAGCACCCAGACGCCTCAGCATATTCCCTAATGGATGGCAGCTTCGATCCTGCGGGCAACACGCCTTCTTCAATCTGTCTGGCCAGATTGTCTGCCATCGAGTCCGACAGGGTGGTCTTCTCACGCCGAATCATCATTGTTGCTCCGCAAAATGCAGGCACTGTTACGGGTACAGTGCATTAACTGTCTCTGTCTACTGTGCCTTTTAATAGGGTACACAACGCCTATTATTCGTCCGACTACTCACCGCTGCAAGCCCAAACAGCGCTGTGCGGCACTCACGACACATTGAGACAAAGCATGACCATCGATTCCACCCTTCCGAACTTTCGTACGCTATCCCCGACTGAACGTCTGGCCCATATCAGCCAGGTCGTCGGACTGGACGACGCGCAGTACGCGCAGTTCGCCAAGCCCGGCGCGCTGCCGCTCGACACTGCAAACGGAATGATCGAGAACGTCATTGGCACGTTCGAGCTGCCCATGGCCGTTGCCGGTTACTTCCAGATCAACGGGAAGGACGTGATTGTGCCGATGGCGGTCGAAGAGCCCTCTATCGTCGCGGCTGCATCGTTCATGGCCAAGCTCTCGCGTGATGCGGGCGGCTTCCGTACCTCCAGCACAGGCCCTTTGATGCGCGCGCAGGTTCAGGTTCTCGGCGTGTCCGATCCCTATGGCGCTCGTCTTTCGATCCTGAAGCACAAGGAAGAACTGATCGAGCTGGCCAATAGCCGCGACAAGGTGCTGATCGGCCTTGGCGGTGGCTGCAAGGACATTGAAGTGCACGTGTTCCCGGACACGCCACGCGGAGCGATGGTCGTGGCCCACCTGATCGTCGACGTGCGCGACGCCATGGGCGCGAACACGGTCAACACCATGGCCGAATCCGTCGCAGGCCGCATCGAGGAAGTCACGGGTGGCAAGGTGCGGTTGCGGATTTTGTCCAACCTTGCGGATCTGCGTCTGGCACGTGCCCAGGTCAGGTACTCGGCCGAGACGCTCAAGACGAAAGAGTACTCAGGCGAAGAGGTCATTGACGGCGTCGTCGACGCCTATCTTTTTGCGGCGATCGACCCGTACCGTGCTGCCACCCACAACAAGGGGATCATGAACGGCATCGATCCGGTCATCGTCGCAACGGGCAATGACTGGCGCGCAGTCGAAGCGGGCGCACACGCTTACGCCTGCCGTGGTGGCCGGTACACATCGCTCACCACGTGGGAGAAGGCCAATAACGGGGACCTCGTCGGCACGATCGAGATGCCGATGCCCGTCGGTCTGGTAGGCGGTGCAACCAAGACCCATCCTCTTGCGCGCCTTGCGCTGAAGATCATGGACGTCAAGTCCGCACAGGAGCTTGGCGAGATCGCTGTAGCCGTTGGACTGGCTCAGAACATGGGTGCATTGCGTGCGCTTTCTACGGAAGGCATCCAGCGCGGACACATGGCGCTCCATGCGCGCAACATCGCGATGGCTGCGGGCGCAACGGGTGCCGATGTCGACTGGGTGGTAAAAAAGATGATCGCGGCGAAGGACGTTCGCACTGACCTTGCGGTAGCTTTGCTCGCGGGGCCGCGCGATGCCTGACCAACGGGCCGCTACGAGATCAGTCTGGGCGATGGCAGCGCGACGCGCTCGCGCAGCATCGAATTAACGACAGCGCAGGATGGAATGGGCTTGTTGTAGCCGCACAGTCCTACATACGAAAACCCCCGAATACGGAGGAGACGAATGGAACAGTATCGTGGTAGTCCAACGGCGGCCGACATGCCAGATCTGGCGTTGACCGACACAACCGCAACACGCTATGCGGAAGTCTGGGGCGACACAGTGGACCTCGGCCATCTCGCATGGTCGGTTGTTCTCGGGATAGGCATCAGCGTCGGCGCTTTCTTCGCGGGCAAGCGCGTCCTGTCGAGTCTTGTCGCGGATGTCGCCATCGCTCGAGCCTACGCCATGCTTGTGGGTCTCGCGGGTTGCCTTATCGCAGGCGTCATTTGCGCATTTTTATTCAAACCGAAACGTGAAGTGGTCGAGCACTCAAGCGACGAGAGCGAACGTTTCCATGTGCTCGAACAGCTCGCAGCGGAATCCGGTGGCCTCGGCTCGATCAGCGATCTTTCGCTCGCGGCCCGCGCTGAAATGATGGAACTGGGCATCTTCGACCTGTTCGCGTCCTACGAAGCGTCGGACGGAAAAACGCTGCCCTCCCCGGGCAAGGGAGAGCACGCATGAATCCGCTGCTTCATGAAATACTTGTTGCGTTATCGATGGGACTGGTTGGCGCTGTTGTCTTTGCAGGAATCGGCCTGATTTCGGGCACGGATGAAACCACGACGATCGCGCCGCTCACCTTGTTGGTCGCCTTGCTCGGTGTGCCGCCTGCTGGCGTTTTCACGTTCTTCATGTCAGGCGCGGTCGCGAAACACATGACGCACTCGATCCCGACCGCGCTGCTGGGTATCCCCGGCGACACGATGGCAGCACCGCTTCTTCAACAGGCGACGATGCTTCGGGCGCTAGGCGTTCCGCACATCGCGCTGCGCAAGATGACCTCCGGCGCGATCATCGCGGCCTTCGTCGCGGTGCCGCTCGCCGTGCTCTTCGCGGTCCTTCTCGCGCCGTTCGGCTCGTTGATTGCCAAAGCCGCTCCGTGGGTTTTCCTCGCCGCCGCGTTGGGCATCGCTTACTTTTCGGCCGGCCGATGGGCGTCGATGCTGCTATTGGTCCCGTTTGTCCTGTTAATCGTCGGGCTTCAGGCGTTGACTGGAAAGTATGGGGTCAAGCTGAGCGTCAGTTATTTTCTGGGGATCGCGATTGGTCCGCTCATCGCCGATCTGTTTTCGATCCTTTCGCCCGTGGAAAGACGACGCATGCGCCGCTCAGGCAAGGCAACGTTTTCTCTCGCGCCCGATGTGAAAGGCTGGAGCGGCTATTTCCCCAATCCGTTCAAGGTGCTCGACCGACAACAAACGGCATGGACCGTCGCAACCGCAGCGGTATCGAGCGCGACGTTCGTGTTCAGTCCGGTGGCGATGACGGTCGTGATGGGTGAACTGGTTGGCGCTCGCGTCAAACATGCGTATCAGCGGCTGACCACGGTCATCGCGGCGAGGAACGGCGTGACAGAGGCGACCTATATTGCGGAAGCGCTGATTCCGCTGATCGCCTTTGGTTTGCCGCTCAGTCCGGTCGCGGCAGGGCCGGCAGCGCCGCTGTTCAATGCGCCACCGCGCTTTTCCGTCGATACGGTGACCGGCCATATCAACAACCTGCACACCTTGATGTCGGGCTGGGAATTCCTTGGTTTCGGTCTGCTGTCGGTGCTGCTTGCCGCGCTGATCGCTTACCCGCTGGCCATGAACTATGCACATCGTGCTGCCTCGTTCGTGGCTCGACGCCTTAGCCACGAAGCGATTGTCGCGACGTTTGCGGGGCTCATTGTGGTGATCAGTGTCTGGGAGGGGGGAATGCTCGGCCTCGCCGTCATCCTGACCGTTGGCCTGTTCGGCGGGCTGTTATCCAGGGTGTTTGCATTCAACACGGGCGTTCAGTTCATGGGCTACTACGTCGCCGTGTTGAGCGTTCCAGCCATCGTCAAATTATTTTGAGGACTCACCGGCGTTTCTGGTGTTCGATTCACGACGCTCGACAGGTGATCGCATAAAATGAACTAGTCCGTTGCAATACGCCCAAACGCAATCCCCGAGCATACCAATCCAGATGACTCGGGCCTTTGCAATCTGGGATGCCGTCTGATTTCGTTCGCCATCGTTTCTCTCCAGTCGGGGCACCACGTCCTTATGTCGAGAATGACCACCCATGCGATGAGCCGCCGGCATCTGCTGACGCTGATCGGCAAGAACCTCGGCGCGGCCGCCATGATGCAAGGCATGAGCACGTTGGGGTTCGCCGCGCCCTCGACCTACGCCGGACCGGTCAGACTCGATGGCGCGCCCAAAGGAACGCGAATTCTCGTACTCGGCGCGGGCATGGCGGGCCTCGTCGCGGCCTTTGAGTTGAGGAACGCGGGCTACCACGTGCAGGTGCTCGAGTACAACGACCGCGCGGGCGGCCGGGCCTGGACTGTCAGGGGCGGTGATCGTTATACAGAACTCGGCGGCGCCAGCCAGTCCTGCGATTTCGCTGACGGGCTTTATCTGAACCCAGGGCCGTGGCGCATTCCGTATCACCACCAGGGCGTACTCGACTATGCCAAGCGCCTGAAGGTGCCGCTCGAGCCGTTCATCCAGGTCAATTACAACGCCTACCTGCATTCGACAGAGGCTTTCGACGGCAAGCCGCAACGATTCCGGGCGGTGCAGACCGACTATCAAGGCTATATCGCCGAGCTGCTTTCCAAAGCAATCCGCAAGGACGCACTCGATGATGCGTTGTCAGCCGAAGATGCGCATCTGCTACTCGAATCCCTGCGCCAATGGGGTGCGCTCGGTCGGGATGGGCGCTACCAGGCGGGCGGGCGAAGCAGTGAACGCCGCGGATTCGCGACCGCGCATGGCGGTGGGCTGAGCCCCGAGGCCGTGCCGTCGGATCTGCTCCCGCGCGACCGCTTGCTTGCATCGCGTTTGTGGCATTGGCTCTCGTCTGGCAACGAGCAGGACTTCCAGAGCAGCATTTTCCAGCCTGTCGGCGGCATGGACAGGATTGCCCATGCGCTTTATTCGCAGGTCGCGAGCGCCGTCGTGTTCAACGCCAGAGTCACGGCCATCTTGCAGGACGAGCAAGGCGTCACAGTGCGCTACACCGATACGACCACCCGAACCGAACGGAACGCGCACGCGGATTGGCTGGTGTGCACCATCCCGCTCTCGATTCTGAGTCAGATCGACATGGCGGTCGGCCCGGCCATGCGCGCCGCGATCGATGCGGTGCCTTACGAGACATCGGTGAAAATCGGCTTGCAATTCGGCCGGCGATTCTGGGAAGAAGACGAGCAGATCTACGGCGGCATGACGTATACGGACCTGCCGATCTCGACGATCGGCTATCCGGCAACAGGTTACGGATCGACCGGTCCTGCGGTGCTGCTCGGCGCCTACATGTGGGGGCCCGCCAGCTATGAGATGGGTGCACTGCCGCCTGCGGAACGGATCGCGGTGGCATTGAGCCAGGGCAGCCAGATTCATCCGCAGTACGCGAGCGAGTACCAGAACGGCTTCGCGATGAGCTGGAGCCGATCGCCGTTCACGAACGGCTGCTTCGCCGCGTGGACGGATGCGTTGAGAAAAACGCATTACGCGAATCTCTGTCAGATCGACGGACGGATCGTCCTTGCCGGAGAGCACGCTTCCCATATCCCGGCATGGCAGGAAGGCGCCGTGCTGTCGTCGCTGGACGCGATCACCCGGTTGCATCGGAGAATCGTCAATGGATAGGGCGCCGCTGATCCTTAGCGTGATGCTGATGGCCTGGCTGTTGGGCGCCGTCACGGTGTCGGCTCAGGACGTGGCACAGGACGCACCACGCACCTTCACGATTTCACCGGGCTATCGCTTCACCGAAAAAAGCGGTGAAGCGCTGTACAACGCGACCTGCGCGGGATGCCATATGCCGGATGGAAAGGGCGCACAGGGCGCGGGTCACTACCCGGCGCTCGCTGACGACCCGGCGGTCGAAGCCGCACCCTACGTCATCGTCAACGTACTGCACGGCCGAAAGGCGATGCCATCCTTTGGCGACGCGATGAATGACGATCAGGTCGCGGCTGTCGTCAACTACACGAGAACCCATTTCGGCAATCGATTTGCCGGAGATGTCACGCCGAGCCAGGTTAGAAGTCTGCGCTGAGTTCAGGTGGCATGGTTGTTGATGCGCGGCGTCTTTCCCGCACCATCCTCCATCGCTTCACGAGACTTGTGGCGCGATGTACCCGGGTCTGTTTATTCTGCAATGCGTTTGAAGCTGGCGTAGTAATCGTCAGTGTAATAGCAGTCGCCGGTTTGCCTGCGCGGTCCACCACATACGATGCGGCGCAGCCCGCGATCCGCCGAGCCAGGCGTGCGAACGGTGTATGCGTGGTAATAGCCGCGCGGATGCTGCGGCAGCAAACCCGCGCTATTGCGGAATAAGACACCGTCCTCGCCAAAAGGGAAAGGGCCGCCCGCTTTGATCAGACGCAGTGTGTCGGCTGTTTCCCCCGGCAACTGCGCCTTAGTGACGGTGGCCAGCGCGCCCGATGCGGCGGGTGTGCCGCTCGCGGCCGGCGCAAGCTGCGCCTGACTCGAGGATGCACCCGATTCCTGAGTCGCATTTCGCGATCCGTCCTTACCGCATCCGCCGAGGATCGCGCTCAAGGCGACGATGCAGGAGAAAGCCCACGCTCGCTTCACGAAACGGTTGCCTCCGGGTTGACCAGCATTCGACGATCACAAACGATTTAAGGGTATCGCTAATGACAGAGTGAATCAATGTTCGGCCGAAAATAGGAATTTTTACTCGACAACCAGGCCGATGCGGCGTTCTCGGCGTTCGAGAAGTAGGTAAATGAAGCCGATTGCGATGAGGTTATCGCCGCGCTTAGAGCGGGGAACGGGCTCCAGCGAATAAACATTCGCATCCGAAAGTCATATACTGGTTCGGTCTGCCTGCTGTCTATCGCGCAGCTGTGATATGCGTTCGCGTAACTATTCGAGCGGTATGGGTGCATTCGGTGCGGGAAGACTAACGGCATTGTGCCCGCATCGAATCGAACGCAAGGGGCTGAACCGTCTGCTCGCGCATGTTCTTTTGGCCAGGCGGGCGACGCGAAACCAAGTGGACTGAGCTTCACCTCACTTGCCTGTTTGGACGAAGCCATGCTGACAATCGACGACATCCGGGCAATTCCACTGTTCTCAACACTCCCCGACAACGAACTGGAACATCTCGCGCACACGTGCGCAGACCTGCATCTGTGCGCGGGTGAGTTCGCGGTCCATGAAGGTGGAGAGCGTGCACTGTACGCCGTTGTGTCCGGCAAGATGGAAGTCATCAAGACGTTCGACGGTATCGAGCGCACGCTGGGCTGGCGTCTGCCCGGAACCATCTTTGGCGAAGTGCCGCTCGCGCTGAGTTCGCCGTTTCCTGGTGCCTATCGGGCCGCGGAGCCGTCGCGTGTCATGCGCGTGGATGCTCAGCGTTACTACGTACTTGCTGCGGCGTCGCCGGACATTGCGTTCAAGATGGGCGCCCTTGCGCGTGAGCGCATTGGCGGACTGCAGGGTCTCTCCGCCGAGCCGCCCAAGGCCCGCGTGACCATGATTGGTAGTCGCTGGGACACCGCTTGTACCGCGTTGCGCCAGTTCCTCGCCCGCAACCAGATTAGCTACGACTGGATGACACCGGATGCGCCCGAAGTGATGGCGCGCTGGCCTGGAACCTGTCCGTCAGAGGAGGATTGTCCGGCGTTGCGGTTGGTCGACGGGACGGTGCTTTGCCGGCCGGCGACACGCGAACTCGCCGGGTTGCTGGGTCTGCAGACGCAGCCCCGCCTTGCCGAATACGACACGATGATCATCGGTGGCGGCCCGGCCGGTCTCGCTGCGGCAGTGTATGGTGCGTCGGAAGGTTTGCGCACTGTGGTGCTGGAGCGCGAAGCGCCAGGCGGGCAAGCCGGGACTTCCTCGCGCATTGAGAATTACCTCGGCTTTCCCAACGGTGTGTCGGGAGACGAACTAGCGAGCCGTGCACTGCAGCAGGCAAGGCGGCTCGGTGCAGAGATTCTGGTGACACGGTCTGTCGCTCGAATCGATGTCGATGGGCGTAACGTTCACCTCGACGGAGGCGAGGTCATCCGTGCGCGAACGATCATTCTTGCGACTGGCGTCACGTGGCGCCACCTCGCGATCGACGGCTTCGACCGGTTTATCGGTAAAGGCATTTACTACGGCGCGTCACGCAGCGAAGCGAGCGCTACTCACGGCCTCAACGTTTATCTGATCGGCGGTGGAAACTCGGCCGGCCAGGCCGCGTTGTACTTTGCCAATCATGCGCGCATGGTTACGCTCGTCTTGCGAGGCGATTCGCTTGAGAAGAGCATGTCTCGCTATCTGGTCGAGCAGCTTCGCGGGAAGTCGAACGTAGCGGTGCAACTGCGATCGGAAGTTGTCGGCGCATACGGCGATACCCATCTGACAGCGATCGACATACGCGATGGGCTGAGCGCAGAGGTGCGTCGACACGACTGTGGTGGATTGTTCGTGTTCATTGGCGCCGACGCAGAGACCGAGTGGTTGCCGGAGCAAATCGCACGCGATGTGCGCGGATATGTTCTCACCGGCGACGACGTCGTCAAGGCGGGACGCTGGTCCCATAGCCGGGATCCCTACCTCCTCGAATCGAGTGTTCCTGGCGTGTTTGCCTGTGGGGATGTGAGATTGAGCCCGGTCAAGCGCGTCGCTTCAGCGGTCGGCGAGGGCAGCATGGCGATCGCGTTTGCCCACAAATATTTGCAGCACGACGCCAGATAGCAGTGGGTGCGACAGTGAGGCGTATGTGTGCTTGTCGTCGCGGACTTCGATTGATTTTGAGCGACCGCTTCGATGAGTCGGGTAGACCGCATAGGGGGAAAATTACGCTTGCTTCTTTCGGTTGTCCCGTAGAGTTTTTTTGAAATTCTGGGGGAGGGCAAGCAAGCATGGCGGTACGACAACTACATCGGCTTGCAACTAGACGGTGAACGTTCGCTGAGGCAATGACAGTTGGACCGTTCGTACGTGTGGTCTCCGGCGGAGATTTTTTGCTGCAAGGTGGTCGAGTTGCCTGTAGCGGCGAACACCATTGCCCCGTTTCTTGCGTGAATGACTGCTCTCGGAAAACACGGAGGACTGAAGTCGGCCAAGAGCGCTCATAGCCGTAAAGCGCGGAATGTTCTCCATAGTGGTCGTGGGTGGCGTCTATTTCGGACAAAAACGGTGCCCAACGCAGCGCACAATCCCGGGTCGCCGCACATACGCGCATTCTCGTTGACTAACCTTTCTGACGTGATCTCGAGCTTCGTCCCACGAAGGTCATACTATGGTCATGAGGATTCTGCGGCCTTGGCCAGCTCCGCCATTGCCTGCCTTGCCGAACGAAGTTTTTCATCGCCCATGCGACTGGCGAGTTCCGCCTTGGCCCGTTTCCACACCGGGAACGCATCGACCATGAGTCGACGCCCAGATGTCGTCAGCGCTAGCCGCTTTCCAGCACGGCCACGTCCGCCTGTCGCGCGGACCAAATCTCGGCTTTCCAGATTCTGAACGTTTCGGCTGAGGGTAGTTGGATCGACCCCGGCCCTATCCGCAAGGTCGACGAGCGTCGCCCCCTCGGCTGCACCGATCCCAACCAGGAGGCTGAATTGCTCGGCCGTCAGCCCGAGCGGCTTGAAGCAGGCATTGTAATATCGCGTGAGTGCACGCGCCGTTGCACGAGCCTGGAAGCCCGGACACTCCGCTTCAACACCCTTCAAAGATTCTGGATCTAAACCGTTCACACCTACCTCGTTGACAATCTCAGTCTCACATAATAATGTATATGCATTATTAGTGGAGGCACAATGCCCGCATACGTACACGTCAATCTACGCGTCATCGACTCCGCCAAGCAGGCCGCGCTCGCTCCACGCTTTCAGGCGGCGCTAAAAGAGGCGGGCGGGCAGATTCTGCATTTCGGTCCTGTTGCGCAGATTCTAGAGGGGGATGAGGTGCCGCTGCCTATGGCGGGCGTGTTTGAGTTTCCGACTCTCGCCCAAGCGCTAGCCTTCTACAACTCCGAGAGGTATGCGCCGATCAAGGCCGAACGTCAGGAAGCTCAGCAAGCGCGGATGTTCATAGTCGAAACGCACTCGTGAGTGACCGCTTTCGGAAGGCGTGACGCTCCGAAAGGGTCAAGAGTGTGAGTTCGCCGACGCGGTTGCGAGGGCGAGCCATCCGCACATGTACCGGAAAAGCGCGCTAAAGAATACTGTCCAACGCCTTGGCGAGCCTGGCGACCGCGCCTTCGACGTCATGCAGTTTGTCCAGGCCAAACAATCCGACGCGGAAGGTCTTGAAGTCTTCAGGCTCGTCGCATTGAAGGGGAACGCCGGGCGCGATCTGCAAGCCGGCATCGGCGAATTTCTTGCCGGATCGGATGCCGTCATCGTCCGTGTAGCAGACCACGACGCCAGGAGCCTCAAAACCTTCGGCCGCCACGCTTTTGAAACCCTTGGCACCCAGGAGTGAACGAACGCGCGTGCCGAGTTCAGCCTGCTCTGCTCTCACTTTGTCGAAGCCATATGCCTCGGTTTCCTTCATGACGTCGCGCAGCGTCGCGAGACTGTCCGTGGGCATCGTGGCGTGGTACGCGAACCCGCCGTTCTCGTAGGCTTCCATGATCTGCAGCCACTTGCGAAGATCGCAAGCGAAACTGGTGCTGGTTGTTGCATCGATTCTTTCGCGGGCGAGCGGGCTGAGCATGACCAGTGCGCAGCAGGGTGACGCGCTCCATCCCTTTTGCGGTGCGCTGATCAGGACATCGATGCCGCTGGCCTGCATGTCCACCCAGATCGTACCGGAGGCGATGCAATCCAGTACAAACATGCCGCCGACGGCGTGAACAGCGTCGGACACGGCACGCAAATAGGCGTCAGGCAGCATCATCCCGGATGCCGTTTCGACATGCGGTGCAAAGACCAGATCCGGCTTGTTCTCCTTGATCGCAGCGACCACTTCTTCGATCGGTGGCGGTGCATAGGCGGCCTGCCTTCCTTGTTCGACCGGACGCGCCTTCAACACGATCGATTCAGATGGAATGCCGCCCATGTCGAAAATCTGCGACCAGCGGAAACTGAACCAGCCATTGCGGATGACCAGACACTTCTTGCCCGTCGCGAACTGCCGGGCGACGGCTTCCATGCCGAAAGTCCCGCTGCCCGGGACGACAACCGCCGACTTCGCGTTGTAGACCTTTTTCAGAGAATCGGAAATATCGCGCAAGACTCCTTGAAAGAGCTGCGACATATGATTGATTGATCGATCGGTGTAAACGACGGAATATTCGAGGAGTCCCTCGCGGTCGACATCGGGAAGTAAGCCTGGCACGTTTGTCTCCGGTTATAGATAAATATAAGGATCGAAAACAGATTCTAACGAAAGCCACCTGCACCGGCATCGGCCCAGAGGCCCCGTTACCCATCCGGCAAGTTTCGGCATGGACCAGCCGCCGAGCCACGCCGGTTGGGAATGCTCCAGTGGCAACAATCGGCACGATTGTGAACCTTCGCCGGAGCGTCGTCTGAAAATGAAACCCCCATCCTTCTTGTGGGAGTGTGCCATGAAGACCGAACAATCATTTGATTAACCCGCGTGGGCGAGGGCGCCTGTCGTGCGAACCTTGGGCGGGCGGTCGCGCAGCAGCAGGGGCTTCAAACGCCGGTTGGCTGTCTGAGCCGCCCACTCGCAATACGCGGCGCTGCCGAGCACCCAGCCGTTGAGCGTCGACTGCATCAGGTTATTGACCTCGAGTTCGTCAAGGGGCTGTGCGCTCAAATCGCGGTAGGCCTGGTGGCGCTCGAACGGTGTGTCGCCGAGCGTCCGGTAGAGTGGATGGTCCTTGATGAAGCTATCGACACGCAGCCCGATGTGATGCGTGTAGCTAGACCACGGGTAGTTTCCCGGCTCTGCCACAAGGCGGTTGCGCACCGGCGCATGATCGATGACCTGGCTCGTGAGCAGGAAATACCGGTCGGGCTCAATCACTGTTGCGCAGTAAGCGCCGCGCCACACTGTGCCGCGGCGTCCATGGCGGCGGTTGAAGGTCTCGACGTAACGACGGCTGACCGCCTGCATCGCCATGGCCACGCTCGACTCGAATGAAGGCGTGACGAGGAACTGTATCGCGTCAGGCATGAGTACCCACGCGTGGACTGCCAGATCGGCGACGCGCGCTGCGTCTGCCAGGCAGGCGAGGAAGTACAGGTAGTCTCCTTCGTCCAGGAATGCGGGCCCCGTGAGCCCCTGCAAGATAATGTGCTGCGGTTGGTCTGGGACGTAGTGCCGTGCAAGCCGTGTCATGCTGAATTAACCGGAAATCCGATGTGAGAAAGCGATCCGACAAGGATCGGACGCGTGACGGTGCGTAACGAAATTCTATGGGGCATGTGCGTGCGTTTACATCGCGAACAGGCCTTTTTTCTGGCCTCTTTTCGTTGAATTGCCGATTGCAACCGGCGTTCGTTTTATGTCGCCGCTGAATAGCAGCGCCGCGCTATAAACCTCCCGACGCTCTGCTTGCGCGCCATGCGGCACCAGCACGTCAGGCAGCACGACGGCGGTCGAAGCGCCCGTGGTCTCCGACACCGCCGAGCTTCGGATTCGGGTGATGATCCACGCGGGATTATCTCTACATTGCTGTGCGGTCGAATCGGCAACAGTTAGCGGTTGGCGCACGCCGGCCGCATAGTGGATAAAGACAGTCGGAGCGGATGCCAAACGCGCGCCTGACCATTGACCGCTCGCCGTCAAGATCAGTGGCCGCTTCGCGTCGACGGTCAGCGACATTCGAAACGCCCGCCAGACCGCCCGGCGTAGCGGTAGCGCCAGAATTCGGAAATTAAAGCCCGATAGGACAGTGCCCTTACTCCTGCACCAGTGCACCATTCAACGCAATCCGCAACACTTGCTCAATGAAGGCGTCGTTCAGAGGAGCGTGTTCCATCAACATGCGATGGAAGATCGGCCCGTAAACGACATCCACCAATACATCGAGATCCAGATCAGACCGTAGTTCGCCCGTGATGACGCTGCGATAAAGACAGAGAAACAGGTCGCCATCCCTACCATCAGCCACAAATGTATCAGTGACGTGCGCTCGCCCCGCACCTGGACAGTTCAGGAAGGAGCGCCGTCGGGAGACGAGTATCCGACATGTCACCTGAATCGGACGATGACAGTGGATACATCTTTCGCCGACGATTGCTGTTCACCCGCTACGCATGTGCGTTGCGACCGCGTTCAGCCTGACCAAGAATGAATATGACAGCAACGCTGAGGGGGCATTCGTCGAGTGTACTCGGAGCGGTTGGTCGTCGTGATGAGAAACCTTATCAATCGATCACCACCTGTATTGCAGCTCGTGCGCGACACGCTCGATGCGCGTGGATGTCGAGCTCAGGGCACGCAAATAACGAATCGCATGAATGGAAAACTCAACGTAGATAAAGGAGCCAACATGAAATCACCACTGATAGTCGCATCCGCTGCCGTGCTGTTTGTCATGGCCGGTGTTGCGCATTCGCAAGGCACACCGCAAGCGGTTCAACCCGCCCCGCAAGAAAACGCCGCAACACAAGCCTCTGACCCGAGTGCGGGGATGGAAGCATACGGCGGTACGCCCGACACACGGGTACAAAGCGGTGCAAGACATGCGAGACCGTGCCGGATGGATCCACAATGCAACGTTTTTTTCGGAGGGAGCTAACGGTGTCGCTAACGCAACCCGTTGATGACGAAAGGTGAAGAAAATGAAAGTGCAACCCTCGGCTGTAGCCATCGTGCTATTCCTCCTCACTGCGGCCGGCGCTGCCGACTCTCAGGAAATGCAACCGTCAGACGTCGCTAGCGGCGCATCCAGTCAGCCGTCAATAAATTCATCGCAGCGGGCGATGCCGATGGACGGCGGCAGTACGTGGGACTATGGAGCCCAACCGGGCGGGCGAAATGGTTACGGCAAAACCCGAGACGGTCAACCGTGCGTGGTGGGCCTGTCGTGCGATATATATCAGGGTAGTTAACCTGGGTGGCTGTGTCGCGATTAGCCGACGCGCTATCTGAAATGACCGATACAATCGATAAAACAGATGCTGAATGGGGTCGAGCGTGTAAGGGCACGCATCGAGGAAGCTGCCGTCCGACTGCTCGACACCGCCATTGGCAGCAATCCACCACGTAGCTGAAGTAGAACCGAGCCCGCTCCAACGTCAGCTATGGCCAATCAACCGTCTGTCACTTCGCATCTATGAACGGCAGGTGTTCGACCTTATGGAAAGCTTCACATAAGGCCGAACACCTGCCCCCTCGTCCTACCACCCCTTATCCTTTCGGCCAAATCAAACATTTAGCCTACAAGGTTGAAGTCAACCCGATTGGTCTGCTTTATAATTAGCAGGTCGTCGGGAGACACCCGGCGGCTAGGTTTGACAGCCTAATTGTTACGTCCGCACCCCGCTCAGGCGGGAGTGCGTCTGCTGCTGCACGTCTATATTCTATGGGCGGGCCGTAGTGGGGGAGCCGCAAGGCTCGCCGGCTTGACGTAACACCGGTCTGTCAACCCTACTTCGTGCCCGCTCACCCACCTTTCCAGCGAGTGTCGGGCGATCCGAGAAGTAACAGGGAGATCGCACCATGAGCAAGTCCACCAAAAATCAACCCGCTTCACGTCCGCCTGTCGACGCACTCCAGTACGAAAAGCTTGCGCTGTCGGCATTCGATTTATGCGACCGGCACCTGGGTCAACTGGATACGTTGATCACACTTTCCTCCTCAATATGTAGGAATCCTTCCGTCACGCTTGAAGAAAGAAGACGTCGCCAGACGCTGCTGGAATTGCTGGTGGACACGGCGGAGCAATATCAGCAGGAACTCCAATGCGACCGCGAGCTATACAAGGTGATTGCGCTCGATGCGAAGGGCGTTCCCCAAGGCCGTCTCACTGCGCGCCATGCAGTGAGCCTGCTTGCGGAAGAAGTATCGCAGCGAGCAGGGGAGCCCATAACCACCGCAAACGCCCCACGGCGCAAAAACCCGTCAGCGGAAAGTGCCACTGCGCTGAGAGCCGACGCAGCGCAGCAACCGGATGTCACGCCAAACTAGGCGATCGAGAAAAGCCGGCGAGTGGCAGAGCGGCGCGTCCGAATCTTTCGAAGATTCGTGCACTGAGACGGTTTTCCTCCGTTTCAGTGCAGCCATGAGTGGCAAGTCGACAGGCGACGCTGAAACGCGTTCTGAATGGCTGAGCGCTGAGCGGAGCCCAGCCTTCTCCCTACCGATTCGCGGATTAACGGGCGACGACAGCGCGCGTCACATGCGCCAGCAGGTTGTCGACATCTTCAACCGTGGTAGAGAAGGAGGTCACGAGCCGGACGACGTTGGGTCCCCACCGATCGTGATAAAACTCGAACCCCGCCTGAAGTAGGGATTCGATTACCGCGGAGGGCAATCGACAGAAGACGATGTTGGCCTCAATCGCGCCGAGCACTTCGACGCCGCTCAACCCCTCAAGTCCATGGGTCAGGCGCTGCGCGGCGCCGTTGGCCTGGCGTGCGTTGCGCAACCAGAGATCGTCGGTCAAGTAAGCATCGATCTGGGCCGACAGAAACCGCATCTTCGAGAACAGATGGCCCGCGCGCTTGCGGCGGTAGCCCATTTCGGATGCAAGGGATGCATCGAACAGCACGATCGCTTCCGCTGCGAACACGCCATTCTTGGTCGCGCCGAACGACAAGACATCGACCCCGGCCTTCCACGTCATCTCTGCAGGCGAACAGCCTAGGGACACCAGCGCATTGGCGAATCGTGAGCCATCCATATGAAGTTTGACGGAGGATGTCTTGCAGACGTCCCCCAGCGCCTGGATCTCGTCCAGCGTGTACACGCTTCCCACTTCCGTCGCCTGCGTGATGCTCACGCTCGATGGCTGCGTCGAATGGACGTCGCCCACCTTCACGCTCGCCGCGCTACGAAGACTTGCGGGGTCTATCTTCGCAGATTGGCCGTCCACGGCGACCAGCTTCGCGCCATTCGTGTAGAACGCGGGTGCGCCGCATTCGTCGTTGTTGATGTGGCTCGACGGATGGCAATAGATGTTGCCCCAAGGCGGCGTTATCGTGGCCAGACACAAGGAATTGGCGGCGGTGCCGGTCGGCACGAGAAACACGTCGATTTCGCGCTCGAAGATTTCGCTCAGTTTGCGTTCGACGCGAGCAGTAAAGTCATCCGCTCCGTATGGGCTCGCTTGCCCAGTGCTGCTCGCCACCATGGCTTCAACTACCTCTGGCGACGCGCCTGCGATGTTATCGCTCGTGAAACCCATAGCCAGCGCTTTGGCACCGTGCGACCGATCACTACTATCCATTGTCGTATCCTCAACTCGGCGGGAGGAGAACGTTCCCCCCGGATTGGCGCATCGTATGTCGAGTGAGGCCGCCGGACTTGTAAAAAATTGATCAATCATGAAGCCACGGGGTGGGATAGCGCTGAACCCCGTGTTCTGCCGCCGACTGCGCGGCTTACGCTCTGTAGCACGACGGCGCGACGCCGTATGCCTGCCGGAAAGCACGGTTGAAGTGGCTTTGGTCGTAGAACCCGACTTCCTGGGCGACGGTTGCGATCGCCTGCGAGCTTCGCGACAAAAGCGCACAAGCCCGCTCGAGACGAAGACGGAGCAACCATGCGTGAGGTGTCATGCCGATGGTCTGCTTGAATTGTTTGAGGAACTGGAACTTGCCGAGTGAGCACAAGCCGGCCAGTTCGTCGAGCGAGATCCTGTCGCTGAGATGACTGAAGCAGTAGTCTCTGACGCGCTCCCATTGAATGCGCGAAAGTGAGCCGTGGACCGTTTCTGCCACGACCGCGCGCGATTGGCTCAACAGGCTTTCCAGCAAACTGAGCCACTCCGTCTGCATCGCAAGACTGTTCGCGGCATTGCACCATCGCATCTCATTGTGCAGGCGCAGAAGATGGCCAGCGAGTAAGGGGTCTTCGAGCAAGGCGCCTGCGAATTCCGGCTCGCGGTGAAGGCCGCTGATCTCCTCCGCCACGCTTGCGAGCAGTTCCTGCGAAAGGCGGAATGTCTTGAGCGTGGATTGGCTGCCATCCGCCGTGATTCCATCGTGAATCTCGCCTGGCGGCATCAGAACGATGGTCCCGGGTCCGTGCAGGACGGTCTTTCCGTTGACCCTCTGGCGCTGAACCCCGTCCGTCACCAGCCCGACGTGGAAATCAAGGTGGAAGTGGCGGTCGAAACCGAAATCCGCGAAGCGCGCGGTACTCAGCACCAGGCCGGGTATCTCGGACACTTGCTGGAACTGGACAGACTCAGTCATTGAAACAGGGCACGATGACACAGGTTGGGAGACGTTCGCAAAGTATAGCGCTGCCAATCCTGGCATGAGTCAGTGCACTCGGCGTCTCACAAGCCATCGGCGTAGATCGGCACGAAGATCGCGCATGCCTCGTTCCCGGCGTTGGCGCAGGAGCGTCCGCAACGTTGCTCCGTCGACGCAACCCACCTCTCAATTTCGCCACGTCCGCAGCCCGATGGCGAAGGAGCTGTCAGTTTCTTCAATCCGAGTCGAGCGCGTGACTGCCGACATTGAATCGCGGCTCCCGTGAGGCGTTTTCGAAGCCGCCGTGTGCGTGGTTTGCCACGCTGTTATTGATTGCAGCGACCCGCCGCGTCAGCCGCGGGTGGGTCCGGCAGATTTCAGTGAGGAAACCGAAGATGGGCGGCACCATCTTTTCTTGAGCCATAAACGCGTTGGAATCCATCGATGCATTCAGGCGTCGGCAGCCGCAACCCAGCATTTGCAATGCACCGCGCGACGCGTGGGTGTCCTTTGATAGATAGGCGCCAATGCTGTCGCATGTGTATTCCCGCGAACGCGAGTAAGCCTTGCCGAGAAATGGGACGACGTGCGCCGGCAGCTTGAGCCCGTTGATCCACGGGTTCAAGTGTCCTGCCGCATGATGGCCCAGCTCGTGACCAATCACGAAACGCACTTGGGCATCGCTATTCGCTTCGACGAGTGCGCCGGTTAGGAAGACATAGCGGCCGCCGAGCAGGCGCCGCGCAAAGGCGTTAAACATGCCGTTCGAATTGTAGATGAAGGTTTTCGGCGGTTCGGACAGGCCGATCTCCCGCGACGCTTCGACGATCATCGCGTGGAACTCCGGGAACTGCTCGTTGCTGAGCAGCACCATGTTGCCGAATGCGGACGCGCGATAGGCCGCGGACGCCAGCCCGTAGAAGATCGCGACCGCGATGCCATATCCCACGTAGAGATGGATGAAGTGGCCCGCCTTGGGGTCATTCCAATGGTTGTAGATTACCTCCGCAATGGCGAACCACAGAAGGACGCCAATCACGATCATGACCCATTGATAGGGCTTCTCCCGCTTGTTTCTAAGCAGATCGAATGTATTCGTCATTCTGATTTTCCCCATCCCCAAGTTGTTAATTGGTTTTCTTCCAGAGCGCTATATCGGGCCGCAGTAAGCGTATAACGTGTTTCGAGATTGTGCGCAAGCCGTTGAAGGTCGAGCGTGAGGTGTAAGCGCCGAGAAAGCGCTCTGTAGCGAGGAGAGTGTTTCCCATGATATCGGCAGCTACCACGCATTCCTTTATCCCGGTCGAAGAAAATGCATACGGAAACGGCGTACCGAGTCATTCAATTCGCTTAGCGGGGCACAAGTTGTGATTTGTTCGATTGCGGGCATAGGAGCGCGTGGCGAATGTCCGCTGCCAAGTCGCTTGAACGTCCCATACCGGGCGATCACGGAAATTCGGCACGGAACCGGGTTGGCCATGAACCGGCGTTCGCCCGCACTGCCGCATCGACATTTGGGTGGCCGTCAGCCGGCCCACTGCAAATGACGGTTACACTGGTTAACCTATCTTCAGGTACCAGGAGACTTCTATGAGCAAGCATATCCTTGTGTCGACTGCCGCCACGTTGCTGTGCGTGGGTGTCCTGGCGGGCTTGACCGCCACCCCGGCTCAGGCAGGCGGCGCGCCGGTGAAATGCCATCTGACCTTCAGCATGTCCGGATGGTCGGCGATCTATCAGCACGCCGAAGGACGCGGCAGAGTAACTTGCGACAATGGGCAAAAGGCCGCAGTCACGATCAGCGTGCACGGCGGCGGCCTGACGGCCGGCAAGTTTCACGTCACCGGCCACGGCGATATCACCCATGTCTACAGCATCAGGGATGTGTACGGCAGTTATGCGCAGGCCGGTGCTTCGGCCGGCGCGGGGGAGAGCGGTACTGCCCAGGTGCTGACCAAGGGAACGACGTCGATGGCGTTGAGCGGCAGCGGTGAAGGCATAGACCTTGGCGTAGCGGTCGATGCTTTCAAGATCGAGCCGGTGCGCTGAGACACCAGAGATGCTCTGATGTATTCCTACGCCGGGCGTCATAGCAGTGGCGCCCGGGGAAGGCGCTTGAAGCAGCGCACTTGGGTCCGGCCACGAAGGGTCCTTTGTGCTGCACGACTCAATGGCGGGTTCTTGGCGAACTGCGCCCCACAATTGACACTCAACCTACTCTTACCCGTACGAGCAGGTTTGACCGTGCGTGTCAGCGCCTGAAAAATTCCAGACCCGTGTTTCGAAAAATTCACACTCGGCAGATTTTCGGTTAAATTCCCAAAGCATCTACTCCAGAAGACGTCCTGGCACATTCCGGTAAAGAACTTCTTCGCATGAACTCCCGCGCACCCACGGTTGATGCCTGCCGTCCGCTGAAACACGACATTGCCCATAGTCATTTCAGCGTGCGGGGGGAAGCGCCACAGCGGCGCTTGCTCGCCTGGCGGGATCGGGTCGGTCATCTTATTGACGTGCTGCCCTCGCGATCTGATCTGGAGAGGCCGTTCCAGGCTTCGATTGACCGCTATCAGGTTGGCGAGCTTGTATTGACGGATTGCCGGTCGGACCTGGTTGTGCTCGAGCGCTCACTGGCCCGGATCTCGACAGACCGGGTACGCAACTTCGTCTTTCATGTGTTTCTGGAGGGCGCGGTTGAGAACGTCGCCGTGCGCACCTCGCGGCGCGATCCCACGCCCTCAGCCGCAAGCATCCTTGCACTGGATATGAATCAACCCGTTCGAATGCAACGCCAGGCATGCCGGGTGATCGCGTTTTTCGTGCCGGGCGAGTTGGTGCAGGAAGTCTTTCCTGATCCGGAGGCCATCCACGGCCGTGTGCTCCATGGTTCGACGCCGCTCGAGCGACTGATCATCGAACACGTTGCGGCGCTCAGTCGGACAATCGCATGCATGAGCGCCGGTGAGGCGGACGACGCCATACGCGCGGCGGCCAAGCTCCTTGTCGCAGCGTTTGGACGGCAGGCGCGCCTGAGCGGCGACACGCGCGCTGCAGCCCGGGCAGCTATGTTCGGTCAAGTACGGCGCTATATTCAGGCGCACTTGACTGAAGATGAACTCTCCCCCGAAAGTGTGCTAAATGCGCTTCAACTTCCTCGCCCGAGCATCTATCGCCTGTTTCAGCATGAAGGCGGCGTTGGCGCTTATATTCGCCACCTGAGGCTACGCCAGGCGGCCGATGAAATGATCCGGTACCCTCACTTATCGGTGATAGAGATTGCCTACGGGCTCGGCTTCAAAAGCGCGTCTGATTTTACGCGCGCTTTCCGGCGAGCCTATGACATGGCGCCGCAGGATTTTCGGGCTCTAGCTGACACGATGGTTCAGACGCAGCGATAGGCGTCAATGCGTGCGCGGCGGTTCAGCTTTCGAAGCGCCGTTCCTTGAAAAGCATCAGCGCACAGAAGCTCACCCCACACGCCGGCGCCACATACCAGGCTGCAGACATGGGATCGCCGGTCCGTCTGATCAATGCCGTCACGATGAATTGAGCGGTGCCGCCGAACAAGGCGACGTGCAGCGCATGCGAAACGGCCATGCCGCTGGCGCGCACCCGCGCAGGCAGCGCTTCGAGCACAAGCAGGGCGACCGCGCCGGCGCCGAACGCCACCATTATGCTAATGAGCCCGACGCCGCACAGGATAGGCAGTGCGCTGGTCGCGCGGGTAATCATCAGAAAGACCGGATAGACCAGAAGCGCCGTGCATCCAGAGGCGAGGAGGGCCAGTGGCTTGCGGCGAGGCAGACTGTCTATGAGACGGCCGGCCAGCGGCGGAATGACGACCAGCAGCAGCGCAGACAACGCGGAAGCCAGAAATCCGGTGACGGCGGGCATGTGCATCACGCGAGTCGCATAGCTCGGCATGAAGTAAACGATTGCGTAGACCGGTATGGTTTGCCCCATCATCATCAGCATCGCCAGCAGGATCGTCGTCCCATGTTCGCGACACAGTTCGGCGAGCGGTGTGCCGGCATGTCTGGCGGTGTTGCTGGGAATCGGATCATCGCGAAGCCGAAGGCGAACGTAGAGACCGACTGGCGCGATCAGCAGACCGATCAGGAATGGGATCCGCCAGCCCCACGAAGCAAGCGCGGCCGGTGACATCGTACTGGTGAGTAGCACGCCCAGGGTTGCGCCCAGCAACGCGGCCGCGCCCTGGCTAGCGAGCTGCCAACTGACCAGATAGCCGCGACGCGACACGGGCCCCGCCTCCAGCACGAAAGTCGCGGCAACGCCGATGTCGCCGCCGACGGCAAAGCCCTGCAACGATCGAGCGGTGATGACAACGAGCGGCGCAATCACGCCTATGCTGGCAAACGACGGGCACAGGGCGAGCGCGGCGGTTCCCAGCGCCATCATCCAGCTGGTCCTCGTCATCGCTGCGCGGCGTCCCACGCGGTCCGCGTAAGCGCCGATGATCATCGCGCCAACAGGTCGCATGAAAAAGCCGACGCCGAATGTACCGACGGCCCAAAGCAATGAAGTCATCGGATCTTTCGCCGGGAAGAACCGGTCTCCGATCATCACCGCGAAGAATCCGAAAACGGTGAAATCGAACATTTCGAGACCAGTCACCAGCGATGCTGCGACAACGGTTTTGAGAAGCTCGCGGGGATTTTCTTGATTGCCGGAAGGCTGGTCGCACGTCGCGAAGGGAGGCGTGAGCATTCTTTTGTAAGGTCGTCAGTAATGGCGCATGAGTTTCACGTTGAAAGCGCATTCTCGCATCCCTGCTGCGATCGGTGATCGATCTCGGTCCGAGTCGGACCGGGTCCGGCCAGGAACAGTCCTTCATAGTCGGATGGCGAATGGCTGCTGATGAGCGCCGAGTCGCCACTTCGCAAAGCGGGCGACCAGCGATTCGGCAGGCGAGCAGGCTTCATTTCGAAGCACAGTACGTGGTACATCAGACTTCGACTAGACGCACCAGCACCTTTCATCCAATCCGCTGCAGCGGAGGGGCCACCCACTTGCCATCCAGTGCCTCCGGTTTCGGCCAGTAAAGTCGCATGACCAGCAGGAACGGCCCCTTAGGTGCCGGCAGCCAGTTGGACTCCTTGTCGGTACCGGGGGATTCGCTCTGGAAGTAGAGCGTCAGCCCGCCATCGGCATCCTTCTTGAACTGCGGCATCATTGGCGAGTTGAGGACGTATCGATTCAGCGGATTGGACACCATCAGTTGTGCCGGGAAATCGTACATGGTCAGCGACCAGAACGCGTTGACTGGCGGGAACTTGTCCGGTGCGAAGCGAAGGGTATAGCGATTGGCGCCGTCCAGCTTCTGCCCCGTCGCATCGACGGCATACGACGGATACATCGCTTCCTGCTTCGAATTGCCGTAAATGCCGTACACGGCACCCGCCATCCGATAGAGGTAGTTGTTCTTCAGAAACTCCCTCGTACCGAAAAACTCGCCGGTATTCACTTCGCGCGCATCGATCCGCTTCTGCAGGGCTGCACGTTCGGCCCAGGCGTCGGCCATGCCTTGTTCGATAGCAGTTTTGATCTCGGGCGAGAGGTTGGTGACGTCGAACGTTTTGCCCGCGCCGATGCCGATCTTCCCGAAGCGCTTCCTCAACGCGACTTCTGAAGGAACCGTAGGACAAAATTGAAGGACAAAGTTCAGGACGTTAAAAAATTCGGGCGACGTTTTCTGCTCTGCCGGCGTGAGTGGCTTGATGAAATCAATAGCCGGTGCGGCCTGCGGAGCGGGCTCGCCGAGAAACGCCGAGAGCGTCTGCACCTTGTAGCCAGCCTGCACCTTCTTCACATTGTCGATGTCACCCGGGTTGAAGAGCTGCGTGCGATATCCTGGGAACGCCAGTTCGGTCTCCGAGCGAAAAACCTTATTAATGCCCGTCGGCGTCTCGCCTTTCCAGTTCGGGCCTGCAAGCAGGAAGGTCCCGCCTCCATTGCCGGTCGTGCGCGTTCCGATGTAGGCGAAGTTCTGCGTGTAGTAGTCGATGAGCTGGACGGAAAAATAACGATTCGCCTCCATGGGAGGCACCGTAAGCACGAGTGGCTCGCTACGCAGGTCCGCGCCAACCATGGAGTAAAGCGTGTCTGTGTTGGCAGTCTGGATCGCCTTGTCTGCGGGCGTGAACAGCCGTGCGCTATTCCAGATCTGGTTCCATGGCCCCTTGTACTCCCGGTTTGTGCTGTCCACGAAGTAGGCGTACTGGATCCGGTAATTATCGACAATGGGGAAACCGTAGATGTAGGCGTCCCTCGCGATCGCGCGGGCTTCTGCCGGCGTGACGCCTGTCTGGGCGCTCGCGGATCCGAACCGGAGAGCTACGAGAACAGCGGGGATCTTGCTGACAAATGCTCGGCGTGTAATGGTCTTCATTTTTGTCAGTCTCCTAGACTGCTCGGTCATCATTCGAACCCGGCTATCAGGCCCGGCAGTAAGCAAAGTCTTGCGCGCCGTGCGGCATTCTTCAATTGGACCTTAGTCCACTATCGCTGGGCGCAGCTCTAGCTGCGCCCAGCTTTCGGCATAGTTCAATCGATCGCCGCGAATAGTTTGCGCTAAACGTCGCCTTGTACCTTTCATGAACATCGCCAGTCTTTGTCAGAATCCGCTCATCGAGCAGTCAGGCGAGGACGCCTCGCAGAGACGGGGCAACCGAAGTCAACCCATGATGCGGAATTGCTTTGAGGCGCTTGAGGAATTGGGCAATGAGCCAATCGCCGAAAGGTGGATTGGCGGGGAAGCGCCCGCGTGTCCGCGATTAACCGAACTTCAGTCGCTCAAAAAGACTACCCGACGGACCGCTGTGGGTCGAACTGGGTCTTTCAAAGTTGGATCCGGATGCAACAGAGCCGGCTTGAAGTCGGGTCTGTTGTAAAGCATAGGGTTGCACTTCGTGGGTAAAGCCTATCCCTGCTCTTGATGCAGAAATACGCCTCATGTTTCAAGCTACCTGGACGACGGCTGGCCAACCTGGTAGCATCTGTCCCAGGGACGCCGTACCGTACTGCGGCTCCGACACTGGCTGGATTTGTAACTAGATAACGGTATGGAAAAGAAACGATTGCGGATTCGCCGGGAACCGTTGTGCCCGCCGATCGGGGCGCTGCTGCGCTACCGCGCGCGCATTGTGCGCGTCGTTGCCGAAGCGCGCGGACAACGGGCGATGATCGAATCGCTCGACATCACGGGCCGGCCATTTATCAGTACCGTCAAGTGGAATAGCCTGCGCGAGCTCGGCGCTCAGCTCTTCTGACGGGCACATCGAAGGGCGTTTGCCGGATTGCTCGATCGGCTTGACGCAGCTGGAGGTGCTGATCCGGAAGCTCGGGTCGCAGTAAAGATCGAACCACGGGCGTCCGCTGGCTCTTAGCCGGTCTGCATTTCCCAGCGGGCGGCTTGGACGCGCCGCGCCGTTGCCGGTACTCTATGGAAGTTGCTCCTGCTCGAGACAGGCCTCTCCATGCGCGCCAACGATACTTTGCCCACGCAAGCCGGCATGCCCATCTTCCAAACGAGGGGCGATGCCTACTCATTCGGTAACGACGCGCTCGCGTTGCGCTGGACGGTCAAGAATGAACGTCTCGCCGATTTCTCACTGATCGATATCGCAGGGGCGCGCACGCTGCCCATCGTCGCGCCGTTCGCACTATGGCTCGCTGACGGAAGTGCCGTGGGCGTGGCCGAGTTGAGGCTCCTTCCACCGGTGAACGAAACCACACTCGCACCCAACCCCCACGCGTCCCGCCTGGCCGAACGAATTGCCGGCCGACGTGTGAGTGTCACCCTCGTCGACGCTCAAGCCCGTCTAAAGGTGGAGTGGAGTGTGGAGCAGCGCGAAGGCTCACGATACCTACGCGAACAGCTAGCGATTACGGCGCTTCTTCAGGACGAAGATATCCCCGTCGTTTCATTGCTGGAGGCGCGTGCTGATGACGCGCATACCAGCAGTGAACTGAAGGGCACGCCTGTCATCGCGGGCAACTTCTATCTGGGCTTCGAGCTGCCGCTGGCGGAAAGTCATGTGGACGGCGACCACGTCAGCTTTACTCTGCAACGTGCGTTGCCGCTGGAAAAGAACAGGACGTTGGTCTACTCCGCCGTGGCCGGCGTAGCGCGCGACGGCCAGTTGCGGCGCGACTTCGCCACCTATCTGGAACGGGAGCGGGCTCACCCTTACCGCCCGTTTCTGCACTACAACGGCTGGGGCGACATTGGCTACCTCACGCCGTACACGCAGGAGCAGGCGCTGGAACGCATCGACGCAATCGGCCGCGAGTTGCATGAAGCGCGCGGCGTGCAGATCGATTCGTTTCTGTTCGACGATGGCTGGGACGACCTTAGCGGCGGCTGGCATTTCAGCAAGGATTTTCCGCATGGCTTCGTTCCGCTGCGCGACGCTGCGGCACGATACGGCGCCGCGCCCGGCGTATGGCTGTCCCCGTGGGGTGGCTATGGAGCGCCGAAACAAGAGCGCGTGACGCGCGGCCGCGTCGCCGGATACGAGGTCATCGATGACGGACTCGCGCTATCGGGGCCGCGTTACTATCGACGCTTTCATGAAGTCGTGATGGCCTTGCTTGATGAGGACGGCATCAACCACTTCAAGTTCGACGGGACAGGCAACGCCGACAGGGTGTTTCCAGGCAGCCTCTTCGATAGCGATTGGGACGCGGCGATCCAGCTCATCGAGCACATCCGCGCGGTCAAACCCGATACCTTTATCAATCTCACGACAGGGACGCATCCGTCGCCGTTCTGGCTACGCTACGCGGACTCCATCTGGCGCGGTGGCAGGGACGACGATCTGGCGGGAACCGGCACCAACCGCGAGCGCTGGATCACATACCGCGACGCGCAGACGTATCACAACGTCGTGGTACGCAGTCCGCTCTTCCCGCTTAATTCACTGATGCTGCACGGCATCCTCTACGCGCAGTGCAATCCGCGTCTCAACACGGCGGCAGGCGATGATTTCGCCAACGAGGTGCGTTCCTACTTCGGAAGCGGCACGCAATTGCAGGAGCTATACGTTACGCCCGCGCTGCTCACCGAGTCCGACTGGGATGTGCTCGCGGACGCCGCCAGATGGGCGCGCGAGAACGGCGACGTACTGCGCGACAGCCATTGGATTGGCGGCGCACCGGATCGGCAAGCGGTCTACGGTTGGGCAGCGTGGGCGCAACACAAGGCGATCGTGACGCTGCGCAATCCGGACAGCCGCGCGCAACGCTTCACGCTGGATCTGCGGCGACAACTGGAGTTGCCGGCTGCGGCGGTGGGGCGATTCAATTCACGTAGCACTTGGTGTGAAGGAGCTTCCGATATTCCAGCTTTACTAGATGCTCATGTGCCGCAGGAGGTCCAGCTCGCGCCGTTCGAAGTGCTCACACTGGAGCTGTTGCCGGTCGTTGAAGCGGAGTAGTGAAGTGGATGTGGCCGCATGCCTGCCATCGGCCCGCTGCGTTCGCGCTAAGACAACGTATCCGCCAGTTCCATCGGCGTCGCCTTGGTCTGGTGCAAGTCGAAGATAAGCACCTCGTTGTCACCTTGCACGAGCCACGGGGCAGGGCAATACAAGCGCCTTTGCGGACCGATATTCCAGTAGCGTCCGAGATTGTGCCCGTTGACCCAGACGACGCCCTTGGTCCAGTTGCTCATGTCGAGCCAGGTGTCGCCGACTTCATCCAGCAGCAAGCTTGCCTTGAAAAACAACCCGGGCTTCAGCGGGTTCGTGCAGCTTTCCTTCAGGTTGGCGATAAACGTCTCATCCATCGGCAACGGGAAGACTTCCCAGCCATCGAGCGTGGAGAACGACCCATCGGCGATTTTCATCCTGACCGGGTCGAGCAGTCCTTTACGGTCGACGAGCGCGGGGCCGAAGTTGACCCGCCCCATGCCCTCCACGAAGATCTCTAACGATACCGGGCCACCTCGGTTCGACTCGTGCTCCGGCAACGTCAAGGGAAGGGCGAGCGGCGCGCGATGCATTACGTGAAGCGGCTGCGCGTACTCCCGTGGTATTTGTGTCCTCGACACGCCGCCCGCGTAATGTTCGCCGACAAAAACCGTCGCATAGTCATGAACACTGCCGATATCCAGCACACCGCTCGCATACTCTTGCAACTGCTTGCGGTACAGCGCGAAGCCAAACGCTTGGCCATAACTTTCAAAGGACTGTGGTTCGACGCTCTGTTCGCGCGGCAGTGCCGTGGGTAGGTTGTCCCAGATCGACGCGTAGAGCGTTGGCATCAAAGCATCGATGCGCGTGCATTCGAGCGTGGCGATGGCGTCGGGTATATCGGGCAACGGCTCAGATAGGTAGCCGCCGATGATGTCGCGGTACTTCATGTACTTCGGCGTCGTCATGCCCTGTTCGTTGATCGGCGCCGAATAGTCGTAGCTGGTGATGTCCGGCTGATAGTTGCCTGAGTCATCCACGTTCGCGCCGGCATAGAAACCAAAGCTCGTACCGCCGTGAATGACATACAGATTGAACGACCGCTTCGACTGCATGAACGCGGTCAAGATTTGCGAGAGGTCGTAGTTCGTCCCGGCGAAACCCGGTTCGCCCCAATGAGTGAGCCAGCCTGGGTACACCTCACCGGCTAGCGCGGGCACCGTGGGGAATTCCCGGCGGACGGTTGCGATTTGTGCCGCGTCGCCATTGCTCAACGCAATCGCACCACCGGTTACCGTGGTGCGATTGCGTTCGAGTTGCGGGAGGCCGTCTTCGGTGTAGAACGGCCCTGCTATGTCTCCTTTGAGCCAAAGCTGCCTCAGCTCTTCGAGGTAAGCCGGATTGCTCGCATACGAACCGAATTCATTCTCGATCTGGATCATCAGGATCGGTCCGCCGTGATGGATCAGCAACGGCTTGATACGCGGGATCAGTTCCTCGATGTAGCGAGCCACCGCCGCCATGTAGCGCGCATCGGTGGCCGAGTCGGTCCTCAACTGGATGTCCGGATCGCTCAACAGGTAAGAGGGGAGGCCCCCAAGATCCCATTCGGCGCAGACGTAAGGCCCGGGGCGCAGCAGCACCCACATTCCCTCGGACTGACACAGCCGGATGAAGGCCTCGATATCGCGGTTGCCGCTGTGGAAATCGAACCCGCCCGGATGCGTCTCGTGGTAATTCCACATGATGTACAAGGCGATGCAGTTCATCCCCATCGCCTTGGCCATTCTGATTCGATGTTGCCAATACTCGCGCGGGATGCGGGCCGGGTGCATCTCGCCGCTGCGAATCTGGAACGGCTCGCCATCGAGCAGGAAGTCTTCGCCGTCAGGGCTGAACGAGAAGGCGTGGCCGCATTCGAGGTTCACGGTGCACTCACACTTTGGCGCCTGAGGCGCGGTTGAACAACCCGAATCTTCGAACTGAAGAATGCGGCGACCGCTTACTTAATACTACGAGCTTTCGCTGGATCGACCAGCGGAACCCCTTGCGACACCAAACCAACGGCCACCCTTTATCAGCGTAGTTATATAGGTGGTATGCGCGCTGGACGGCTTGCTCGTGGATTTCTCGCGCCCTAACCTGAATCTAACATTCAGCGGTCCTTCGAACAGTTTCCTGGACCGGCCATCTCATGCAATCCATGCATCGACGAACTCCCGATTTCGGAAGTCGAAGGTCCTATTGGAGAAGACATGCACGACAACCTCCTCCCAGTCATCATCACACGCAAATGGCAACTTGCCGAGAGTTACCATGCCGTTGAGCTTCAAACCAGGTCTCGATCGGAGCTTCCGTCGTTTGACGATGGCGCTTGCGTCACACTTGTTCACGACAATGTCATCTGCAAGGAGAGAATATATCCCCTGTGCGGTTCTACGTCTCAGCCGCGTGCTTATGTCATCGCTGTGAGACAGGAGGATCGCGGCACCGACACAGAAACAGCCGAGATCTCGTTGAGTCAAGGAGATGAGGCGTTTATCGTAACGCCACGGAGTCCTACAGTTGTTTTAGACGATGGCACCCGATCCATCCTTTTTGCTGGTGGCGTTGGCGCCGCATCGATCGCTGGCATCGCGAATCGGCTTGCCTCGGCAGGTCAAAAATTCGAGCTGCACAACTTCGCTCGATCACCTGAACGTGCCGTCTTTCGGGAAGAGCTTGACGCGCTTAAAAGCGAGGGTGGGGTTCATCACCATTTTGGCTTGAATGCTGACCGATTGGAGCAGACAACGTCTCACGCGATGAGCCCGGCCCATGCGAACACGCAGATCTACTGCAGTGGCCCCCCAGCATTTATGGATCTCATCGAGCGCCAGGCTCGCGACTGGGTGTATCCGGTGAATATCCACAAAATTGTCCTGGGTGACAGAAAAAATTCATAGTCGCGTCGTTGCCAAGACGCGCGCTGGTGCTGATAGTCGATTTCACCGGTGGTATCTGCCGCATCGCGTGCGTTGACCCGCACCTTCGCATTGTCATACTTCTGATGTGAGGCAGTTTGCAGGTCCGGGATGATGACATCGCAAGGATCGACAGCCCACGCGAAATCAGTCGAAGGAGCCGCTTGACAGTCTATCTATGAGTAGATATAGTTCGATCCATGGAAACGACAACGACAGTGCGCGAACAGATCCTCGACCATGCAATCACGCTCATCATGCTGCGTGGTTACAACGGGTTTAGCTACCGTGATCTGTCCAGTCTGGTTGGCGTAAAGACCTCGAGCATCCATTACTACTTTCCGTCGAAAGACGATCTGGTGCTGGAAGCGGTCAACGAGTACAGCAAGGAAGTACTCAACGCCATCCACGCAATCGACGCTTCGTTGCCGGCCGACGCAAAGCTCAACAAGTACGGAAAGCTGTTTGGCAGGACCCTGGGTAACGGCGATCAGATCTGCCTGTGCGGCATGCTCGCTGCCGATATCGGGTCGCTGCCCGATAACATCCGGCAAGCGGTGCAGGCTTTTTTTAAGGCTAATGAAAGCTGGCTGGCCAAGGTTCTGGCGCAAGGCGCGCAGGAACATACGCTGGCGGTGAACGGCAAACCGGAAAACGCGGCGCGCGCCCTCTATGCGGCTTTTCAGGGCAGTGTGCTGGCGAGCCGACTGTTTCACACCAAGGCTCGACTGGAAGATGTCGAGGCTTCGGTGAGGATTGCGCGATAACGCAGTCGATTTGAGGTGGTGAGCCACCTCTTTGTTTGGCCCTCTTGTCTATCTTTGAGTAGATAGACAAGAGGGGTGAATGTGATGTCGAATCATCTGTTTTTTTTGTGATTGAATCTATCTAGTAGTAGATAGCAAAACCTGATTGCTTTTCTCTTTTAAAGGAGCTTCACCATGTCACTCGAAAAAGTTCTCTACCGCGCCCATGCCCACGCCACCGGCGGCCGCGACGGCCGTGCGGTTGTCCCCGCAGGCAATCTCGACTTCAAGTTGACCACGCCTAGGGAATTGGGCGGTGCGGGCGGCGAGGGCGCCAATCCCGAGCAGCTGTTTGCCGCCGGCTACAGCGCCTGCTTCCTCGGCGCGATGAAGTTCGTGGCAGCGCGCGACAAGGTCGCCCTCCCAGCGGACGTCTCGATTGACGGCAGCGTCGGCATCGGCGCTATCCCGAACGGCTTCGGTATCGAAGTCGAATTGAAGATCTCCCTCCCCGGCATGACACGCGAAGCGGCCCAGGCACTGGTCGACAAGGCGCACATCGTCTGCCCGTACTCGAACGCCACCCGCGGCAACATCGACGTCACGCTCACGATCGTTTAACCACACGCCCAACCGACTCACCGAGGAACAAACCATGAAGACCTTCAAACCGTTGCTGCTCGCCACCGTTCTTGCGGTCAGTTCCACGCTCGCCATTGCCGCAGCCCCGGCAACACCGGCATCGCCCGATCTGGTGACCAGTCAGTTCCTGAAAGCACTGAACAGCGGCACGGGACCGGCAATCAACACGATGACACCGGCCCAGGCGCGCCAGGTGCTGATCGGCGCGCAGAACGGCGTCAAGGTGGATCTGTCCGGCATTGATGTGTCGAACAAGACCATCGAACAGGACGGCATCACTGTGCCGATCACGATCGTGCGGCCGCAAGGCGCAACGGGTACGTTGCCGGTCTTCATGTTCTTCCACGGCGGCGGCTGGATCCTTGGCGACTTCCAGACCCACGAGCGGCTCGTGCGCGACCTCGTCGTGCAATCCGGGGCAGTCGCGGTGTTTGTCAATTACACGCCGTCGCCCGAAGCGCGTTACCCGGTGGCGATCAACCAGGCGTACGCGGCCACCAAGTGGGTCGCGGAACATGGCAATGAAATCGGCGTGGACGGCAGCCGCCTCGCGGTAGTGGGCAACAGCGTCGGCGGCAATATGGCCGCGGTCGTCTCCCTGATGGCGAAGAACAAGCAGGGCCCCGCAATCCGCTTTCAAGGTCTCATGTGGCCGGTGACGGACAACAACTTCAACGACGGCTCGTACAACGCCTATCCGGAAGGCCATTTCCTGACCCGGCCGATGATGAAGTGGTTCTGGGATGCTTACACAAAGGATCCGAAGCAGCGGAACGAGATTTACGCTTCACCGCTGCGTGCTTCGCTGGATCAGTTGAAGGGTCTGCCGCCGGCGCTGATCCAGGTAGCGCAGTCCGACGTCCTGCGCGATGAAGGCGAGGCCTATGGTCGCAAACTCGACGCTGCGGGCGATGAAGTCACCACGGTCCGCTACAACGGTACGATCCACGACTTTGGCCTGCTCAATGCACTCGCTGGCGACGCGCCGACCAAAGCCGCAACCCGGCAGCTTGCCAACGAGTTGCAGGCGCGTCTGAAGTAAGCTGTGCAAGCTTGACTGCGGCGCCTCCCTGTTGGCGGAGGGGCGCCCGCAGCAGCTTGTTTCACACCATCGAAACGACGCTATTGAGCAGCGTCTTCACGAGCACCGCCTGGCGTGTCGCACCCGTTTTCGCAAATACACCGCGCAAATGCGCTCGCGCCGTATTCTTCGTGACGCCTAGCGCATCGGCGGCTTCGTCCAGTGTGAGGCCGTCAACCAGAAGAAGGGCGAGTTCCGTTTCGGTCGGCGTCAGGCGAAACAACTTGCGCAGCATGACGCGCGCATTCTGCGGCGAGCCGGCGGGATCGCGAATGAAGACGGCGACGGCGGGCCGCCGTCTCTTGTCCTCCGCGCAATAGTTGAGCGGAATTGGGCGCATCAGAACGCTGAGCGGCATTTCACCTGTCGGCCGTGACAGTGTTGTCGCCTCGACGCGTGCGGTAGCGGCGATCAGGTGATTGTTAATCGCCGACTGAATTGTCTTCTGGAACTTGCGATTCTCCAGTGGGCAGTGCGCATGCAAGGCATCGTGGCTGATGTAAATGCCATCCTGCTTCGCAAACAGACGGTCCGCCGCGCCGTTGCTCTTCATGACTTTGCCATGCTCGTCGAGGATCACGGTGCCCACCAGCATGCGGTCGATGGTGCCCGCGTACAAGGTGCGCTCGGATTCGAGAACGTCGAGCGTCGAGTGCAGATCGACGGCGCGTTTCAGATGAGGCAGGAGAATGGCGATCAACGCCTTGTCGGCCTGGCCATAGTCGCAACCGCGATGAGCGCGGCTGACAAAGAACGCACATTCCACGCCGTCGTCGGTGCGGATGTTGGCCGCGAGGATATAACGCAGATCGAGTGGCTTCAGGTATTGCAGATAGAACTCATGCTCACACCAGGCGGGTTCGCCGAACAGCTCGTCGGCAGTGAGCACCTGACCGGCGGGCAGGGTGGTAAAGGGGCACATCGCATAGTAGTGCTCGCTGTAGGACGGCTCGCCCGGCAATAGCGTGCCATAAGAGGACGCATTGACGATCAGACCAGGCCGGTCACTTGCCGGATTGCGCAGCACCAGCGTGACAAAACTCGCGTCGAGCTGCTGCCTGATGCATTCCAGCAGGCGCGACCACGGCGTCGCTTCCAAAGGCCCCTGATAGACGAGACCGAGCAGCGCACTCAATTGACGGGGGCCAAGCGCCGCGGCGTCAAAGTATTCGGAAGCGATACTGTCGCAATCCGTCGACATCTCCATCGACATGTTCGGTGTCTCCGATGAACATGGACTCAAGATTTTTTCTTGTGTTTGAGACGATCATACAAACGTGCGCGCCGCCCACATCGTCCGTTTGATCTAGTCGATGGGGCGGCGCAGCGGTAACACGTTAGCCTGACGGCGTGAGGTCGTTAGTGCGGATTGCCGTCGCCCAGTAAATACGCCACGATGCGCTCCGCTGCCTGCTCGGGCGAGTCGGTCGTGGTGTCGATGCGGATTTCCGGCTGTTCGGGCGGCTCATACGGCGAATCGATGCCGGTGAAGTTCTTCAGTTCGCCGCGCCGCGCTTTCTTGTACAGTCCCTTGGGATCGCGTTGTTCGGCGACATCGATCGGCGTGTCCACGAATATCTCGACGAACACGCCCGCGCCGGCCAACGCGCGCGCCATGTTGCGCTCGGCACGGAAGGGCGAAATGAACGACACCAGGGTGATCAGGCCTGCGTCCGTCATCAGGCGCGCCACCTCGGCGACACGCCGGATATTCTCGACCCGGTCGGCCTCGGAGAAGCCGAGATCCTTGTTCAAGCCATGACGCACGTTGTCGCCATCGAGCAGATAGGTGTGTTTGCCGAGCGCGTGCAGTTTCTTCTCCACCAGGTTGGCGATGGTCGATTTGCCCGCGCCCGATAAACCCGTGAGCCACGCGATGCGCGGCGTTTGGCCCTTGAGTGCAGCATGCGCCGCGCGATCGACGTCGATGGCCTGCCAATGCACGTTCTGCGAGCGCCGCAACGCGAAATGCAGCATGCCGGCGCCGACCGTATTGTTAGTCAGCCGGTCGATCACGATAAAGCCGCCGGTATCGCGATTCTCGGCGTAACTGTCAAACGCGA
Organism: Burkholderia sp. GAS332; assembly: GCA_900142905.1. Taxonomy (NCBI): domain Bacteria; kingdom Pseudomonadati; phylum Pseudomonadota; class Betaproteobacteria; order Burkholderiales; family Burkholderiaceae; genus Burkholderia; species Burkholderia sp. GAS332. Next base: position 3,151,037 of record FSRV01000002.1, on the reverse strand, counting down.
TCGGTCGGTCGAGGCTGAGATTGCACACGCCGATTTCGTTGAGATCGAGCGTGCGGGCCGCCAGGTGTTCGAGCGTGTTGACGTTGATCTTGTACTTGGGCTGCGCACTGGTGGCGCCCACCAGACGGGTGCCGATCTTCAGCAGATAAGGACGGCCTGGCAGCATCGGCTCGTCGCTCATCCAGACGAGGGTTGCTTCGAACTGGTCGGCGACGGCGGGCGGCGCGTCGGTGCACGCGATCACGTCACCGCGGCTGACATCGATTTCGTCTTCTAGCGTCAGCGTGACCGATTGTCCGCACGCTGCCGCGTCACACTCGCCCGTGGCAGTGATGATCGACGCGATACGGCTTTCCTTGCCGGACGGCAACACGCGAATGCGTTCGCCGCGACGGATGTTGCCTGAGACAATGTTGCCTGCGTAGCCGCGAAAATTCAGGTGAGGCCGGTTGACCCATTGCACCGGCAGGCGGAACGCTTTGTTGCGTTGCGCATCGTCTTCGATCGGTACGGCTTCCAGATATTCCATCAGCGCCGGTCCCTGATACCAGGGCGTGTTGGCGCTGGGCTCGGTGACGTTGTCGCCGCGCAGCGCGGACATCGGGATGCAGACGATGTTGTCCAGCCCGATCTGGCTGGCAAACTCGCGATACTCGGCGTCGATTCGATCGAATACGTCTTGCGCGTAGTCGACCATGTCCAGCTTGTTGATCGCCACCACGATGCGCCGGATGCCGATCAACGACACCAGGTAGCTGTGGCGGCGCGTCTGCGTCAATACGCCTTTGCGCGCATCGATCAGGATGATCGCGACGTCGGCCGTGGAAGCGCCGGTCACCATATTGCGCGTGTACTGTTCATGTCCCGGCGTATCGGCGACGATGAACTTGCGCTTCTCAGTCGAGAAAAAACGGTAAGCGACGTCGATGGTGATGCCCTGTTCGCGCTCGGCGCTGAGTCCGTCGACCAGCAGCGCGAAGTCGAGATCGCCGCCTTGCGTGCCGACTTTTTTCGAATCCGCTTCGAGCTGGCTGAGCTGATCTTCAAACAGCATCTTCGACTCGTACAACAGCCGGCCAATCAACGTGCTCTTGCCGTCGTCGACACTGCCGCAGGTGATGAAGCGCAGCAGCCCTTTGGTTTGATGCGTCGACAGATACTGCTCGATGTCGTCGGCAATCATGGTGGAAACGTGTGCCATCAGAAATATCCCTCCTGTTTCTTCTTTTCCATCGAACCGGCTGAATCGCTATCGATCAACCGTCCCTGGCGCTCCGACGTCTTCGCCAGCAGCATTTCCTGGATGATGCCGGTCAACGTATCGGCCTCGCTCTCGATCGCGCCGGTGAGCGGGTAGCAGCCGAGCGTGCGGAAACGCACTTTCTTCATCTCCGGTACTTCGTTCTTTTGAAGCGGCATGCGTTCGTCGTCGACCATGATGAGCGTGCCGTCACGCTTGACCACCGGACGCTCCTTCGCGAAGTACAACGGCACGATCGGAATCTCGTTCAGGTAGATGTACTGCCAGATGTCTAGCTCGGTCCAGTTCGAGATCGGGAACACGCGGATGCTTTCACCCTTGCGCTTGCGCGCGTTGTACAGGTGCCAGAGTTCGGGGCGCTGCATCTTCGGGTCCCAGCGGTGCTGTTCGGAGCGGATCGAGAAAATGCGTTCCTTGGCGCGCGATTTCTCTTCGTCGCGGCGCGCTCCGCCGAAGGCAGCATCGAATCCATGGTGGTCGAGCGCCTGTTTCAGACCCTGCGTCTTCCAGATGTCCGTATGCACCGCCGAGCCGTGTGTGAACGGATTGATGTTTTGCTCGACACCCTCAGGGTTGATATGGACCAGCAGTTCAAGATCGAGTCGCTCGACGGTCTGGTCGCGAAATGCAATCATCTCGCGGAATTTCCACGTCGTATCGACGTGCAACAGCGCAAAGGGGGGCTTGGCGGGATAGAACGCTTTCATCGCGAGATGCAGCATGACCGAGCTGTCCTTGCCGATCGAGTACAGCATCACCGGGTTTTCGCATTCGGCCACCACCTCGCGCATGATGTGGATGCTCTCTGCTTCCAGACGCTCCAAGTGGGTCAACATCGTGAGTCTCCTTGTCGTTTTGCTGGGCCCCGTGACGAAGATGAGGGGCCGCGCATGAAGGAGACAGTACTGGTTCGGTGCAGATGGATTCTTCGTCCGACCAGACTAAAAAACGCATGGGGCGTGGTTTGTCCGTATGAAAGGACTAGCCCGGCTGCGTCGCGCGTGCGGCCTGGTAGAGCGACTCGGCCCGTACTTTCAGGCTGCGCGCGACCGCGTCAAAACCCAGGCGCACCCATTCGCCGTGCGTGGCCATCACGACCGGCGCCGTCGGCCCTAGAAACAGGTCAGTCGAATAGTAAGTACAGCTTGCCTCGCCTGTGGCTTCGATCACCTGGTCGCGGCGCGCCGCATCCGGGTTGCCGGCTGAAGGGATCATTTCCCACGACAGCAGCGTCGGGCGGTCGAATGCCACCAAATGCTCGATCACGTGGAGCAGTTCGCCAGGCGCGGCAGGGTTCGGCAGGAACAGGTTGACCGGTTCGCCCATCTTGAGCGTCGATTCAACCTTGACCGTGTACGGATTCCATTGCGGATACTGGGCGAGATCGGTGAGCACGTCCCACACAAGCGACGCAGGCGCATCGATTTCGACCTTGATCGATGTCACCATGTTTTGCTGACTGGACATATAAGACTCCTTGGAAAGCGGGTTGTTGCACGTTGTCGCGCGCGATCATCCTGTCAGGGGTGGGCCGTTGCGTTCTTCGTCCAGGTGGACTATTGGCGGGTAAACCCAGGTTAGTCCGGTCGGACGAAGAGCGCGGGATTCGTCCACTTGTATCGTGTGCTTTCAAGGACACGACGGAGACCCGGCATGGCAGCACATTCCAGTGAAGAACAGCTTCTTTCCGGCCAGGCATGGGCCGATTTCTGCGAAACACTAAAACGCAGCGGCCAGCAGATTCTCCGGGCGGAGGCGCCCAGCGACGCGCTGACCCGCACGGAGGGCTTTCGTTATCTGAGCCGGCTCTTGCGAATTGCGCTTGAAATGCATGTGGAATTCGCGGACGCGGATTTCCCCGGCTTCTTCTCGCCATCGCACGAAACCGCGAAGATCGGCGCAGATAACCCGGACAATCTCTACCAATATGCACGCCTGAACGGCGCACATGACTATCGGGTTTCCGGCCAGCGCGGCACGGTGGCGTATTTGAGCTTCGGGACGCAGAAGGGTGGCTACGAGACCGACGGTAAGATGACCCAGACCGGTTTTATCGATGCCAACCATCTGGCGGTCGAGGCGGACGGCAGTTTTGAAATCGTGCTGAGCCAACGGCCGCACGAAGGCAACTGGGTACGTATGGAGCCGGGCACCAACGCGCTGATCGCGCGGCAGACGTTTCTCGATCGCAAGTCGGAGAAGCCCGCCCAACTGAAGATCGAGCGCATCGGTTCGACGGACAAGCCGGCTGCGCTCGATCCCGCCACGCTGCACACCGGCCTGTTGCGCGCGGGCAGTTTCGTCGAGAACACCGCACGTCTCTTCGCGAATTGGGCGGAAGGTTATCAGCGCCACGCCAACCAGTTGCCGCCCGCCGATCAGGCGGTGTGCCAGGCCGTGGGCGGCGATCCGAACATCTTCTACTACCACTCGTACTGGACCCTCGCCGACGACGAGGCGCTGGTGATCGAGGCGGCATCCCTACCCGAATGCGACTTCTGGAACCTGCAGATCAACAACTACTGGATGGAATCGCTCGACTACCGGCACCACACCATCTGCATCAACAAACATTCTGCGCACTACGACGCCAATGGCGGCGTCACGCTGATCCTGAGCACGCGCAATCCTGGCAAGCCCAATTGGCTCGACACGGCGGGGCACCGCAATGGCACGATGTGCTGGCGCTGGGTGGGCGCCGCGCAGACGGTTCATCCGGTTGCACGGGTCGTCAAACTCGAAGCGCTTGAGGAGGCGGCATGACGACCGACGCAAGCACCGCAACCATCGTAACCCGCCTCGACGCAGACAGCCTGTTGGCGCTGGCGATCGAACGCTCGGGAGGCCTGACCGATTTCGGCGCCGGCAACTATCGTGAAGCGCTTCACGTCTTGATCGATTCGCTGACCCGCGAGGCCAACCTGTCGCGGCAAGGCGAGGCGCTGTTGCACGGCAAGATGCTGGCGCAACTGGTCAACCGGCTGGTCATCGAAGACTATTGCCGGCGTTATCCCGAGATCCTCACGCAGCCGATCGATGATCCGCTTGTCATTGTCGGCTTGCCGCGGACCGGCACCACGCTGCTGCAACGCATGCTGGCCGTCGACCCACGCTTCTACTCAGCGGCCTGGTGGGAAACGCGCTACCCGGCGCCGTTGCCGGGTGAAGCGGTCGAGCATCCCGCGTCGCGCATCGCCTCGGCCTGTGCGGAGGTCGAGCAGATGATCCAATACATCCCGCAGATTCTTGCGATTCACCCACTCGATGCGATGCAGCCGGACGAAGAGTTCATGCTGATGGAGCACTCGTTCATGTGCGCAATGGACTCGTATGCGAACGTCCCAACGTACACGGCGTGGCTCGCGCAGCAGGACCAGACCTCCGTCTATGAATACCTGAAAAAGATGCTGCAGTTCCTGCAATGGCAAAAGCGGCAACGCGGCGTGCCGGATGCGCAGCGATGGATACTCAAGACACCGCAGCATCTGCATACGCTCGAACGCCTGTTCAAGGTTTTCCCGCGCGCAAAGGTGGTGCTCACCCACCGCGATCCGAGCATGACGATTCCGTCGATGGCCAGCATGGCGCACACCCTGTGGAAAATGTTTGCCGACGCACCGGACGCCAAAGTGGTCGGCGGGCAGTGGTCCGCGCAAATGAGGCGCGCTGTTCACCACGCGATGGCGGTGCGCGCCGCGCTGCCGGCCGGGTGTTTTCTCGACATCCGTTTCGAGGACACCGTGACCGATCCGTTCGGCGTGATCGAGCGGGTGTATCGCTTTGCCGGCATGTCGTTTACGGACGATGTCCGCGACGCGATGAAGGCATGGCTGTCGCACAACAGCCGTGACAAGCGCGCCGTACACGACTACACGCTCGCGGAGTTCGGGCTGAGCGTGGAACAGCTTGAACGCGACTTTGCGCCGTACCGTGAGCGTCATATTTTGCCGGGCGTAACCACGGCACCTTAATGCTCGGTTCCCCGAGCAGCCAGCGCGGTGCGTTCGCATTCATAACGCCCACTCATCATCGACACACACAGGAAAGTCATGCCGCGCGATTTGCAGTCCCTGCTCGACCGGGCCGACATCTCCGATTTACTGATTGATTACGGCACAGCGATCGATGCCCGCGATTTTGCCGCGCTGGATCGCATTTTCACCGCCGACGCCGTGATCGACTACCGCGCGACCGGCGGCCCGCTTTGCACGCTCGAAGAGGCCAGGCAGTTTCTGGCCAAGGCACTGCCGCAGTTTCCGCGCAGCCAGCACATGATGGGCAATATCAGCATCGCGCTGCAAGGCGCGACGGCGACTGCCCGCACGATGTGCCACAACCCGATGGTGATGCGGCAGCCCGATGGCAGTGAGAAGGTGATGTTCTTCGGTATCTGGTACGCGGATGAACTGGTGCGCACCGGCGACGGCTGGCGCATCCAAAACCGCTGCCTGGAATTTTGCTACTCCTATAACTATCAAGGGAGTCTTTGACATGCTCATGAGAAACAAGGTCGTCGTGGTATCGGGCATCGGTCCGGGCCTCGGTATCAAGCTTGCCGTCGAGGCCGCGCGCGAGGGTGCGCACGCGGTTGTCGCCGCCGCCCGTACCGCGGCGAAACTGGATGAGGCGGAACAGCGGATCCGCGAATTGGGCGTCGATTGTCAGGTGCTGAAGGTGACGGCGGACATTACCGACAGGCAGCAATGCAAGCACCTGGCCGACCAGGCGATCGGGCGGTTCGGCCGGATTGACGCGTTGGTGAACAGCGCATTTGTGCACGGGAAATTCCCCGAGCCGATCGAAGAGGCCGATCTGGACGGCTGGCGCTCGGTGTTCGACACCAACGTGTTCGGCACCATGAACCTGACGCTGGAAGTGGTGCCGCACATGAAACAGCGCGGCAGCGGCGCGATCGTCATGATCAACACGCAGGCGGTGCGCAAGCCGTTTCCGGGCGAATCGGGCTATGCGGCGTCCAAAGGCGCGCTGGCGGTGGCGGTCAAGTATCTCGCGCGAGAACTTGGGCCGCATGGGATCCGGGCCAACAGCATCCACATGGGCTGGATGTGGGGCGCGCCGGTGCAGGAGCATGTCCGGCAGGCGGCGGCAGCCTACAATGTGCCGCAGGAGCAGATTATCGCGCCGATCGCAGCGAATATCGCGCTTGGACACATTCCGACCGACGACGACTGCGCAAAAGCGGCACTATTTCTGGTGTCCGACTACGCGAAGGTCATCACCGGTGCGACACTCGACGCCAACGGCGGCGACTTCATGCCTTGACTTAACCCGTTTGGAGACACACTGTGACCCAGCATTTCGTCACGGATCAGCATCAGCGCAGCGGCGCTGCGGGCGCGGATGATTCGCGCACAGCCGCCACTGCGACTCACTTCTTCGCCTTCAACGGCGACGCGGACGGACTCTGCGCGCTGCAACAGTTGCGGCTCGCCGAGGCGCCGCAGGCCGTGCTGGTCACCGGCGTCAAGCGCGACATCCAGTTGTTGCGGCGTATCGAAGCCGGTCGCGGCGACCAGGTCACCGTCCTCGACGTCTCGCACGAACAGAACGGTGAGGACGTCAACCGTCTGTTGCGGACCGGCGCGCAGGTCCGGTATTTCGACCATCATTTTGCGGGCGATTTGCCGGCTCATCCGGGCTTCGACGCCCATATCAACACCGCGGCCGACGTGTGCACCAGCTCGATTGTCAACGGCTACCTGGGTGGACGACATGTCCGTTGGGCCATCGTCGCGGCCTTCGGCGATGAGCTGCCGCAGCTCGGCCAGGCGCTCGCTCACGCGTATGGACTCGCACCCGAAACCGTTGCCTCGCTCGCGCAACTGGGACGTCACCTGAACTACAACGCCTACGGCGAAACCGTCGACGACCTGCACTTCGACCCTGCCGTATTGGCCGAGGCGATACTACCGTTCGCCGACCCGAGCGATTTCATGCGGGACACCCACGTTTTCGCGGCGTTGTGCGAAGGCTATCGTGAAGATATGGGGAAGGCGCGTGCACTGCGTCCCGAACGGGAGGTGAGCGGTGCCACACTGGTCAGGCTTCCTCACGAAGCGTGGGCGCGGCGCGCAACCGGGGTGCTTGCCAACGAACTGATGCAAACGCGGCCGGACAGCGCGCTCGCTGTCCTATCGCCGAAGTCCGATGGCGGCTTCGTCGTGAGCGTGCGGGTGCCGGCGGGCAAAGCGCTGGGCGCCGATGATTTCTGCCGCGGCTTCGACACCGGCGGCGGCAGAAAGCGGGCGGCGGGGATCAATCATCTGCCGGAGACAGAATGCGAGCAGTTCATCGCGCGCTTCGAGACGGCTTTTCGGATGCCCTGAACGACGCATCGGACCGAACAGGCCGATGCGCCCCCCATTGTGGTCGCGCGCTATGGCGTAGACCGCGATCGATCGAATCAATGCGCCGCGAGCGTATTGAGCGCGCCCATACCCAATTGATTCCGGCTGACGATCGGACAGTTTAGCGAGCAACTGGTCGGGTCCAGGTTGGCGTAGGCTGCCGCGCGCGCGCCATTGTCCGAACTGGCATCGCCTGCATGCGTGCGCACGAAGCCGCCGAGCGCCAACAACGCGACCGTACATCCGCCAACGACACTGAGTTTTCGGGAAATGCGTTTCATGGTGTCTCCGTCCAGTTCAGCCAGGGTTCGTCTTGCGCGGCCATTCCGGGGCGCGGCAGAGCGATGATTTTGTATGGACTCAGGCTAGCACCGCCGATTTGCCGGGTCTTAGTCCGATTGAATTAGGGGGAAACCTTGGGTGTCTGGGGGGCGGCCGGGACCGCCAGTCGCAGCGCCTATGTTGCAGAGCAGTAAGAGGGCGGCATGGGGTTAGCCCTGATCCCCGCTCCCGTCACAGTTAGTCTGAATGGATGATTGAGCCTTGCAGTGGAACTTGTAACTTGGCGCAAGGGCATCGCTTTCGATCACCCAGGGAACACGGAGACTACATGACGGCAATGGACCAGCTGGAGGCGCGGCTGCGCAGGCTCGAAGACACGGAGGCGATCCGCAGCCTGAAGGCGCGTTACTTCTTTTGCTGTGACCGGAAGGACCCGCAGGGGGTGCGCGACTGCTTCGCGCCGGGCAAGGTGCTGATCGACTACGGGCGTATCGGCGTGTTCAGCGACCGCGATCAACTGGTCGACGTGTTCGAGCGACTCGGCTGCCACGACCATATCGTCGAAATGCATCACGGAGCGAATCCGCAGATTGCGCTCGTCGACGACACGACGGCACGCGGCACCTGGGGATTGTTCTACTACCTCATCAACACGCGTGATCGCGTGGTCACGCAGCTCGGCGCGTACTACGAGGACGAATATCGCAAGCTCGATGGCGTTTGGAAGATCGCTGCGACGCGTTGCGTCGTGACGTCGACGCTGGCAATGGATCTCGCCGATGGCATGGCGAAGATTCTGTTCGCGGGCCGAAGCGCACCGGCACTCGTCGACGACCCGGAAAATCAGGCGTAGACCCGCTCAGGGAACGGACGCCACGGCGTCGGCTTCGCGCTGGATATGGACAACGCCAGCTACCCTGACCGGCGCGACACTGCCCCTCGATGGCGGGCAGGCCTACTGGGGTTGACGCCTCGCGGGCGTATGCGTGCACTGATTCCGAAATCCCGGTACTACAACCACATCAACCTGGCTTGCGCGTTCCCTTTGCAGCGACGCGCTCAGCCAGTCAGAAAAGGAGAAGCTTCATCATGGGTCGTCTTGCAAACAAGGTCGCTATTGTCACCGGCGGTGCCCGCGGCATGGGCGAACAGACGTGCCGCCTCTTCGCGCAGGAAGGGGCGCGAGTGGTCATCGCCGATGTGTTGGAAGCGGAGGGCGAGGCACTCGCACGCGAACTGGGGGACGCAGCCTGTTTCATGCGTCTCGATGTCAGCGACGAAGCAAATTGGGAGTCCCTCGTCGCGGCAACGCTCAGAAAATTTGAACGAATCGATGTGCTTGTCAACAACGCAGCCGTGCTCGTGTTCGGCGAGATCACCGCGCTGTCCAAACGTGACTTCGAGCGCGCCGTTTCGATCAACCTCGTCGGCACCTTCCTGGGCATTCGCACGGTCGCGACTGTCATGAAGACCCAGCGGGCCGGCTCGATCGTCAACATTTCGTCGGTTGACGGGTTGCGTGGTGTCAACGCGCTTGCGGCCTATGTGTCGAGCAAATGGGGTGTGCGTGGGCTGACCAAGGTCGCTGCGCTCGAGCTCGGTCACCATGGTGTGCGTGTGAACTCGATTCATCCCGGTGGGGTCAACACGCTGATGTCGAATCCGGGTGGGGCACCGGTCGAAGAGGTCAACAAGGCCTATAAACACGTGCCGATGCAACGGGTCGGCGAACCGGACGAGATTGCCCGGGCGACGCTGTTCCTCGCTAGCGACGAGGCGTCCTATTGCAATGGCAGCGAGTTGTCCGTTGATGGCGGTATGGCGGCGGGGAGCTACTACGCCGGCTTGCCGGGAGCGCCGGCCTGACTCTGGTTCACCACGCCGGTCAGGACCGATCCCAGTGCGGCCGGTGGCGGAGGACACTAAGCCAGGACACTGCGCCACATCACGATAATTCACGCATATCGAAAGCGTGATTTGTTGGTTTGCCGCATTCAACGCCGCTGATAGCATCGATTCGCAGTTTCAGACATTTTTTGAAATCGGCGAATCCGGCCAGCTGTGCGACGCGAAGCGAAGTGAAGCACGTCCGTGGCATGCATGTGCCCGCCGGATCGCCTGGCATTCCCTGCAAGGCAAGACTTCATGACCGAGGCAAACAGCATCACCGCGACGGCGTTGCCGATTCTCGATCTGGCGCAATTCGATCACGGCGACGCCGAGGTGCGCGCCGTCTTTCTGGCGAATCTGCGCCACGCCGCACGCGATATCGGTTTTTTCTATTTGCGCGGCCATGGCGTCGACGCGACATTGATCGACTCGGTACAGGCGCTGTCGCGGCGCTTCTTTCTGCTACCCGAAGCGGAAAAGCGCGCGCTCGATATGGTGCGCTCCCCGCAGTTTCGCGGCTATACGCGGGCCGGCGGCGAGCTGACGCGCGGCCAGCCCGATTGGCGCGAGCAGTTCGATATCGGCGCCGAGCGGCCGCCGATTGCGCAGGGTGACGGCGTGCCGGTATGGACCCGTCTGCAAGGCCCGAATCAATGGCCGGGCACGCTGCCCGAACTGAAACCCGTGCTGTTGCGCTGGCAAGCGGAATTGACGCGCGTGGCGATCCGTTTGCTTGGCGCGTTCGCCGCGGCGCTCGAGCAACCGGAAGACGCGTTCGAACCTGTCTACGGCGAGACGCCGAACGAGCACATCAAGATCATTCGCTACCCGGGTCGCGAGGTGACAAGGAGCGATCAGGGTGTCGGCTCGCACAAGGATTCGAGCTTCTTGAGCTTTCTGCTGCAGGACCGGCAAGCCGGCCTGCAAGTCGCCACCGACGACGGTCAGTGGATCGACGCCGTGCCGCTGCCGGGCACCTTCGTCGTGAATATCGGCGAATTGCTGGAGCTGGCCACCAATGGCTATCTGCGTGCCACCGTGCATCGCGTGGTGAGTCCACCGGTAGGCAGCGAGCGCTTGTCGATCGCGTTCTTTCTCGGCGCGCGGCTCGACGCGACGGTGCCGCTGTTGAGTTTGCCGCCGGCCCTTGCGGCCCAGGCGCGCGGTCCGGCCAGCGATCCCGACAATCCGCTGTTTCATGACGTCGGCCCGAACTATCTGAAGGGGCGCTTGCGCTCGCATCCGGATGTCGCGCAGCGTCACTACCAGGATGTGCTCGGCGCACAGCCCGCCTAAGCCCAGTTAAACCGGTTTCTTGCGATGTCTTTACGCGCGGCCGCCAGCTGCGCGTCGTTCAACCTTTCTAGCGCCAGGACCTCCATGCTCCGTTCAGTGATGATCCGCCTTGTCCGTAGCGCGGCCTTTGCCGTGTTGCCCTTCACCTTTGCCGCCCACGTGAGCGCAGCCGATGCGCCACCGCTGCGCGTGGCCGCCGACGCGGTGCCGCACGCCGAAATCCTGGCCTACGTGCAAAAGATCGCCCCCGATCTGAAGCTGAACGTGATCGAGGTGGCGAACGGCGTGAATCCGAACGAACTGCTCGCGCACGGCGACGTCGATGCGAACTATTTCCAGCACGTGCCGTATCTGCATTCGCAGGAGCAGGCGCTCGGCCAGAAGTTCGCGGTGGCTGCGACCGTGCATATCGAGCCGCTCGGCGTCTATTCGCACAAGCATAAGAGTTTCGCGCAGGTGCCGGACGGCGGCTCGGTGGCCGTGCCGAACAACGTGACGAACCTGAGCCGCGCGCTCTTTCTGCTGCAGGCACAAGGCCTGATCAAACTGAAGCCGGGTATCTCCGGCAGCGAAGCGAGTCTCGCGACGCCGCGCGACATCGTGTCCAATCCGAAGCATCTGAAGATCATCGAGATCGAGTCGCCGCAACTGCCGCGTTCGCTCGACGACGTCGATCTCGCTGTGATCAACGGCAACTACGCGCTGGAAGCGGGGCTCGTTCCCGCCAAAGATGCGCTCGGCCTCGAAAAGGTCGAAGGCAATCCGTACGCGAACGTGGTTGTGACCACGCCGCAGCTGGCGAACGATCCGCGGATCAAGCGTCTCGCGGCCGTACTCAACTCGCCACAAGTCGCGAAGTTTATCCTCGACCACTATCGCGGCTCGGTGATTCCGGTGCACTCAGCTGGGAGCGGCGCGTGATCCGCGTTGAGGATTTGCGCAAGGTCTACCGCTCGGGCAGCGGCGAGTTCACCGCGCTCGACGGCGTCTCGCTGGAGATTGCCGACGGTTCGATCTTTGGCATTGTCGGGCGCAGCGGCGCGGGCAAGAGCACGCTGATTCGCTGCCTGAATCTGCTGGAGCGCCCCACCTCGGGACGCGTGTGGGTGGACGGCGAAGAGCTGACGACGCTGCCCGCTGCTGCGCTTAGGCGGCAGCGGCAACGCATCGGCATGATCTTTCAGCACTTTCATCTGCTGCATGCGCGTAATGTCGCCGACAACGTCGCGGTGCCGCTGGAGATCGTCGGGATGAAGCGCGCCGAACGTGCGCGGCGGGTCACCGAACTGCTCGAACTGGTCGGGCTCGCCGACAAGGCGCACGCATTTCCTTCGCAGTTGTCTGGCGGTCAGAAGCAGCGCGTCGGGATCGCGCGGGCGCTGGCGGCGCAGCCGTCCTGCCTGCTGTGCGATGAAGCGACCAGCGCGCTCGATTCGGAAACCACCCAGCAGATCCTCGCGTTGCTGCGCGACGTGAACGAGCGTCTTGGCGTGACGATCGTGCTGATTACGCACGAACTCGATGTCGTCAAGTCGATCTGCGATTCGGCCGCCTTGCTGGAAGCCGGCAAGGTGGTCGAGGCCGGGCCGCTGGCGGCTTTGCTGGGCAACCCCGCATCGCGTCTCGGCAGGTCGTTGTTGCCCGCGTGTGCAGGTCTGTCGCAGGGGCATGGCGCGGTTGCCGAGTTGACCTTCACCGATACCGTCGAAGCCTCACCCGTGCTCAGCAAGCTGGCGCACGAGCATTCGATCGGTGTGACGCTGCTGGGCGGCGGCGTTGAAGCCATCGGCGGGCAGCGTGTCGGCCGTCTGCGGGTCGGCTTCCAGGCGCCGGAAGGCGGCCTCGATTTCGGCGGCGTGCTGGCGTTTCTGAACGATCGCGGGGTGAGGGCGGAGCGCGTATGAATCTTGATGCATGGACCGACATCGTGCCGCTGGTGCTCAATGGAACGGCGCAAACGCTTTATATGGTCGCGCTGGCGGCGCTCGTTACCCTCGTGATCGGCTTGCCGCTCGGTGTGCTGTTGTTCGTCACGCGGAGCCACGGCGCACTCGATGCGCCGCGCCTCGGGGCGGTGCTCGGCGCGATTGTCAACGTTGGCCGGTCGGTGCCGTTCGTCGTGTTGCTGATCGCGCTGATTCCGCTGACGCGCGCCATCGTCGGGACGACGCTGGGCAGTTCGGCGGCGGTTGTGCCGCTATCGATCGGTGCGATTCCGTTCTTTGCGCGCGTCGTCGAGGCGGCGCTTGACGAGATCGACCGTGGCCGCGTCGAGGCGGTGGTCGCAATGGGCGGCACCGCACGTCACGTGATCCAGAAAGTGCTGCTGCCCGAGGCGTTTCCGTCGCTGCTGGCGGGGCTGACGCTGACAGTGGTGATGCTGATCGGCTTTTCGTCGATGGCGGGTGTGGTGGGCGGCGGCGGGCTCGGCGACCTGGCGATCCGCTACGGCTATCAACGCTTCAACAATCAGGTCATGGCCGCCACGGTCGTGGTGCTTATCGTGCTGGTGCAGGCCGTGCAGATGACGGGTGACTGGCTGGTGCGTTCGCTTGCCCACCGGCGTTGAGGGCTCGCGCTGGTATGTGGCCGACAGGTACTGCCGACTTGCGGGCAGCCGCGCACCGAACGCACCCCTTTCAGCTTACCTAGCCTCGTCTAGAAGCACATTGGCCAGCACCGACGCGCCTTGCGCCAGATGCACGGGATCAGCATCTTCCAACTCGTTGTGACTCAGTCCGGCTTTGCAGGGCACAAAAATCATTGCGGTGGGCGCGACATACGACAGGTTGACCGCATCGTGGCCTGCTCCGCTGCAAATATCCATGGCGGGATAACCCAGCGATGACGTCGCGTGCCGTACGCGTTGGACACACTGAACGTCGAAGGCGACGGGTTCATAGGCCGCAACCGTTTGTACGTCGACACGCGTGCCGTGGGTCACGGCCCGTTGGGCGCAGATAGTCTCGATTTCGGCTACAAGCGTTTGGAGCATCGGTTGCTGCGGGTGCCGTACATCAATGCTGAAGACGACTTTGCCGGGTATCGTGCTTGGCGAATTCGGATAACAATCGATGTGTCCCACCGTCACGCGCGCGTCGGGATCAATTCTGTGTCCGAGGTTAAGGATGGACGCAATCATATTTGCGGCGGCTTCCAATGCATCCTTGCGCAAACTCATAGGCGTCGTGCCAGCATGGGATTCGAACCCCACAATGGTGACTTCCAGCTCGTAGATGCCTTGGGCACCGGTTACCACGCCAATCGGAAGATTGGCATTTTCCAGTATTGGTCCTTGCTCAATATGCGCCTCGAAATAGGCTTTGGGCAACTGGGCAGAAGTCGCAGTGCCGGCGAATCCGGTACGTCGCAACTCGTCACCCAGAAGTACGCCGGTTTGCATGCAGGGGCGTGCGCGCGCGACGTCAATGTCGAGTTTCCCGCTGTACACAGCGGAGCCCATCATGCCCGGTGTGAAGCGCGAGCCCTCTTCGTTGGTCCAGGCAACGACTTCGATGGGATACCGGGTACTGACGTCAAGTTCGTTCAAAGTCCGGATCACTTCGAGGCCCGCCAATACCCCGTATACCCCGTCAAAGCGACCACCCGCAGGTTGCGTGTCAAGATGACTTCCACACATCACGGGCGGGGCGTCTTTCTGGGTGCCGTTCCTGCGCGCAAAAATATTGCCGATTGGGTCGATGCGAAGCTCGCATCCGGCTTCTTCACACCATTGCATAAAGAGGCGCCGGCCCTGTACCTCCTCGTCTGTCAGCGCCAGGCGGCAGTTACCGCCTTTGGCCGTCGCCCCGATCATCGCCATGTCCATCAACGAACGCCAGAGCCTGTCCTGATTCACGCTGATCATGCTGGTCACTTCCCTAAGTTTGAAAAAGTTGATTGCGCCCGCGAGACAGCTTGGGTCGAGAACCGGGCGGAAGATGTTTCGAGAGAACCTGAATGGACTGCGCGGATCCATGCCGCTGCGAATGGCTCTGGAGGTAAGCGTATATACTGGGATTGATAAACAAAAGACAAAAAATATTTCACCTTGATAACTTTTTGCTTTCATCTCCCGCGCCCATGAAACTTAACCAGCTCAACGCGTTTCTTGCGGTGACCCAACATACGACGATTCGTGGTGCGGCGCGTGCACTGGGCTTGACGCAGCCGGCAGTCACCCGAGTCGTACGCGAACTCGAACTCGATTTCGGTGTTCCATTGATCACGCGAAGCGTGAAGGGCATTGAACTGACGGAGTACGGCAAGGCATTCGAAGCCCGCGCCCGGCTATTGGTAGAAGAGATGCGCCGCACGCGCGACGAGATTGAGCAGATCAAGCACGGGACGACTGGATCGGTATCGATCTCTGTTAGTCCGACCGTCGCGTTCACGATTCTGCCGGCTGCTTTTGAAGCATTTACGCGCAGCCTGCCCGAAGCCACGGTCAGTTTCAGCGAGGGAAGCCATACGTTCGGGTTTGCCAGGCTGCGCGACGGTACGCTCGATTTCATCGTCACTCATTTGCTGGAAGAGCCAGACGAAGCCGACGGTGAGTTCACTTACATTCCACTCTTCCGTTCGGTCTTCGTGGTCGGTGCCAGAAACCGGCATCCGCGGGTCCGTGCCCGCTCGCTGCGAGAGATCCACGATGAACAGTGGTGCATGCCATTGTATGGCGCTGGTGGCGATGATCTGACGCGGTCGATTTTTCAGCCGAATGGCATGGCGAGACCTAAACGCATCATTCGATGTCCTTCTTTCTCGGTGGCACTCGGACTCGTCGCTCACACCAATGTTTTGAGCGTGTTCGCCAAGCCGCTTGTCGACATCGAATTCAAGCGGCACGGCATCAAGGCGTTGACATTGCAGGAACCGTTGCCTCAGCTAACCGTCGCGATCATCGCGCGGCGCGGCGCACGTCTTACGCCTGCGGCACTGCACTTTATCGATTGCTTGAAGGAGGCATCGGCGATATTCAGGGCGGAGTAGCGCGCTTCACTGAAGCCGGCGTGCGCTATCACTTCCCGGTCTGCTGATCGGGCTGACTTTGCCGGCTTAACCGAGTCGAATAGTGCAGGGTATCGATGCCGGCGAGCAGTAGCGCGTCGACGTCTTCCCAGCGCGCGCCGTGCAACCGGTCGGTCCACACCATCGAGCCGAAAATGCCTTCCAGCAGCGACTGGAAATACACGCTCGCAAGGTGCAGGTCGAGTGTGGCCGGCAGTTCGCCGCTGGCCACCGCGCGCCGCAGCAGCGCGGTCGTAATGCGTAGCGTCTGCTTGTCATAGAGCGTACGGCGGCGCAGCAGCGGCGCGTTTTCCTCGCTCTGCTCGCACTTCATGTACAGGATCTCGAGCACCCGCTGCACCGAACCCGACTCCACACATTGCCGCAGATAGTGCAGCGCCGCCTGGCGAAGCGTTTCGAGCACCGGCCCATCCTCGACCAGTTCGAAACCCTCAGCGGCGCGCGCGAACGCCCGATCGCACATGGCAAGGCAGACGTCGATCTTGTTCTTGTAGTGACCATAGACCGCGCCGCGCGAGATACCCGCTGCATCCGCAATGTCGGCCATCGCGGTTTGCGCGACGCCTTTTTCCAGAAACACCAACTCGGCGGCATCGAGGATGCCGTTGCGCGTGTTCTGCGATTCCACTTTCGTCTTGCGGGCCATTTGCCCTCCCTTTCAATTAGCTGTCGTCTGGATGCGACAGTTGCCCATCACGTGCTTTATTTAATCAGACATGACTGATTATAATCGATCGCCTTAAGCGGACCGCTGGACGAGGCGATGGCAACCCATCGGCGGTATCCGTCCCGACAGAAAGGATTCACATGAAGACCACGCGTTCCATCCTGTTGGCCCTCGCGGTCGTTACGCTGCTCGCCGGATGTGGCAAGGGGCATTCCGAAGCAAGCGAAGCGGCGGCGCAACCGCAGGAAGTCGCGGTTGTTACGGTCCGGCCGTCGGCGGCGCCCTTGACGGTCGAACTGCCGGGCCGGCTCGAAGCATACCGGCAGGCGGAAGTGCGGGCGCGTGTGGCCGGCATCGTGACGGCGCGCCTCTATGAGGAAGGGCAGGAGGTGCACAAGAACGCGCCGCTGTTCCGCATCGATCCTGCGCCGCTGAAGGCCGCGCGCGACGTGGCCGCCGGTTCGCTCGCGCGCGCCGAAGCCAATGCGCTCGGCGCGACCGACAAGCGCAAGCGCTATGACGATCTCGTGACGGACCACGCCGTCAGCGAACGCGATCACACCGAGGCCTTGACCGAGGAGCGGCAGGCGAAGGCCGAAGTCGCGTCCGCACGTGCGGAACTCGAGCGTGCCCGGCTTCAGCTGAGTTACGCCACCGTTACGGCGCCGATCGACGGCCGCGCCCGGCGCGCGTTGGTGACCGAAGGCGCGCTGGTTGGCCAGGATTCGGCTACGCCGTTGACCACGGTCGAGCAGATCGATCCGATCTACGTGAACTTCTCGCAACCTGCCGCGGATGTCGCCGCACTGCGCCGCGCGATCGATACGGGCCGCGTGAAGGGTGTCGCGCAAAAGGACGTCAAGGTGCGTCTGACGCTGCCTGACGGCAGCGAATACATCCAGACGGGCACGCTGCTCTTCACCGACCTAGCCGTCGACCCCGGCACGGATACCGTCGCGATGCGCGCGCTGTTTCCCAATCCGCGGCGCGAGCTGCTGCCTGGTGCGTATGTGCGGATCACGCTGGATCGCGCCATCGATACCGCTGTGATCGCCGTGCCGCGCGACGCCGTGAGCCGCACCGCCGATGAGGCGTCGGTCAAGGTCGTCGATGCGGCGGGCAAGGTTGCGGTGGTGCCCGTGCAGGTCAACGAGCTCAAAGGGCGCAACTGGCTCGTGACTAGCGGCCTCAAGGGCGGCGAGCGCGTCGTGGTGGAAAACGCCGCGACGCTGGAGCCAGGCGCCGTCGTCAAACCGCGCGAACGCGCTACCGAATCGCAGACCGATGCGAAGACCGCAGCGAACACGTAACAAGCGTGTATCGCATACGTAGTCACGCACGCAGCACGCGTGAAAAAACGCGTCGATGAACCGCGCGGCGCTGTCAGCGCCCGCCGCCGCGGTCCAACCTAACTGATCAGAGGCCGCAATGGCTCGTTTCTTTATCGATCGCCCCGTGTTTGCGTGGGTGATCTCGTTGCTCATCATGCTCGGCGGCATCTTCGCGATCCGCGCGCTGCCGGTTGCGCAGTACCCGGATATTGCGCCGCCCGTCATCAACATCTGGGCGAACTATCCCGGAGCGTCCGCGCAGGTCGTCGAGGAATCGGTGACCGCGGTGATCGAACGCGAGATGAATGGCGCACCTGGCCTGATGTACACGTCGGCGACCAGCAGTGCGGGGTCGGCGTCGATCACGCTCACGTTCAAGCAGGGCGTCAACCCGGATCTGGCCGCCGTTGAAGTGCAGAACCGCCTGAAGACCGTCGAGGCGCGTCTGCCCGAGCCGGTGCGGCGCGACGGCGTTTCCGTCGAGAAAGCGGCGGACAATATTCAGCTCGTCGTGACGCTCACGTCTGACGATGGCCGGATGAGCGAAGTGCAGCTCGGCGAACTCGCGTCGGCGAATGTCGTGCAGGCGCTGCGGCGTGTGGAAGGCGTCGGCAAGGTGCAGTTCTGGGGCGCGGAGTACGCGCTGCGCATCTGGCCCGACCCGACCCGGATGACGTCGCTCAACCTCACCGCAACCGATCTGGTGACGGCGATCCGCAGCCACAACGCGCGCGTGACGGTCGGCGATATCGGCAACCAGGCGGTTCCGTCTTCGGCGCCGATCAGCGCAACCGTGCTTGCGGACGGACAGTTGCGCACGCCCGAGGAATTCGGCGGCATCGCGTTGCGCACGCGCCCCGACGGCTCGTCGCTGTATCTGCGCGACGTGGCGCGCGTGGAGTTCGGCGGCAGCGACTATTCGTTCACGTCGCGCGTCAACGGCAAGACCGCGACCGGCATGGCGATCAAGATGGCGCCAGGCTCGAACGCGGTCGCGACCGTCAAGCGCGTGCGTGCCACGATGGATCAGCTGGCGAAGTATTTTCCGCCTGGCGTGAGCTATCAGATTCCGTACGAGACGGCGTCGTTCGTGCAGATCTCAATCCAGAAGGTGGTGAGCACGCTGATCGAGGCGGGCGTCCTCGTGTTCCTCGTGATGTATCTGTTCATGCAGAACATCCGCGCGACGTTGATTCCGACGCTGGTCGTGCCGATCGCTTTGCTCGGCACGTTCGCCGTGATGCTCAGCCTCGGCTTCTCGATCAACGTGCTGACGATGTTCGGCATGGTGCTCGCCATCGGCATTCTCGTCGACGATGCGATCGTCGTGGTCGAGAACGTCGAGCGGATCATGGCCGAGGAGGGGCTCTCGCCCTACGAGGCGACAGTGAAGGCGATGGGGCAGATCAGCGGCGCCATCATCGGCATCACGGTGGTGCTGATTTCAGTGTTCGTGCCGATGGCGTTTTTCAGCGGCGCGGTGGGCAACATCTATCGGCAATTTGCGTTGTCGCTGGCCGTGTCGATCGGCTTCTCCGCGTTCCTCGCGCTGTCGCTGACACCCGCGCTGTGCGCGACGCTGCTCAAGCCGATTGCCGGCGACCACCACGAGAAGACCGGCTTTTTCGGCTGGTTCAACCGGATGTTCGCGCGCGCAACGGGCCGCTATCACGCTACGGTCGCGAAGATCCTGAAGAAGCCGGTGCGCTGGGTCGTGCTGTACGCGGCGATCGGCGCGGCGGTGGCCGTGCTGTTCCTGCGCCTGCCGACGGCGTTCCTGCCCGACGAAGACCAGGGCAACTTCATGATCATGGTGATGCGCCCGCAGGGCACGCCGATGAACGAGACGATCCAGAGTATCAAGGAAGTGGAGCGCTATCTGCTCGACAAGGAACCGGTCGCCTATTCGTATGCAGTCGGCGGTTTCAGTCTCTACGGCAGCGGTCCGAGCAGCGGCATGATCTTCGCGACGCTGAAGAACTGGAAGGAACGCAAAGACGCCAATGCTCATGTGCAGGCGATCGTCGAGCGCGTGAACCAGCGCTTTGCCGGCACGCCGAATGTCACGGTGTTTGCGATGAATTCGCCGGCGCTGCCGGATCTCGGCTCGTCGAGCGGCTTCGACTTCCGTCTGCAGGATCGTGGCGGCGTCGGCTATACGGCGCTGGTGGCGGCGCGCGACCGGCTGCTGGCCGAAGGCGCCAAACAGTCCGCGATCACCGACCTGATGTTCGCCGGCGAGCATGACGCGCCGCAGATCCATCTCGACATCGACCGCAACAAAGCTGCGGCAATGGGCGTGACGATGGACGAGATCAATACGACGCTCGCGGTCATGTTCGGCTCCGATTACATCGGCGACTTCATGCACGGCAGCCAGGTGCGGCGGGTGATCGTGCAGGCGGATGGCCGGGATCGCGTCGACATCAACGACGTGCGCAAGCTGCGCGTGCGCAACGCAGCGGGCGAGATGGTGCCGCTGTCGGCGTTCGTCACGCTGCAATGGCGCGCGGGTCCGCCGCAACTCACGCGTTACAACGGCTATCCGTCGTTCACGTTGAACGGGGCGGCCGCGGCAGGGCATAGCAGCGGCGAGGCGATGCAGGTGATGGAAGCGCTCGCGGGCAAGCTGCCCGCGGGGATCGGCTTCGACTGGTCGGGGCAATCGTTCGAAGAGCGGTTGTCGGGTTCGCAGGCGCCCGCACTGTTCGCCCTGTCGGTGCTGATTGTGTTCCTCGCGCTCGCGGCGCTCTATGAAAGCTGGTCGATTCCGCTCGCGGTCATCCTCGTCGTGCCGCTCGGCGTGATCGGCGCAGTGCTGGGCGTGACGTTGCGCGGCATGCCGAACGATATCTATTTCAAGGTCGGTTTGATCGCGACGATCGGCCTGTCGGCGAAGAACGCCATCCTGATCGTCGAGGTGGCGAAGGACCTGTACGGCGCAGGCATGACGCTCGTCGACGCGACGCTCGAGGCCGCGCGCTTGCGGCTGCGGCCGATCGTGATGACGTCGCTCGCGTTCGGCGTCGGCGTGCTGCCGCTCGCGTTCGCGTCGGGTGCGGCGTCCGGTGCGCAGGTGGCGATCGGCACCGGTGTGCTCGGTGGCGTTATCAGCGCGACTGTGCTCGCCATTTTCATGGTGCCGCTGTTTTTCGTGGTCGTCGGGCGGGTGTTCAACGTCGGCAAGCGCCGGCGACAGAAGCCGTCCGCAACGAACACGTTGGAGATGAAGTGATGAATCGCGTTTTGACGCAGGGCCTCGCATTGAGCGCGCTGGCCGTGGCGCTCGCAGGCTGCTCGATGGCGCCGGTGTATCAGCGGCCGCAGGCGCCCGTGCCCGCCGTCTACCCGGGTACGCCCACCGCGACGCAAACCAACGCAGGCGTAACGAATCTCGACGACTGGCGTGGCTATTTCACCGATCCGGTGCTGGGCCATTTGATCGAAGTCTCGCTCGCGAACAACCGCGATCTGCGGGCGGCCACGCTGCGCGTGCAGGAAGCGCGTGCGCTGCATGGCATCCAGTTCGCCGAGCGGCTGCCTTCCGTTGACGGTACCGCGAGCTACAGCCGCGGCCGCACGGTCGATCCAATGCTCGGAGAAAACGTGGTCGCGAGCCAGTATCGGGCGGCGCTCGGTGTCACGTCGTTCGAGTTGGATCTGTTCGGCCGGGTGAAGAGCCTGTCGGACGCTGCGCTGGCTGAATATTTCGCGAGCGAGGAAGCGCAGCGCGCCGCGCAGATCAGCCTGATTGCGGAGGTCGCATCGGCGTATGTCGCCGAGCGCGCACTGTACGATCAGGAGCAACTGGCGCAACGCACGCTCGAAGCGCGCGAGGGCATCTATGCACTGACCAGGCGCCGTTACGGCGTGGGCATGAGCACCGCCATCGAATTGCGCACGGCCGAGATGCTGGTCCAATCGGCGCGTGCGTCGCAGGCCGCGCTGGCGCGCGAACGCACGCAGGCCGCAAGCGCATTGCAGTTGCTGCTGGGCGACTTCGCGGTGGATGTGCCGCGCACGACGCCCGTGCTCGACGATCTGACGATGACGCCCGTGGCCGCCGGTCTCTCGTCGGATCTGCTGGCGCGACGGCCCGATATCCGTCAGGCCGAAGCGCATCTGAAGGCCGCCAACGCGAATATCGGCGCGGCGCGCGCGGCGTTCTTTCCGAGCCTGCGCCTCACCACCGAAGTCGGCTCGGTCAGCGACAGCTTCTCGCGTCTCTTTGCAGGCGGCAGCGGCGTGTGGTCGTTTGCGCCGCAACTGACGTTGCCGATCTTCAGCGGCGGACGCAATCGCGCGAATCTCGATCTGGCCACCGTGCGTAAGAACATCGCGGTCGTCGACTACGAGAAGTCCATTCAGACTGCATTCCGTGAGGTGTCCGATGCGTTAGCGGCGCGTGATCAGATCGAAGTCCAACTCGACGCCCAGAAGGCCGTGTATGCAGCGGACAGCGAACGCATGCGTCTCGCGGAGCGCCGTTACAGCAGCGGCGTCGCGACCTATCTCGAGCTGCTCGACGCACAGCGCAGCCTGTACGAATCGGGGCAGGAGCTGATCCGCCTGAAGCAGCTGCGTTTGACGAATGCGATCGCGCTGTACCGGGCGCTGGGCGGCGGCTGGTCGAATGGGCCTGCTGCCGACGCCTGAGCGGCAAGCGGGTGCAGGGAAGCGGGGTAGACACCCGCTCCTCATCAGGCTCTCCTACACGCCATCGCTGTCATGTCGCAGCGGTGCGTTCTTCAAGACGAGCGCCATCAACTGCCGCCGCGAATCGACGCCGAGCTTGGCGAACGCCCGCTTCGCATAAGTCTCGACGGTCGAGGGCTTCAGTCCCATCGATTGGGCGATGGCCGGCGTCGTCATCCCCTGAATGAACGACGAGCATACGTGCGTTTCGCGCGCCGTCAGCTTGCTGTGCAAGTGCGGTAGCCACTGCGCGAGCAGGTTGTTGTCCGACGTATCCTGGCGGCCGTCGTCCGGCGAGATCGCGCCGATCAAGCGCTTGTGTATCGCCGCCAGCGGCAGCACGACGTGCGCGAACTGCTTCAGCAGGCTCAATTCTTTCAGCGAAAACGACGGCAGGCGCCGTGAGCGTGCCATGGAGATCGAGTATCGCGTGCCGTTCGTTACGCCTGCGACCACGCATTCATCGTGAATGTTGCCGATGTCGAAGAACAGATGCCGGAGCTCGCTCGCCACCTTCTGCGCGGAGATCTGGATCAAATGCACGTCGCGCTTGTCTGCGATTCCCTCGTAGGTCGCGTCCTCGCTCGCATAGCTCCCGTAGTAGTGCCGCATCACCTGCTCGACGAGCTCACGATCGCGACCGAAGCTGCCAATCCAGCCGATGCTGCGCTGTCCGGACGGCGACACACGGTCGTAATCCAGATGCACCGCGTCGAAATCGACGAAGCGCACGAGACTTTCATACACGACCTGAAGGAACTGCGGAGCGCCGACAGCCTGCGCGATGTCGCCCAACGTCTCGGTCACGAACGCGACCTGACTGAGCTGGAGATCCGGGGAGGGAGGCGCGGCGTTCATAACTTCTGTTCTCGATGATTTCTGGGTGGCGCTACTCGTACCACGACAAATTCCCCCTGCCTACACGGGAATGCACCCAAACCGCCGTCATCGACGATGACGCTTGTCCTTTAATCCCGGGACAGACGACGCGTACCGCGGTCTTTACAGTGCTCGACAAGCTGAAACAAAGACCCGTTGCCCAACTTTCTCTCTGCACGTCGACGATCGCCTCGCGACGCTTTAACGACCTTGCTTATCGGTGGCATCCGCATCGAGCGGAGCGGCCGACTCACACTACCTGGAGATTACCTATGCGTGCCCGTTTTCGTCGCTGCCCGGTTATCAGAATCGCGCTCGCCGCATCAGCTGGCCTCGTGTTCGCGGCGAGCCAGCCCGTCCAGGCCGGCGACACCAATCTGAACGTTTACAACTGGTCCGAGTACATCGCACAGGACACGGTGCCGAACTTTGAGAAGCAGAGCGGTATCAAGGTGCGCTACGACAGCTATGACAGCGACGACACGCTGCAGACCAAGCTGCTCACCGGCAGTTCCGGCTACGACATCGTCGTGCCGACCTCGAACTACCTCGCGCGGCAGATCCAGGCGGGCGTTTACCAGAAGCTCGACAAGTCGAAGATCCCGAACCTGGCGAACCTCGACCCGGTGCTGATGAAGATGATGGCGACGGCCGACCCGGGCAACCAGTACGGCGTGCCGTGGGCGTGGGGCACGACGGGGTTCGGCTACAACGTCGAGGCTGTCAGGAAGCGGCTGGGTGACAACGCGCCGACCGACAGCTGGGCGCTCCTGTTCGATCCGACGAACGTGTCGAAGCTGAAAGGCTGCGGCGTGTCGCTGCTCGACGCGCCGGACGCGGTATTCGCGGCGGTGCTGCAGTACATGGGTAAGGATCCGGAAAGCAAGAACCCGGCGGACTATCAGGCGGCCTACGAGGTGCTGAAGACGATTCGTCCGTACATCACGCAGTTCAGCTCGCTGGGCTATGCGGACGATCTCGCGAACAACGA
This sequence comes from Burkholderia sp. GAS332, assembly GCA_900142905.1. Classification (NCBI taxonomy): domain Bacteria; kingdom Pseudomonadati; phylum Pseudomonadota; class Betaproteobacteria; order Burkholderiales; family Burkholderiaceae; genus Burkholderia; species Burkholderia sp. GAS332. The sequence goes on along the minus strand of FSRV01000002.1, from coordinate 3,126,346 downwards.
CGTGTGCGTGGCGCTCGGCTGGTCGGGCGACGTCAGCCTCGCGCGGCGGCGCTCGGTCGAGGCGAAGCACGGGTACGAGATCCGCTACGTGAATCCGAAGGAAGGCGGCCTGCTGTGGTTCGACGCGATGGCAATCCCGAAGGATGCGCCCAATCCCGAGGCGGCGTTGAAGTGGATCAACTACATCGAGGATCCGAAGGTCAACGCGGCCATCACCAACGAGATTGCCTACCCGACCGCGAACAAGGCCGCGCGCCCCTTCGTGAAGCCGGAGATCTCGGCGGATCCGGACGTCTACGTGCCTGACAGCGTGCTCGCCAAAATGTCGCTCGCGATGCCGATCAGTGCCGATATCACGCGCTTGCAGAACCGTCTGTGGCTGCGCTTGAAGTCCGGCGGTTGAGGAGGACGACCATGACCCCCATCCTGCTCGACGCGCCGGTTTCGGCCGGCGCTCGCCACGGCAACCGGATCGCGCACGACGCGTTCGTGCGGATCGAAAACGTCGTGAAGAAATTCGGCGACAGCGCCGCCGTCGACAACGTCAACCTGAGCATCGCGAAGAACGAACTGTTCGCGCTGCTCGGCAGCTCCGGCTGCGGCAAGTCCACGCTCCTGCGCATGCTTGCAGGGCTCGAGACGGTGACGTCTGGGCGCATCTTCGTCGACGGCGAAGACCTCGCTGCGATGCCGCCGTACAAGCGGCCGGTCAACATGATGTTCCAGTCGTACGCGCTGTTCCCGCATATGACGGTCGAAGCGAATATCGCCTTCGGCCTCAAGCAGGAAGGCACGCCGAAGAACGAGATCAAGGAACGCGTTGCCGATGTGCTCAATCTCGTGCAGATGAGCAAGTATGCGCAGCGCAAACCGCATCAGCTCTCCGGCGGCCAGCAGCAGCGTGTGGCGCTGGCCCGTTCGCTCGTCAAACGGCCCAAGCTGCTGCTGCTCGATGAACCCATGTCCGCGCTCGACAAACAGATCCGCCAGAAAACCCAGCTTGAGCTGGTCAACATCATCGCGAAAGTCGACGTGACCTGCGTGATGGTCACCCACGATCAGGAAGAAGCGATGACGATGGCAGGCCGCATCGCGGTGATGAGCGAAGGCCGCATTGTGCAGATCGGCTCGCCCAGCCAGGTGTACGAGTTTCCAAATAGCCGCTTCTCGGCGGAGTTCATCGGCTCGACCAACCTGTTCGAAGGCACCGTGGTCGCGGATGAACCGGATCACATCTTCGTCGAAAGCGAAGACCTCGAATCGCAAATCTACGTGAGCCATGGCATTACCGGTCCGCTCGGCATGCCGGTCGGCATCTCGGTGCGTCCGGAACGCGTGAAGGTGTCGCTCGACAAGCCGTCGACGCCGCACAACTGGGCGCGCGGCGTGGTCTCGAATGTCGCGTACATGGGCAGCTATTCGCTGTATCACGTGCGCCTGCCGGGTGGCAAAACGGTCGTGGCGAATCTCTCCAGCTCGCACCTGATGAGCGAGGGTGCGCCGTCCTACAACGACGACGTGTTCGTCTACTGGTCGCCGGCTAGCGCGGTGGTGCTGACGCAATGAAGACTTCCATCCTCACCCCAGCCCGTGCGGCCGTGCCGGACGGGACCGGCAATCGTGTGGCGTGGCTGGCGCGCTTCCTGCCGTCCGGCCGCGGCGTCGTGATCGGCGTGCCGTTTCTGTGGCTCACGGTGTTCTTCGCGCTGCCATTCGTGCTGGTGCTGAAAATCAGCTTCGCCGACCTGATGCTCGGCATCCCGCCCTACACCGCGCTGGCACGCGTGGAGGCCGGCATGGTGCATGTGGTGCTGTCCCTGAAGCACTACGCGCTGTTGCTGCACGACGACCTGTACGTGAACACCTACATCAGTTCGCTGAACATGGCGTCGCGCTCGACGCTGCTGTGCCTGGTGTTCGGTTACCCGATCGCGTACTTCATCGCGCGCTCGGCGTCGGCGCGCCGGAACCTGCTGATGATGGCCGTGATGCTGCCGTTCTGGACGTCGTTCCTGATCCGTGTGTACGCATGGATCGGCCTTCTGAAAGACGACGGCCTGCTCAATCACACGCTGCTGGCCATCGGCATGATTCATTCGCCGCTGCGTCTCTATCACACCGATGCGGGCGTCTACATCGGGATGGTGTATTCGTACCTCCCGTTCATGGTGATGCCGCTCTACGCGCATCTCGTGAAGATGGACATGACGCTGCTCGAAGCCGCCCACGACCTCGGCGCAACGCCATGGACTGCGTTCTGGCGCATCACGTTGCCGTTGTCGAAGAACGGAATCATCGCGGGCAGCCTGCTGGTCTTTATCCCGGCGGTTGGCGAATACGTGATTCCAGAACTGCTCGGTGGCGCGAACACGCTGATGCTCGGCCGCGTGATGTGGGACGAGTTCTTCAACAACATGGACTGGCCGATGGCGTCCGCAGTGACGGTGGCGATGGTGCTGTTGCTTCTCGTGCCGATGGCCGTGTTCCAGTACTACCAGCTCGAGGAGCAGGCCCGGAAATGATCAAACCGAATCGCATCCTGTCCGCCAGCGTGCTGACCGTTGGGTTCCTGTTCCTCTATATCCCGATCATCAGCTTGGTGGTCTATTCGTTCAACGCGTCGAAGCTCGTGACCGTCTGGTCCGGATTCTCGCTGAAGTGGTACGGCGCGCTGCTGCACGACGACGAGTTGCTGACCGCCGCGTGGCTGTCGCTGAAGATCGCGCTTCTGACCGCGTGCGCGTCGGTCGCGATTGGCACCTGGGCGGGTTTCGTGCTCGCCCGCATGGGGCGCTTTCGCGGCTTCACGTTCTATGCGGCGATGATCAACGCGCCGCTGGTGATCCCCGAGGTGATCCAGGGCATCTCGCTGCTGCTGCTGTTCGTCGCTATGCAGCAGATGTTCGGCTGGCCTGCCGGTCGCGGCGTGCTGACGATCTGGATCGGCCACGTGATGCTGTGCCTGTCGTTCGTCGCGGTCATCGTGCAGTCGCGGGTAAGGGACCTCGACCGCTCGATCGAGGAAGCGGCACTCGACCTTGGTGCAAAACCGTGGAAGGTGTTCTTCGTGATCACGCTGCCGCTGATCTCGCAGGCCTTGGTCTCCGGCTGGCTGCTCGCGTTCACCGTGTCGATCGACGACGTGATCCTGTCCGCGTTCCTGTCCGGTCCGGGTTCCACCACGCTGCCGCTCGTCGTGTTCTCACGCGTGCGCCTCGGCCTGAATCCAGAAATGAATGCGCTCGCAACGATGTTTATCACGATCGTGACGATCGGCGTCGTCGTTGTGAATAGCGTGATGCTGGCACGCGAGCGCCGCTTGGCGCGTGATGCGCGCGCATGGGCTACGCCGCCCGATTCGGATGGCGAAGCTGTCGCCGCGGCGACACGTCCCACCAGTGCTCCGATTGGGCGTTACACATCGGTCTGATCCCTCACCGCATCCATCTAAGTAACGAACAACAAGGAGACGTTTCATGAAGAAGAGGTTAATCAGCGCGCTGGTGGCCGGGGTGCTGCCGGGGTTGGCCGCAGCGAGCCCGACCGGCGATCAGATCAAGGCGCTGCAACAGCAGCTCGCCACGCTGCAGCAGGAGGTCAAGGGGCTGCAGTCGCAGCTTGCCGCGAAGCCCGTTGCCAAGCCGGCGCCGGCGAGCACGGCAGCGGCCGCGGTTGATCCGTCGTCGGCGGACTACGGCCAGGCACCGGCGGTGCTGACCAACGACGACGTCACTGAGTTGAAGCAGCAGGCGGCGAGCCAGCAACTGAAAGTCGATGCGTTGACCGACGCGGCCCAGACCGGCCCGATCGCGGGGCTGTCGGTGACCGGCTACATCGATCCCACCTATCTGTATAACCGTGCAGCGGGCACGTCGTCGTTCCAGTTCGCGAACCACGAGAACGCGTACCAGTACTACAACAGCACGTTCGGCGATCTGTACCTCGACATCAAGAAGACCTTCGGCGTTGGCCCGATGGCGCCCTCCGCCGAAGTGACCTTGATGCCGAACCGCGGCGCCGGCATGTATCTGATGAACGAACACGGCGACAGCGGGCTCAACATTCTGAACACCGCGATCGCGACGGTGCCGCTGACGACGACCACGTCGGTCGTCGCCGGCCTGATGCCGGGGCTGAGCGGCTATGAGATGCAGCAGTCCAACCAGATGCTGACGCTCACGCACAACCTGCTGTACGACTTCTCGGATCCGGGTAGCTCGATCGGCGCCGGCGTTAACTACACCGGTGACCAATGGGCGTGGAAATTCCTGCTCGGCAACGAACAGTTCCGCACCGCCGGCTCGGTGACGCAGACGGGCACGAACGCCCTCGGCGACCCGATCACGACCAGCAACCGCATGCCGACGTTCACCGCGCGGGTCGACTATTTCCGCGGCAGCCAACTCGACGTGGGCGGCTCGTTCGCCATCGGCCGGGAGACGCTGCCGAGTGCGATCAACCCGACGACAGGTTCGGTCAGCTACGGCTGGGGCGGCCAGGCGCCGAACGGCTACGGCACCTTCTTCTTCACCGAAGCCGATGCGACCTACACGCTGGCCGACGTTCAGTACAACGCCGAAATCGACTACGGCCAGCAGCAGAATGGCGCGTGGAACGGCGGCCAGGCGCAGTGGTACGGACTGTCGCTGCTCGCGCATCGGAAGTTCAGGCTGCCGGTGGTCGGGCGGATGGGCGTGACCGCCCGCTACGACCTGCTGGTCGACAGCAAGAATGGGGGCGGCGGGGGCGGGGTCGCCCTGAACGGCAATGGGATGGATCCGTATAACGGCTTCGGCATCGACGTGAATTGCCTGTCGGCATCCAGCAACCACGGCTTCGAGTGTAAGGGCGCGACCCGCCAGGACGCGGCGCTCGACCTGCTGTTCTATCCGACCCAGCAGATCACGGTGAAGGTCGAGTACCGGCACGATTGGGCGAGCCATCAGGTGTTCCTACGCAATGACGGTTCGTATGCGAAGTCGAACGACCTGTTAGCCGCACAGTTCATCTACTCCTTTTGATGCGATGCCGGCGCCGGCCTGAGGAAACAGGGCCGCCGCCGGTCGCAAGGCTTTGTCATGCTCAAGTTCGAAAATCAAGCACATGTCCCGTCCTATTACGCAGCCACCGCGAACGATCGGACCTGCTATCCGCCGCTCGATGCGACGGTATCCGCTGACGTCTGCGTGATCGGCGGCGGACTCACTGGCCTGTCCACCGCGCTCAATCTCGCGGAACGCGGCTATTCGGTCGTGCTGCTCGAGGCGTCGAAGATCGGCTGGGGCGCGAGCGGCCGCAACGGCGGCCAACTGATCGCGGGCTATTCGTGTGGCATCGATACGTTCTCGTCGCACATGCCGGAAGAGGACGTGCAGCGCATCTGGGCGATGGGGCTCGAGTCGGTGGAGATCGTCAAGGAGCGGGTCGCGAAACACCAGATCGATTGCGACTTGACGTTCGGCTACCTGACCGCGGCCAACAAGCCTCGCCACGTCGACGCGCTGCGTGACTGGCGGGACGCCGCTGAGTCGCGCTTCGGCTATCGCGGGTACCGGTATGTCGAGCGTGACGAGATGCGCGGCTTCGTTGCTTCGGATCGCTATCTGGGCGGGCTTCACTATGCCGGCAGCGGTCATCTGCATCCACTCAACTACACACTCGGTCTGGCGCGCGCGGCGCGCGACGCGGGGGTGTCGATCCACGAAGACACGAGCGCGCACGCAATCGGGAAGACCGCGCAAGGCCATCAGGTCACGTGCGCGCGTGGGCGGGTGGACGCGCGCTACGTGGTGCTCGCGTGCAACGCCTATCTCGGCCGGCTCGCACCCGCGCTTGCGCGCAAGATCATGCCCGTGGCGACCTACCTGATTGCGACCGAACCGCTCGGCGAGGCGAGGGCGAGCGACACGATGCCAACGGACGTGGCGATCAGCGACTGCAACGCAGCGCTCGACTATTTTCGGATGACGAAAGACCGCCGGATGCTGTGGGGTGGCAAGGCAAGCTGCTCGACTCGCGCGCCGCGCGAGCTCGCCGCCGCGATGCGACGGGATATGTTGAAGACGTTTCCGCAGCTCGCCGATGCGAAGATCGACTACGCGTGGGGCGGGTTCGTCGACGCGACGATGAATCGCGCGCCGCATTTCGGCCGCCTCGAGCCGACCGTGTATTTCGCGCAGGGGTTCTCCGGGCACGGCGTGAACGTCACGGGGCTCGCGGGCCGGCTGATCGCGGAAGCCATCGATGCGCAAGCCGCCCGTTTCGACCTGTTCGGCAAGATCCGGCACCGCGACTTCCCGGGCGGGCGTTTGCTGCGTACACCGATGCTGATGCTCGCGATGACCTGGCACCGGATGATGGACGCGTTTTGAGCCGGCGCCGGTTGGTTCGTCCGGCCGCGCGGCACCTGACCTGAATAGAACATTGCACATTTTGGAGGCGTTCATGACAGACATTACGAATATTGTCGACCTGATGCGGGACCCGGCGGAACTGACCCAGTCTCGCGTACCGCGCGGATTGCTGCTGGCCGGCAATCCGATGCAGACGCTCACGCGTCACTACATCAGTCCTTGCGGACAGTTCAGCTCCGGTATCTGGGAGAGCACGCCCGGTCATTGGACGATCGAGTACGACGAATCGGAGTACTGCGAGATGTTGAGTGGGATGGCGATCGTGCGTGATACGCAGGGAAACGAAAAGGTGCTGCGCGCCGGGGATCGCTTCGTGATTCCCTCGGGCTTTCGCGGCACCTGGGAGGTGGTGGAGGCGTGCAGGAAGATATACGCGTCGCATGCCCCGCAAGCCGACCCGTCGCACGCGTAGCGCAGCGGCTCGACTTGCAACGTCAATCATCGAGATCAACCAGGAGCAGGACATGACTCAGGAATTGTGGCGTCTGAGCGCTACGGAAATGGTCGAGCGCGTCGCGCGGCGCGACGTGTCGTCGACGGAACTCACAGAGAGCTGCCTGCAGCGGCTCGCGGATGTGAATCCCGGCATCAACGCCATTGTCGACGTGCTGGCCGACAGCGCGATGCTGGCCGCGTCGCAGGCCGACGCGGCGATCGCGCGGCGCGAGCCGGTCGGTCCGCTGCACGGCGTGCCGGTGACGGTCAAAATCAATGTCGACATGGCTGGCCGCGCGACCACCAACGGCGTGAGCGCGTTCAAGGATCTCGTCGCCGGCGAGGACAGCCCGGTGGTTGCGAACCTGCGCAAGGCCGGCGCGATCGTGATCGGCCGCAGCAACGCGCCGGCGTTTTCCTATCGCTGGTTCACCGACAACGATCTGCATGGCCGCACGCTGAACCCGTGGAACGCGGACCTGACGCCGGGCGGCTCCAGCGGCGGGGCTGCGGCTGCGGTGGCCGCAGGCATCGGCGCGATTGCGCACGGCAACGACCTCGGCGGCTCGATCCGCTATCCCGCATACGCATGCGGCGTCGCGGGACTGAGGCCAAGCACGGGTCGCGTACCGGCGTACAACCCAACCCAGACGAAGGACCGGACGCTTGCGGTCCAGCTCGCGTCGGTGCAGGGGCCGCTGGCGAGAACGGTCGGTGATCTGCGCATTGCGCTCGAGGCGATGGCGGGCGGCGATCCGCGTGACGCGTGGTGGATGCCGGTCACGCCGGTTAGCCACCGCGCGCCGTTTCCGGTGCGTGTCGCTGTTTGTGCGGAGCTGCCGGGTGTTCGCTCCGATGCCGCGGTCGTCGACGCGATCCGGCAGGCGGCGGGCTGGCTCGAGGACGCGGGTTGCATCGTCGAAGAAGCCGTCCCGCCGCAGATGACCGAAGCGTGTGCACTGTGGCTGGACCTCGTCACTAACGAAGCGAGGAGCGGGCTTGGCGACATCATCATGCAGCATGGCGACGAAACGATCCGGACTGCGTTTGCCAGCCAGCGCCGGCTTGCCGCGCCGCTCGATCTGGCCGGCTATATGAACGGTCTGGCGCGGCGCACCGGTCTGTTGCGGGACTGGCAGCGCTTCTTCGAGCGCTATCCGTTGCTGCTGATGCCAGTCTCGTGCGCGCAGCCGTTCGCGATCGACGAGGATCAGCGCGGCGATGACGCGATGCGGCGCATCGTCGACATGCAGAGCCCGCTGCTTGCGACCGCGCTGCTCGGACTGCCGGGGCTGTCTGTGCCGACCGGCGTGCGCGACGGCGTGCCGATGGGCGTGCAGCTCGTCGCTGGCCGCTTCCAGGAGGCGCTGTGCCTCGCTGCGGGCGAAGCGATCGAGGCGCGCGCGGGAACTTGCACGCCGATCGATCCAGTCGGTGCGGCGGCGCGTCGCGCGGGATAAGCGGAAGCTCGGGTGCAGCGCCGCTCAGTTGATCGACCGCGAGCGTTGTACCGGACAAACAGAATGTCAAATAGGTATCCTGATGAATAAGAAAACGTTCTTGGACTGGCAGAATGAAGCCGCCGTCATGAAATTCGAAGGGCGTGCGTTTATCGATGGCGCGCTGCGCCACGCGCACAGCGAAAGGACCTTCGCCTGTGTGAGTCCGATCGATGGCCGTGTGCTTGTCCAGGTCGCCGACTGCGGCGATGCGGATGTCGACGCGGCTGTGACGGCCGCCCGGCGGGCATTCGACACGCAGACCTGGGCGGGCATGAATCCACGCGATCGCAAGGCCGTGCTGCTGCGCTGGACTGCCTTGATGCGTGAGCACCTCGAGGAGCTGGCCTTGCTCGAGACGCTCGACGCGGGCAAGCCGATCGGCGATACGACGGCCATTGACGTGCCGGCCGCTGCGCACTGCGTCGAATGGTATGCCGAGGCGATCGACAAGATGGGCGGTGAGGTCGTGCCGACCGACCATCATCTCGTCGGACTTGTGACGCGTGAGCCCGTTGGTGTCGTCGCTGCGGTGGTGCCGTGGAACTTTCCGCTCCTGATGGCGGCGTGGAAGTTCGCCCCGGCGCTTGCCGCCGGCAACAGTGTGGTGCTCAAACCGTCGGAAAAATCGCCGCTCACCGCCATTCGCGTCGCCCGCTTGGCGCACGAGGCAGGCCTGCCACCCGGTGTCTTCAACGTCGTGCCGGGTGGCGGCGAGCCGGGCAGGTTGCTCGCGCTCCACCACGATGTCGACTGCATCGCGTTCACCGGCTCGACGAGAACCGGAAAGCAGATCATGGAAGGCGCGGCGCTATCCAACCTGAAGCGCGTGTGGCTCGAACTGGGGGGCAAGTCACCGAATATCGTGCTGGCCGATTGCCCCGATCTCGATCGCGCAGCGAAGGCAGCCGCCGACGCGATTTTCTTCAATATGGGCCAGGTGTGTACGGCCGGCTCGCGGCTCCTCGTGCACCGGGATATCAAGGACGCATTCGTCGCGAAGGTGGCCGCCGCTGCCCGTGCCTATGTGCCGGGTCATCCGCTCGATCCGTCCGTGACGATGGGACCCATCGTCGATCGCATGCAGTTCGAGCGCGTAGCGGCTTATATCGACGCAGGTCGCCGGGAAGGCCGGCTCGTGACGGGCGGGGCGCGCGTCAGGGAGGAAAGCGGCGGCTTCTATGTCGAGCCGACCGTGTTCGAAGTCCAGCGAGACGCGAAAATTGCCCGCGAAGAAATCTTCGGGCCGGTGCTGTCCGTTATCGCGTTCGATCATGTCGACGAAGCGGTGCACATCGCGAACGACACCGAATACGGGCTCGCAGCTGCCGTGTGGTCTGGCGATTTGACGACTGCGCACGAGGTGGCGAGACGTCTGCGCGCAGGAACAGTCTGGATCAACGGTTACAACGAAGGGGCCGACGACATGAACTTTCCGTTCGGCGGATACAAGCAGTCGGGCAACGGCCGCGACAAGTCCCTGCATGCGCTTGAGAAATACACGGAGTTGAAGTCGACGATTGTGCGGCTGGGATAGGTTGTGGTGTCTGCGGCAGTTCCTGTCGTACGTGGACGGCAGGAACTGCCGCGACTTTGAAACTTTCGTCGTCGCTCACCAGGGAACGACTCTTCCCAGGTAGTCCAGATAATGCAATCCGGAGCGCCCTTCGTAAGCCTCGATCGTGTTCAGCAAGTTCGGGATACTTTCCTCGATGCTCAGGCGCGCTTCAGGACCGCCCATGTCCGTCCTGACCCAGCCAGGCGCCATCAATAGCAAGGTTCTCGGGTCGCTCTGGTGGCGCGCCGCAAAGCTGCGCATGAGCATGTTGAGCGCGGCCTTGCTGCCCCGGTAGACCTCGTAATTGCCGTTAGTGTTGTTGGTGAGGCTACCCTGACCGGACGACATGACACCGATTGTTCCGGTCGGCCGCACGAGGTCCTGAAACGCCTCGATGACCCTCATCGGACTTAGCGCGTTCGTCACCATGACGCGCACAAATTCCTCGGTCGAGACATCGGCGATCGTTTCACCATCGTTGTTCTTGACGCCCGCATTCACGAAAAGCACATCCACTCGTCGATCCTTAAGACGACCGTGTAATGCAGCGACCTGATCGGGAATCGTGATATCGACTGCTTCAACTTCCAGGGCACCTTGGGTGCTTTCCGAGCGTTGGTGCAGCTTTTCGATTGAGCCCTCCCTCCCGGTGGCAATCACTCGCCAGCCGCGCTTGAGGTATTCCTCGACCATGGCGAATCCGAGGCCGCGGGAGGCACCGATGAGGAGGACGGTTTTCTGCGGAGAGTTGTCTTGCATGGGAAGCTCCCTGTCAGTGAGACCCAATGAAACGTGGCGTTGATGTATCACGCGTTCGGTCAAGAGTCGATACATGGAATATATCGATGCCCGAGACATGGCGGAAGACGCAGCAGTTGCACTTATAACGTGCGTCAAACGCCATGTCTCGCCGGATGATGCTACGATCAGGCATGCCAGACGCCGATTTGAATTTACTCATTGCGCTCGACGTATTGCTTGCCGATGGCAGCGTAGTCGGTGCTGCGCGTCGACTGGGATTGAGTGCCTCGGCAATGAGCCGGACCTTAACCCGGCTTCGCGAGGTGACCGGTGACCCGTTATTGGTTAGGGCGGGGCGCGGTATGGTATTGACACCCCATGCGGAGGCACTGCGTCAACGCACTCAGAATGCGGTTCATGAGGCACGTGCCGTACTGCGTCCCTCAACGACGGAACCGGATTATTCAACGTTGCAGCGAACCTTTACCATTCGCGCCAACGACGGTTTTGTCGAGGCTTTCGGCGCTTCACTGATCGCTGCGGCAACCGCGGTTGCACCACGCGTGCGTTTGCGTTTTGCGCCCAAGCTTGAGAAGACGGCAACGTATCTGCGAGACGGCTCCGCTGATCTTGAGATCGGTGTGTTGAGCGAAATGGGGCCGGAAGTTCGCGTGCAGGCCTTGTTCCGGGATCGCTTTGTTGGTGTTGTCAGGCAAGGCCATCCTCTCGCGATGGAGCGTGAGGTGACGGCTGAGCGGTACACGGCCTTCGGCCATGTCGTCGCTTCACGACGCGGTCGCACAAACGGACCGGTTGACGAGGCGCTGGCCGCTTTGGGGCTGGAACGAACGGTTGTCGCCGTCGTGCCGAGTTTTCCCGCCGCGCTCGCTGTGGCGCGAGCGTCCGACTTGATCGCGCTCGTGCCCGCGTCGCTTATGGGCAATCAGCTTGAACCGCAAGCGTTGCCCGCATCCGCATCCGCCACCGAGTCTGCCACCCCCTACGCCTTCGAACTTCCCGTGAAGACCGAGGAGATTACCGTATCGCAGATGTGGCATCCTCGTTTAGAGGTCGATCCTGTTCATCGTTGGCTCCGGCAACTGGTGCTAACTCTATGTCGGGAACGGCAGCGCCTGTGAAACGGTAGCTTCCAGTCTGCGATCGCGTCTCTTGTTAAAAGAGTTTCTGCCACTGGTCCTGTTGCTGCATGTCCTCACGCGTGTTGACCTCGATCAGCACGCCACCCGGTGCGCGACAGAAAAATCGCGATCCGCGCGTGTTGTTGAATACTTCCGTTTCCATCTGAACACCGCCTTCGAGGAATTCCTGGTAGAGCATCTGGACGTGTTCCAGCGTGTCGACTTCCAGGCCGAAATGGAAGTTCTTCGGCCAGACCGGCGCCTCCTCCTCGACGTGCTCGAGGACAATGTCGAAGTCGTTACGCTTGAGCAGGCAGTTCTGGCCGGTCGCAACAATCTCGCAGCCGAGATATTTTTCGAAGAACGCAGCTGTTTCGGCAACGTTGACGGTAGGAAAGCTCAGGTGATTGAGCTTGGCTTGCTGATGAAGTGTCATGATAGATCTCACAAGATGTCGGTTACTGTGCAGGCGCTCGCCGATCCGGTCCTGTTCAGTCGTGCCTTCCGGGGGATGCGCCATGAAACGAATTTTGCGAGCGATTGCTCGATTTTAAAACTCGCTTTAGCCGTGCGGGTTCACCTGGCTTCGGAACCCTTGCAGGCGTGGGTTTGCGCGTCGAGCCCAGCATCGAAACGAGTACTTACTCGCATTTTGAACGTGCCAGGATCTGGCTCCGCATTGGGGTGCCGTGCTGGGAACGCGAAATCGAATGATTTGAAAGCGGACAGCCGCCGCCGGCTAGCGTGACCGCTTAGGTCGCGCTGGCGACGTTTCAGGTGGGCAATCGGTGATGCCGAGGTAGCCAGATAGCGCGCGTCCAACGCGATGTTCCAGTGCGGCACGGCGTACCTCACCGCGCTCTCCTGCCGCATCTATGATGGCACGCAAGATGGCGAGGACATCCTCCGTCGCGATCTCCATGCTGGGCTGCGGCGGGATATCGGTACGAGATAGAATCTGCTGCACCAATCCATGAAAAGCGGCCTTAGTGGTGGCCAGTTCTTTGGCGATGACAGGGCGCCCCTCCTCGAAATCGAGCGCGCGTGCCAGTGCCGGGCGGCGCAGTTGCTGGCGCACCGAGACGGTAATCAGGTATTTCAATGCCGTCTGCCCCGTCGGCTCGTTCAGCGCGCCCTCGGCCTCGGCGTAGAACACGGCGCCCTCCCGCAGACAGAGCGCGACGATGAGCGCATCCTTGTTTGGGAAGTATTGGTAAAGCGTGCCGACGCTGACCCCCGCGCGCTGGGCAACGAGGTTGGTATTCAACCCCTCCATGCCGCGGATTTCCAGAATACCGGCTGCTGCCTCCAGAATCGCGGCGACGGTGTGTTCGGCGCGGGATTGCTGCGGGATCTTTCGCGGCTTGAGTGAAGGGCGCCTCTTCGTTGTCACGATTCTGTCTGTTTGAAAGTGAGCAATAACTCCGATTCTACAGGCATTGGGATGACGGACTTTAGCGGTTGGCAATGCGTCCGCCGCCGAAGATTTGGATTGCAGATGGTATTGGCGTGCCTCGGGTGGAGACCCCGTCACAGCATTCTGGCCTGTCCCGATGGACATGTGACACACCACCTGAAGAAGCTCGAGCATCATTTCGGCGCGTCGCTGTTCGAACGCGGGCCGCGCGGCATCCGTCTAACTGCGGAAGGGGAGTGCAAATCGTGATCGCGGCCACGCCACTATTGTGGCAAGTTTGCGCGGCCGGTCTCGGTGAGCATGCATGCCGCGAGCAGGGAAATCACGAGGCACGCGATCATGTACCAGGCGGGCGCCATCACGCTCCCGGTCACCTTGATCAACCAGGCCGCCACAAGTTGAGCTGTGCCACCAAACACCGCCACGGCTACGGCGTATGCACTGCCCAGATAGCCAGCGCGCGCATGCTTGGGAAAGTTCTCGGGCATGAGCGCATAGGCAGGCGCGGAGCCCATCGTGTAAAAGAACATCATGATGACCACCATGCAGACGACAATCGGTAGTGTCGGAAACTGGTTCATCAACCAGAATGCGGGATAGAGGAGAACGATAAGCGCAAGGCGTCCATACACGATCAGCGGCTTGCGGCGCTGCAGCGCATCGGAGAGCGCGCCCCATAGCGGACACAAGACCAACGAGCAGATGGCAGCGCCGATCGAGGTCAGCATCGAAAGCTTGTGCGGCAGCTTGAGATATTGGGTTGAGTAGATCGGAATGTAGTAGATCAGCACATACGTGGCGACCGTGGTGCCCATGATGGTGAAGACGACAAGAAACCATTTACGCACCAGCGCCGGGTCAAAAACGGCGGTCTTTTGTCCGTGCGCCTGTAGCGGCTCGTCGACCACATGCCTGCGCAAATAGATACCAACCGGCATGATTAGCGTACCGATCAGGAACGGCACGCGCCATCCCCATTCCAGCAGTTGGCTGGTCGTCAGCGAATAGGTGAGCAGTGCGGCCGTGCCGGAGCCGAGGAGTGCAGCAGCGCCTTGGCTGGCGAGCTGCCAGCTTGCGCGAAAGCCGCGGGCGCCATCCGACCCGGTCTCCAGCAAGGTCGCGGTAGCCGCACCAAACTCGCCGCCTTGGGCGAAGCCTTGCAACAGGCGGGCAGCGATGACCAGCACAGGCGCGGCCAATCCGATCGATGCATAGCTGGGTACCAGTCCAATGACTGCCGAGCCAATTGCCATCAGAAAGATGGTCAAAGTCAGTGCCGCGCGACGCCCCCGCTTGTCGGCATAGTGACCGAGCACGAAGCCACCGAGCGGGCGAGCCAGAAATCCGATGGCGAACGCAGAAAGCGCGAGTAGCGTGGAGACAACCGGATCGTTCGCCGGGAAAAACACTTTGGCGATCGTCAAAGTGAAGAAACTGTAGACCGTAAAGTCGTAAAACTCGAGAAGGTTGCCGACGGTCGCGGCAATCACGATCCGGGTTGCGGAAGTGGCTCGGGACGTGGATGTGGACGTGGCAGTCGATGGAGAGGTGGCTGACATTCTTTGGCTCCTGATTCGGGTGTTTCCGAAGTGCCGCCCCGGCGTGGCGCCACGCGGGACGGTTCTTTTTTGTGCTATTAGCGGATGCTTATTGACCTGGCGCGAGAAAGCGTTCGACCAGTCGAGTCCAGTAGGCCGCGCCTACGGTCAGGTTCTGGTCATTGAAGTCGTAGGACGCGTTGTGCAGCATGGGTACGCCTTCGCCATTTCCCAGGCGCAGGAAGCATCCCGGCTTGCGTTGCAGGTAGTACGCGAAGTCTTCGCTGCCGGCTATGCGGTCGAAGGGATCGATGACGCATGCATCGCCCACCAGCTCTCGCGCCACTTGCGCAGCGAGTTCAGTCTCCGCTTCGCTGTTGATGACTGTCGGGTAACCGGCAACGTAGTTGATCTCAACCTCTGCACCATGACCTTCCGCAACTGAGTGCGCCAGTGCGCGGATGCGTGTCTCAAGTTGCTTACGCACCTTCGCATCGAACGATCGCACGCTCAGGCGCAGGTTGGCTGTTTCAGGGATCGCATTAGCGGCGTGTCCAGCGTTGAATGCCCCCACGGTCACAACGGCCGTCTGCATGGGATCGACGTTGCGCGATACGACCGTCTGAAGCGCGACGACCAGCATGGCACCTGTCATCACCGGATCGACCGCCAGGTGGGGGCGTGCCGCATGGCCACTGCGCCCGCGTATGACGATGTCTACGATGTCGGAGGCCGACATGAACGGGCCACTGCGGAACATGAAGGTGCCAGCAGGATAGCCCGGATGATTGTGCAAGCCGAAAATCGCATCGCATGGAAACCGCTCGAACAAGCCATCGGCAATCATCCGTTTTGCGCCGCTGTCCGAACCACCAATCTCCTCGGCGGGTTGAAACACCAGATGAACGGTGCCGTCGAACCGGCGTGTGCGCGCAAGATGACAGGCCGCGCCGAGCGCCATCGTCGTGTGACCGTCGTGACCGCACGCGTGCATCTGCCCCGGCGCGACACTGGCATAGGGCAAGCCGGTTTGCTCGGCGATCTTCAGCGCGTCCATATCCGCGCGGACGGCGACCGCGCGGCTTGACAACCCGGCTTTTAGCGACGCCACCATCCCTGTTCCGGCGAGGCCGCGTGTCACTTCGTAACCCCAACGCTCAAGCGTTTCTGCGACGAAATCCGAGGTCTGAAACTCCTTGTAGGCCAGTTCCGGATGCTGGTGCAAATGATGACGAATATCTTTCAGCTCCGCTGCGAGATCCGTTGTTTCATCGAGGGTGCACAACGTAGAGGTTGATCGCATATTCGCCAGGTGAAGGTGAGTGGGTCCGATAAATCAGTATCCCAACTCGAAAATCCACGATCAATGACGTTCTTGGGCGGATAATGTTGACTTGGATGTCAACATATTTTCCTATGAAGAATGGCGCTGAAGAACCTCGTGAGAGTGGTCCTAATACGCTGACCACCCGCAGTTTGCGGTATCTGCACGAGATTGAGATTCACGGCGGCGTACGGGCTGCGGCGGACGCCCTGGGCATTAACGCGTCCGTCATCAGCCGGCAGGTGTCGCAGCTTGAGCGCGAGCACGGCGTCACGGTGCTTGAGCGACGTGGCCGGCGCGTGGCGCTGACCGAAGTCGGCCTCGGCCTGGTTGAGCATTACCGTGAAAGTTGCCGGCGCGACGCCCAGATGCTCGCCCAACTGGAAGACTATCGGGGGCTGCGACGCGGGCGGCTGGGCGTCGGTGTTGGACAGGGTCGCATGGAGACACTGATTGCGACCGTGCTTGAACCATTCAGCGTTCAATTCCCCGACATCATGATCGAACTGCGCAGCGGCACGACTACGGAAATTGTCACCATGGTGCGTGACGGCGACGTCGATCTCGGGCTTTGCACGGGCGGAGGCAACGACCCTGCGATACGGACTCGCACGTTCCGTGCGGCACCGTTTTGCGCGCTCGTGAGTCCGCGTCATCCGCTGGCGGCTCAACGGACTATCCGCTTCAAGCAGTTACAGGGCGAGCGCCTGATTTTCATGCCCGCCCACTACAACGTTCAACAATACGTCGACTCGATCCTGCGTGCCGAGCGACTCAATCTAACGCCGTCGTATCGGTGCGATCAATTCTCGGCCGCGCAAGCGATCGCGGCGGCCGGGTTAGGGGTGGCTTTCATGTCGACCGATGCAGCCAAGGTCTATCTGGAAGCGGGAAAACTGGTGTCGCTGGAAATCGACCATCCCATCGCGCGCGAATTCAATAGTCAGGTGATAAGACGCGTGGGCGGGCGCCTGTCGCCTGCGGCCGAGGCTCTATGGAAGCAACTCATTCAGGCGATGAGAGGCCGCTAGGTTTTCGTTAGTGAACTCGCCACTCAATCGCCAACGCCGCGGAGGCTTGCTGCCACGCGGCGTTGCAAACTGACTGCGATGACGCAGCAGCCTATTTCAGTCGCCGGCCCAACGTCTCTCGCACCATCGCCAGACCGATCAGCGACAACAGGCCGCATCCGATGATGTAGTACGCGGGTGCGTTGGCGTCGTGGGTCAAATGAATCAGCAGCGTCGATGAAAACTGGGAAAAACTGCCGAACACCACGACCGCCGCGTAATAGCTGAAGGACAGCCCCGTGGCGCGGAGCCGCTGAGGCAACACTTCGCTCACCAGCACGAGGGTTGATGGCGAGGTCATTGCCATGGGCACGGCTAGACAGGTTGCCACTGCCAACAGGCAGGGCAATGAAGGATGGTTATTCAGGAAGGCGAAAGCCGGATAAATCATGACCAGTAGCGCCACCCGTGACCACCAGACAACAGTACGGCGGCCGCAGCGATCGCTGAGCCAACCCGATAGCGGGGAGAGAAGCATGAGCACGAGGGAGCCGACTAAACCGGCCCAGATCGACTGGGAGAGTGGAATGTGCAGTTGGATCGCGGCGTAATTGGGAAGATAGAACACGACCACGTGCACGGCGGACGCGAGACCAATCATCAGAAGCACGCTTGCGAGTAACTCGCGCCAATGCTCTTTCACCAGCTGACGATGGGTGCCGGCATCACGCTCTCCCCACTTCTTCGGCACGAGCGTTTCGTCGAGGCGACTGCGGATCATCACGCTGACGGGGATCACGAGCGCGCCGATCACGAACGCCATCCGCCAGCCCCAGGAGCCTAGGGCGGATGGCGTGAGAACGTTGGTCAACGACAGCGCAACGAGTGCGGCAAAGACCGCTGCGAGCCCCTGGCTGAATGGTTGCCAGCTCGTGTAGAAGCCACGCGACTTCTCGTCTGCGTACTCCAGCAGCATGGCGCTCGCCGGCCCCATTTCGCCGCCGATCGCAAAACCCTGAAGGAGGCGGGCAACCGTCATCAGGATGGGCGCGAATAGACCGATCTGCGCGTATGTCGGCGTCAACACGAGAAGCGCAGCGCTGATAGCCATCAGCCACAGCGTGAGTATCACCGCGGGCTTGCGTCCAACCCGGTCCGCGTAAGCGCCGATCACCAGTCCGCCGATCGGCCGCATCACGTAACCGAGGCCGAATGCGGCGAACGACAGCAATAGCTGGCCGTACCGGTCGCTGACAGGAAAATACATCGGGCCGATAAGTGTGGCGAAAAAGTTGTACACAACGGAGTCGTACAGTTCCAGACCGCTGCCGATTGTGATCGCGGCGATCGTCCCCGGTTTGGAGAGTGGCCGGGATACGGATCTGCTCGAAGCGCCTGGACGTGCTGGCGCATGAGAGGCGCTGCGTTGGTTGGACATCGATGTCTCCTGAATTGTCTGGCGGCGCCAGTGTTTGCCCGCTCTTTGGCGGATTGGAACGGTGCTGCGGTACCGGGTGTGCGGCTCGCGTTGTGGTGCGAGACCGCTCGTTTCCTTCGTCGTGCCGGGCCGGTCGAGCCTGCGAAGCGGTTTCGCCCAACCGGGGGCACGTTGCTGTGTTACCGGGTCATCCGATCGAGGACATCATGCTCCTGGTTGTGAGCCTGCGAAGCCGGATCGCGCCATCGCTGCATGAGTTGCTCCCACCGTACGCGCACCGCCGCGAGATTGCGCGCCTTGACGTGACCATATCCTCGAATGCCTTCCGGGACGCTGGCAATCTCGAGCGCAACGGGAAAATTCTCCTCAGAGAGCCCCTTCAGAACTTCCGCGATGCACGCGCGGTACTCGCTGATGAGTTGACGCTCCGTGCGGCGTTCCTCTGTACGGCCGAACGGGTCGAATGGGGTGCCGCGCAGCACTTTCAATGCAGCAAGCCCACGGAAGGCCCGGCGAACCCAGGACCCGAACGGACGCTTGACGGGTTCACCGTTCGCGTTGCGCTTCGCGAAGAGCGGCGGTGCCAGGTGGTGCACGAGGCGGACGTCGCCCTCGAACATCGATCCTACGCTTGCGGTGAACGCGGCGTCGGTGTGCAGGCGCGCAACTTCATACTCGTCCTTGTACGCCATCAGCTTGAACAGGTAGCGCGCTACTGTTTCGGCCAGGCGGTGGCTGCCGAACCGCGATTCCGCGGTGCGCACCTGATCAACGAACGCTTCATAGCGAGCGGCGTATGACGGGTTCTGGTATTGCGTGAGAAATGCGGCACGCTTGCTGATGAGTTCGTTGAGCGACGGCTTTTTGGTGATCTGGATCACCTGCGCATTGGCATCGCGCACCGGCACGCTCGCGAGGTCGTGTGCGCAGTGCCGTCCCCATTCAAAGGCCGCCTTGTTGTTTTCGACCTGCACACCGTTCAGCTCGATTGCACGCATCAGCGACTCCCGCGTCAGCGGCACGCGGCCTTTCTGCCACGCATACCCGAGCAGCATCAGATTGGAGTAGATCGACTGCCCGAGCAATTGCGTCGCGCTCAGTTCGGCATCGAAAACACCCATCTGTCCGGGCGCGACGCCACGGGCGATCGCCGCCATTGCCTCGTCACCTGGCGCTTTCCAGTCAGGATTGCGCACGAACGCGGCGGTCGACGTGACGTGGCTGTTGAGCACAACGAAGGTCCGACCGGGCTGCATCATCGAGAGCGTGGACTTTTGCGAACCGACGACCATATCGCAGGCAAGCACCAGGTCCGCCATCGCCACATCGACCCGCGCAGCATGCAGGGCGTCGTCCTGATCCGCAATCTGGATGTGGCTCCAGGTCGCGCCACCCATCTGAGCCATGCCGGTCGCGTCTTGCGTGATCACGCTCTTGCCTTCGAGATGCGCGGCCATGCCAAGCACCTGGCCGATCGTGACAATCCCGGTGCCACCCACGCCTGCCACCACGATACGGCGCGCGATGGCGGCATCGGGCAGTTGCGGTTCCGGTAGTGGCAACATGTCGGCGAGCGTCACCTTGCGCGCGGCTTCAGGCTTTCGAAGCCGTCCGCCTTCGACCGTGACGAAGCTCGGGCAGAAGCCCTTCACGCATGAAAAGTCTTTGTTGCAGGTGTTCTGATTGATCTGCCGCTTGCGCCCAAACTCGGTTTCGAGCGGCTGGACCGCAACACAGTTGCTCTCCACGCCGCAATCGCCACACCCTTCGCACACCAGTTCGTTGATGACCACATGCTTGTCGGGTTCAGGCATCGTGCCGCGCTTGCGCTCGCGGCGCTTTTTCGTGGCGCACATCTGGTCATAAATGATGACCGTGGCGCCTGGCACGTCCCGGAGTTCGCGCTGGACAGCGTCGAGTTCGTCGCGATGGCGTACCGTCACACCCGTTGCCAGGCCGGTCGCCGCGGCATATTTGTCAGGATCGTCCGTCACCACGACGATGCGTTTGGCGCCCTCGGCCGCCAACTCGCAGGTCATGGCAGGCACGTCGAGCTGGCCGTCGACGGGCTGGCCGCCAGTCATCGCAACTGCGCTGTTAAACAGAACCTTGTACGTGATGTTCACGCCTGCATGGATCGATTGACGGATGGCAAGCAGGCCAGAATGGTTGTAAGTGCCGTCGCCGATGTTCGCGAACATGTGGTTGCGGCGGCTGAACGGTGCCTGCCCCATCCATGCAACGCCTTCTCCGCCCATCTGGGACCACGAAGTGGTTGAGCGGTCCATCCAGGTCACCATGCCGTGGCATCCGATACCCGCTGTGGCTTGCGAACCCTCAGGCACGCGGGTGCTCGTGTTGTGCGGGCAACCCGGGCAGAACCAGGGTTTCCGTTCGGAATCGCCCGTGACCAGACTGACTGCGCATTCTCTGGCATGGATCTCCGCGAGGCGGCGATCCATGCGCGCCGCGATGTCCGCTGGCACGCCGAGCCGCTTCAGGCGAGCCGCAATGGCCTTCGCGATCTGCGCGGGGGAAAGATCTGCCTTCGCGCGTAACAGCCAGTCCTCGCCAGGCGCGCGGTGGCTCCATTCGCCGCCGGGATGGTCCGCGCCGGCTTCATGGTATTTGCCGACAATGACCGGACGTGTGTCGGCGGGGTAATGGTAAAGCTCGTCCTTCAGCTGCTGTTCCACGAGCGGGCGCTTCTCTTCGACCACGAGGATTTCGCGCAGACCGCGCGCGAATTCCCGAACGCTTGTGGGTTCGAGCGGCCACACGACGCTGATCTTGTGCAACCGGATGCCGAGTGCGCGGCATTGCGCGTCGTCGAGACCGAGGTCGAGCAGCGCCTGGCGCGTATCGCTATACGCCTTGCCGCTTGCGACGATTCCGAAACGGTCATTGGGTCCTTCGATGACGCTGTGGTTCAGGCGGTTCGCGCGGATGTACGCGAGCGCGGCAGGCCACTTGTACTCCATCATGCGCGCTTCCTGTACGAGCGGATCGTCCGGCCAGCGAATATGCATGCCTCCTTGCGGGATCACGAAGTCGTTCGGAATCACTGTCTGAATGCGGTGGGCATCCGTGAGCACAGAAGACGCTGCTTCGACGACCTCCTGCACTGTCTTCATGCCGGCCCACAGACTACTGTAGCGGCTCATCGCGAACGCGTGCACGCCGAGGTCCAGGATGTCCTGCACGTTGGCGGGGAAGAACACCGGCAGGCCGCAGGCGATGAAAGTGTGGTCGCTCTGATGCGCGAGTGTGCTGCTTTTCGACACGTGATCGTCGCCTGCCAGCGCGATCACGCCGCCAAGCGGTGCGGTGCCTGCAAGATTCGCATGCTTGAGCGCGTCGGCACTCCGGTCGACGCCCGGGCCTTTGCCATACCAGATGCCGAACACCCCGTCGTACTTCTTGCTGGCAGCGTCGAACTCCAATTGCTGCGAGCCCCACACCGCCGTGGCACCGAGTTCTTCATTGACGCCAGGCTTGAATACGACATGCTGCTCGGCCAGAAGTTTTTTCGCCTGCCAGAGCGCCTGGTCGTAGCCACCTAGGGGTGAGCCGCGGTAGCCGGAGATGAACGCCGCGGTGTTGTGTCCGGCTCGCTCATCGCGCCGGCGTTGCATGAGCGGCAGACGCACGAGCGCGTGCGTGCCGTTCATGAAGGCGCGCCCCGTTTCAAGTGTGTATTTGTCGTCGAGCGTGACGACTTCCATGGCCTTACGGGTCGCTTCTGTAAGAGGGGCATTCATAGGAGAGTGTCTCGTCGATATTTGTAATAAGGATCGCTAAATGGTTTGGCTAGATCGCCGCAATGCCGGAGCGTGTGGTCCCTACCCGGGAAAGCTCACGCGTAAGCGATCGCCGAGGGCACGCAGTTCCTCCGCGATAGACGCGGGCAATGTCACGCCTTCTTCGCGTGCCCGCCGCTCCAGCGTGTCGCCGCGTTCGCCCGGCAGCCTTGCGCCGTCGCCGCCTGCTGCACGGTATGTCTCGGTCCAGTCGTTCATGTAATCTCCGAAAGCAGGCTGCTCAGCGTATTGTTCAGGCCGTACGAGCCAAAGAAACGCACCTTGCATCGCAGCGCGCCGCTGCGGGGCGGGTGCAGGGGCGGCCGCCGTCAACGCACCCGCCAGGCATTCGACCATCATCGCGATGCCGATACCCTTGTGCCCGCCCATGGGGAGCAGAGAGCCACCGAGTGCGCGCTTCGCGTCGGTTGTCGGTTGCCCTTCGGCATCGAGCGCCCAGCCCTCCGGAATCGGCTCGCCGTCGCGCGCGGCAAGGAGGATGTGTCCACGTGCAGCGACGCTGCAGGCTACGTCAAAAACAATCGGTGTGTGCCCAGGCCGCGGACAGCCGAATGCGATCGGGTTGTGTCCGATGGCCGCCCCGCGGAATCCCTCCATCGCGAGCGCGGGCGGTGTGTGCTGGCCCATCATGCTGAAGGCGCCGCCCTCTGCGGCGAGCAGGGTGTGGATGCCCAGCGCGCCCAGATGGCCGCATGTCTGGATGACGATCAGTACTGAGGCGCTCGTCTTCAGCGCGTCGAGCCCGAGCCGAACCGCGTACGGACCCGCCAGCTGGCCCATCGCGCCGTCCGCGTCGACCACGATGCCACCGGGGAAAACCCTGTTCGTGATAGTGGGCAGCGGGTTGAATGCGTCTGACTGAAGCCGCTCGACGTAGGAAGCGAGGCGTGTCATGCCGTGCGTGCCGTAGCCGCGCAGTTCGCTGCGAACCAGCACCGATGCGGCTTCGGCGGCCTGTGCGGGTGGCACATTACACGTTTCGAAAACCGCTGACGTCCAGCTTTCGAGGGCATCGGGAAGCAGGCGAGCACTCATTGCGCATTCTCTCGCGTGATGATGAGCCGTTCGGAAAACGGCCCGGAATAGATCGACTGGTAGTAGAGCGGCCGGTTGCGCAGCGTGTAGCCGCGCAATTCCATGATGAACCCGGGCTCGTTCGGGTCGATGCTCAGTTCGTTTGCCACTGCGGCTGGCAGCTTGCCGAACTGGATCCATTGGTCTACCCGCAGCGTTGGCAGTGACAGCCGTTGGGCGACGAGTTCGCGCAGATTCTTTTCCAGCGCGGCCCGGTCCACACCGCCAAGCTCGGCGAAATCCTCCTCCCTCAGCCAGAATTCGCTGTAGAGATCGAACCGACCACCCACGCTGATGACACGCTCGATGCGCACGAAGCCGTCGCCTCCGAGGAACTCGGACCATGGCCCCTTGCGTTTCAGGCGCTTCACCGAGCGTGCATGAACATAGGAGGGAAGGTCGTTGCCATCCGCATCGCGAAAGCGCAGATAGCGCACGTCGGCGGGCGCGACGCGCGAGCCCGACACGAACGTGCCCCGCCCCTGCTCGCGGGTGATGAGCCCGGAGTGCACGAGTTGGACGAGCGCTTTCTGCACCGTCCCGACGCTCACGCCATGGCTCGCTGCGAGGTCGCCCTCGGAGGGCAGGCGGTCACCTTCGCGCAATGACCCGGATTCGATGTGCCGGATGATCGCTTCCGACACCATGGATAGTTTTGTCATGTTCTCTTAGAGACTGCGTTCAAACCGGCTGACGGCAGTTTCACGTACATCGAGCACTTCGCTGGCGAGACGCGTGCCCGATGCCACGTCCGTTGCATAGTCATACAGCCGGTCTCCTAGATCCGAAATTTTCATTCCCTGTTCGAGAATGCCACTGGCGTCGAAATCGATATTGTCCGCCATCGTCTGCAGAGTATGGATGTTGCCACACACCTTGACGGTGGGCGCGACCATGTTGCCGATGGGGTTCCCGACGCCCGTGCCGAAAAACGTGAGCTGGCATCCGCCGGCGGCGAGCGCGGTCAGGTTTTCGACGGCAGCGGCAGGCGCATCCATGAAATGAAGTCCCTTGCGTTGGGGCGCCTCGCCGTATCGAAGCACGCCGACAAGCGGGGTCGAACCGGCCTTGGCCATCGCGCCAAGCGCTTTTTCCTCGACGGTGGTCAGCCCACCGCGCTTGTTATCCGGCGACGGTTGCGACTCGCGCATGTCCACGCCGCGGTCAATCGCGGCGTGTTCCATCTTCTTGACCGCGTCGACGAACGCCGCTCTGACGGATTCATCTGCTGCCCGCGCGGCGAACAGATGTTCCGCGCCGATGAACTCCGACGTTTCGGAAATGATGACGGTGCCGCCTTCCGCAATCAAACGGTCCGCCATTCGCCCAATGGTCGGATTGCAGCTGAGACCGGACGTCGTATCGGAGCCGCCGCACTCGACGCCCACGATGAGTTCCGACATCGGGCACGGCTCGCGCCGCAGGCTCGAGGCGGCGATCGAGAGCCGCAACGCCTTGCGTGTGCCTTCGGCGATACAGTGAATCGTGCCGTGCGGTTGGAGGTGCACGGTGTCGACGGGCTTGCCGGTATCGCGTATGCGCGAGGCGACGTCCTCTGTCGACGATTCCTCGAGTCCGACAACGAGGACGGCTGCAATGTTGGGATTACGTCCGAGTCCGGCGAGCGACTCGTAGGCGAAGTCGAGATCCGCACCGTATTGGCCCCGCACGAACAGCGTGGTGACGGGAATCGTGCCGTCAACCGAGTTGGCAATCGTCCGGGTCACAGGGTTGCAATTGTCCATGACGGAAATGATTGCGACCCAGTTGCGCACGCCGACGGTGCCATTTGCGCGCCGGTAACCGAGAAATGTTTTCATCTGCTTACCTCGTATTCAGATCGCCGCGTGCGCGGGTCGAGTCGATGTTGTGTACATGTGCATGTTCGCCGAGTGTCAGCGACGTGCGAGCGGTGCCGATGACCTGGCCGTATTTGAGGATCGCCGCGCCACCAGGGGTCGGCGCAATGCAGACCTTGTGCCCGAATGGCACGTCCTGCCACAGCGTGACCTCACCTGAGCGTTCACCCTGAAGAACGCAGGCGTCGCCGACCCTTCCGGGATCGAGCAGTGTGGCGACATTGTCTGACGGGTTGAGTACGATCGCACGGGGCATTGTCTAGCTCCTATATAGGTGTTGATCTAAATGTAGGATCAGAGGCATGGTTAGTCAAGCCGAATATTCCTTAATCCATGAGCCAGAGAATAGATCGGGTGCCGAATGTCCTATATAGGTGTTTCTAATTACTCCTATATAGAAGTTGTTGACTTGTGGGTGACCGCCGTCTATCTTTCAAACCACGCAATGAAACACGGTGGGCGTACGGACAAGGAGATTTCCGATGAACGTGAAGTCGCATCTGGAGAAGATCGCCAGACTGGAAGCGCTGCGTGCGCGCTTCGATCCGCTGGACGATTTCGAGTTGTGGTTCTGGGCCGGTATGACGGGCGGCACCCATGCCGTCAATGCAGCACTGCACCACGCGGGGATCACCGCTGCCGACGACGTCTACGCGGCGCAGCCAGGGGTTTACCTCGTTCCTCAGCCGGATGGCACGTTGCAAGCTGCCTTTCGTCCTTTAGGGGATGTGCTGCATGTGGGCCGGCCTGTTGTCGAGGCGCCCGTGCCCGAAGACATCGTGTCGATGATGCATCTGATGGAAGTCGTGGAGCAGTATCGCGACCCCTGTGTACGCGAGGGTGTCGCACCGACGGCTGCGATCGTGGCGGAATGCGACAAGGCCTTGCGGGTGTGTTTTCGTCTGTTGAATGAGCGGATGGAAGGAGCGTTGCATGAACATTGAACAACACATCGCCGCCGCCGGGCGCATCGAGAACTCGTTGCGAAAATGCAGTGCGGAAGACGTCGAGATGCAGATCGAAGCGGCGATGCTGGCCGGCACACATTGGCTGAACGCCGCGTTGCACCGCATGGCCGCGACGGAGCCGGCCAGCGATGTCTTCCACACCTATCTACTCACGGTCAACGCGTATCGGAAGCTATGCGTAGCAAACGAGGAGATGGTTCGCGCGCTGTCCGAAATCGAAGACCTGCGTCCGCCATTCGTGCGCGGCAATATGCCTGGTGCCGAGGCCGCCGCGGACCGTGCGCGTGAGTTGTTATCGGTTATTCGTCTCAAGGCGACGGCAGGCGGCTGATCAGCACGAGAAACAGCCCGTATTCATAGGAGGAGACAACAGTGAAAGCAGTGCGAGTAGTGCCGACGCCGCAAGGCGGCAAAGTCGAATTGCAGGACATCCCCGTGCCGCAGGTCGGGGCTGGACAGGTGCTCGTCAGGGTTCGT
This sequence comes from Burkholderia sp. GAS332, assembly GCA_900142905.1. Classification (NCBI taxonomy): domain Bacteria; kingdom Pseudomonadati; phylum Pseudomonadota; class Betaproteobacteria; order Burkholderiales; family Burkholderiaceae; genus Burkholderia; species Burkholderia sp. GAS332. Next base: position 3,099,635 of record FSRV01000002.1, on the reverse strand, counting down.
GCCGCGGGGTTGAATCGCGGCGAGATCAACCAGGCGCGCGAACTCCGTTCGGGTAACACAATTACCGCCGGCGTCGAGCTGGCCGGCGAGGTGGCTAAGGTTGGCGAGGGGGTCACAGGATGGCGCGAAGGTGACCGCGTGATGGGCCACGGCAAGGGCTGTCAGGCGGAATACGTCGTCATGGACCCGCTTGCGCTGATGTCGGTACCGGAAAACCTCTCATGGGTCGACGCGGCCGCTTTCCCGAATGTTTTTATCACCGCGCACGATGCGGTCGTGACGAACGGTGAGCTTCGCAAGGGCGAGTCGATCCTGGTCAATGGCGCGTCGGGCGGCGTGGCGATGGCGGCGATCCAGATTGCCTCGTTGCTGGGCGCGAAGCCCGTGATCGCGACATCCCGCTCCGCGGCGAAGCTCGACAAGCTTAGCCAGTTCGGCGTCGATGTCGGCATCGATTCGTCGCGCGAGTCGCAGCTCGAGGTCGTGATGGCCGCAACCGACAAGCGCGGTGTCGACGTGATCATCGACACCGTTGGCGGCCCGGTATTCGAGGCGAACATGGACAGCCTCGCGGTCAAGGGGCGGCTGGTCAATATCGCGCGTCTTGGCTCAGCGACAGCTCAGATCGACCTGGCGAAGCTATGGCTCAAGCGCCTGAAGCTGATCGGCGTGACGTTCCGCACGCGTACGGAGCAGGAACGGCTCGAATGTATCCAGGCGTGCGCGCGCGACCTGCTGCCGTTTCTCGAGGCGGGCCGTATCCGGCTGCCGATCGATCGTACCTTTACGATCGACGAGATTGCAGAAGCGCACGCGTACATGCAACTCGATCAGCACGTCGGGAAGATCGTGCTGACAGTCGCATGAGTTTGCCCAGACCAACGATATCGATTAACAGGAGACTTTAATGAGCATCCAAATTACTCCGTTGACCGGCTCGGTCGGCGGGCTGGTCGAAGGCGTCAACCTGAACGAACCCATTAATCACGATACGTTCGACGTGCTGCATCGCGCATTTCTCGAGCATGGCGTGCTGGTCTACCGCGGGCAGTTCCTGCAACCTGGGGCGCACGTCGAGTTCGCCAGGCTCTGGGGCAACCCTGCGCAAAACAACCCGTTGGACCCGTCGGTGCCAGGCTTTCCCGGTCTGATCCAGGTCACGAAGATTCCCAAAGAGACTGCATCGACGGAAGCGTGGCATTCCGACTCGATCTATACACCCGTTCCGCCGAAGATCTCGATCCTCTCGGCCGTCGTCGTGCCGCATGGCGGCGATACGATGTGGTGCAATCAGTACGTTTCTTACGAGCGTCTGTCGCCGACCATGCAGCGCACGCTCGAGGGCTTGCGCGCACGATTCACGGGGCTGCGGCTCGCCCGGATGAGAGGTATCGATACGATTCCGTCGGCGGTGCATCCGATCGTTCGCACCCATCCGGAGACCCGTCGCAAGGCACTTTACGTCGGACATCCCGATACCGCGCAGCAGATCGAGGGAATGACGGTTGCCGAGAGCCGGCCGTTGCTCGACTTCCTGTACGAACACTCCACGACACCCGACAACATTTACCGCCACATGTGGCAGACGGGCGATGTCGTGATGTGGGACAACCGTTGCACGATGCACTATGCCGTGCACGACTATGGCGAAGCTGAACGCGTGTTGAACCGTATCACGCTGGAGGGAGAAGTGCCGGTCTAACGCTTCGCCGGACCGCCGGATCGCGCATCGGCGGGCGACCGGCTGGGATGAATGACGGGACGAATAGAATTTAAATTAATTCGGTATCCGAATTTTTTTGAATAAAAAGCGGCTGGCGAAAAAGGAGGAGATCAGATGAAAAAGACGACTGTTGCAACGGCAGTGGCGGCAATGGCGGCAGCCATCGCTTCGGCACCTGCGTTTGCGCAAAGCTCGGTAACGTTGTATGGGATCGTCGATACGGGCGTCGAGTATTTCACGCACGCCACGCCCACGGGCGGTTCCGTTGCGCGAATGCCCGTGATCGGCGGGGGAGACGTGCCATCGCGCTGGGGATTGCGAGGGGCAGAGGATCTAGGCGGCGGCTTGAAAGCGGTCTTCACGCTCGAAAGTGGCTTCTCTGCGTCAAACGGTGCGCTTCAACAGGGCGGCCGGCTATTTGGCCGGCAGTCTTACGTCGGTTTGAGTGGCCCCTGGGGCCAACTCACGTTTGGCCGACAGTACAGCATGACGAACTGGGGCATGACGGAGTCGAACATTATCGGCTCGGGTGGATTCGGTGGCCTCGCATCGCTCGATTCTTATCTGCTTGCCGCGCGCTTCGATAACGACGTGGTTTATATGGGCACGTTTTCCGGGGTCACTGTCGGCGCGAGCTATTCGACCGGGCGCGATTCGAGTACGGTGGGAAATTGCCCGGGGCAGACGGGCAATGACTTCCTTGCCTGTCGCGCGATCTCGGCAATGGTCAAGTACGACGGCAAGGCATGGGGCGCGGCTGTGACCTACGACGAGCAGCGCGGCGGTGCAGGCGCGACGCCCATCACCGTCGTGCCGGGTGTGGCAGGTATCGCTTTCACGAAGTCCAGCGATACGGATCGTCGCTACCAATTGGCTGCGCACGTGGATATCAGCTCAGTGCGTGTGGGCGCGGGATGGCTGCACCGGCTGGTCGAGGGTGACGCACGGTCGGCCAAAACCGATATCGAATATCTCGGTGCATCGGTGCCCTACGGCGCATGGGTTTTCGATGCGCAGGTCTCGCATATCACTGACAGCGTCTACGACGCCGACGGCACGATGGGCACCTTGCGGGCCAACTACAACCTCAGCAAGCGGACCGCACTTTACGGCGTATTCGCCTACATGAAGAACAGTGGCAAAGAGGGCATCTATTCGGTGTCGGCCTCAAGTGCCGTCCCGGCGGCTCCGCATCCCGGGTCGAATCAGCTCGGCGTGGAGTTCGGCATCCGGCATCTTTTCTGACCGAAGGTGTGACCGCAATGCGGCGGCCGCTGGATTGGCAGATGTGGCGCGCGCCGCCGCTATCGGCGCCCGCGACCGCGGGCTGGTGGTTTGGATCGTCAGTGTGAAAACAGTATCGCGCCGACAGGCGCAATGTGAGGTTGGACATGCAGATTGGAATTCCCGCTGAGTCGCTAGGCCGCAAAGCATTGGTTGCGGCAACGCCTGAGACCGTCAAAAAGCTCGTCGCCCAGGGGCACGGCGTGACTGTCGAGGCAGGCGCCGGCGAATGCGCGCACTACACTGACGATGCGTACCGGGGTGCGGGTGCGCAGATTGGCGATGCGGCCGCGGCTTATGGCGCACAGATCGTATTGAAGGTCGCTTCACCAACAGCCGACGAATTGCCATTGATGAAACCTGGCGCAGTGCTGGCGGGCATGCTCGATCCGTTCAATACGGAAAACGCCGAGCGGCTCGCAGCGGCAGGGGTGACCGCGTTCGCGCTGGAAGCCGCGCCGCGCACTACCCGCGCGCAGAGCCTCGACGTCCTTTCGTCACAGGCCAACATCGCCGGCTATAAGGCCGTTCTGATTGCCGCGCACTATTATCCGCGCTTCATGCCAATGCTGATGACGGCAGCCGGCACCGTGAAGGCTGCCCGTGTGCTGGTTCTCGGGGTAGGTGTCGCGGGCTTGCAGGCGATTGCGACCGCCAAGCGTCTCGGCGCGGTGGTTGAGGCATCCGACGTGCGCCCCGCCGTGAAAGAGCAGATCGAATCGCTCGGCGCTAAATTCCTCGACGTACCGTACGAAACCGATGAGGAGCGCGAAGCCGCGCAAGGTGTGGGCGGCTATGCGCGACCGATGCCGCCTTCGTGGCTCGCACGTCAGTCGGCGCTCGTCCATGAACGGGCAAAACAGGCGGACATCGTGATCTCGACAGCGCTTATTCCGGGCCGTCCCGCACCGACGTTGATCTCCGTGGATACGGTGCAGGCGATGAAGGCTGGCTCAGTGATTGTCGACCTCGCCGCAGGGCGCGGCCCGGTCATTGACGGGCACCGCGGCGGCAACTGCCCCCTGACCGAAGCGGACGAGGTAGTCGTGACGGATAACGGCGTGCAGATCGTCGGCTATACGAACCTGGCCTCGATGGTGCCCGCCGACGCGTCGTCCTTATACGCACGCAACCTGCTCGACTTCCTCAAGCTGATCATCACCAAGGAAGGCGCCCTGAACATCGATCTCGCAGACGACATCGTCGCGGCCACGCTGCTGGCCCGCGACGGCGAAGTCACGCGCAAGTCATAAAGGAGAGCGGCGATGGAAGTCATCAACCACACCGTCATCAACCTGATCATCTTCGTGCTGGCGATCTACGTCGGTTACCACGTTGTCTGGAACGTCACGCCCGCGCTGCACACGCCTCTGATGGCCGTGACCAACGCGATCTCGGCGATCGTGATCGTCGGCGCGATGCTGGCCGCGGGCCTCACACTGGGCACGCCCGGCAAGTTCTTCGGCACGCTGGCTGTCGCGCTCGCGGCGGTCAACGTGTTCGGCGGATTCCTGGTGACGAGGCGAATGCTGGAGATGTTCCGCAAGAAAGAGCCGAAGAAGCTCCCCGCTGACAAGGCACAATCCACGACCAAGGAGAACGCGTAATGAGTCTGAACGTCGTCACGCTGCTTTATCTGGTCGCCTCGGTCTGCTTCATCCAGGCGCTCAAGGGGCTGTCGAATCCGAAGACGGCGCGCACCGGCAATACCTTCGGCATGGTCGGGATGGCGATTGCCATTCTTACGACTATTGCGCTGATCGTTAAGCAGGCCGCCGGGCTCGGCTCGAATCTGGCGCTCGGCCTTGGCCTGCTGTTTGCCGCACTGATTGTCGGCGGCGCGATCGGCGCGTTCGTCGCGGCGCGCGTCGAGATGACCAAGATGCCGGAACTGGTCGCGGCGATGCACTCGCTGATCGGTCTTGCCGCTGTCTGTATCGCGTATGCGGTGGTGTCGGAACCGTCGGCCTTCGGTCTCGTCGATCCGGACAATCCGATTCCGGGCTTCCTGCCATACGGCAATCGCGTCGAGCTGTTTATCGGCACGTTCGTCGGGGCGATTACGTTCTCCGGGTCGGTGATCGCGTTCGGCAAGCTGTCGGGCAAGTACAAGTTCCGGCTCTTCCAGGGCGCACCGGTCGTCTATGCAGGGCAGCACCTGATCAACCTGCTGCTCGCGCTCGCGATGCTCGGCTTCGGCGTGATCTTCTTCCTCACGCAGTCGTGGTTGCCGTTCATCATCATGACGCTGATCGCGTTCGTGCTGGGTGTGCTGATCATCATCCCGATCGGCGGTGCGGATATGCCGGTGGTGGTGTCGATGCTCAACTCGTACTCGGGCTGGGCGGCGGCGGGCATCGGTTTCTCGCTGAACAATCCGATGCTGATCATCGCGGGCTCGCTGGTGGGGTCGTCGGGTGCGATCCTGTCGTACATCATGTGCCGCGCGATGAACCGCTCGTTCTTCAACGTGATTCTCGGCGGTTTCGGGAATGAAGCGGGCGCAGCGGTGGCGGGTGGGTCGGCGGAGCAGCGTCCGGTGAAATCCGGTTCGGCCGATGATGCGTCGTTCATGCTCGGCAATGCTGAAACGGTGGTGATCGTGCCGGGGTATGGGTTGGCGGTCGCGCGCGCGCAGCATGCATTGAAGGAGCTGACCGACAAGCTGGTCGAGAAGGGCATCGAGGTGAAGTACGCGATTCACCCGGTGGCCGGTCGGATGCCGGGACACATGAACGTGCTGCTTGCCGAAGCCGAAGTGCCGTACGACATGGTCTACGAAATGGACGACATCAACGGCGAGTTCGGTCAGGTCGACGTGGTGCTGGTGCTCGGCGCGAACGACGTGGTGAATCCGGCGGCGAAGACCGATCCGAAGTCGCCGATCGCGGGCATGCCGATCATCGAGGCGTACAAGGCGCGCACGGTCATCGTGAACAAGCGGTCGATGGCGGCGGGTTACGCCGGTCTCGACAACGACCTGTTCTACATGGACAAGACGATGATGGTGTTCGGCGATGCGAAGAAGGTGATCGAAGATATGGTGAAGGCTGCTGCATGACGAGCCTCAAGCGGCACCTCGCCGGCTTCAATTGCGATCCACATCGCGATCGAGTCTACGTCGGCAATTTTCAATGTCCGTACGCGAAGAGGGTTGAATGACGACTACTGATGCCACTGATATCGATGCGGGAGCGCTTGCGCTTTACCTCGAACAATCGATCAAGGGCTTTAGCGGACCCGTGACCGCGAAGAAATTCTCGGGCGGTCAATCGAATCCCACTTTTCTTCTCCAGGCAGCAAGCGGCGAGTATGTGCTGCGCCGGCAGCCGTCCGGGCCGTTACTGAAGTCGGCCCACGCTGTGGACCGCGAGTTCCGGGTACTTGATGCATTGGCGAAGACTGACGTGCCCGTCGCTCGCGCGTATCACCTATGCGAGGACCGGAACGTGATCGGCACGATGTTCTATGTGATGAGCTTCGAGCAAGGTCGCATTTTCTGGAATCCTGCACTGCCTGAAATCCCGCGCGATGAGCGGCGCGAATACTACGATGCTGTCGTGCGTGCGATGGCGACACTCCACGACGTCGACGTAAACGCTGCCGGGTTGTCGGACTATGGGCGGCCGGGCAACTACTTCGAGCGCCAGATCAGCCTGTGGACACGGCAGTATCGCGCGGCCGAAACAGGACACGTTGAGGCGATGGAGACGCTGATCAAATGGTTGCCCATCCAGTGTCCGGCACAAGCGGATGAGCACTCGCTCGTGCACGGCGATTTTCGCATCGACAATCTAATTTTCGATCCGCACGAATGCCGGATCAAGGCCCTGCTCGACTGGGAATTGTCGACCTTGGGCCATCCCATTGCCGACCTGGCCTACTTCTGCATGTGCCTGCGGCTGCCTACCAATGCTCCGATCATGGGTCTTCAAGGTCAGATCAGACATGCGTTGGGCCTACCGGAGGAACAGGGAATTGTTGAACGATATTGCGATCTGCGCGGCATCCCGGCGATCAAGGGGTGGAACTTTTATCTCGCAGTGAGCTTTTTCCGCCTGGCCGCGATTATCCAGGGCGTGAAAAAGCGCGCGCTTGGGGGCAATGCGTCGCATGCCAATGCGAGGGCAGTGAGCGAGATGGTAGAGCCATTGGCGCGCATGGCGGTGACCGTCCTCGAAGAGCAAAGTTGACCGGGTTTTCAGCAACAAATGACTCAGCACGCAGCCTGATCCGGGCGCGAGTCGGATTCCGACAAGGGTGTCGCACGGCTACAGACAGATAACGTTTTTGGAGTAACCAAAAATATGAGTACCGATCTCTTCGATTTGACCGGAAAGATTGCTCTCGTCAGTGGAGCAAGCCGTGGTATTGGCGAACAAATTGCGCGATTGCTGGCACAGCAAGGCGCACATGTGATCGTGACGAGCCGGAAACAGGAGGACTGCGAGGCTGTTTGCACGCAAATTATCGAGAATGGCGGAAGTTCGGAAGCGCTTGCCTGCCATATTGGGCGCATGGAAGATATTGCCGAGGTCTTCGACCATATCCGCAGGGTCCATGGGCGGCTTGACATCCTTGTGAATAACGCCGCAGGGAATCCTTATTTTGGGCATATTCTCGACACCGATCTCGCGGCGTTCGAGAAAACCGTTGACGTCAATATTCGCGGCTACTTCTTCATGTCGGTGGAAGCGGGCCGACTGATGCGGGAGAAGGGGAGCGGCGCGATCGTCAATACCGCCTCGATCAACGCGTTGCAGCCTGGTGACATGCAGGGCATCTACTCGATCAGCAAGGCTGCCGTGGTTAACATGACCAAGGCGTTTGCGAAGGAGTGTGGACCCTACGGCATACGTGTCAACGCACTGCTCCCGGGCTTGACCAAAACAAAGTTTGCTGGCGCTCTGTTCGAGACAGCGAAGATCTACGAAGAGTGGATGAGCCGCATTCCGTTGCGGCGTCACGCGGAGCCGCAGGAAATGGCGGGTACCGTCCTTTATCTCGTATCAGATGCCGCGAGCTACACGAACGGCGAATGTATCGTCGTCGACGGCGGATTGACTATTTAACGACCGAAAGAACGGAGGCGGAATGCCATTCGACCCCATCCTGAAGGCCTCAAACCATGCTAAAGACCGCTACGGCCGAATTGAGCTTGAGCGCCTGATCCTGCAATGATTGTGCCGCTGCGGCGGCCTCTTCGACAAGCGCGGCGTTCTGCTGCGTGACTTCGTCCATCTGCGTGACGGCCTGTCCAACCTGATCGATACCCTTGCTCTGCTCGTCCGATGCTGCTGCGATCTCGCTCATGATGTCCGTCACACGAGACACAGCGTGAATAATCTCCTGCATCGTGCGCCCGGCTTCACCGACAAGCTCAGTGCCCGCTGCCACACGGACAACCGACGTGCCTATCAATTCCTTGATTTCCTTGGCGGCGCTGGACGAGCGCTGAGCGAGCGCTCGAACTTCTTGCGCGACGACGGCGAAACCCCGCCCCTGTTCACCTGCGCGTGCCGCTTCAACCGCGGCGTTTAGCGCGAGGATGTTGGTCTGGAAGGCGATGCCCTCGATTATTCCAATGATGTCGGCGATCCGCGTGGAGCTCTCGCTGATCTCCCCCATTGTTCCTACCACGCGCGCCACGACCTCGTTACCGCGGGCTGCAATGTCAGACGCGCTGCCAGCCAAAGCACTTGCATGACGTGCATTGTCGGCATTGTGCCGGACGGCACCCGTCAACTGCTCCATGCTGGCGGCCGTTTCTTCGAGCGACGCTGCCTGCTGCTCAGTGCGAGAGGACAGGTCGATGTTCCCTGCTGCGATCTGCTTCGTGGCGGACCCGATAGCCTCACTGCTTGAACGCACGCCACCTACGATATCAACCAGACGATCGTTCATATGCTTGAGGGCCGCCAGCAACTCGCTTGTTTCGTCGCGTCCGGCCACGGAGATGACCGACCTCAGGTCGCCAGATGCCACGGTTTCCGCAACCTTGACCGCTTCCGAAAGCGGGCTTGTAATCGAGCGTATCAGCATCCAGCAAGTCAGCACGGCGACACAGAGTGTGAGTCCTGTCACAACCCCGTTCACCACCATGAATCGTTCGACCCTATGATGCGCCTTGGTGTATTCGCGCTGAGCCTCATCGATCTGCAGGTTTGCCAGTTGACCGCGACCCACCACGCGATCTTTGTAAATGATCTCGATCGAAGCATTGGCCTGCCGCAGGCGAATGCTGCCCATGACGGAAGTCAGCAACACGAGCGCAAGCAGAACTGCAACAAGTGTGATCAATCGGGTCTTGATGCGGAATTTGTTCACGGCGATTTACGTGCAGAAATGACATAAAAATGCCGCCTCGCGGATGCGGGCGGCCATGGATGCCGGCTGCCTGGGCCGCCCCGCGACGGCAAGGTTGCGCGCCGTGGGGGGTGCCGGCTTTAGAAAGAGTGGCGAATACCGAGCATGCCAGCAGCGGTGTTCATACCGACTGCGGTGGGCTGACCGTAGACGATCTCCTGGTTCATCGCGCCACGGTTCGACACGTAGCCGAACTCGGCGTAGAGCAGGGTGCTCTTGGACAGGTTGTAGTCGGCGCCCAGCACATATTCGGTCGACTGGTTTTGCGAGTGCTTCTCGTCCTTCACGTAATAGACGCCGGACGTGATATCGAACGCCGGTGACAAGCGATACCCGATGCCTGCCGTCAACATATTGAAATCGCCTGATACGGCGAAGATCTTCGGGTTACCGTTCTCGGCTGCCGGGTTGCGTCCGTTGCTGAAGGACCCGGAGACTGACAGGCCGCGCCACGTGTACTTCGCGCCGACGTAGACGAAGCGGTTGTTGTTCAGGCCGGTTGCTGGGGCCGCGGTGGAGGGCGCCGCATAGGTATAAGGACTGGCGTCGTGTCCGTTGTAGTAGACGGCTGCGACATTCAGACCGTAATTCGAATAGTTGAGCACGGCGGACTCACGCGTGCCGCCTTGGGGCTGGCCAGCCACGCCGCCCGGTGCGTATTCCAATGCGGCCGATACGCCATAGAACGACGGCGAATTGTAGACGAGCGCATTGCTGTCATACAGCGCGCCAATGATGCCGTTCGTGCTGTTGCCGGGCCACCCGCCCACCGTGTTCATGGTGAGCCACGCGGTCAGGACGCTGCCGAAGAACTGCGCATTGCGCACGTCTGTGTCTGCAAACGCATAGGCCATCGGTGCGAGTTGCCGACCCGCGTCAAACCGGCCGAATGGCCCCGACACGCCGACCTCGGCGATCTGGTTGAACAGGGCGGGGGTACCCGCGGTATCGCTCAGCTGGAACTTGCCGGTGCCACTGTCGAACGACCCTTGGAGCCGAAAGTTGACCTTGTAGCCGCCGCCGATGTCCTCCGTACCTTTCATGCCGAAGAGGCTGGAATAGATGCCGCCGTCCTTGAGCCGGAACACGGATCCGGTGTTCGGGTTAAGTTTGCTGTTCGGGAGGAAGGGGGCTGCTCCTGAGGCTGAGGTGTTCTGCCAGAGCAGGCCCGAGTCGATTGTGCCGTACAGCGTAACGGATGATTGGGCGTGTGCGGCACCAGCAAGTGCCAACAATGCGACAAGCCCAGTGATTCTCAACTTCATGCGGTCTCCTGTGCAACGTTGTTCTGACGAGAGGCCCCGTGGCCTTAAGTCATGAAGGCCTCGTTGCATCTGGGTCGAGAGCATACGTACTCGTGCCGCAGCCGAACCCCCTCCCGGAAGGGGGGTGGGTTTTCAGGAATACCGTTATGGCATAAACGGCGGGCGACCCGCTATAACACGGTTCGCAGCCGGTTCGACAACCATGAGACCGTGCTGCTGAGCCCGTACCACCCCCCGAGTGTTGTACCTGTGTGACGAACCACACGGCGAGAGGGTTGCTGATTAAACCAGGGACTCACGCGTTCAGGCGGCTTCTTGCAACAGGCCCATGAGTTGAGCCCGGCGAACAATCTGCTTGCGTGACGTTGCGTCGAGTTTGAGGAAGAGGTTCTTCATATGCCACTTCACCGTCTCCTGGCCGATCCCCATGGCGAAGGCGATTTCCTTATTGGTGAGGTGACGGGTGACTAACTCCAGCACGCGACGTTCCTTCGGTGTCAGGGTCATACTGGGGGTCGCACGCAGGCCGTCGTGACGCTCGGGCGCGGGTGCATCGGCCACAGTCGACGATTGCGGTTCAGGAGACGAGGAAAGGCGCGCGGCGCCGTCGGCATCGGGCGCGTCCATCCACAGCGCAGCGGCAGGATGCAGGTCGACAGGCATGAGCTTCATCCCGCACGCTGCCCCAAGACCCACGGCCTCACGAAGAAGCGCGGTAGACGATTCCCCAATGCGATCCAGAACAAAGGCGCGCAACGTCATGATATCGACGCGTGCCGCACCGAGCCTCATCGCCTCGGCGACGACCTGCGCGCGAGTGAGCGCATGCCCGGCTGCACGCCAGTCCTGAGCGGCGATAGCCGCGTAAGCATGGCTAATATCCTGATGCAAGACCAGGGTGCGACGCGTGATGGGCGCATCTGACAGCGCGTGCGCGGCGACGATTCGGTCGAGCTGCTCGACAAGCGTCTGGCATGTTGCTGAACGGAAGCAGCCACTGTGTAACCGGATCTGCTCCGTCAAGCTCGCCACGCGCAGCCTCGGCATGTTGCGCTCGGCGCCGATGGCATCCAGCAGGCCAAGCAGGTCGACGGCGCGGTGCTCCATGCCCGCCGCGACGGCGATGCGCGCCGCTGTGCGGTACGCCAGGATTACGGCATCGGGTGTTCCTCCCCGTTCGAGTACGTCCAGGCGGTTTGCCAGCAAGGCCGTCGCTTCCTCGAAGTCGCCTCGCTTGAATCGGGTCGCGGCGAGCAGCGCTGCAATCATGCAGGAAAACGGGTGCCGCCGGCCAAGGTCGTGGTCGGCGCGTTCGAGCGCCGGGCGCAGTGTGCGCTCCGCCAGCAGCATTTGCCCCTCGAACAGGTACCCAAGGCCGCTCATGTAGTCACGCCATCGACTCACGTATCGACAGGCGGCACTGGTTTTGCCGTGCGCTGTGCGCTGCTGCAATCGACGGGCCGCCGTGTAATCGCCGTTCATGAGCGCGCGCGCGGCAAGCCGGTTCGCGTGCACCTGTTGCAGCCATGCGTCGTCTACCGGCGAAGTGTCACCCCACTTATCGATCAGACACCCCGCGCGATCAGGCGCGTCAGCGAAATAGGCGGCGGCGCTCAGGATCAAATCGATCTCATAGCGGGTCGCCTCGTCGGGTTGTGTGCTGAGGAGAATGGCTTGAGCCTGTGTCTCGGCGTCCTGGTGCCGGTCGCTCATGGCGAGTGCCCATGCGATGGCGATACGCAACTGCGGATGCCGGTCCAGCACCACGTCAGGCAGCCATCCGAGCCACTCGGCCACATCAACCAGGTGGCCTTGGGTTACGGCTTCATGCAAGCTGCGTTGCGCGAGCCGATAGGCGGTTTCCTCCTCACCGCACGCTAGTGCATGTCGCGCTGCCGCCTCGGTCATGCCGTTGTCGGCCAACCATTGCATGGCACGGCTATGGAGGCAAGTCTGTTCGGCATGGGGCAGATCAGCGACGCGCTCGCGCAGCACCTCGCGTGCCATGGCGTGCAATCGGTACCAGCCTCGGCGACCTTGCGCATTGCAAAGAAGCGGGGTCTCACTTGCAAGGCGCAGTAACCGTTGCCTTGCATCGGCGAACCCGGAGAGCACAGCGCAGAGGTCACCATGCAACAGCTCGACGATCGAGATGAGCGTGAGGAAATGGATATCGTCGCTGCTGAGCCGCTCAAAAAACGCGCTCACGAACTGCTTCTGGATACCACCCGTGCTGCTTGCGAAAGCGTTAATGCCCGTAACCGCATCGTGGGTATCGGCGATCGCGTCAAGCGCGAGTTGCAGGCCGAGTGGCCACCCCTCGGTGATGTCGTGCAATCTCGCGCTCGTGTCGGCATCGACATCGGCGCCAAACCGGCTGCCGATCAGCGCGACGGTTTCGTCGAGGCGAAACCGAAGCGTCGCGGCGTCGACCGCCGTACACAGGCCATAGGGGATCAAGCGCGCGATAAGCTTGTCGTATCCGCCGCGCGAGGCAAGCACGACACGCAGATTGGCGGGCAGGTTCTCGAACAGGTAAACCAGCGCCTCGTGGCTCGCCTGCGGAAGTGGCTCCACTTCGTCGAGTATCAGAACGACATCGAGTGCCGTGCGGGCGACCTCGGCCAGCCAGGCCATGATGGCTTCGAGCGGCGCCGCGGGCGCCGCGCCACCCTCGAGCAGGTGTTTCCCAAATGCTGTCCGCCCGGAACCCAAGCGCACAGCAAGCATCAGACCCACGAACAGACGCCTCGGATCATCGCGTCCGTCAAGCGAGAGCCACGCCACCACGCAGCCACGCATCAGTTGCTCGTGGCGCCACTGGGCCAGCAGCGAAGTCTTGCCGAAGCCCGGTGGTGCCTGCACGATCGCTACTGGCCGGTCGCGAAAGCGCTCGCTGCCAGAGCTCAGGCGCGTGCGGGCAAGCATGTGCCGTGGGGCGCGTGGTGGACTGATCTTGAGGGTGAGTTCCATCGTCACGGGTAGCTTAATGCTCTCGAATGCGGCATCTCCGGACATGCAATCGAAGAGGGGACGCGGGCAGGGCAGACTGGATTGATGGCCCGGCGCGGTAACAGTGGGCCGATCGTAGTCCCGATTGGACGGAAATCGACTATCTAAATCGGCCCATCTATTGACAAAGTCGGCCACGACTTGCACCCAAGCATGCTGACGGTTGACGAGGGATCAGGGTGAAGGGCAATGCAGGCGATCAAGCTCTACAGGTCAAAGTCAGTGGCGCTTGGCTGGACCGAGGGTGTATGCCAGTCCATCCAGTCGAAGTGTCCGGAACTCTCGGCCCAGGCCCAATTCGCTTTTGGTGTGTGTGCGACCGGCGTTGCTACGTACAGCGCGCTTCTTTCGTGCTCGCCTGATGCATTGGGGTGGAGACCGGTCGTGCGTGAGTTCGCCTTGAATTCGTCCAGGTCGATATCAGACGTAGTTGATTTGTAATCCATAATAATCAGAATGATAAGTGATTGAATGGGTTCGATGGAGTATCGGCGCCAATGTCATGCTGCAAGGCGTGAAACTAATATCGCCCGCGCTCGGGGAGGGGTTTCGCGGCATCGCGAAAGCCCGCGGAATGGTTTCGCTTCCTTTGAGAAAGTGCGCGCTCCCAGAAAGGAGATTACTGGTCGAATGTCCTCTGAATCACGATCTGATTTTTGACCGACGTCACGCCTGGGACCGTTTTCGCTATTGCGGTCGCTGTGTCGATCTGAGACGCTGCCGGCACGGTTCCGTAAAGGGTGACCGCGCCGCCCTTCGCTTTCACGCTGATGTTGGCGGCGTTGATGCTCTTTTCTTTTGCAATAGTCGTGCGAACTTGCCTGGCTAGTTCGCGATTCGCTCGTTTAGCGGCTTTGGCATCGATTCCGGCCGATGCCGCGTTTGCCGATCCGGTTGAAGCAGGGGCCGTCTGGCCAGACTGAGCCCACACGCTAATAGACGCCAACGCGAACATTCCGCAGGCCGCCAGCTTGAGTACATTTGCTTTTTTCATCGATTTATCTCCAGTTTTATGGTTTAAGTGTGACAGCTAGTTATCCTTGAATCTCGAATCGACTCGAGCACGAATTGACGTCTCCCTATCGTGCGTGTGGGCTGTCAGGCCCGCGGGTCACACGAGTCAGGTTGTCCCCGTGGCGGAATCCGCCGCCGTTGCGTCGAATGCCGTCGCGATATCGTTCCAGTCCTCGTCGCGCAAATAGCGCCGCGCGGCCGGCAGTACCACACCTTCTTCCCGGCCCATATGCTCCCAGGTGAATTGCGCGTAAGCGCTTAGAGCCTGTTCAAGTCGCCCACCTAGGACGGCCGGTTCCGAGTTACGCTCGACGAGTTCGGTGAGTTCGGTGAGTTCGGTGAGTTCGGTGAGGAGTTGTTCGTCGCGCTGACGCTGGCATTCGAGTTCATCAAGTTCGGCATCCGCAATGGAAGTGCGCTCACGCAGTCGCGCGAAAAACCTAGCCGCTTCCTTAAGACGATGCCGGCGTATCTGAAGATCGCGTAGGTGCTTGACCGTCTCATGCATTGATATCGGATCGGGTTGCTGGCTGGCGATTCGTGCGGTGCGGACCATGTCCTGCAGCGCGTGGACGGTGTCGGCGATGGCGCGGTGTTGGTCGAGGAGTCTGCCGATCGCGCGCGAGGTCGCCGGTCGACTGTCTGCAGCGCAGATCAGGACTGCCACGTTGCCCGCACCAGAGCCATCCGACGGCGCCAAAGCGACGTTGCCAACTTCGGTCAGCCGCAGGCCAGGGGCGATGCAAATCAGATCGCATCCAGACCTGACTGCCGCCGCGACGATGCTGTCGAACGACGTTTCGTCGCTGGCGGGGACGGACGAATATGGCACGCCCTGCGCGCGCGCCGCAGCCTCGGCCCGCGCCAGCAGTTCCAATGCGCGCTCCCTGACGTCGCATGCGCGCGAGGCGTCACCGGTCACACCCTGTGCGTGCCAGTCCTGGTGATGCAGCGTGGCGGCATGTTGGTACAGTATGGGCAGAAAGGTGACGCGCGCACCCATCGACTGGGCAAACGCGACTGCGTGACCGGTTGCTTCAATGCATGAACCAATGTCGCCTACAGGGACGAGAAAGTGTCGATACATAGTATCCCTTATGCCGTATTCGACGTTCGCAGATCCTGCTGTCCAGTTTCGAACTCACCCGTTGGCTTCGCATCGGAGGTCTGTTAGAACCCATCTTAGTCGGCGGTCGATTCGCGCACCCCTCCCACGAAGGGAGGGGCTTCAAGCGTTCGGGTGGTACGCTTCAATCTTCCCCTAATCCGCTCCCTGCGGCAGCCTGCAACGGCCGTCAGGAGCCTCGACAGGCCCCGCAAGATGGCATCAACACCTACAGGCGCCGCTAGCGTAGCCACCGAGCTCGTCCTGAAGACCATCGCGCCGCGCGCGCCGGCACACTTGCTGGTTCGTGAGCGGCTAGCTGCGCAGGCGTTGCACTTCGGTGATCAACCGATCGCTCTCGTGCAAGCGCCGGCCGGCTACGGCAAGACCTCGCTACTTGCTCAATGGCGCCGGGAGGCCCTCGCGCGTGGTGCCGCGGTCGCCTTCCTTTCAGTGGATGAGCGGGATGACCCGCAGAGGCTTCTCCAGGGGCTCGTCCATGCCATGCGGGTAGGCTGTGCCCGCCCCGCTTTCGGAAGATTGCTGCTTGGCGGCGCGATGGGATCGATCGGCGAACTGGACGGCGTGACCACCTGGCTGGCGGAAGTCGCCCAGTTTTCGGGCGATGTTCTATTGATCGTCGACGAGGCCGATCGTCTACCCGATGCCGGTCTGACCGCACTGATTTATGTCTTGCATAATGCCCCGCAGAATCTTCACGTGGCCGTTGCTGCGCGCCGCAAAATCGATACGGCAGTCGCCGATCTGATCACCTACGGGCAATGCATCCTGGTCGGTCCTGAGATGCTGCGCTTTCGTCTCGAAGAGACGATTGGACTGATCGCCAACCGGTTCGGGGCGCGTTTCGACGCCGACGCGTGCGCCAGGCTGTTTGAGTTGACGGACGGCTGGCCGCTTGGGTTGCAGCTTGCGATGGCGGCAATGGCGCGTGCCCCGGATCCCCGGAAGGTTGTGGAGGCCATGGCGGCCAACCAGGGCGGACTGCGTGAACACCTCGTCGGGACGCTGATCGCGGAGCTTTCGTCGCAAGATACCGATTTCCTCACGCGCGCCAGCTTATTGGATTCACTGCACCCGGATCTCTGCCAGGCGTTGACTGGCGATCCGCAGGCACCGGAGCGGCTGGCTCGCCTCGTGCGCGAGACGCCCGTGTTCGTTACCTCTGAGGACGGCGCGTGGTGCTGGCTTCATGCGCTTGTGCGCGACGTGCTGCAAAGCCGCCTCGCTCATGTGCCTGCCGCCGAGCGGGCTGCGCTGCATGGTCGTGCCGCCGCCTGGCTGAACGAGCACGGCATGATCGAACAGGCAGCAAGGCATGCTCACGCCGCAGGGGAGCACCAAACTGCCTACGAGTTGGCGGAGCGTTGCCTGCATGACGCGGTCAAGGAGGGGCGCCTGAGTGCGGTTCTCGAATGGCTCGATCTGCTCCCCGCGGATGAACTCGAGCGCCGTCCGCGTTTGTTGCTGGCGGCGGCTTGGGCATTGGCGCTGGGTGAGCGGCACACGGAGGCTGAACTTCAGGTGCAGCGCGTGCTTGCCAGTCACGACACTGACCCTCAACTGCGCTATGAATGCGCCCTTATCCTGTGCGCTGCCGCCTATTACGCCGATGAAATCGACCGTTTCGTGGACCTGTTCACTCCGTGGGCCGAGTTTGCTCCCGCCGGCGATTCCTGGCTCGCCCAGGTTCACGCGAACCGCCTCGCGGTACGCGCGATTCTCCTCTCCCAGCCCGCGCAGGCGCGTCGGTTCCAACTGGCGGCAAAGCGGGCCGAAGTTGGCAAAGGGATCGGCTACGTGGTGCGCTGGGGCGACTACATTGTTGGCTTCAGCTACGTATGGGAAGGACAACTTGTACTTGCCGAGGAGGTACTCCGTCCGGCACTGGCAAGTGCGGAAGCGGACCTTGGCCGCCGCCATCCACTCACGTGCATGTTCGCCGCGACATGCGCCGCGCTGAGCTATGAAGCCGATCGCGTCGACGAGGCCGCCGCGTTGCTGGCCAATCGACTTGACGTTCTGGAGCGAGGCGGCACGCCAGACACCGTGTTGCTCGCCTACCGCACCGCGTCGCGCATCGCTGCGGTCAAAGGTAACGAACACCGGGCCCTTGATCTCCTCGAGGCCATGCACGCGATGGGGGTGAGCCGGCGCCTGCCGCGCCTGTGTATTGCCAGCATGGCTGAACAGGTGCGTATTCATGCTGGCCGATATCGCGCGCAAATGTGCGATGCACTGGTGCGACGTATCGACGAGATGGTGGCCGAGGAGGAGCCGAACAAGGGGCCGCTGTGGAGGCAGTCGGTCGGGCTGTTAGCCGGGTTGGCGCATGCAGGCGCCGCCATTGCTGCGCAACGCTGGCAGCAGGCGCTTGACGACCTCGCTCCGGCAGGCGTTGCCGCTGAGGCGATGAAGCTAGGCCGATATCAGATTGAAGTCATGGCGATGCGCGCATTCGCGCTCGAGCAGTCCGGCGCAGACGGGCTAGCACTGCTTCGCGAGGCGATGAATCTTGCGCAGACTTTCCGTTTGACTCGCACTCTGGCCGACGCGCATCCCGCTCTCGCGGACTGGGCGCGGCGGGTCAGCGAAGCGCAGCCGGAATCCGGCGAAGTCTTCCGCGCCATTGCGGCAGCGCGCATTGCGGTGCCGCCACTGGGCCGCCAGGCCACCGTCCCGCGTGCTACACCGAGCGTTGTGCTAACGCCCAAAGAGCGCGAAATCCTGGAGCTACTGGCGAGAAATATGTCGAACAAAGAGATCGCAGTTGCGGCCGCAGTGGGCGAGGGCACCGTGAAGTGGCACCTCAAGAATCTCTTTGGAAAGCTCGACGCCAGCTCGCGAAAGCATGCGGTTCGAAGAGCACTGGTGCTGGGTTTGCTCGAAGGCGCCTGAGCTGGCACCGGGCGGCGTGCTGTCCATCTTAATGTTCTGCCCCTCCCGCTTTGGGAGGGGCCTGTACGCTCTCCTTTACGTATTCTTACCTGCACGACGCGCCACAATGCCGCGAATTCCGCGCAGGAGAGATGTTCCGTGCAAGAGAACAAACCCTCCGACACCCTGATTGTTCCTGGGCTGGCCGCCGTCGAAACAAAACTATCAGGAGACAAAATGCAGGTGAAACTGATCGGAGCGGCTGCGCTCATCGCATTCGCGAGCGCTGCTCACGCGCAATCTTCGGTGACGCTTTACGGCACCATCGATTCGGGCTTCTTGTACCAGAGCAGCTCGGCAGCGTCGTTTAACCCCAAGGCGCCCAATACGGGAGCGGTGTACCGCCTCAAGGATGGTGGCATCTATTCGAGCCTGTGGGGAATCAAGGGCAGCGAAGACATCGGCGGCGGCTACGATGTCAATTTCAAGCTTCAGGGTTCGTTCGACAGTACCACCGGCAAATCCGGCCTGAGCGATACACCAGGCGTCGCGGCTCAGTTCAATCAGTTTGCGACGATTGGCGTATCCGGACCGCTCGGCACGTTCAACGCGGGTCGACAGATCGTCCCGATGATTTATGCCATGGCCGAGACGGACGTACGGTCCTCCCAATACTTCGGCAGTATCCTGACCGCGTGGCTGGGTATGAACCAGTCCGCCGGCTGGCAGGGCACCAGCACCAATGCGCCAATCGGCGCACTGTATGACAGCAACGCGCTCGTTTACCAGTCGCCCTCTTTCGGCGGCGCTTCGATCGGATTGGAATACGCGCCCGGCGGCGTGGCGGGTCAGATTCAGGGGGGAACGCGCGAGTCCGCCGTGCTCAAGTACTCGAACTACGGCCTGAGCCTGTCCGCCGTGTACTACAACGGACACGATACGAATCCGGCTCCTAATGCGCCATTGACCGGACTCGACAACAACCGGTTCGTTTATCTTGGCGCGCTTTATACGCTCCATGGCTTCTCGGTGTCGGCGTCGTACAGCAACGGCAAGAATCCTGCGCATAACAATCAGGTCAATATCGATCTCTATTCCGCGGGATTGGGCTATCGCTTCTCCCCGGCGTTTCAGGTGACCTCGGGTCTCTACTACCTGAAAGACAAAAAAAACTCGGCAAATCGCTCGACGGAAATTGCGCTCGGCGCCGAATACAAGCTCTCCGTCAGAACCATGGTTTACGCGCAGGTCGGTCACGTCAATAACAAAGGGACCATGAACCAGACGATCGTCTACGGTCAGCCGGTGGCGCCTGGTGTGACGACGACGGCGGCCATGATCGGCCTGCGCCATAGCTTCTGAGCGGACCTGTCACTGTGCGCCCGTATTTATCCTCGACCCGGTTGAACGAGATTCAGTCTGCCTGATGAATTGGAGCGGGCCGTGCATTCGGATATTTACGAACTTGAGGCTTGGACGAGAGCATGGTATGAAGAAGCCATCCGAATGAATTACATTCAGCCACCTTTCACGCCTGACTGTGCAAGAATGGATCAACTTCGCTACTATTTCCGCGCCGGCTTCTCTCCAGTTGAGGCGGTGCAAGGCTGCTTTGGCACCAAACACTAGCAATGACCTTCCCTGGCAATGACCTTCAACCGCATAAACCGTGGCGGCGCATTGCTACTTCTTGGCTTGTTTCTCATCGATCTGATCATTTGGGCAGCAACATGGAGCTGGGTGGAGGCAAGTCGAAAGCAGTACGAAGAGAAGGCTTCCATCCAGGCCGGCAACATGTCTCAGTTGCTTTACTGGGACCTTGCGAGCCGACTTGAAAGTGTCGATCGCACGCTCGCTGCGGTGGTCAGCGAAATTGAGCGCCAGCAGACATTCGGGGCGCTGCGCCCTGAACTCGTCGAACCCGTTCTGAGTCAGCACCTTTTCGTGTTCCCATCTATGTTGGGTATGCGAGTGACGAACGCAAGCGGCGAGATTATCTTCGGCGCCAGTGGGAAGTCCCGGGTTTTTCTTACCGACCGCGATTACTTTCAGCAATTACGTGATCATCCCGAAGTGGGTATGGTAATCAGCCGCCCAGTCTTTGGCCGTATCAGCAAAACATGGACCGTTGTCTTTGCCCGGGTCATTCGCACGCCGCAAGGCAAGTTTGCCGGTATCGTGACGCTCGTGCTGCCGATCAACGCGCTAAACGAACGCTTTGCGACGCTTTCCAACGGGTCAACTGATTCCTTCACCGTCTTTAATGACAGGAGCATGATTTTTATTACACGGTACCCCTATGGAATCGTTACACCGGGGGAACCACTAGTCGTTCGCAATGATGCTCCCATGTTTATTGCGCGGCGATTCTCCCGGCTGACAGGAAAGTTCGTCAATGTCGCGCCGCAAGATGGCGTGATGCGCTCCTATGGGTATCGCTGCATGGAGACCCAACCGTTGTGCGTTCTGGTGGGGGTCGGGCTCGAGGCTTTTCTCGCGCCCTGGGTTGCCGAGCGGCGCATGATCCTTGGCTCCGTTGCTCTATTTACGTTGCTTACCTGGTTGTTGTGGTATCTGGTTTACCGGGCTTGGGGTAAGCAACTCGATGCCATGAACGCCGAGCAAGCCGCCTATCGAGCCAGGGACGCTGAGCGTCGGTTTAACCAGACCATTATTGATGAGTCTCCTATTGCTATCGTGACGCGCGACGCCTCAGGCGTCGTCACGTTGGTGAATGAGGCGGCGGAGAAACTGTTGGGATGGTCCGCTGGTGAACTCGTGGGGCAAACGCTACCGAACCTGCTTCCCGGCATGACAACAGAGATCGAGCATTTCCGTCACGAGGCGCTTACTGGCAAAACCCTGGTAGACCGGGAAATGATTCGCTCACACCGGGACGGACATCCCGTCAATATCAGTGCGACGCAGGCGCCGTTGCGCGACGCAAGGGGTGCGATCACGGGCTACCTGACGATGGCGATGGATATCACGCGGCGCAAGGAGGCTGAAGCCAAGGCGGAGTATCTTGCCTCACGGGACGCGTTGACCGGTCTGCCGAACTGGTCGCTGTTGCGCGACCGCTTCGAACACGCGAAAGGACCCAGGTTGGTATTCATCATGCTGGACCTGAACAACTTCACGGCCATCAACGAGTCATTCGGACACGCCACGGGTGACGCCGTGCTAAAAGTCGTGGCCGGTCGCCTGAAAGACTGCATACGTGACTCCGATACCGTAAGCCGCCAGGGTGGCGATGAGTTTCTCCTGTTTCTGGCTGGTCTTGATGGACTGGCGCAAATTCAGATGGTCCTGGGCGAAATTCAGTCCAGCGTGTCCGCCGTCATGGATATCGGCGGCGAAGAGGTGTACACGTCCGCGACGATGGGCGTCGCCCTGTATCCCGAAGATGGTGAGGATTTCGAAACCCTTTTACGTAAAGCCGACGCCGCAATGTCCCGCGCGAAAGGCGACGGCCGCAACGCGTGCCGTTTCTTTGACGATGAGCTTGGCCGGGAAGCGACGGCCTGCTTGCGTATCGAGGCCGGACTGCGCAAAGCGCTGGAGAAGGGGGAATTCGAATTGCACTATCAGCCGCAAATCGATCTCCGCAGCGGTTGTGTACTGGGTGTCGAAGCGTTGCTACGCTGGCGGCATCCCGAGCAAGGCTTGCTGCAGCCCGGACAGTTTATCCAGATCGCCGAGCAAAGCGGTCTTATCGTACCCATTGGCGAATGGGTCGTGCGCGAATGCTGCCGGCAGGGGCTGGTGTGGCGAGACGCGGGAGTGCCGAGTGTAACGATCGCGTTGAACCTGTCGGCGATGCAGTTCTCGCACGGTGACATCGAAGACGTGGTCCTGCGAGCCCTGGCCGATACCGGATTCACTCCCAACCTGCTTGAACTTGAAATTACAGAATCGGTGCTTATCCGCAATACAGAACAGGTGCTTGCCACCGTGCAGCGACTCAAGCAGCTTGGCGTGACAATTTCCGTCGACGATTTCGGCACCGGGTACTCCAGTTTGGCCTATCTCAAGCGGCTTGAAGTCGACAAGCTGAAGATCGACCGCGCGTTCGTCCGCGACCTGTGCCGGAACGCCAATGACAAGTCGATCGTACGTGCCATTATCCAGATGGCTCACGCGCTTAACCTTCGCACGATAGCGGAAGGCGTCGAAGACGAAGCAACGCTCGCGTCTCTGCAACAGTTGCAGTGCGATGAAGTGCAGGGCTACCTGATCGCCAAGCCGATACCGGCGGATCAAGTTGCTGCGTTTATCTGTGAGCACGCCGTTTGCGTGTCAGCCTCGGCGCCGCCGCCCGAATCCCGTGGCTCGTTGAGTTGAGCGATAGGCCGCGCGTGACGGCGCCGGCGAACAGATCCAGCGCTGACATTACGCTATGCGAACTTTCACATAGCGCCCGGGTGCCGGTTCGATCGGCTTATGGCGGGCGCTTCCCGGCCTCGTGCGCGCCTTGACCGAATCTCCAGCGTACGGCTTCAGCCACTCGATCCAGTGAGTCCACCAGCTACCCGGCCGTGTTTCGGCTGACGCCAGCCACGCCTCCGGATCGCCGCTCGAATCGCCGCTGACCCTGAAACTTCGCTTGTTCTTCGACGCAGGATTGACGACCCCGGCGATGTGGCCGCTCGCGCCGAGAACGAACTGAGCCGGGCCGCCAACCAGGTGTGTGGATCGATACGCTGATCGCCACGGCACGATGTGATCTTCCTCGGTTGCCAGCACGTAGGTCGGGGTGTCGATGCATCCCAGGTCGACGGGCGTGCCGCACATCGTCAAGCGCCCCGGTTTGCACAGATTGTTCTCCAGGTACATGTTGCGCAAATACCAGGTGTACATGGGCCCCGGCAGATTCGTGCTGTCGGCGTTCCAGTACAGCAGGTCGAATGCCGGCGGCGACTTGCCCTTCAGGTAGTTGTCGATGACGTAAGGCCAGATCAGATCGTTTGCTCGCAATGTCTGGAACGCGAACCCAAGCTCCTGGCCGGAGTAGATGCCGCCTCGACCGATTGCACCCTCACGCTGAGCGACGCCCGCTTCGTCAATGAGGACGCCCAGCTCGCCAGGTTCTTCGAAATCCAGCATCGTGGTGAGCAAGGTGATGCTAGCCACCTGGTCGTCGCCACGTGCTCGGGCGATCGCCATGGCCGAAGACAGAATGGTGCCTCCCACGCACCAGCCCACCGCGTTGACCTGATCGGCGCGGGAGATCGCCAGCGCAACGTCGATGGCCGTCAGCGCACCCTGTTCGACGTAGTCGTCCCATGTCGTATGCGCCATCGCGGCATCCGGATTGCGCCACGACACCATGAACACGGTCATCCCCTGTTCGCAGGCAAAGCGCACAAAGGAATTTTCAGGTTGCAGATCGAGTATGTAATACTTGTTGATACAGGGCGGTACGATGACCAGGGGGCGTTTGGCTACCCTGTCGGTGAGCGGAGCATACTGGATCAACTGGAATAGATCGTTTTCGAACACGACCGCGCCCTGGGACGCAGCGACGTTGTGTCCGACCTCGTAAGCGGTCTCGTCCGTGATCGAGAGGGTGCCGCGCTGCAGATCACCAAGCAGGTTCGTGAAGCCCCCACGCAAGCTGTCGCCGCTGGATTCGAACGCGAGCTTGAGCGCCTCGGGATTGGTCGCGGCGAAATTGGCTGGGCTTAGCGAGTCGATGAACTGCCGCGTGAAGAATTCGAGCTTCTGTTTGTCCTTATCGCTCAGCACAACCGCGTCGACGACATCTTCAAGCAACCGCGCATTGAGCAGGTAGTTCTGCTTGAGCAGGCTGTACCAGGCATTCTTGCGCCAGTCTTCGGCAAGAAAGCGTCGATCGCCGCGCTTCGGGGCAATCACGGGCTCGGTTTCCGCGCCCATTGTGCCGGCCAGCGTGCGGGTCCAGACCGACGCCAACTGCGGCCAGTACGCCGAGTGCGCCTCGAGCAGGGCCACAGGAGCGGCTAGTGCTTCCGGGGGCTCCACTGTAGTGTGCGTGCTGCCCTGAGAATCGTCATTCGCATCTAGACCTGCCATGGCGCGCCAGAACTGCTGCCCGGACTTCATGAATCCCTGTACATATTCAGCGGGTAGGTTGAATGACATGCTCAGAGTGCCTCGACGGGTTGGCTCACGATTGCAGCCGGTTCGGCGCTGGTCGCGCGTTCAGCCAGGCGTCGCGCAAGGGACGTGGCCATGACGACCGCCTCGCCGTCGATCACCACTTTTCCTCCAACCGTACAGACGGTCGACATCACGACGCGGCTCTTTTCCGGCTGCAGTTCTTTCACAGTGACCGTTGCATGCACCGTGTCGCCAGGCCGCACCGGTGCCTTGAAACGCAGGTTCTGTCCGAGGTACACGGTACCGGGGCCCGGAAGGCGCCCGGCGAGGGCCGCGGAAATCACACTTGCGCTCAGCATTCCATGCGCAATGCGCCCTTTGAATACCGTGGTCCGCGCGAATTCCTCGTTGATGTGAACGGCGTTGTTGTCGCCCGATGCGGCCGCGAAGAGCAGGATATCCGCCTCCGTCATGGTTTTCGCAAAGGTGGCGCTCATGCCGGCTTCCAGGTCTTCAATGTCGTAACCGCCAATTTCGTTCATCTTTTTCTCAACTTGTTATTACTGAATGAATGGACTGACCCTGTCCGTTTCCGAACTCCTCGACGCCTGGGCGTGCTGACACGCGATCGATGTGGACAATGTCATTGATGACAAACAGCACGTCCTTGACCGGTGCCGTATAGCTCACGATGGAATTCCGGAAAAAGCGATCGAAGGGGGAACGCGGCCTGGGCAGCGTTGATGGCCCGGCGCGTTAACCGTTGAGCCGATCATAGTCGCGATAGGACGCGAATCGACTACCTAAAGCGGCCCATCTATTGACAAAATCGGCCACGACTTGCGAAGCAGGTGGGGCGCCGATGCGTGTCCACCGTGCGATGTTGTTCAGAAAGGTAGGAATCCGATTGATGCGGACGCAACGCGTTTCGCTTCGGTCCAGGATCGGCTGGCCAATCTCGTTCGGTCCGCTGCGCTCATGCCGCGAGCAACGACGTGCTCATCATCGGTGTTTCGCCCCTTGGTGGGTACACGTTCCACGAACCGTCGCCATGCCGGAAGAAGGTAATCGCCAAAGAACTTTCAGAGCGGCCTCCGCCAACGCGTATGTAGCGGCTTCGATTCGAAGATGTACGACTGAACTCGATCACTTGCACGGTCCCCTCGCCATAGTGCCCAAGCCACTTGTCGATCAACCTCCGCAAAGAACTCTCACCGTTTCGCATGGCGCTTTCCCTGAAAAATAACACCGGACGCCTGCCTGGCGCCTAGGCGACCGGGAGCGTCGTGTGCCCGAAATCATCGAGACGGTTGTGTCCCATGATTTTTTCCGCCTCTGGCGGTGGACGGCGTATCCAGGCCTTTCCCTTGTTGCTTAAGTGAAGTCTAGGGCGTGCCGTTCCTGGCGGCCCCTCTCCTCGCGGGAGGGGGGAGACCGTCTGAGGGTGCGACGTCGACCCGTTGCGCCCCAGGCTGCTTCCACTTTCGCTTTATTGCACGTCAATGCGCTCAGCTTTGGCGATCGGCCCATGCTGCGTGTGATCCCAAAAATGAAATCCGCATTTCATTTTTGAGGTTGGCATCGCACGGCCAAGAAATAATTGTTCTTTTAAATCAATTATCTAGGCGCTTGGTGCAGTCTTGGCCCACTCCTTGCGGGTAGCTGTCCTGAGAGCGGCGTATTGCTGCAGTCAGCTTTTTCAATCGGGAGATCCAGCGATGACTCATGACGGACAAAACGGAACGGAGACGCGATACGTCGAGGCCCCGGAAGACGGGGGCAGGCTGGAAGCCAGCCTGGCGGCAGACAGTAGTCCCGAAAGCGTGGCAGACCATGGCCGGACCAACTGGGCCTGGGCAAACGGCAGATCGGGCTACGACTGGATGGATTTGCACTACCTCGTCACTGACGTCGCCTGAATCTGCGGTCGCCGGCAGTGCACTTCCCGTTCGGGCCGAGGCTTTCTCACGCGCCGGTATGACGCCCCTCATCCCACCTCTGTGCCATGGTGCACGGCACAGAGGACGCGCTCAGGCATGACCAGATCGTCGGATGCATTCGACAATCTGGCCGGACGACCGCAAACGCACTACCGACTCCCTGCAACGTCGACCGTGTTCGGGAGTCAGCGGTGCGGCTTCAGGCCTTCTTCACGTACGCGCTGCACCACCCCTTCGCCGAGACCTGCTTACCGGCAAAGATCGGGCACGGACCTGATGCATCGCCAGGCTTGCCCTGATAGAGCTGACAGGTGGCGCACGCCTGGCCCGGTTGATACTTCGCATATTTAGCCTTGTCGACGTGTGTCGCGTCCGCCTTATAGCCAAGCGACTGTGCGGTCGGATCGCTTTCGGATACCGCGGGCGTCTCGGCCGACGCCTTGCCCGAGAGCGCAACGGATGAGGCCAGCGAAGCGGCCAGTATCATGAAGTGACGACGTGATGATTGCATGTAGGGATCCTTTCTTTTAGAGGGGGGGGGCGGGCCTTCGACGTGCCCGCCAATGTGAAACTTCGTGTCGCCGTGTAGCGACAGTTCTACTGTTTGCCCTTGATCGCGGTCAGATACGTAGCGAGTTCTTCTACCTGCTCCGCGGGCATGGGCGCGCCGTACGCGGTGCGCATCTTGTTGATCTCCGCCTTCCACTCACCGAAGTGCAATGGCGGCTGGCGCGTGACCATGCCCGCCGAATGACAGATCATGCACTGCGAGTTGGCGATCTCGGCACCGGCTCCCGGTGGGAAAACCTGCTCACTATCAGGGAGGGTGACACTGACGGTGCGATTCAAGGCAGCGGCGGACGGCGCTTTCGGCGCGGGTTCGGCGAAGGCGGCTGAGATGCCGGCGGTAGCGAGCAGAATCGATATCAACACGTTTGGACTTTTCATGTTCCGCTCCTCAGGAAGCCATCAGCGTGATGGATTCGACAACGTTGCGCATGAAGCCCGCCGCATTCCAGTTGGCGGTATCCGGCTGTACGACCCCAGCGCTGTTCGTTGCCTTGATTTTCAGCACCGTGGGACCGGCCTGCGGGATCAAGTGCGTTTCCCATTGCCTGAAGCTGTATTTGCCATGATCGTGGCCGAGACGCGTGGCCGCCCAGGTAGCGCCGCCGTCAGACGACACGCTGACGTCGCGCACACCAGTGTCGCCGCCGAGGGCAATGCCGCGCACTGTTAGTAGCTTGCCGGCGGCCACATTCTGGCCATGCGTGAGATTGGTGACGAACGAGCGTGGGACCATCCGGTTGATCGGCACCATCTTGACCCCGGTTTGGCCAGGCGTGATGTTGGCATGGGGGGTGTCCGGTATGAGGTAGGCCTTTGACATCCAGAAGTTGTCGTCCGGGCGATCCAGCACCTCGATATCGTTGAGCATTTTCACCCAGTAGGTCGAAAACCAGCCGGGCACAATCAGGCGCAGCGGAAATCCGTTCAGCAGCGGCAACGGTTGACCGTTCATCGCATAGGCGATCATCACTTCACCATCGCGCGCATGGTCGATGTCGAGCGACTTCATGAACTTGGGCGTTGCCGGGAGGACCCCTGCGTCGAGCCCGTTAAAGCGGGCCTGTACGGCGTTGCCCTTGAGACCCGCTCGATCCAGGATATCGCGCAGACGGACACCGGTCCACAACGCATTGCCCATCGCGCCGTTGCCCCATTGAGCACCCGCCACGCGCTGATCGAAGAATCCTCGCGAGTTGCCGGAGCACTGGTTCACCGCCGCCAGCTCAACCGGTTCGAACTCGGTCCGCAGTTCGTTCAGGCTCAGGCTGAGCGCTCGGTCGACCTGTCCGTGAACGTTCAGGCGAAATGCGGCGCCGTCGATCTTCGTGGGAATATCGGCGAGGTGCCAGCGCACAAAAAACTGGTCGTTAGGTGTGAACACACCTTGATCGAAGACGGCAAACGGTGTCTCCAGCAACGGCGGACGGGTTCGCAACAGCAGCATCTCGCCTTTCTGCGGAAACGCGCTCGTCAAGTTGCGCTCGCCGCCGGCGAATGGCAGGTTGAAGGTTTCTGTGGACCACGCGCTGCGGTTCCAGCCGGCCATGGTGCCGGCGAGACTACCGGCGGCAAGACCGAGAAACATCTTGCGCCGGCGCGCGTCCACGCCGTGGGAATGGTCTTTCATGGGGGTTTCCTTCAGGTTCGTTTTATCGTTTGGCCATACGGTCGCCACGCAGTCGCGAAACGCTGGCGTGGCATTCTTTCAAATAGGTCGATCCGCGCCCGAGACAGCCTTCGGACAGATCACTCAGCGGTTGACTGGATTATTCGGATTGCAGAAGGTATCGTGCCATTCGCTGTCTGGCAGATGGTCGCGGATACCGTAGTGGCTCGCGCAGATGGAGTACGTCGTCGTACTTAATTAACTTCTCGTCGTGCGTGAGTGCGCGGTGTTCGATCTTCAAGACCGTCTCATTCCGACGCCATCTCGAAGAACACGCGCATCGCCTCCGTCACATAACGCTGCTGGTGACGCAGCATCAGGAAATCCCGCGGCGGCAGCGGCCAACGCAGTGCGATCAGCGTCCCGGCACTGAGTGAGGACGCCGCGACCAGACGGGACATCACGGTTGCGCCAGCGCCAGCCTCGACCGCGGAGCGCACCGCTTCGTTCGACGGAAGCTCCAGCGCGATCTCGAACCCAGAGGGATCGTCCCCCAAGCTTCGCACCATCTTTTCGAAGATCCCGCGCGTACCCGATTCCGGTTCACGCAGCACCCAGGCGCTATCGCGCAAGTCAATCACATCGGCAGCCGTCGAATCGTGACTGGCCCAGGGGTGGCTGGGGGCGACCACCAATACGAGTTCGTCCTGGGCAACCGCGCGCACGTCGAGACCATCGGTGTCCACCTGGTCTTCCACGAAACCCAGATCGACGGCACCCTCGGCGACCTGCCGAACGACTTGTCCGGTATTCGTGATTGAGAGCTTGAGCGAGACGCCGGGGTGGGCCGCATGGAAGCGTTGCATCACCTTCGGTATCCAGTAATTTGCCACCGTCTGACTCGCCGCAAGCGATAACGCACCGCGCCGCAATCCGGCCAGATCGGCCAACATGTTCCCGGCCGATGAGGCACGGGCGAGCACCGCGCGTGCTTCGTCGAGAAACTGCTGGCCGGCGTCAGTCAGCACAATATTCCGGCGAATCCGGTGGAACAGCTTGACGTCATACTGCGCTTCGAGGGCGGCGATCGAACTGCTCACCGCCGATTGCGACAGCGCGAGTACGTTGGCCGCACGCGTCACATGCTGCTGCTCCGCAACCGCAACAAAGATACGAAGTTGATCGAGCGTCATGTTTTATTTAGCGGACCTCTAAGCTTTTTAGGCCATGCCCAGCACGCGAATCAGTACGAGGCTGATGAGCGCGAGCGCGACGATCGACAGCACCACCGCGAGTGTCACACGGGGGCCGGCTTTGGCGACCATTCGCACATCAACGCCCAGACCGAGTGCAGCCATGGAAATAATCGTCAACACGTTCGCCGTACTGCTGATCGGCGGTAGCACCGCCGTCGGAAAGACGTTAGCCGAACGGAGGATGACCAGCGCCAGGAAGCCAATGATGAACCAAGGTACAACTTTGTGCCAGGCGATGCGCGCTTCCTTCGGCGCACCCGGCAATGCAGCAGCACCTGCACCACGATGCGAGCCGATTGACAGGACAAGAATCACGGGGCCGAGCATCAGTACACGGACCAGTTTGACCAACGTGCCGAGATTGGCGCTGAGAGCCGAAACAGGGATCGTTGCAGCAAGCACCTGCGGAACCGCGTAGACGGTCAGTCCGGCCAGTACACCATATTGCAGGTTGCTAAGGTGCAGCACGGGAATCAGCAGTGGCAGTCCGAGCACGACGATGACGCCAAGCACCGCGGTAAACGCAATCGACGCGGCCACGTCATCACTATGCGCCCGGATCACTGGAGCAATGGCGGCGATCGCCGAGTTGCCGCAGATCGAGTTGCCGCATGCGACCAGCAAGGCCATCCGGTGATGCAAGCCAAGGAGGCGCCCGGTCCCGTAGCTGACCACGATGGCCACCGCGACGACCGCTACGATGCCTGCCAGCAGTTCCACCCCGGCCGCCTTAAGGGTTTGGGTGCTGAGCGAAGCACCCAGCAGGACCACGGCAATTTCCAGCAATGTCTTGGCGCTGAAATTGATCCCGGCGTGCCAGTGAGAGGCTGGCGTCCAGACACTTCGCACCGCCGTGCCGATAAGGATGGCGAGGACCAATGCTTCCAGCCAGGCGCGCCCGAACAGACGCTCCTCAGCGAGTTGCAACCCGAAAGCGGCCAGCGTGACGGCGATGCATAGGGCAACGCCTGGCGCATGGGCTCGCACCCAAGCCAAGGGGCTGGATTCGGCGAGGCGCGTTCCAGTTAGAGCATGGGGTTCGAGTGGGGTCGACATCGCGTCCTCGGTATTTTAGTGACCAGATAACGGAGGAATTATCGCGATGACAGAGTCTATATTCCAACGCGGAATATAGAACGAATTGATCGGTTATATAGAACGATGCTCAGACGGCGCCGCCGTTGGGCGAAATGATCTGACCCACCAGATAGTGATTGTCGGACGCAAGGTAGACCGCAAGCGAGGCGTACTCCTCCATCTTGCCGAACCGGCCTAGCGGGATCAGTTGCATGAGCCTGTTCTTTTGTTCCTCGGTTGAGCGCGCGAAGTACTGCTCGAAATCCGGCGTCTGGATGCCGCCCGGCGCGATCGCATTCACGTAGATGTTCCCGCCGGCCACTTCTGCCGCCACCGTTCGTGTGAATGTAATCACGGCACCCTTCGTCGCGGAATAGTGCGGACTATGGGCGCTGATGGTCGACATCCCGGCAATCGACGCAATGTTGATGATCTTGCCGCTGCCTTGGGGCTCCATGATCCGTAGGGCTTCGCGCGTGCAGTAGAACACGCCGTGAACATTGACACCCCAGTAGCGATGCCATTGTTCGTCTGACATTGAGCTGGTAAAGCCCAGCGCCTGTCTGGGCACGGGCGTTGTCATGTAATCCCAATGCCTGTTGCGCCGCGCGTCGTCCTCGGGACCGATCGGCCCGATGCCCGCGTTGTTGACCAGCACGTCCAGTCGACCAAAGCGCGCCGCGATGCTCGAGAAAAGGTTTGCCACCTGAGCGCTGGAGGAAACGTCGCATACCTGGGCGATGCATTCGTGTGTCCCCGCAGCGGTCACTTCCTCACGCGCGGCATTCAGGTTCTCCTCGTTGACGTCGCAAATGATGACTTGGGCGCCGGCACGTGCGTAAGCCAATGCAATGCTCTTTCCGAGACCGCGGGCACCGCCTGTCACGAGGGCGATCTTGTTATCCAGTGTCATACGACTGCTCCTTTCAGGTTGCGATCGAGCTCAAGCCGGCCGGGGGAGAACGGATGAGCCGGCCGATACGCCAAAAGACTACCGGCGTGGCCGCCTGAAGGCTCCCCCCAGCAACGGGGGGCCGGGTATTCAGGAGTACCGTTGCGAAAGCAGGCCGCTAAGCTTCTCGAAACCATCCGTTGGCTCGGGAGAGGCAAATGAATTCTGTAGAGGACACAACGCTGCGAGGACAGGTCGCTGTCATCACGGGCGCAGGCCGTGGCATCGGCCGCGCCATTGCGCTTGCCTATGCGAAAGCGGGGGCAGCTGTCGTGTGCAGCGCACGCTCAGGTGGGGAGATCGATGAAACCGTCGCGTTGATCACATCGCAGGGCGGCCGCGCGATCGCGATCGCTTCAGACGTGGCGAACTACGAATCGGTCGAGGCGCTGTTTTCGGGAGCGGTTCAGGCGTTCGACGGCGTGGACATCGTGCTTGCTAATGCGGGCGTGGGCACCGTGACCGGGACGGTCGAACACTCCGACCCGAAAATCTGGAAAGAGGTGATCGACGTGAACCTCGTTGGCGCGTTCAATACCGCGCGCGCGGCGATTCCGCATCTGCGCCGGCGCGGCGCGGGCAAGCTGATCCTGATGGGCTCGGGGCTGCGGCAGCGTCCCAATGCCAATCTGTCCGCCTATGGCTGCTCGAAGGCGGGAATGTGGCTGCTTACGCAAACCCTCGCGCTGGAGCTTCTGGACGCCAACATCAGTGTCAATGAGCTGATCCCTGGACCCGTGCGTACCGCGATGACTGATTTTGGCGGCAAGTGCCAGTTCAACGAAGAGTGGCTCAAGGAACCGGAGGACGTCGTTCCGCTCGCGATGTTCCTTGCCAGCCAGCCGGATGGCGGCCCATCCGCACAAAGTTTCAGTCTGATGCGCCGCGCCTGAGGGATGTCGGCTCGCGCTGAACGCCCGCCAGAACGCAGAAGAGCCAGAACCGACAGGAGAAGAACCACAATGGGATTGAATCTAGCCGAAGCCGGAAGCGCCGATCTCGCTGGCGCGTCACGACGCTCAAGGGCTTACCCGTGGGCCGTTTTTGCGCTTGTACTTGGCCTGCTTCTTTCTGACTATATGTCGCGGCAGGTACTGAGCGCCGTGTTTCCTCAACTGAAGGCCGCGTGGACCCTGACGGATGCTCAACTGGGCAGCCTGAGCGGCGTGGTGGCGCTGATGGTGGGGATACTGACCATGCCATTGTCGCTGCTGGCGGATCGCAGGGGCCGCGCGCGCAGCATCGCGCTGATGGCGGTGGTATGGAGTATCGCCACATTGTGCTGCGGGTTCGCGGCGAACTACGGCCAGATGCTGGCTGCGCGGTTCTTTGTTGGCGTAGGCGAGGCGGCCTACGGCAGCGTCGGGCTGGCCGTGATTATGAGCGTCTTTCCACCCAAGGTGCGCGCGACACTGGCGGGCGCTTTCACCTCGGCTGGGATCTTCGGCGCGGTGCTCGGCACGGCGCTTGGCGGCTCCGTCGCGACCCACTATGGCTGGCGCGCGGCGTTCTCGGTGATGGCCGTCGTCGGGCTGTTTGTGACCGCTGTATTTAGCCTGACTGTCACGGAGCGCAGGCTGGCGCGCCATATTCACCCGGGTGCGGCCGTGCGAACAGGCCCGGGCCTTTCGGTTTGGGACACCCTTCGTTCTGTTTTCGGCTCGCGTGCCCTGATCTGCGCTTACCTCGGCGGTGGCCTCCAGTCCTTCGCGCTCTATTCGCTGCTGGCTTGGATGCCAAGCTATCTCAACCGTTACTACGGGATGGCGCCGGGCAAGGCGGCCATGTCCGCGGCGGGGATGTTCGTCCTGAGTGGTATCGGAATGACGCTCTGCGGGGTGCTGACTGACTGGGCGGGCCGTGGCGCTCCAGCCCGCAAGGTTTCATTTGGCATAGGCTTTTGCCTGTTGTCGTGTGGGGTGCTCTCCGTCGCGTTCCGCCTGCCTGCAGGTCATGCACAGATCATCCTGATCGCGGTCGGCGCCCTGGTGGCAGCCGGTCCGTGGGGGCCAGCGGGCGCCTCGGTCGCCAACCTCGCGAATCCTGTTGTTCACGCTACCGCGCTCGCGATCCTTGCCTTGGCGTACAACCTGATCGGCGCGGCTCCGGGTCCGTTCATAACCGGCGTGCTCGCGGACAAGGTGGGCTTGCTCGGCGCGCTTCAACTGGCGCAACTGGTGTCCATTCCGGCAGCCATGGCGTTCGCGCTTTGCGGGCGGACTTATCTGCGCGACCTGCCGGATGCCGCGCGTTAGGGAGGCCGTTCCTGATTCGCCGCAGATGCCGTCACGCCCCCGTGGATGTTCACTTCCGGTGGCGACTACGCCACTCACGGGGCGTCATACCAAAACGCTTCTGGAACCAGACCGTAAACGCCCCCTGGTTGGTGTAGCCCAACAGAGCGGCGACCCGGCCGATTGGATAGCGTGGATTGAGCAGGTAGCGCACAGCAAGATCACGCCGCACTTCTTCAACGATGCCCGAGAAACTGGAACCCGCTGAATCAAGCTGGCGCTGCAGGGTGCGCACCGTCAGATTCAGTTGATGCGCCACCAGTTCGATTGAAGCCTGACTGAGGGGCAATAGCAGGTAAATCGCCTTGCGCACATCCAGCGCAATGGAATTTGCCGCCGTACTGTTTAGCGGATTGGCGAGATTTTCCGCATACCGGACCAGCACGGGGTCTGCATTCGGGTTCGGATAATCGAGGTCCGCTGCCGCACAAACGAAGCCGTTGAAGTCGCTTTCGAATGTGACCGGGCAGCCGAAGAACCGGCGATGGAAGGTGAGATCGGGCGGCGCCGCATGGGTGAAGTGCACGCTGTGCGGTTTCCAGTGGGCACCGAGGAGCGCGCTGGAATGGCGGGACAGCACGCCCACTGCCAGTTCAATCGCCTGGACTGTCGGGGTGCCCGGTTCGGCGACAATCTCTTCGCGGATGGTCACCGTGTCGCCGGTCGTTTCGACGTAAACACCCAGCGCTTCGTTGAGCAGATAGCGGTACTGGGCAGCCGCCAGCAGCACCTCACGGAGCGTGCGCTTGTGGGCGAGCAGAACGTTGATGACGCCGCTGCCGAACTGCTGGCGGGTTTGCGCTATCTGCAGCCCGAGTGTCGAACACGACGCTTTCGCCGCCGTTGCTTCGAGCAACCGACAGGCGCCGTCAGCCGGGATCCGTTCATCGGGGTTCGCCAGCGCCACGGCATCGAGACCGACCTCCTGCACCAGCTCATAGGGGTTGAGACCCAAGCCTCTCGTCACGTCGAAATACCCGTGCAGTGTCGACGACCTCACCATGCTTTGCATTCGATCCCCTTCTTTTCCTCACGCGCGAAGCCCATTGGCGCGGGATTGGTGTTAACACGCAGTGTCGTCAAATCATAAAACAATGTCACCAAAAACGAAATCCGTATCGCCGGATTGCCGTATCTTCGCCTCACTGTTCCATTTCCTGACGCGTCGACAAGCGCCGGGCGCGGAAGTAAAAACATCCAACTATTTCTGGAGGAAACGATGCAATTTCTCGACGACTCGCTGCACCCGGAGAATCAGGACAAGGTCGTCATCACGACGGCTCCGTACGGCCCGGAATGGATGCCTGAGGATTTTCCTGAAGACATTCCGGTGACGATGGACGAGCAGATCCAGAAGGCCGTCGACTGCTACAACGCCGGCGCGACCGTGCTGCACCTCCACGTGCGCGAGCTGGATGGCAAGGGCTCCAAGCGCCTGTCGAAGTTCAACGAACTGATCGCGGGCGTGCGTGCGGCCGTGCCGGATATGATCATCCAGGTGGGCGGCTCGATCTCGTTTGCACCGGAAGACGACGGCCAGGCCGCGAAGTGGCTGTCCGACGACACGCGTCACATGCTGGCCGATCTCGACCCGAAGCCCGATCAGGTGACGGTCGCGATCAACACCACGCAGATGAACATCATGGAGTTGCTCTATCCGGAGTATCTCGAAGGCACGTCGCTGGCCAATCCCGCGCTCATGGCTGCCTACAGCGAAATGACCGTGCCCGCAGGTCCGGGCTGGGTTGAGGAACACCTGCGCCGTCTGCAGGCCTCGGGCATCCAGCCGCACTTCCAGCTCACCGGTATCCATGCGCTCGAAACGCTGGACCGCCTGGTGCGCAAAGGCGTCTACAAGGGGCCGCTGAACCTGACGTGGATCGGCATCGGTGGCGGCTTTGACGGTCCGAACCCGCACAACTTCTTCAATTTCGTCCACCGTGCGCCGGACGGCGGCACGGTCACGGCCGAGTCGTTGCTGAAGAATGTCCTGCCGTTCAACATGATGGCGATGGCCATGGGCCTGCACCCGCGCTGCGGCATCGAAGATACGATCATCGACCAGCACGGCAACCGCATGACCTCGGTGCAGCAGATCGAGCAGTGCGTGCGCGTGGCCCGCGAACTGGGCCGCGAGATCGCAAGCGGCAAGGAAGCGCGCGAGATCTACAAGATCGGCGTGCAGTACAAGACGGTCGACGAGACACTCGCGGCCAACGGCATGGCGCCGAACCGGAAGGCAGGCGTTAAGAACCTGCCGCTGCGCGCGGCGTAACAAGGCAGTGTTCGCCATCGGCATGACATCTCGTGCTGATGGCGGTTGAAGAAGGAGGCCCCCCGGCGACCTTGGGGGAGCGACACAAAAATCGGCCCCTGTTGTCCGTCACGGAAAAAGGGCGCTGGACGCGCGAGACGCGGAGGAGACGAAATGCTTTTACAGCATGCTGAGCCCACCACGGGCGATGTTTCGGCAACACAATCGGACATACCCGTCTACGCATGGGTGGTCTGTGCGCTCACGATTGGTCTGCTGCTTTCCGACTATATGTCGCGTCAGGTTCTCAACGCGGTCTTTCCGTTTATCAAGTCCGCGTGGAACCTCTCTGATACGAAGCTGGGTTCGCTCAGCAGCGTGGTGGCGCTGATGGTTGGCGTGCTGACCTTTCCGCTGTCGGTTCTCGCGGATCGCTGGGGCCGCGTCAAGAGCATCGTACTGATGGCGGCGCTGTGGAGTCTCGCGACGCTCGGCTGTGCGATCTCGACCACGTATGGCGAGATGTTGCTCGCGCGTGCGTGCGTCGGCATTGGCGAGGCGGCCTACGGAAGTGTAGGCATCGCGCTCGTCCTGAGCATTTTTCCGCCGCGTCTGCGCGCTACCCTCACCGCCACTTTCATGGCAGGTGGTGCTTTTGGTTCCGTGATGGGCATGGCGCTGGGTGGCGCCGTCGCGTCCAGCCTTGGATGGCGCTGGTCGTTCGGCGCAATGGCGTGCGTCGGTATCGCGCTCGTTGTGATTTACCGTTGTGTTGTCACGGAGAAAAGGCTGGCTTCACTGCAACCGGCGTTCACCGGGCAGAAGGGTCACGTTGGCGTACGCATGAGCTTTCGCGCGCTGATGAAGGGGCTGTTTTCCACCAAGTCCGTCGTCTGCGCCTATGTGGGCAGCGGTATGCATCTGCTCGTTCCGGCGGCCGTATGGTCCTGGATGCCGAGCTTCCTGAATCGCTATTACGGCATGGCGCCGGGTCAGGCGGCCGTACATGGCGCGGTATTCGTGCTCGTGACCGGCCTTGGCATGATCGCGTGCGGTAGCCTGGCCGACCGTCTCAACAGGAAGGGTGTACAAAGAAAGTGGCTGACCGCGATTGTGTACTGCCTGCTGTGCTGCGTCCTGCTTGGCATCGCGTTCCATCTGCCGGCCGGCCGGCTGCAGCTCGTCCTGATCGGTTGTGGCATGTTCTTCTGTGCGGGTGCAACGGGGCCTTCGGGTGCGATGGTGGCGAACCTTACCCCACCGTCGATTCACGCATCGGCATTCGCGACCCTGACGCTGGCCAACAACCTGCTGGGGCTGGCGCCCGCGGCGATCCTGACGGGCATCGTTGCGGACCGGATCGGTCTGCTGGGCGCCTTGCAACTGGTCCCGTTTGCATCGTTGCTCGCGGCGGTTGCGTTTGCCATCGGCCGTTGCAGCTACAAGCGCGACCTTGACCTCGTGAATGCACTGCGTGAGAAGGCCTCGCTCTGAGCGGCTTCCTTGCAAACTACGCATCCCCTTTCTGTCAATCAAGAAACAAACTGGAGAACAAATCATGGCGAAAGCAGTCCGCTTTCATGAAACCGGTGGCCCTGAAGTCCTGCGTTATGAGGACGTTGAAGTCGGTGACCCGGGCCCAGGGCAGGTTCGCCTGCGCCATGAGGCAGTCGGCCTGAATTTCGCGGACACCTATTTCCGCTCCGGACTGTATCCGGTTCCGCTGCCTGCCGGCATGGGTGTCGAGGCAGCCGGTGTGGTCGAAACGGTGGGCGAGGGTGTGACGAACGTCGCGCCAGGTGATCGTGTCACTTACACGGGCTTTATCAACACGCTTGGCGCCTACAGCACGGAGCGCCTGTGTCCGGCGGCACCGCTGATCAAGCTGCCTGAAGGCATTAGCTGCGAGACGGCGGCAGCCATGACGATGCGCGGCTTGACCTCGTCGTATCTGATGCGGCGCATCTACGACTTCAAACCCGGCAACACGATTCTGCTTCATGCTGCCGCGGGCGGCGTCGGATTGATCGTCTCGCAGTGGGCCAAGCTGTTGGGGCTCACGGTGATCGGCACCGTTTCGAGCGAAGCGAAGGCGGAAGTCGCGCGCGCGCACGGCTGCGAACACACCATCAACTACAGCCATGAAGACGTCGCCGCGCGCGTACGCGAGCTGACCGACGGCGTCGGGGTCAATGTGGTGTTCGACAGCGTCGGCAAGGATACCTTCGAAGCGACGCTGAATTCGGTCAAGCGCCGCGGCTTGATTGTTTGCGTCGGCACGGCATCGGGGCCGATTCCGGCATTCAATCCGCAGATCCTGGCAATGAAAGGATCGCCGTATCTGACCCGTCCCGCGCTCGCCGACTATATCGCCGACCCCGCTGAAAAAGCGGACCTGGCCGGTGAAATCTTCGGCCACGTTGCGGCCGGCCGCATCAAGATCGAGATCAATCAGCGCTATGCGCTCGAGGATGCCGCACAAGCGCACCGCGATGTCGAATCGCGCAAGACAACGGGTTCATCGGTCTTCGTCATCTAAGGAGGGCGCCATGCTTGTCGAACAACTCAACAACGCCATTGGCGCCGAACTGGTGGGCGTCAAGCTCGCCGACGCGATCTACGACGATGGCCTCTTTGCCGAGATCCGGGCGAACCTGCTCAAGCACCGTGTCCTGTTCTTGCGCGATCAGGACATTAGCCGTGCTGAACATGTCGCTTTCGCGCGCCGCTTCGGCGAGCTGGAAGACCACCCGGTCGCGGGCAGCGATCCTGAGCATCCGGGCCTCGTGCGAATCTACAAGTCGCCGGAGCAGCCCAACGACCGTTACGAAAATGCGTGGCATTCGGACGCCACGTGGCGCGAAGCCCCGCAGTTTGGCGCCGTGCTGCGATGCGTGGAGTGCCCGCCCATCGGTGGCGACACGATGTGGGCGAACATGGTGCTCGCGTATGAGAACCTGCCCGCGCATGTGAAGGAGCAGATCGCCGACCTGCGCGCACGCCACAGCATCGAGGCGAGCTTTGGTGCGGTGATGCCGATCGAGAAGCGGCATGCCTTGAAAGCCCAGTATCCCGACGCGGAACATCCGGTCGTGCGCACCCACCCCGAGACGAGCGAGAAAGTGCTGTTTGTCAATGCGTTCACGACCCACTTCACGAACTACCACACGCCGGCGCGCGTGCGCTTCGGCCAGGACGCCAATCCGGGTGCGTCCGACCTGCTGCGTTATCTCATCAGCCAGGCGTACATCCCGGAGTACCAGGTGCGCTGGCGCTGGAAGCCGAACAGCATCGCAATATGGGACAACCGCTCCACGCAACACTACGCGGTGATGGATTACGCGCCGTGCCATCGCAAGATGGAGCGAGCTGGAATTGTTGGCGACAAGCCGTACTAACCTGAAGGACTCAGCGTCGTGACGCTCAATACCGCCCCTACCGTACTTATCGTGCCCGGCCTGCGTGACCATGTGGCCGAACACTGGCAGACCCTGCTGCAGGCTCGCCTTTCCAAAACGGCTTCGGTGCCGCCGCTCGAGCACGACAAGCTCAGTTGCGCGGCGCGCGTCGCGGCGCTGGATGAGGCCATCGCGAAGATCGACGGCCCGATCGTACTGGTCGCTCACAGCGCCGGCGTCATGATTACCGTGCACTGGGCGCAGCACCACAACCGCCCGATCCAGGGCGCGCTGCTCGCCACGCCGGCGGACCTGGAAAACCCCATGCCCGCTGGTTATCCGACGCTGGACGTGCTCGAAGAAAACGGGTGGCTGCCGTTCCCGCGCAAACCGTTGCCGTTCCCGAGTATTCTCGGCGCGAGCCGCAATGATCCGCTTGCAGGCTTTGATCGCGCTGCCAGCATGGCAGCGGACTGGGGCAGCCGTCTCGTCGACCTCGGCGATGTTGGCCACCTGAATCCCGCAGCCGGTTATGGCGAGTGGCCGCAGGCGGACACCCTGATCCGTGAGCTTCTCTGACATGGACGGTGCAACGAAAGCGGAGCAGGGCACGGCAGTGAGCAACAACGCGTCGGTGACGGTCGATGTCCACTTCGATTTTGTCTGTCCGTGGTGCCTGATTGGCAAGCGCAATCTCGATGCGGCTGTCAGCCGCCTCGCAAGCTTGCGTCCGGACGTCAACGTCAAGGCGCGGTGGCACTCGCATCAGTTGCTGCCCGATACGCCCGTCGGTGGGGTCCCGTATCAGGCGTTCTATGTGGCGCGTCTGGGGAGTCCGGGCGCGGTCGCTGCGCGGCGCGCACAGGTTCAGGAAGCCGCTCACGCAGCCGGTATCGAACTGGTGTTCGACAGGATCGAGGTCATGCCCAACACACGGGCAGCGCACAAACTCGTTGCCTGGGCCACAGCCGCAAACACAGGCGCGGCATGTAAGCCCGCGTTGCTGATCGACCGGCTGTTCACCGGCTATTTCATGGACGGCGAAGACATCGGCAACCCGGACGTGCTTGAGCGAATTGGCCTCGCGTGCGGTCTCGATGCCGCGGGCCTCGCGGACCATCTCACGATGTCGCAGCGAGAAGAGCACGTGGCGTTGTCGCGTTCACCGCAGGCTGACGAAGTCAGGGGCGTACCGCATTTTGTGGTTAATTCGGCACTGTCGCTGTCCGGGGCGTACTCGCCCGGCGCGATCGTGGACGCCATGTTGCGTTCGATCGGTGATCAGGAAAACAGATAATGTCACGCCAGATACCGGTCGGATCAGCCGATGAACTCATGCCAGGACAACGCAAGCTAGTCTTCGTTGACGGTCGCAGTGTCGTGCTCTTTAACATCGACGGTGCGCTCTGCGCCGTCGAAAACGCTTGTCCGCACAATGGGGCATCACTGGCAGGTGGCCAGCTCGAAGGGCACCTGCTGCGCTGCCCCGCGCACGGCCTTCGTTTTGACGTCGCGACCGGCTGCATGCCGGGAAAAGGCGGGTTGAGTCTTGCAACGTTTCCCATCCGGAACGTCGCCGGTGGACTCGAACTCACCGTCGGCGACGCCCCGGCAGGTCCGTGTCACGCGCAGCTAAGCTGAATCTGGAAAAATCAGGAAGGTACTCATGCATGGATTGATGATGCAGCAACCGCTGCTGGTCGCATCGCTCCTTACCCACGCCGAACGGCATCACGGCGGGCAGGAAATTGTGTCGCGACGGGTCGAAGGCGATATTCACCGATATTGTTATCGCGATCTCGCGCAACGCGCCCGAAAGCTGGCCAATGCACTCGCCGGGCTCGGGATTAACCAGGGTGAGCGCGTCGGTACGCTGGCATGGAACGGCTACCGGCACATGGAACTGTATTTTGCGGTGTCGGGTTCCGGTGCGGTACTCCACACCCTCAACCCCCGACTGCACGTCGATCAGCTCGCCTACATCATCGATCATGCTGACGATCGCGTTATCTTCTTCGACTTGACCTTCCTTCCGTTGATCGAGTCGGTCGCATCGCGTATCAAGAGCCCGAAGGTATTCGTCGCGATGACCGATCGCGCAAACATGCCGGCCAAACACGATCTGCCGATCATGTTGCTGTGCTACGAAGATCTCATTGACGGTCACCGTGATGACTTTTCGTGGCCGCTCCTTGACGAGAACCATGCGTCTTCTCTGTGCTACACGTCGGGGACCACGGGCAATCCGAAAGGGGTGCTGTACAGCCATCGTTCAACGATTTTGCACACCTATGCAGCGGCATTGCCTGACTCGCTGAACTGCTCAGCACGCGATGTGATCCTTCCGGTTGTCCCCATGTTCCATGTGAACGCGTGGGGTCTGCCTTATATCGCATGCATGGTTGGCGCCAAGCTCGTGTTCCCGGGTCCCGCTCTCGACGGAAAATCGCTCTATGAGCTGATCGAAGCAGAGCAGGTCACGCTCTCGGCTGGTGTGCCGACTGTCTGGCAGGGGCTGCTTCGACATGTGGCCGAGCGTGGCACGACGTTTACTTCCATGCGTCGCACCATCGTGGGCGGGGCGCCGTGCCCGACGGCCATGACCACAGAATTCCAGGAGCGTTACCAGGTCGACGTGCTGCACGCATGGGGGATGACGGAACTGAGCCCGGTAGGCACGGTCTGCAGTTTCAAAGCGCACCACCTGTCGTGGCCGACGCCGCAGCGCTATGCCGTCCAGGCCAAGCAGGGCCGCGGCGTGTTCGGTATCG
This sequence comes from Burkholderia sp. GAS332, assembly GCA_900142905.1. Classification (NCBI taxonomy): domain Bacteria; kingdom Pseudomonadati; phylum Pseudomonadota; class Betaproteobacteria; order Burkholderiales; family Burkholderiaceae; genus Burkholderia; species Burkholderia sp. GAS332. Next base: position 3,056,772 of record FSRV01000002.1, on the reverse strand, counting down.
ACATGAGAATCGTGGGCCCGGACGGCGAGGAATTGTCATGGGACGGTCAGGTGACCGGCGACCTGCAGGTGCGGGGGCCGTGGGTGACGTCAGGATATTTCGGCAGCGAAGACGCGTCGCCGCTGTCCGACGGCTGGTTTCCGACCGGTGACGTGGCGAAGATCGATCCCGACGGCTTCATGCAGATCACCGACCGCAGCAAGGACGTCATCAAGTCCGGCGGCGAATGGATCAGCTCAATCGACATCGAGAACGTCGCGTGTCTGCACCCTGAGGTCGCGAGCGCAGTGTGCATCGCCGCAAGGCATCCGAAATGGGACGAGCGCCCGTTGCTGCTAATCGTGAAAAAGCCGGAGAGCGCGCTTGGCGGCGACGAACTGCTCGAATTCTTTGACGGCCGGGTGGCGAAGTGGTGGAAGCCCGATGCCGTTGTATTTGTAGACGCTGTTCCGCTCGGCGCAACCGGCAAGGTGCTCAAGAACCAGCTAAGGGATCAGTTCAGGGACTACTATCTGACGGCCTGACGCCGCCCGCAACACCTGGATGTTACTCAATGTTGGCTTCCACTTTTTCCGTTTGGCGTTAGATTCACCTGAGTATGTCAATGAAAGAAATTCAGCTTTCTGACGAGCAGTGGCATTGCGTGGAACATCTTTTCAGCCATTTCGATTTCGGGCGCGGACGCCCACGTCGGTCCGATCGCGAGATACTGGACGCCGTTCTATGGGTCCAGACAAATGAGGCGAAATGGCACCGCCTTCCTTCTCGGTATCCGCCCCAACAGACTTGCTATGCAAGATACCTTGCATGGCGACGTAACGGTATTCTTCAGAAGGCGCTGGACACGCTTGAACATGCAGGCATACCACTTTGTTGATTTTAAAGCTTAATTTATTAATTCGTCATACTAACATCATTGCAAGAAATCCAGGGTTAGTCCGGTGTAAAGTTTGCGTCTAGGTGGGCCGATATACCTTGTGCCGTGACAGTGAAGTGCCAGGGCGGCGACGGGTAGATCGTCCGCGGGGAGGCGCTTTGCTGCCACGGCCTTGTACTAAATAACCTGAGAGAAAGCACGGTCTGAACTTCGCTATCGAGAATGGCGAAGCGGCGTGCTTTGATTTTTTGCGTCGGTTCAACGAGGAGAACAAAGTGGAGCATTCGGCGCCCGAGCGGCAACTGGAAATGCACGAACTCAGCGCGGTCAGCGCGGCACTGAACCGCGTTCAGGCGGTCATCGAGTTCGATCTGAACGGTATCGTCCTGCACGCCAACGACAATTTCCTGAATACCTTGGGCTATACACTCGAAGACGTGCGTGGCCAGCATCATCGGATGTTCTGTGACCCCGTCTACGCCGACAGTCCCGCCTATCGCCAGTTCTGGGAAAAGCTGCGCCGCGGCGAGTTCGATCAGGGCGAGTATCAGCGCCTCGGTAGTGGAGGCCGCGAGGTATGGATCAACGCATCGTACAACCCGGTGTTCGATGCCGACGGCAAGCCCCATAAAGTCATCAAGTTCGCCACCGACGTCACGGCCGCGCGCCAGCAGAACGCCGAATACGAGGGCAAGGTGCGCGCGGTCGACCGCGCCCAGGCTGTGATCGAATTCGACCTGTCCGGTAACATCCTGGTCGCCAACCAGAACTTTCTCGACACGCTTGGCTACCGGCTCGAAGATATCCAGGGCAAGCATCACCGGATGTTCTGCGAAGAGGCCTACACGGCCACCGCCGAATATCGCGACTTCTGGGCCAAGCTCAATCGCGGCGAATTCGATGCGGGCCGCTACAAGCGAATCGCGAAAGGCGGCCGTGCGGTCTGGATTCAAGCCACCTATAACCCGATTTTCGACGGCGGCGGCAGGCTCTACAAGGTCATCAAGTTTGCGACCGACGTGACGGCTCAGGTGGAACTGGAAGATCAGGTTCGCCGCCGCGCCGAAGAGGACCAGCGCAAGGTGGCGGCGCTGCTGCAGGTGGTCAACCAGGCCGCCGCAGGCGATCTGACCGGCACGGTCGACGTCGCCGGCAACGAGCCGATCGATCAGCTCGCCAACGGCATCAAGCGGATGATGGACGACCTGCGCAGCGTGATCGGCAAGGTAGTCGATTCGGCAGGGGGCTTCACGGCTTCGTCGCAGGACATCGCCGGGCGCGCTAACACCGTGGCGAGCGGCGCGCAGTTGCTGGGGGCGACGGTCGAGGAGATGAATGCCTCCATCGAAGAGCTGACGGCCTCGATCAATTCGATCGCCGACAATTCGCGCAGTGCCGACAACCTCGCCAAGGACACTCAGCAGGAAGCCGAGCGCGGTGCGAAGGCCGTGGCCCGCTCGATCGAGGCGATGGATCTGATCAACAAGTCGTCCGAGGACATCAGCGAGATCATCAAGGTGATCGGTGAGATTGCCAGCCAGACCAACCTGCTCGCGTTCAATGCGGCCATCGAAGCGGCGCGCGCCGGTGAACATGGTCTCGGCTTCTCGGTGGTGGCCGACGAAGTGCGCAAGCTGGCCGAGCGTTCGTCGCAGGCGACCAAGGAAATCTCGAAGCTGATCAACGAATCGGTCAAACGTGTGACCCAAGGCAGCGAAGTTTCGAAGCAGGCGGGCGAAGCGTTCGACAAGATCGTCTCCGGCGTAAGCCGCACCACTCAGGCGATTTCGGAGATTTCGTGCGGGGCGGACGAGCAGCTCATCGCCGCCCGCGAGGTCAGCGCCGCGATCCAGCAGGTCGCGGAAGAAACCGAAAAGTCCGCCGGCGCCTGCGACACGATCGCGCGTGCCAGCGCCACGCTGATGCAGGGCGCGCAAACGCTCGATGAGACCGTCACACGCTTTGTCGTCTAAAGCGGGAGGCGCTGTGGATATCGAGCGTGAGGTCGATCCGGCGACCCGTCGTGCCTTGTTCGATCAGGTGCGGCGGCACACCGGCATTGTCATGAGCGAGCGCAAGTGGACCATGCTGGAGGGTCGCTTGCGCCGGCGCCTGCGCGAGCTGACGCTGCCGGACTACCGGGATTATCTGGAGGTGCTGGAAGCGAAGCCCGACGAGGTGCGTGATTTCATCGATCTGGTGACCACCAACGAGACCTCGTTCTTTCGCACGCCGCGCATCTGGGACTACTTCGCCCAGCAGTTCCTGCCGCGCTGGTTCGACGCGCGGCCCGACACGCCGTTGCGGGTGTGGTCGGCGGCGTCGTCGAGCGGCGAGGAGTCCTACACGGTAGCGATGTTGTGCGAGGAGTTCCGTCTGAAGCATCCGGTTTTCCGTTACCGGATTCTGGCCACCGATATCGCCGACGGCATCCTGAGTAAGGCGGCCGCCGCGCACTATCGCGGGCGTAACATCGAAGGCCTCAGGCAGACGCATCCCGAGCTGCTGGACAAATACTTCAGCGCACAGGGGGACGGTTTCTGTGCGGGCGCGGCGTTGCGCGCGAACGTCACGTTCCGCAAGCACAATCTTCACGAACGGCCGCGTGACATAGGGCCTATCGACGTGACGCTGTTGCGCAACGTGTTGATCTACTTCGATGCCGACGGTCAGCAGGCTGTGCTCGAGAACGTACGCCGCGCGATGGCGCCGGACGGCGTGCTGATTGTCGGCGAATCCGAGTCGCTGAGCCGCTTCGATATGGGTTTCCAATACGAGCAGCCACTGATCTACCGCAACCCGAGGGGCCGCCCGTGACCGACGCCCGTGAGATTCAGGTGCATATGTGTGCGATTGGCATTGGCACCGGTCATGACCTGTTGCGCGCCACGCTCGGTTCGTGTGTCGGGATTGGCTTGCTGTGGCGCGAGCGCGCGATCTATGGCCTCGCACACTGCCTGTTGCCCGATGCGCCCAACCGGCCGGACGGCATCGGCGCCAAGTACGTGACCCAGGCCATTCCTTCGTTACTCGCGCTGATGCAGGTCCAGCGCGGCTCGCATGACGCGCTGGAAGCCGTGCTCGCCGGCGGCGCGAACATGGTGCATTACGTACGCCGTCCGAGTCACCCGCCGATCGGTGAACAGAACGTGCGCACCGCTCAACAGTTGCTCGAAGCACTGGGCGTGCGCGTGGTGCATGCGGATGTCGGCGGCGAATGCGGCAGGCAACTGCTAATCGATTGCCAGCAGCATACGTTTGTAGTGAAAAAATTCGCCCGCACTCTCTGAACGGGAATTCCTGTCATGGAAATCAACACTGGCTCCGCCGGCAGTTCTGCAGTCGAACTGTATGGCTCGTTCCATCTCGGCCAGACCGAACTCGCGTTGCCGGTAGCGGCATTGCAGGAGGTCGTCAATTATCCGGCGGCCGTCACTTCGGTACCGCTCGCGCCGAGCCACCTGCTTGGCCTCTTCAACCTGCGCGGCACGCTCATCCCGATCGTCGACTTGCGCCAGTTGTTGCATCTGCCGGACGAAGGTGTGCGCGCTGCGAGCAAGATCGCCGTCGTCGAACTGGGCGATGCGCGAGTGGGTTTGCTATTCGACACGACAGGCGAAATCCTGCGTGTGCCGGCTGCGCAGAAGATCGCCTTCGAGCGTACGGACAATGCCCCGGTGGTGATTTGCGGTGCGTTGAAGCTAAATGATGGCGAGCGGATCTTGCAGATCCTGTCAGTGGCTGCGCTGCTCGGTTTGCCGGACGTTCCGCAACTGCATCACCGCGCTGAGGCATCCGAGCGGCGCAACCAGCAAACGCAGCGGCGCCAGACCGTCTCGTTTCGCGTCGCGGGCGTGCATCTGGCACTGCCGATGGCGGCGATTCAGGAGATCATCCGCGTGCCGGCCATGCATCCGTCTCCGCTCGCCGACGCAATCTGCATCGGCATGCTGAACCTGCGTGGCACGACCGTGCCGGTGATCGACTTTGCACACTTCATGGGGCTCGCCCGCGACGATGCGACGGCCTCGGAACACGCAGCGGCCGTGGATGAACGGCGCATCGTCGTGCTCAACCTGCACGACGTGCACGTCGGCTTGATGGTCGACGAGGTGCGCAGTATCGTCGGTTACCGCGACGATGAGTTGATGGTGATGCCGGCTTATAGCCGGCGGCACGTTGCGCTATTCGCCGGGTGTCTGGGCAACGATGGGCGCGACAGCATCATCCTGTTGAATCCCGACGCACTTTGTGCGAACGAGCACATCATGGCCGTGACCCAAGGCCATCGCGATCTGTACCGCGACCGGATCCAGACGGCTGGCGCGTCGCGCGAGCGGGGCGGCGCGCGCGAGACTTACGTGACGTTCCGTCTTGGGCATCTGCTGGGCGTGCGTATCGGCCAGTTGCGCGAGGTGATCGACTATTCGAGCGAGATTGTCAAGACACCCGGCGCGCCAGTTTTCGTACGCGGCGTGCTGCATCTGCGCCGCGAACTGCTGACGGTGATCGACGTCCGTGCGATGTACGGTATGCCGCCGTATGAAGATCTGACGCAGGCGAAAATCCTGATCGTCGAGCATCGCGGTGAAAAGTACGGACTTGTTGTCGATGCAGTCGACAACATCGTGACCATCGACGCGGCCAGCCGCATTCCGGTGCCCGCCATGCTGACGAGACAACTCGGCAACGGCTGGGGCAACGGCATGACCGAGGCGGTCGAGTTGCCCGGTCGTGGCACCTTGATGTTGATCGATCTGGCCACGCTGTGCGAGCGGGTAGCGAGCGCGGCTTCTGAGGCTTGAGCGGCGAGGCGGGTGGCCACTCACCCTACCTCAAGGCGGGGTTGAGATGGCCTACAGCGCCGCGTACTACGAAGAGTGCTATCGGCAGTGAGTCCTGAACAACCCGACTCGACGTGCCGAATCACTGGACTACGTTTTGCCGACCAAACCGCCTGATCCAATCAAATCACGAAAATCGAGGAGCCCGTAGTTTTTCGCGCCTCCAGGTCCAGATGTGCCTGCACCGCATCCTGCAAGGCATACCGCTGATTGATCTCGATGCGGATGCGGCCTGCTGCTACATGGCCGAATAGCTCATCGACCAGCTCTGCCTTTTCGGCCGGATCGGCGATGTAGTCGGCCAGACCCGGGCGGGTCACATACAGCGAGCCCTTGCGGGCCAGAATCGCCGGATCGAACGGCGGGATTTTGCCCGAAGCGGTGCCGACGCAGACCATCAGGCCGCGGCGCTTGAGGGAGTCGAGCGAGGACATGAAGGTGGCCTTGCCCACGCTGTCGAAGACCACGGACACGCCCACGCCGTCGGTGAGTTCCCGCACACGCTTCGCCACATCCTCATGACTGTAGTTGATCGTGTGATCACAGCCGTGGGCGCGCGCCACTTCGGCCTTGGCGTCAGTCGAAACCGTGCCGATCACTGTCAGCCCGAGCAATTTGGCCCACTGGGAAACGATCAGGCCAACACCGCCTGCCGCGGCATGCAGCAATACGGCGTCGCCCGCCTTAAAAGGGTAGATTCGGCGCACCAGGTAGGCGGCGGACAAGCCCCGCATGGTCATGGCCGCCGCAGCCTCGCAACTGATGGCCTCCGGCAGCTTGATCAGCGGCGCGGCAGAAATCAGCCGCTCCGTGCTGTAGGCGCCCAGCGTGTTGATGAAGCCTGTGTAGGTCACACGGTCGCCGACCGCCAGATGGGTCACGCCGGCACCGATGGCCTCGACCACGCCGGCTGCCTCGTTGCCGAGGCCGCTGGGGAGCGGAACCTCGTAGGTCCCTCCGCGGAAGTAGGTGTCGGCAAAGTTAAGACCCACTGCCACGTGGCGGACACGCACCTCTCCCGGTCCAGGCTCTCCAACTGCAGCGTCCTCAAAACGAAGGACCTCGGGGCCGCCGGTTTCATAGAATTTAACGACTTTCGCCATGTTGTCTCCTTTTGACCAGAGGCGGCGCTTTGGCGCCTTACTCTGGTCCCATGCAAGATGATTGCTGTTGTGTATTGACTGCCGCAGTTCGCCTGCGGCACGCTAGCGCTGACTTCACGCTTGATATGTCAATTCGCCCCAGAGACCTCAGGTCGGCTTGCGCAGGAATCCCTGGTTGCCACCGTTACGATTGGGCGCGAAGCCATTGGCCTGAAGCGTCTCGTCCGCCGTCTCGTAGAAGACCCCGATCTTCATGATCTCTCGTGCCTGTTGCGCTGTCGCGATGGGGCGGCCAAATTCGCCGGAGATACGCACCAACTGCTTGATCTGCTCGACGGAGCTCATCTTGCCCGTGCGGGTCTGGTTCCAGAGCACATCCTCGATGCCGCACCGCACATGCAGGCCCAAGGCAATGCCAATCATATTCACGGGCAGCACATTGAGCACTGAACTCTCCACCGTGATCACCGCGCCGTCTGGCGCAGCACGCAGGAAGTTGGCCAGGTTGTAGATATTCGCTTGATCCATCCCGCCGCTGATAGCCACCCAGTTCATCACCAGTGGCCCCTTGTAGACGCCGCGGCGAATCATCCGCTCAATCGTTTCAAAGCTGTTGATGTTGTAGCACTGAAACTCACTTTGAATTCCGGCGGCTGTCAGGCGCCGGATGTGCTCTTCGGCCCAGCTGGGATTCGAAGGAACGATCATGTCCTTGTAGGTGGCATAGAGGTGCGGGAATCCCCGTGAAACGCCCTTGAAGTCATCCATGCCGGCATGCTCTGTCACGTTCATCTGCGTCGTGTTGACGGTGACAGTGACCTGGTCGGGCTTCGGATCGAGTTCGGCCAGCATATGCCGCGTGTCATCGCTAAGCCATTTGGCCGCAGAACCATCGTCCTCGGGCGCAAAGCTGATCGAGCCACCCACCTGGATGACCATTTCCGGCACGCGGGCGCGCACCCCGGCGATCAACTCATTGAACATGGACAGGCGCTTGCTGCCCTTGCCATCGGCTTCGCGCACATGCAGATGCAGCACGGTAGCACCGGCTTCATAGCAATCCACCGCCTTCTGGATCTGCTCCTCCATGGTGACGGGGATATCTTCCGGGAAGTCCGAGGGAATCCAGCCCGGCGCGTAGGGCGCGGCTGTAATGATCAGGGGCTGCTGGTTCTCAGGGTATAGGTGGCCGTCAAGGAAGTTCATGATGTTCGATCTCCAAGTTGAAATGTGAATATTGAGAATGCCGTCAGTGGATCATCTGGCCGATCGCCACTTCCCGCTTTACATTGCATGCCTTGCACTTGACTTTTCATGACAGTAATCCGTTGACGCAGGAGCGCCGGATCATCGACTACCGCGTCCACGATCGCCGAGGGCAACGGCAGGAGAAAACGGGATCAAGTGCACAGCATGCTGACCAACCTGGTTCATTGTCAGCGTGTGCCTTTCATCGGAATCCTGATGAACCATTGACATGCCGCGCGTGATTTGACCGCCGTTCATCGCTTTCCACCGGAATTGTCTCGTTCAGGCGTAGCGATGGCGTCGTCGTTCAGTTCGAGCCTCCGGTTGCCATGACCTGGATCCCACGGCGTGATGTCACGATGGGTCGGCATCACGATGCCGACCATGCACGCATAGCAAAGCGCTTCATGAGTCATTGGAGTGAGATTCCCCCTCGGGACAAACGCTGAAGCAATCCGCTCCGCAATCCGTCGAGCGGCATGAGCTTTGTTCACCCATCTCTTCGCAAATGGCAGCGTCGACAGCATTGGAATCCCTCCGTTCATTGACCCCGCATCGGCCGCGGCAGTGCAAGGCCACTGTGATTCGCAGTGTATCGCCATAAATTAATAATGTCGACAAAAATAGGGGTGTGGAATTTGTCGCCTGGTGTGGCAGACACCTATTGACTCCGCCGGCGCGAATCTGGGGGCCGAACGCGATCGCTTGTCGCGAAGCCGCAAACCGCTCCGCCTGCCAGGTCGACTCAGTATAAGTATTAATGTCGACAGCAAAAATTTTGGAGGATGATGGGTATTGTCAGTGTTCAGTCGGCAAGCCGGGCCGCTGCAGGAAGGCCCCGGAATCGTCGGGCGAGGAAATCGACGACCCCGCACCATTCGGTAACAGGCAGGCATCCGGCTGGGCTCGCCCGGTCATCATGAAAAGCAGAGGAGACGTCAATGAAACTGAAGTGGAGCGGAGTAGCAGCACTCGCGGTATTCGCCAGCGCGGCGCATGCGCAGTCGTCGGTCACGTTGTACGGCGCAATCGATTCGGGCGTTTTCTATCAGAGCACGGCGGCGTCGTCGTTCGCGCCGACCGCCCACAACAACGGGGCCGTGTACGGCATCAAGGACGGCAGCCTCTATGGGAGTTTCTGGGGCATCAAGGGGACCGAAGACATAGGCGGCGGCTACAAGGTCAATTTCAGGCTGCAGGGCGTGTTCAACAGCAGCAACGGCAAGCTCGGGCTGGCCGACACGACGGGCGGTACCGCGGTGTTCAACCAGCAGTCGACGGTCGGCCTCTCCGGACCGTTCGGCACGTTTGACGCCGGGCGGCAGTACACGCCGATGATCTACGCGATGGCCGATACCGACGTCCGCGCGGCGCAGTACTTCGGCAGCATCCTGGGCGCATGGCTCGGGCTGAACCAGGCCGCCGGCTGGCCCGGGACGAACACGAACGTGCCGATCGGCGCGCTGTACGACAGCAACGCGCTCGTCTACCAGACGCCAAAGTTCTACGGTGCGTCGGCTGCGCTCGAGTACGCGCCGGGCGGCGTGGCGGGCCAGATTCAGGGCGGCACGCGCGAATCGGCGGTGCTCAGGTATTCGAACTACGGCCTCAATCTGTCCGCCGTCTACTACAACGCCCACGACACGAACCTCGCGGCGGCCGCGCCGACCGGGCTTGACAACAACCGCCTCTACTATTTTGGCGCGAAGTACACGTTCCGCGGCGTATCGGTGTCGGCGTCGTACGGGATCGGCAAGAATCCGTCGAACACGAGCCTCGTCGACTACGAAATGATTTCGGGTGGTCTCGGTTATCAGTTCAGCCCGTTCTTCAAGATCACGTCCGGTTTCTACTACCTGAAGGACCGCAACAACTCGGCGAACCATTCGAGTGAATACGCGGTGGGTGCGGAATACAGCCTGTCGAAGCGCACCATAGTCTCCGCGCAGGTCGGGTACGTCGCGAACCGCGGGACGATGAACCAGACGATCATGTACGGCCAGATCGTAGCGCCAGGCGTGTCGACCACGGCCGCGATGATCGGCCTGCGTCACAGCTTCTGATGAATTGAAATCGAAACGGAGAACAACGATGAAAACGATGAATGGACTCAGCGTGGCGCTCGGCATTGCGATCGCGGCGGTGTCGATCAGCGCGTGGGCGCAGGACGGCGCGTCGGCGGAGGCATCGGCTGGCGCGGCGGTCACCGCGTCGGGCGGCATGACGGCCAAAGCCGCGCGGCAGGCGAATCGCGCGCTGCGACGCAAGGTGTACGCGGCGCTCGCGAAGCACAAGGAAATCGACGCGGGCGATATCGGTATCACCGCGAAAGGCGGCGCGGTGATGATCAGCGGCACGGTCCCGGAGGCGTCGCAGATCAATACCGTTACCGAGATCGTGAAGGGTGTCGCGGGCGTGACGTCGGTGACCAGCAAGCTCTCGCTGCAGCGGCCGTTTGGGCAGTAGTGCGGCGCACAGCCCGGTTCAGTCTGGATTGGGCGTCCTCACCGCCTCGCTGAACCAGGGAGCGGGCTCACCGAGGCGAACTCCATCGCGGTGCATTCGCGAACGGCCCGCGACGGGTGATCGCCCGCATCAAGACGTCGTGTCGTCACGCTGGTGAAAATACTCCCGAAGCGCAACTGGAACTCGAAGCCCAGCATGAGATGGAGTCTGTCATTCTTCACGGATACTCAGGCCGGGCTGCCGTTCACGTAAGTAGGAACCGGTCATGAAAGTCATCTCTCACTTGGACAAGGTGCGACGCATGGTGGTGCTTCGACAGCGCCTCGACCCGTTAGCCGATTTCGAATTGTGGTTCTGGACCACGCTGGCCGCGAGTGTCAACGTGTTCAATGCAACGCTTCATCTTGCTGGTCTGACGCGTGACGATCCCGTGTTCTCGACCATTCCCGGCGTGCACGTTGTGAAGCAAGCGGATGGCAGCTATGCGCGCGAGTTGCGTGGACTCGGCGATGTGAGCCATGTCGGTTGGCCGGAAATCGAGGGAGACGTACCTCAGGCCATTCGGCAACTCGAACACGCGTTGCATACCATCGAGCATCACCGGGATCCATGCATTCGCGGAGATCGCGTTCCAACACAAGCTATCGTCGACGAATGTGAGCAAGCCTTTGATCAAGTCATGTACACATTCGAACAGGCGTTGAAGGGTACCGAGTATGAAAACCGAGAATCATCGGCTTAAAGCCGAGAACATCGAGATGTCGCTCAGGGTTCTCGGCGAAGACGACTGGGAAATGAAAATTGAGGCAGCGATGCTGGCCGGGACACACTGGGCGAACTATGCGCTGCATCGCCGTGGCGTCACTTCAGACGGCGAGGATATCGTCCACAACTCGATGCTGGTCGTTAGCATGCTGCGCAAGTATTCCCTCGCGGAAGGCGAACTGCTTGTTGCGCTGACCGAAATCGAGGAGCTTCGCCCGCTCTATGTTCGGGGGGACTTGCCAGACGGTTCTCGCGCCGCAGCGCGGGCGCTGGAACTGCTTCGGTTGATCGGCGCGCTCGCGAGGCGCGCGCCATGACTGGTTCAGCGGAGAGCGTAAAATTAATGTCGACACAAATAAATCGATCTGCTATCTTGTTTATACAGGTGCAGGGCAACAATATTTCGCGGTTTCATCGAGCTGCGTCGCCACGCGGCGATGGTGGGTGAACTGATGAAATGCCTGCCAGATACAAGGAGATATCGCTCATGACTAAAGTAGAAAGACTGACCGCTTGCATTGGTGCCGAGGTGTCCGGTGTGAGCTTGGGGGATGCGTCTCGAGATGCATCGCTGTTCGCAGAAATCAAGGCTCTTCTGCTTAAGCACCGAGTCCTCTTCTTTCGAGATCAGGACATCTCTCGGGAAGAGCATGTCTCCTTTGCGCGGCGTTTCGGGAAACTGGAAGATCATCCCGTTGCGGGAAGCGATCCGGAACACCCGGGCCTCGTGCAGATCTATCGATCGGAAGCAAAAAATCCTTACGAGAACAACTACCATAGTGACGGGCTTTGGCGGCCGAACCCATCTATGGGTGCCGTGCTGCGCTGCGTTGAGTGCCCGGAGGTTGGTGGTGACACTATCTGGGTCAACATGGTAGAGGCTTATAAGCAACTACCTGAAGACATCAAGAAGCGCATCGAGGGATTGAGAGCGAAAAGCAGCATTGAGCACTCGTTCGGTGCGGCAATGGATCCGGAGGAGCGAAGAAAACTGGCAGCGCAGAATCCGGAGGTGGAGCACCCTGTCGTGCGGACGCACCCAGAGACTGGCGAAAAGATTCTATACGTCAGCAGCTTCACGACGCATTTCGTCAACTACCATACGGTTGAAAATGTGCGTTACGGTTTGGACAAGACGCCAGGTGCGAGCCTTCTGCTGAGTTATCTGCAGAGCCAGGCATCGATCCCCGAGTATCAGGTTCGTTTCCGCTGGAGACCGAACAGTATTGCAGTCTGGGACAACCGGCCAACGCAGCACTACGCGGTAATGGATTATTGGCCTGCTCCGCGTAAGATGGAGCGAGCAGGAATCGAAGGCGATAAACCATACTGACAGGTTGCTTGTCCTCGCGAGGTTCGAGGTGTTCGGGCGCCAGCGGGCGGCCAGGGAGTTTTTGTCGACATTACAAAGCCGGAGACTATAATGATCAAAGGATTAAACTCGACGAAAATTGATTCTGCTACCCGCCATGGCCCGAAATAAAACGCAAAACCTTCCCGATCTTTCCGCGCTCCTTACGCCCAAGAATTCACTGATGTTGGCAGTCGAGCGGGCGGTGCTGCGCGGGCAGGACTGGGCGTATGCCTCGGTGCCGATTGCCGAGCAGATCGCGGCCCGGCTGGCCGGGGTCATTACGCTTGACCTGGTGAAGTCGGGGCAACGCTTGCTGGAGAAAGATATCAGCGAGGTGCTGCACGTCAGCCGCGCTCCGGTGCGCGAGGCGATGCGTATACTGGAACGGGACCGCCTGGTTGAGTTTCAGGCCAGGCGCGGGGCGATCGTTACGGCGCCCGACGAGAATGAACTTCGGGACATTTTCCGCGTGCGCAGCGTGCTTTACGTCACGATGCTGGAGCAGGTGGTGCGCGAAAGCCCGGCCGAGTTCGAGGCGTTACTGACCGCGCATATGCCCAAGCTAGCCAAGGCGGCCGAGGAGTCGGTAGACGCCTATGCGGTGGAAAGCTTCCTTCTGAATTTCAACACGGTCGATCTGTGCCGCAACCGGCTTCTGGTCGATGTCCTGCACTCCATCTCATTGCGAACCCTGCGTTATGTCCGGCTAGGATTTGTGGCCACGCCTCAATCGGTTCGCACATCGCTAAAAGTCTGGCGCGCGCTGCAGAAGGCCGCGATCAAGCGGGACAACGAACTACTGCTTTCACTTGCGGCCTCGCGCCTGGACGACGCGAGAGATGCTGCCATTCGCGCAATCGCTGCAAAGCCGGCAGAAAGTCGGCGTGCACGTGCCCCTAAGGCGGCGCAGCCCGAAGTGGCGGCCGCCTCGACAAAGCGAGTCGCTCCCCGCGTGCTTAGGACGGTTGAATCCTGATTGCGCGGCGTTCCCTATTTTGGAACGCCGCGTCGAGTGTTCCGCTGGCGGCGCCCCGTTTATTGTGGCCGCGATGTCGCAAGAATTGATTGGAACGTTCCCTGCATAGCTGGAACGAATTAGGACGTCAGGTCGTCGGAATCGACTTCGCTTCTCACTCATCCCCCCTCCCTCGACGCCGGGTACGCTCACCGAAAAGCAGACACCGCTTGCCAGCACCTCCGGTTGTTTGCTACGCGCAGGTGCGCGGATCTTGCACCCGAGTCGTCCACCTGCTGGTTGGCGCGTAGCGGGCAATAGTCGTTCTTCTTCAGCGATTCGATGAACAGCATCAGATCGCACGTGGCATGCCAGACGTCCATCGGAACCCGACGAAACGGCTGGTGTTAGCAATGAACCAGGTTGGTCAGCATGTCGCGCCCTCAATATCGCGAACCTTAGCTTCGCTTCCGGTTTACACCGCTTCGTAACAATTCGTCTGTGCGGTCAGGTGTGGCGTTTCGCGCGCGACTAATAATTAATGTCGCCAAAAATAATTCTCAATGCTATCCTGAAATCAATGTCCGTCGTCTGGCGCCTTGCGCCCGCGAGAGACGTTTTGGTGCAACATTTATCGTCAAGATGCTGAAATAAGCGTCGACATCCTAAGCACGCACGGCGACACAAAGAAAGCGTCCGGCGATGCTGACGGCCCAGCAGAAACCACTGCCGGTCTTGGCGTAGAGGTCCTGCTTCACACGGGCCAGACAACATCAGGCGGCACGATTCAAGATATGAATGTAGTGAATCATTGGAGGAGACAGAATTGAGCCTTTATACAAGTAACGTAGTGCCGGCCGAGTCGGCTGCATCTACCCGTGGCGCCCGAGCCTACGCGTGGGTGGTATTTGCATTGATGTTTGGCCTCTTGCTGTCCGACTACATGTCGCGGCAGGCGCTCAATGCCTTGTTTCCGATCTTGAAAGTGCAGTGGCAGATGTCCGATACACAGCTCGGATCGATTAGCGGCGTGGTGCCGTTGGCGGTCGGCGTGCTGACCCTCCCGTTTTCCCTAATCGCTGACCGTTGGGGACGTGTCAAAAGCATTGCACTGATGGCCGCGCTGTGGAGTGTTGCCACGCTCGGGTGCGCGATTGCCAGCAGCTACCACGAGATGTTCGTCGCGCGCATCTTCGTTGGCGTCGGCGAGGCTGCCTACGGGAGTGTCGGACTCGCGATGCTCATGAGCATCTTTCCAAAGCATCTGCGCTCTACCATTGCCGGCGGCTTTACGTCCGCCGCTGCCTTTGGGTCAGTGCTCGGTGTTTCGCTTTCCGGCATCATTGCGACCCACTTTGGCTGGCGCTGGTCGATGAGTCTGATGGCGATCTTTGGTTTTGTGCTGGTGACCATTTACTTCTTGGTAGTCACGGAAAAGAGGCTCACTCGTGCGCGTCCGGATAATGCGAGCGGAACGCCGGTGTCCGGGCGTGTGAAACTGACGCCGCGAGCGCTTTTCTCAGGCCTGTTTCCGTCCCGTTCCGTGTTTTGTGCGTATCTCGGCAGTGCGCTGCAGATTTTCATTCAGGGCACGCTTTTCGTGTGGCTCCCAAGCTACCTGAATCGCTATTGGGGTATGCCTGTTAGCAAGGCCGCCATCGTGGCGGCCGGCCTTGTCCTTGTCAGCGGCATGGGGCAACTGCTGTGCGGTGTGATGACCGACCGGATCAGCGGGGACTCGTCGCTTAAGCGGTGGAACATGGCCATTGGTTATTGCCTCGTGCTAGGCCTCCTGCTGGCGTTCGCGTTCCGCTTGCCACCGGGCAATCTGCAACTCGCGCTGCTTGCGCCCGCAGTGTTTTTCCTTGCCAGTTCGTTCGGCACATGTAGCGCGATTGTTGCTGGGGCCACGCCGCCAGCTATCCATGGCTCGGCATTTGCCACACTGACGCTGTTCAACAATATCCTGGGCCTCGCGGCGGGTCCCTTTTTCACCGGTGTGGTAGCCGATGCGGTTGGTCTTCAAGGCGCGTTGCGCTGGCTTCCGCTCGCGGCAGTTCTGCCCCTCACGGTGTACCTCATTGGCCGGTGGTGCCACATCGCGGAAGCGCGACGCGGCTGAGCGTGCTGCCGCGTGGCGATCCTCGTGGTACGCCCGTTGTGCGCAGCGGGCGTCCGCTCGCCGATGATCCGCTGGTCGCGGCGCGCCTTGTATGCGTTGCGAATCGGGCGGTGCTGGTGCCCGAAATCGATCGCGAGATCGGACGCAGCATGACGCCGCGCCCCTTCGATCTCCTATACAGAACGTGACGCGACCGTGTGCTTAACTGGTGGCCAAAGTGTGTGCGTGGTCCGTCGAGCGTGACCGGCTAAATGGAGCAAGATCGAAACGCTTGTCGAACTCGTCGACGAGATAGGCGCCAATCGGCAGCGCGGAGGTCGCCGCCGGAGAAGGCGCGTTGCATACGTGCAGGCTGCGCTGCGACGAGCGGATCAGGAAGTCATGCACCATGCTGCCGTCCGCCATCACGGCCTGCGCGCGTACGCCGGACGGGTAGGGCTCGAGGTCGGACAGCGCGAGCTCCGGACAGTATCGGCGGCATAGTTCGAGGTAGCCCCGTTTCCACAGCGAGTTGCGCATCTCGATGAGTCCCGATGCGCCATGCTTGCCGAGCATCTTCCAGAAGCCCGGGAACGCGGCCATGCCGGCGAGATCCTTCACACTTGCGTCGCGCCAGCGATAGCCTTCGCGCGCCAGCGCCAGCACGGCGTTTGGACCTACCGTGATATAGCCTCCGATCATGCGCGTCAGGTGCACGCCGAGAAAAGGCAGCGCGGGATCCGGCACCGGATAGATCAGGTGCTTCACGATGTCGTTCTTCGCCGCCGGCAACCGATAGTATTCGCCGCGAAACGGCACGATCCGAAAATCGAGATCCACCTTGCACATCTTTGCGAGGCGATCCGCCATCAGGCCCGCGCAGACGATCGCATGCCTTGCCCGGAAGCGATCTTCCGACGTCTCCGCAGTAATGCCGTTTTCGTCTTCGTGGAGCGCGTCTACCCGCTGGTTCAGCAGAATCTGCGCGCCTTGCTCCTGCGCGAGTCGGGCCATCGTCGTGGTCATGGCCGGATAGTCCGCGATGCCGCTCGCGGCCACGCGGATTGCCGCGCGCCCCGCGATGCGCGGCTCGAGTTCCCTCAACGCCGCCTCATCGAGCCTCTGCGGTTCGAGCCGGTTTTGCTCGCAACGTGCGTAGAGCGCATTCAGCCTTTCGATTTCGACGTCTTCGGTCGCGACGATCAGCTTGCCGCATTGCTCAACCCGCACGTCATGGCGGCGGGCGAATTCATAGGTCGCGGCAGCGCCTCGCCTGCAGAACTCTGCCTTGAGGCTCCCCGGTGCGTAATACACGCCGGCGTGAATCACGCCGCTGTTGTGCCCGGACTGATGAGTCGCGAGCGAGGCCTCCTTCTCGAGCAGCAGCACGCTCAGGCCCGGGTGCCGTTCGATCAGTTGCATGGCCGTCGAGACGCCGACGATGCCACCGCCCACGATCAGGACGTCCGCGTCATAGCCGCGGTGATGCCGGACGGTCGTCATTGTGCGAACACTCCGCGTTGGCGCATCAGTTCACGATGAAGCGCCGGATGCTTCTGGAACGGCGCCCGGCCGTGCAGCCAGAAATAGTTGTTGAGGACCACGAGATCGCCCACGGGAAGCGGGACTTCGCGCGTCGCGGACGACGCTTCCATCGACGCCGACAAGTCGTGCAGATAAACCGCTTCGGCTGATGAACGGGGCTGAACGAATTGATCGATGAACGACATCGCGAGGCCATACTCGCTCTGGAAGAACACGGGGCGTTCGACCTGCGCATCGACGTTCTTCGAACCCGGCGCCTTGTAGAGAAACGGCCGGGTGCCGAGTGGATCGTCGAGGAACCTGTCGCGCTCGCTCCAGTCGTCGATATGCATGAAGCGCGACTCGCCGCCGACCGCGT
The DNA here is from genome assembly GCA_900142905.1 of Burkholderia sp. GAS332. NCBI lineage: Bacteria > Pseudomonadati > Pseudomonadota > Betaproteobacteria > Burkholderiales > Burkholderiaceae > Burkholderia > Burkholderia sp. GAS332. The sequence goes on along the minus strand of FSRV01000002.1, from coordinate 3,039,156 downwards.
TCTCTTCCGCGAACTTCATCATGAGCAGCCATTCGGTCGGCTCGTCGACAAAGGTTCCGTCTGTGTGCAGCGTGAACAGGCGGTATGCCTGACGCAGGTAGGAGTCGCTATCGTCCGTGTCCTTCACGAGGAAGCGCGCGTAGTACGTGCCGGACATGGCGTCGTGATTCGCCGGTCCAAGCAGGTACCCGACAGCCGTTCCAAAACGGACGAAGTCGCGAGGGTCGGCGCTCGCGTCCTCTACGCCCAGCGTGAATCCTCCTGTGGATCGGTCCCGCACGAGTTGCCGAAGTGCGGAGGCGAAACCGTCGCCGACTGCACGCTCGAGCGCGTGCGCAACCATAAAGCGCATGAACGGCACGTATTCGAGGTTCTGGAGGTCGATGTCTTTGACTGAAGAGAAGAATGTCTGCAACGCGTCACGTTGCACCGTGATATGACGCAGACGTTCGTGATGGGGATGACGCTCGATCGAAAACTTCAGTCGCGAATCGACTGGTGTGGCCATCGGCAATGCGGTGACGGAGCTCATGAAGGTGTCCTTGGGAAGAAAGTAGGGCTATTTGACTCCTTATCTGTGATTCGTTAAACACGTATAAACTGCGTTTTTATTCGTAGATTGAGATTAAAAATGATCGATAGCCGGCAAGTCAAACTATTCGTCGCATTGGCCGAAGATTTGCACTTTGCTCGCTCAGCCGACCGGCTCGGTATCGCACAGTCGGTGCTCAGCGAGCAGATCAAGCGGCTTGAAACCGATCTTGGCGTACGCTTGCTCAACCGCAACAAACGCGCGGCGATCACGCTGACCGATGCGGGCAGCGTTTTTCTCGTCGAAGCTAAGGCCGCACTGCGACAACTGGAGCGCGCTGACCGCATCGGGCGTCTGGCAGCAAGAGGAGAAGCAGGTCACGTTGCGCTGGGCTATATCGGCTCGGCCGTGACGACCGGGCTGCTGCCCGATACGCTCAGGGCATTCAGGATGGTGAGCCCGGACGTCCGCATGCACGTCGTGGCGATGGAAACACCCACGCAACTGGAACGTTTGTCGGACGGGACCATCGATGTCGGTTTCATTCGACCCCGCGCGCACTATCCCGACGGGGTCGCAGCCCAAGTCGTTCAGCGCGAACGTCTGCTAATTGCTCTGCCGGCGGACAGCCCACTCGTGCGCGCGAAAGCCGTGAAGGCTTCCCAGTTGCGCGGGGTGTCATTCATTGCACCGCAGTTCAACGAGGCGGCCGGATTCGCGGAAGATCTCGCCAGACTCGGCCGCGTCGGTGGGTTCGATGCGCAACCGGAGTATCGGGTCAACGATTTCATGACTGCGGTCAGCATGGCGTCGGCGGGCTACGGCGTGGCCCTCGTACCTCAATCCATCCGGGGCTTTGCCCAACCTGGCGTGGTGTTCAAACCTTTAAGCGATTTCGAAGATCAGGTCGAACTCGCCGTGGCGTATCGTGTTCGCGAGCATTCGCCTTGCGTGCGGGGGTTCATTGATAAAGCGCTGTCATATGGCGGCCTCGCGAAGCGCCAGGGGACGCGCCGCACGACGCGTTAGTGAGCCTTGTCTTCTGCCTGGCTGCCGTTGAGCTTGCGCATGCGGGCCTTCGAGGCCAGCGAAAGCATGACGTGCGCTCCGCTCCTGGCGTACCTTGCCGCTTAAAGGCGACTAGCGCACTGCGCCGCGCGCGGCCCGGCTCTCCTTGGCGCTGCAACCGAATTGCGTGTGATACCAGCGGGAGAATGCGCTCGGTGCGGAAAAACCGAGTAGGGTCGCCACCTCGGTCAACGGACGATCGCTCTCGATGACATGACGCGTGCTGAGTTCCTTGCGGATGTCGTTGACGATCGACGAAAAGCTCTGCCCCTGTTCCGCCAGCCGACGCTGGACCGTGCGGCATACCACGCCGAGGTGCCCGGCCACCTGTTCGACGCTGCAGCGTCCACTGGGCAAGAGCAGCAGGATCGTGCGCCGCACGTCCTCAAGCATGGTCGCCTGCTGCGACATGACAGACGCGTCTAGCAACTGTTGCGCGTAGCGCGCCATCGCCGGATCGGCTGAGGGGTTGCGTGCGTCGAGATCGCCCTTCGCGCAGATGATGCAGTTGCAGTCATAGTCGAACTCGACGCAACCCCCAAAAAAACGTTGATGTGTACTAGCGTCGTGCGGCGCCGGATGTTCGAAACATACGCGCCGCGGCTGCCAGTCGGTCTTGAGGAGCTGGCGTATCAACTGCACCATGACACCCAGTGCCAGTTCAACTCTTTGGCGCGTGGGCTGATGCGCACTGCCGGCAATGACCACCTCGCGAATGATGACCAGTTCACCGCATTCCTCGACCGCCAGCGACAGCGCACTGTTGAGCAAGCCCTGATAGCGCATCAGCATGTCGAGCGAGTCGCGCAGCGTCGCCTGGTCGCGGATCAGCAACCCTACCGCCCCAAGGTTGGACAAGAGGCGCGACTCGGCCATGCACAGTCCGAAACTCTCGTTGCCTGACAGGGTGGCGGACGCCTGGAGCAGTTGCCCGACACGCTCGACCGGAATCATGAGGTCCGGCTCGCGCAATACGCCCGGACTTAACCCCGCGTCAAGAAGCATCCGTACCGGGTCCAGTCCGGCTGCACGAGCGACCTCGCTGTAGTTGGTTAAGCTCGCCGCGCGGACAAGTGACGACATCGGAAAACCGAATAGAAGACTGGCACAAAATGATAAGTCCCTGTCATGTAATGTCAAGCGGGGGAAATCCATCACACCCACACTAGTCCCCGTGTCTCTCGCAACCTGCCAGCAACGTGGCAAGACGCTCAACGGCGGTAAACGGGGCTTCCTGCGCAAGGCCGTCTGAACGCGCGAGGCGTCAGGACGGTGGCCGGCATTTCAAAAAATATCAGGAGACAAGCGTGAACGTGATACCCGATGACCCCGAGGCCGGCAACAACGACTACCTGACGAGCAGGCGGCAGGCCTGGTTCGCCTTTGCGATGACCTTCGCGCTCATGTTTTTCGATTTTATCGACCGACAGGTGATCGTCTCGCTATTTCCCCACATCAAGAGCGAATGGAACCTGAGTGACAAAGAGCTGGGTTCCCTGGTTTCCATCATTTCCATCGTAGTGGGGGTGGGGGGATTGCCGGTCGCCTTGGTGGCGGACCGCATGGGCCGTGTAAAGAGCATCGTGGTGATGGCGATCACCTGGAGCCTGGCCACGATCTCGTGCATGTTCACGGCCAATTACAGTCAATTGTTTGTGGCGCGTGCGATGGTGGGGGTGGGTGAAACCGGCTATGGGTCGGTTGGCGTAGCCCTTATCTCGACACTATTTCCCAAGCGCTTGCGCAGCGCCGCGCTCGGCGCCTTCTACGCGGCTCCATCGCTGGGTTCAGTGCTGGGCGTGGTGCTGGGCGGGATGATCGCGGCCAGGTGGGGCTGGAAGGCCGCCTTTGGTGTAGTCGGTGTACCTGGGCTCGTGCTGGCCGTGCTCTATCTGCTCGTGCGCGACTACAAGACGGTGGCACTGGCGCCAAACTTGAACCCGGTGACCCAGTCTCTGGGGGGGACGCTCAAGCACATCTTTGGCACATTGGCGCGCACGCGCACGCTGCTGTGGCTCTGCGCCGGAGCGTCGACTCAACTGATCACCGTGTCGGCCATCTGGTCGTGGCTGCCCAGCTACCTGAACCGTTTCCACGGCATGACCCCGGAAGCTGCGGCCAAGGCGGCCGCGGTGGTGGTATTGGTCGGCGCCGTTAGCAGCACGTTCTGGGGCATCGTGGTGGGACGCCTCGCACGTCGCACGCCGCGCAACAAGCTGCCCGCGCTGTCCACGCTGTGCCTGATCACATCGGTGATCTTCGTGCTGGCGTTTGGCGGCACATACACGGGTGACGCACAGTTCAAGCTGATCGTTCTTGGCAGTTTTTTCATGAATTGCACGGTGGGGGTGGTTGCCGGCGTTGCCATGGACGTCGTTCACCCAGGCGTGCGCTCGACCGGTGCGGCCGTACTTTCCCTGTTTCAAAACCTGCTTGGCCTGGCCGTGGGGCCGCTGCTGGCGGGTGTCCTGTCCGACCAATGGGGTTTGCAGCAGGCACTCACCGTCATTCCTCTGTTCAGCATATTGGCCGCGGTGTTTTTTGTCGTCGCAATGCGCAGCTATGACGCGGATGCGGCTCAGATCTCCGATGTGAAGCTGGATGTGGCGCCAGCCCTCGCCGGCACCCTGAGCACCGGCACTGCGGTCTGAGTTGCGGGGATGGGGTCAAGGATACGCTTCGAACAAATGGAGTCATTGGCTCACCGAAATAATCAATCCATCAACGGTGCGACGGAATCAACGTCGCCACTGTCCCCGCGCTCTTTCCTTACTCCCAACCTGCTTTTGGCGACATGACATGAACTTTCTCGACGGTTCCCTTTACCCTGAAAACCAGCAACCCTTGATCATCACGGCCGCGCCCTATGCCCCAGGATGGCTGCCCTCCGACTTTCCTGAGGACATCCCTGTCACGATGGAGGAGCAGATCCAGAAGGCCGTGGATTGCTACAACGCCGGCGCCACGGTGCTGCACCTGCACGTGCGCGAACTCGACGGCAAAGGAAGCAAGCGCCTGTCGAAGTTCAACGAGCTGATTGCCGGCGTGCGTGCCCGCGTACCCGAGATGATCATCCAGGTGGGCGGCTCGATCAGCTTCGCACCGGAGACCGAAGGTGCCGCGGCCAAGTGGCTGAGCGACGACACGCGTCACATGCTGGCCGAGCTCGATCCTAAGCCCGACCAGGTGACGGTGACGATCAACACGTCGCAGATGAACGTCACCGAACATGCGGAGCTGGCGGATTTCAAGGGCACATCAAGGGAAATTCCCGCGATCTACAACGCCTACAAGGAGATGACGGTGCCGGCGCAGCCCGGCTGGGCCGAGGAGCATATCCGCCGCCTGAGCGAAGCCGGCATCCAGAGTGCCTTCCAGTGCTACAACATCAACAGCTTCGAGTCGGTTGAGCGGCTGATTCGGCGCGGCGTCTATAAGGGCCCACTGGTCATGAACTGGGTGGCGATCAGCGGCGGCATGGACGCACCGAATATCTACAACCTCGCCAACTTCGTGCGCGCCACGCCGGACGGCGCGGTGCTGACGGTGGAGAGTTCCGTGCGCAACGTGCTGCCGGTCAACATGATGGGTATTGCGCTGGGCTTGCATGTGCGCTGCGGCACCGAGGATTGCCTCTGGAACCAGACGCGCACGAAGAAGATGAGCACGGTCGAGCAGATCGAGCAGTTGGTGCGTATCTCGCGCGAGTTTGGCCGCGAGGTGGCCACCGCCCAGCAGGCGCGCGAAATCAGCAAGATCGGCGTGTTTTACGACACGGCGGAAGAGACCCTGCAGGCCAACGGCTTCGCACCTAACCGTAATGGGGGTAATCAGGGCTTCCTGCGCAAGGCCGTTTGAATTATTGAACGTGAATTGGTATGAAGCTGGCGGGTTGTGTCGCGGTAAGAACCAGGGATCGAGCGAGATCGGAATTGGAAGTACTGCTTATGGTGTGAGGTCGTAGAATTTTTCAGCGGCAGACGCACGGGCTCCGCGTACGCAGTCGAATAATCGACCGGAATGCCCGCGTGAAATCCGACCGCTCGGGGCACTGGGCTGCTTGATAGGCGCGAAAGATTCCCGCTACTGGCGCAAGCACACCCCGCGCCGGACAAAAAACGCCCAAGCCATCTGGCCCGGGCGAAGTCACCGGGACGCCGGTGACGGAGGTATCAACTGCAATAGCACAAGCCGGCTCTCATACGAGATACCGGCCTGTTTCAAGATGCCGGGCGAGTCGGCCGAATTCCTACTTGCCCGATTGCGACGTGCTGCTGGTGTCGGCGCCGTAAGCCGTGTTGTTGCTGTTCTGTTGTGCGACGATGGCTTCAGCGCGCTGAATGTTTGCCGGGTAGTTCAGCCAGTCGTTCGGGTTGTAGCCTGCTTTTTCAAGCTGGGCGAGTTCTTCGCGGACTTGCGCGCGCGTCACGGGCTGGCTCGACTGCGCAAAGGAAGCGAGCGGAGCGGCGACGAGGGCGGCGATGGCAAAGGCCTTGATGATCGACTTCATGATGACTACCTCCAGCGATTATTTTGATATGAGCAACAAACCCATGTGTTTGTTGCAAGTGGCGGTAGTTTAGGTTTTGCGGAGATTGGGGTAAATACCTAATCTGGCTATACACTGTTGCGAATTTCGAGACGATCGTGTTTGGCGTGGGCCCGGGTCTCTTTTGTCCTGCAGGGCGGCAATGACGTGACAACGATGTCGAACGCCCCAACCTGCAGACCTTCTGGCCATGCGTAGCGCCTTTGCCGGAAACTGGATGGGTAACCGACGTACGATTCTGGTTGCGCAGAACAAGGACAACGTCCTTTGGGGGGGAGTGGAAGTAAATTGATTGGGTAGGATTCCGAATATTTCTCGTCGACACCGTCGCGCGTAGGCGGAAGAGCCACCGCCGGTTAGATATAACATGCTAGGATGCTTCGAAAGCTCACAACGGAGGCGACGATGGCTGACAACATCGAAGGCATTAGTGTCGCAAATGACGGCGAGGCCGTTAAGTTCGGCATCAGAGTCGACAGTGTCCATCACTTCTGCATTGTGAGCAGGGAAGTGCTTAAAGAATTGTCGCAGCCGGAAGGCCATAGAACCGACTTGCTGAAGGAGTTCGAGCGGCACCGCGAGGTGATCTACGAGAAGGCCGCACTTGCGATTCGAAGTGGTTTGAAGGGCGATCCGGTACCCCTAACTATCGACCTCTTCCTTCCTTAACGCGAAACGCAAACCTCACCTGGGAGGGCTGACATCAGTCACCCCTCCTATACTCGATCACGCAAACCCACGGGTTGGCGCTCCAGCCATAGCCCTCGCACGGCGTTCAGGCGATTCCGGCTTGAACCGTAAAATGGTTCGAGATCAGCGATCGAAACCGACGCCCTGTTTTTATGCCCCAAGTGGCTTGCGGTAGTCCGTTCCACGATGCGCTGCAACGATCTTGTCAACCGCATCGGGCGTTGCTTCGGCAGCCTCGAGGATGATGGCAACACATCCCGGCGCAAAATCACCGCTGATGGAATCGACGAACTCATGATCGAGTATATCGATGAGTGCAACGCCAGCTAGCCCTGTACTTGCCCCGATCGTGAAGCCGAGTATCGCGCCGGATGGCCCACCGAGCATACCAATCAGGCCGCCCGTTATGGCACCGATTACAACACCCCAAAATGGTTGTGTCTTTGTACCGAGCAAGGTCACTTTTCCAGCCGGGTCCTTTTGAATCATCACACCGCTTTCGACCTTAAAGCTCGCATCCTTTTCTTCGAGATTCCGAAAATCCATGCCAGCTTTCTCCGCGTCAGCCACGTTGCTAAAAACCGCGACGATCAGTTGTTGGGCCATCGTAAAGTCCCTCCCATGAAGAAATCCCTGCGTCACAGGCAACCTGTCAGATGAAGCTCGCTGGCATCACTCATGCATACTGCCGCAAAGGCAGTACCCATGCAATGCGCGCGGAGCGACGGGATTATTGATGGCCCTGATTCTGGCGCTTCGCGCTCGTCTGGCGTTTCTTCGCGCGTTTGACATTGCCGCCCGCGGTCACGCGCTCGTTGCCGCGGACCACGAGTTTCCGCAGCTTCGAGCGGCGTACTGCCGGTGCATGGGGCGACCGCTTGACGACCTTGACGATGCGCGGTGCACCTTTCTTCACTGTGCCGACGTCTCCGGCAACGCCTGACATGCTGCGCACGGAATGGGGCTGGGCCGCTGCGGGCTTCCAGATGACGAGCAGCTTACCGATATGCTGGACCGGTGCGGCACCGAGACAATCGCAAATCTGCTCGCAGATTGCGTCGCGCGCGTCGCGTTCGTCGCTCGATACGCGGATCTTGATCAGGCTGTGTGCGGCGAGGTGTACGTCGATCTCGGCGAGCACCGCATCAGTCAGTCCTTCGGCGCCGACTAGCACGACAGGCTTAAGCGCTTGCGCCTGGGCGCGCAGCGCGGAGCGCTCAGCGGGAGACAGAGAAAGGGCGGGCATGGGGTCGATGAAACGAACGGGGCCGCATAACGGAAAGCTAGCTGTGTGACATTCTCGGCGTGACTAGCCGCTTACATCAACAGCGGATAAGACGATATTAACTATCGGTCTTATTGGTAAGCATATCGACATGCCGACCTCTATCGAACGCGACCTGGCTGTCTATAATCAACTGACCCAATATTAACTTCTCAGGTCGTTGTCGGGGCTCGTTGTCATCATCGGGATGCACACTATGAACGATCCGGCCGTCACTTCTTCTCCTCCTGGTTTCCGTTGCGGAACGATCGCCATCGTCGGCCGCCCGAACGTCGGCAAGTCGACCTTGATGAATGCGCTCGTCGGCCAGAAGATCAGCATCACGTCGCGCAAGGCACAGACAACCCGCCACCGCATCACCGGCATTAATACGACCAAAGACGCGCAATTCATCTTTGTCGATACGCCAGGTTTCCAGACCCGCCACGCCGCCGCGCTGAACCGTTCGCTGAACCGCGCGGTCACGTCGACGCTGACGTCGGTCGACGTGATCCTGTTCGTGATCGAGGCCGGCCGCTTTGGGCCGGACGATCAGAAGGTGCTTGACCTGATCCCGCCCGGCATGCCCACGCTGCTGATCGCGAACAAACTCGACTGCGTCAGCGACAAGGCGACGCTGTTCCCGTTCATGCAACAACTGAGCCAATTGCGCGAATTCGTCGAGATGGTGCCGCTGTCGGCCACGAATCCGGAAGACGTCGCGCGCCTGCTGGACACGATCAAGCCCTATCTGCCGGAGGGCGATCCGATCTATGGCGAAGATGACCTGACCGACCGCAGTTCACGGTTCCTCGCCGCCGAGATCCTGCGTGAGAAGGTGTTCCGCTGGACCGGCGACGAACTGCCGTACACCAGTACAGTCGTGATCGAGAAGTTCGAGGAGGAAGGGCGCCTTAAGCGCATCTTCGCGACGATCCTTGTCGAGCGCGACTCGCAAAAGGCGATCGTGATCGGCAAGAACGGGGCCAAGCTCAAGCAGATCAATACCGACGCGCGGATCGATATGGAGAAGTTGTTCGACGGCCCCGTGTATCTCGAGACCTTCGTCAAGGTTAAGAGCGGCTGGGCCGACAACGAGGCGGGGCTTCGCGCCTATGGGTATGAATGACGCAGTCAACGCTTACATTTGGAGGACACGTTATGTCTACACTGATCGCGATTACCTATCCGGACTTGGCGGTTGCAGAAGACGCGTTGAAGGAGCTACAGACACTTCAAAGCGAATACCTTTTGCAACTGCGTGATGCCGTCATCGTTGAGCGCACGGCCGACGGCAAAGTAAAACTCCATCAGACGGTCAACCCGACTGCGGCAGGTGCATTGCGGGGGGCCTTCTGGGGCAGCCTGATTGGTTGGCTATTTCTCAATCCGTTGCTGGGCGCCGCAGTGGGATCGGCATCCGGGGCATTGGCAGGCAAATTGAGTGAATACGGTGTCAGTGACAATTTTGTGAAGTCGCTGGAGCAAAAAATTCAGCCAGGCGCGGCCGCCGTATTTGCGCTGCTTAAGGATGTGACGCTGGATAAAGTGGAAGCCGACCTGGCGAAACTGGGCGGGACTGTGCTCTACACCAATCTTTCACTTGACGATGAGTTGAAGCTGGTCGAGGCACTGTCCAAGGCCAAAGAAGCGACAAATGAATAACGCTGGCCTGGCTAGCAGCGGGATACTTCATCGCAACGTTCGAGGCGACGTCTGAGCTATTGATAGCACGCCCGACCAGGTACCAGGTCTCAGATGCCAATGACGATTTCGCGGGCGGATACGGCACTTCGATACGCAAGGGCAGCAGTTTGTTGCTCGATTGCTGCGGAATGAAGGTCTGCCGCCGTTTTCGCCAATTCATATGCATTCCTAGCTAATGCATAGGCGTTTGCAGACTTACGTTGAAGTTCTGCAACTTCGGCCAGGTCAATGTTAGCCATGCTCATTCTCCTGTGGATAGAACATTCCCCGCACTTGTCGATTCATCCATGTCGTTTTGGAATATTGAATCCCGCAACATGCCGTTGCGGCGTACGGAACAGAGGTGCAGTAAAACGGGCGAGCGCGTGCTCAATAGTACTGTCATCTGGAAGCCAGGTTGCCAGATATCAATGATGCGGCGGCAAGGCTTCGTAACAGCATCGGCGGCTGCTTCGGCAAGGGGCAGCAGGACGGTGCGAGCGTGCGGCGCAGGTCTATTGCCTGCACTGACTTGACAGGCGTGCACCGGTGGCCTTTGATGAATGAACAGCCCGTGCTGGGCTGACAGAACAGGCAGGGAGCCGCCATGAGCACCACCCGTCATGCCACGATGTGGGACGCCGCCGTCGATGCGCTCGAGCGCGCCGAGCGCTTGCATCGCCAGTTCTTCCGCTTAGCGGGTCAGCACGCGCGCGCGCCAGTATGGGAGCCGCCCATCGAGGTGTTCGAGCATGAGGGCCGGCTGGCGATTGTGGTGGCGCTGCCTGGCGTGCCTCCTGAGCGCGTCAGCCTGGACCTCGAAGGCGCGATGCTGGTCGTAACAGCCGAGCGGGAATTGCCGCGCGCTTTCGCCGGGGGCGCGGTCCATTGCCTGGAAATTCCCTATGGACGCTTCGAGCGGCACATCCGGCTTCCGGCCGGGCGCTACCGGCTGGCACAACGCGACTCTCAGGACGGTTGCCTGGTGCTGGACTTCGAAAGGCTGGATTGAGCCGGCGAGCGCCGGCGAATCGAGGAGCGGAGATGAGCACGGACAGCGATAGCGAGGCCCCCGAGGCCCCTGAAGTCCCTGAGGCCACCCCGGCGAGCCGGGGGCCCGCCCCCATGCCGGCACTCCCCAAAGACAGTCTGATTCTGCTGCCGGTCCGCAATGCCGTGCTGTTTCCGGGCATGGTGTTACCGCTTACGGCGGGGCATGGGCAGACCAAGGAGGATGTGCAGGCGGCCGTCATGCGCCAGCAGCCCTTGGGCATCGTGCTGCAACGCGATCCGCAGGTGCAGGATCCGTCCTTCGATGGCCTCAATACCATTGGCACCGTGGCCAACGTGCTGCGCTATGTGACCAGTCCGGAGGACGGCGCGCATCACCTGATATGCCAGGGCGTGGAGCGCTTTCGCCTGATCGCGCCGGTGCCCGGCCTCGGGTTCCGCGCCGCTCAGGTGGAGCTGCTACCCGACCCCACGCACAGGGACTCCGCCATCGACGCGCGCGTGCTGGTTCTCAAGCAACGCGCGGGGGAAATGATCGGGCTGCTGCCCAATGCCGGGGGTGACCTGATCAGGGCATTGGACGCGATCGAGCCGCCCGGGTTGCTGGCCGACACCGTGGCCGGTCTGCTCGACATCCCGCCGGCGCGCAAGCAGGAGATCCTGGAAACGCTCGATCTCTGCAAGCGGCTCGACAAGGTGCTCGACGCTGTCGCCGGGCGAATCGAAGTCCTGCGCCTGTCGCAGGAAATCGGCGAGCAGACGCGCGGCCGGATCGACCAGCGTCAACGCGAGATGATGCTGCGCGAGCAGCTCAGGACCATCCAGCAAGAGCTCGGTGAGAACGTCGAAAGCCGGGAAGAAGCCCGTAAGCTGGCTGACGCGATTGAAGCCGCCCATATGCCGCCGGAAGTCGAAGTGCATGCTCGCAAGGAACTCGCCCGACTGGAGCGGATGCCTGAGGCGTCCTCCGAATACGCCATCAGCGTGAGCTACCTCGAATGGCTGACCGAACTGCCTTGGGCACTGCCGGCGGAAGCGCCCATCGACATCGCTAGGGCGCGGGAGATTCTCGATGAGGCGCACTTCGGCCTGGAAAAGGTCAAGCGCCGCATCCTCGAGTATCTGGGTGTCAGAAAGCTCAATCCGAGCGGCAAGGCGCCCATTCTTTGCTTTATCGGCCCACCTGGGGTGGGCAAGACATCGCTCGGCCAGAGCATCGCCCGAGCGCTGGAGCGGCCGTTTGTGCGCGTTAGCCTGGGCGGCGTGCATGACGAATCCGAAATCCGCGGCCATCGGCGTACCTACATCGGCGCGATGCCGGGCAATATCGTCCAGGCCATTCGCAAAGCGGGCGCGCGCAATTGTGTCATGTTGCTGGACGAACTCGACAAGCTCGGGCACGGCGTACATGGTGACCCGGCCGCAGCGATGCTCGAGGTCCTGGACCCCGAACAGAATGCCTCCTTCCGCGACAACTACCTTGGGGTGCCGTTCGACCTGTCCGCCGTTGTATTCGTTGCCACCGCGAACCAGCCCGAAGGCATTCCCGGGCCTTTGATGGATCGCATGGAGGTCTTGGAGCTGCCGGGCTACACCGAGGCTGAGAAGTTCGAGATCGCCCGGCGTTTCCTGGTGCCACGCCAGTTGGAGGCGTGCGGCCTGACGCCCGCACAATGCGAGCTGAGCGACGAGGCGCTGCGGTCCATCATCCGCGACTACACGCGGGAAGCCGGTGTGCGCAGCCTGGAGCGGCAGATCGGCGCGGTATTCCGGTATGTCGCGTTGCGCGTGGCCGAGGATCCGGCGACGCATGAGCGAATCGAGCCCGATCGCCTGCCGTCGATACTGGGGCATCACCGCTTCGAGAGCGAAGTGGCCATGCGCACCAGTTTGCCGGGTGTGGTGACCGGACTGGCATGGACACCCGTTGGCGGCGAACTGCTTTTCATCGAGGCCAGCAGCACGCCGGGCGGAGGCAGGCTGGTGCTAACCGGGCAGTTGGGCAACGTGATGAAGGAAAGCGTCCAGGCCGCGCTGACCTTGGTCAAGTCGCGCTGCGAGGCGCTGAACATCGACTGTTCGAGCTTCGAAAAGCGCGACATTCATGTCCACGTGCCGGCCGGCGCGGTCCCCAAGGACGGCCCCAGTGCCGGCGTGGCCATGTTCATTGCGATCGTATCGCTGCTAAAGGGGCAAGCCGTGCGCAGCGATTGCGCCGTGACGGGCGAGATCAGCCTGCGGGGCCTTGTTCTGCCGGTGGGCGGCATCAAGGAAAAGGTGCTGGCCGCGTTGCGCGCCGGCATCGGGACAGTACTGCTGCCCGCACGCAACGCGCCGGATCTCGAGGACCTCCCCGCCGATGCGCGCAGGCAGTTGCGCTTCGTGCTGCTGGAGACCGTGGATGACGCAATGCGCGAGTTAATCGAGAGCGGGACGGTGAAGCCGCGTGGCGCCACGGACTGAAGCAGCCCTGCCGGAACGCGGCATGGACCGCTCGCATCCGTCGGCTGGGCTCGCTGCTACCGCAAAGGTCTAGCTGATCGGCTCGGCGATATCGCCGGCGAGTAGCAATTGCGGGCGTTGCGAGAATGTCCATCCATCCGCCTTGCGATCGAGGATCCAGACCACATCGAAGCGGTTCTCCGGCCACGTTGCAGGAACCGCGGGCGCGCCAGGCACGTGTCCGATTAGTGGCGGCAGCACCTTGTGCTCCCATGCAATCAGCACGATGCCGGATTGGGTCAGCACGTCCGTCATGAGTGCGGCGCCGTCGTCCTTCAGGTACGCCGTGATGTACTTCACCTGCGATGTGGCTTGCAGCAGCGCAACGAGCGGCGTAACGGTTTGCATCGATCGCTTGCTCTTGCTGGCTGGACCGTTCCCCGCCGCGAACACGGTGGCCGGCGTCAGTCGCTCGGCATGCTTCTCGTCAATCGGACAGAAGAAGCGCGCCAACGCGCCGGCACGCTGCCAGCCGCGAACCGCGAGGCTTTCGTCGTCGGCCTTACCGTCCGCTTCGATGCCGGTACCCTCGCTGGCGTCTGGCTTCTCCGCGTGCCGGATAAACATGATGCGCTCAGGTGCCATGTTGCCTCCGTGGTGGTGTTGAACAACTGGGTACGACTTTATAACGGAATTCATCGAGCATAGGACTTGATGCCGAAGCGGTGAGGGCGCTCGGCGTGACGCGCGTCTCTAACGGGATGTTGTAGCACTACTGTGCGGGCGGCGCGCAATTGATCGCGCAGTTGAGTGCGCATCGAGCGCGCAGTTAATCGCATTCTGTGCGATGCTCCGAACTCCAAAGTGAGCCGAGTCGTTGAGTGCACACGATCCATCCCCAAGGAGAGAAAACGCATGTCGACAGAAACGAAGTGTCCGTTCATACACCCCGCTGGCGAAGGCACGTCGAACCGCGAGTGGTGGCCGAATCAGCTTAACCTGAACGTCCTGCATCAACGGTCGTCCCTGGCGAGCCCGATGGAGGGGGACTTCAACTACGCCGAAGCATTCAAGAGTCTTGATTTCGCGGCCGTGAAGAAGGATCTGGTGGCCTTGATGACCGACTCGCAGCCCTGGTGGCCGGCGGACTTCGGCCACTACGGCGGGCTGTTCATCCGGATGGCCTGGCACAGCGCAGGCACGTACCGCATCGGCGACGGCCGCGGCGGCGCCGGTTCCGGCCAGCAACGCTTCGCGCCGCTCAACAGTTGGCCCGACAACGTCAACCTCGACAAGGCGCGCCGGCTGATCTGGCCGATCAAGCAGAAATACGGTCGGAAAATTTCGTGGGCCGACCTCATTATCCTGACGGGCACGGTCGCGCTGGAGTCGATGGGACTCAAGACCTTCGGTTTCGGCGGCGGCCGTGTGGACGCGTGGGAGCCGGACGGCGTCGACTGGGGTGCGGAAACCACGTGGCTGGGCGATGACAAACGCTATGTAGGCGATCGGGAGCTCGAGAATCCGCTCTCGGCGGTTCAGATGGGGCTGATTTACGTCAATCCGGAAGGCCCGGGAGGCAACCCCGATCCGCTCGCCGCCGCCAGGGACATCCGCGAGACCTTTGCGCGCATGGCCATGGACGATGAAGAGACGGTGGCGCTCATCGCCGGTGGTCACACGCTCGGCAAGACGCACGGCGCGGCTCCGGCAAGCCATGTCGGCCGCGAGCCGGAGGCGGTCGGCCTCGAGGAGCAGGGCCTCGGCTGGAAGAGCAGCTACGGCACGGGCAACGGCGACGACACGATCTCGAGCGGCCTGGAAGTCATCTGGAGCCAGACGCCGACGAAGTGGAGCAATCACTTCTTCGAAAACCTGTTCGGTTTCGAATGGGAGCTGACGAAGAGCCCGGCCGGCGCGCATCAATGGAAGCCGAAAGGCGACGCGGGCGCGGGCGCGATGCCGGACCCGCGGGACCCGTCGAAGCGCCGCTCGCCGTCGATGCTGACGACCGACCTGTCGCTGCGATTCGACCCGGTGTACGAAAAAATCTCGCGGCGCTTCTTCGAGAATCCTGATCAGCTCGCCGATGCGTTTGCCCGCGCATGGTTCAAGCTGACTCACCGTGACATGGGTCCGCGCGTACGTTATCTCGGCCCGGACGTGCCGGCGGAAGAGCTGCTCTGGCAGGATCCGATCCCGACAGTCGATCATCCCTTGATCGACGAGCAGGACGTCGCCGCGCTCAAGGGCAAGGTCCTCGCGTCCGGGCTGGCCGTGTCGCAACTGGTGTCGACCGCATGGGCGTCGGCGTCCACCTTCCGCGGCTCCGACAAGCGGGGCGGCGCGAACGGCGCGCGCATTCGTCTCGCGCCACAGAAGGATTGGGCGGCCAATCAGCCGGCGCAGCTGGCGAACGTGCTGGCAACGCTCGAGCGTATCCAGGGCGAGTTCAACGGCGCGCAGTCCGGCGGCAAGAAGGTGTCGCTCGCCGACCTGATCGTGCTGGCCGGTTGTGCGGGCGTCGAGCAGGCGGCGAAAAATGCCGGTCACAACGCGAAGGTTCCGTTCACGCCGGGGCGCATGGATGCGTCGCAAGCGCAAACCGATGCGGGCACGTTCGAAGCGCTCGAACCGATCGCGGACGGTTTCCGCAACTACCTGAAGGGTGAGTACTCGGCACCGGCCGAGGCGTTGCTGGTCGACAGGGCGCAATTGCTGACGCTGAGCGCGCCGGAGATGACGGTGCTCGTCGGCGGCCTGCGCGTGCTGAACACGAACGTCGGACAGACCCAGCAGGGTGTCTTCACTGCTCGGCCAGAAGCGCTGACCAACGACTTCTTCGTGAACCTGCTCGACATGGGTACGGAGTGGAAGACGGTGCCGAACTCGAAAGACCTGTTCGAAGGGCGCGATCGGGCGACCGGCGCACTCAAGTGGACCGGCTCGCGTGTCGATCTTGTCTTCGGTTCAAACTCGCAGTTGCGGGCGCTGTCCGAGGTCTATGGAAGCGCGGATGCCGGCGAGAAGTTCGTTCACGACTTTGTCGCGGCGTGGAACAAGGTGATGAACCTCGATCGCTTTGACCTGGTGTGATGCCGGAGCGTAGGGACAGTCCCGCGTTAACGGTTTGATGCCGAAACGAAAACGGCCAATCGAAAGATTGGCCGTTTTCGTGTAGAGCAACGCGAAAACAACTCGGCAAACTGCGCGGCCGGGTTCGATGGGGCTCAGGTCCTGTGCGTCGTCCCGCTTACCTCGGGCGCAGGAACATCCGCAATCCCGACGGCCTGCCCCTTTCCTGAGCGACGGGCTCAAGTTGCCGGCATTCCACATGAATGCCGCGCGCGGGAGCGTCATTCACGAATTCATCGATCAGTTCGCGCACATCGGGGTCGATAAAATCCGCGCGGCTGCCGTCCACGACCACTGTGGCGTGATCGGGAACCGACTTCAAATGCGCCTTCAGACTGACCTTCGCGAGAAACGACACGTCTTTGCGGAATGACAGCAGGAAGTGATCGTCGTGCCGCGCCATCGTGATCGGCCGCTGCATGTTGGCATGAATGGCCAGTGCGACGCTGCACACGATGCCCAGTACGATGCCGATCAGCAAGTCAGTCAACAGCACGCCTGCAATCGTGACGATAAACGGAGCGAAACGCGCGATTCCCTGCTTGGCGATATCCGCGAACATCGACGGCTTGGCGAGTTTCAATCCGGTGAAGATCAGGATGGCAGCGAGACAGGCGAGCGGTATCAGGTTGATCACGGCGGTCAACGCAAAAACGCTCACGAGCAGCAGCACGCCGTGCACGACCGCCGACCAGCGGCTCTGCGCACCCGCGTGAACATTGGCTGAACTGCGCACGATCACGGAGGTGATGGGCAGCGCGCCGATCGCGCCCGCCACCATGTTGCCGATACCCTGTGCCTTAAGCTCGCGATCCGGCTGTGCGACGCGTTTCTTCGGATCGATCTGTTCGACGGCCTCGAGACTGAGCAGCGTTTCCAGGCTCGCGACAATGGCGATGGTCATTGCCAGGCGCCAGACGTCCGGGTTCATCAAGTGTGTCAATTCGGGCCAGCCGAACGCTTTGTCCAGCGCCGCAAACGAAGCCAGCGAAGGCAAGGACACGCGGTGTCCGGCCGGCGGCGCGAAGCCGGGCGCGGTGAAGTCCAGCAACAACGTGACGCCGATGCCGAGTACGACAACCGCGAGCGGCGCGGGCACGAAGCGCACCAGCGCGAAGCGGCGCATGGCTCGGGTTTCCCAGCTCGCGAGAATCGCGATCGACAGAATCGCGACCGCGCATGCGGCCAGCGACATCGCGCCGAACGGCGTGTCGATAGTGCCGGCGGCGGCATTCGCGGCGCTCGCGCTGCCGTTGGCGAAGCCCGCCGCGAGCGGCACCTGCTTGATGATCAACAGCAGGCCGATTGCCGCCAGCATGCCCTTGATGACCGAAGAAGGCACGTAGGCGGCGAAGCGCCCGGCCTTGAGCATGCCGAAGCCGAACTGGATGGCGCCCGCGAGCAGGACCGCCATCAGGAACGAAGGGAAGCTGCCGAGCTTCGCGATGCCGTCGACGACGATCACCACCAGCCCGGCGGCAGGGCCGCTGACGCTGAGATGTGAGCCGCTCAGCAGGGCCACGACGAGCCCGCCGATGATGCCGGAAAGAAGACCGGCGAACGGTTCCACGCCGGATGCGTTGGCGATGCCGAGGCACAACGGCAAGGCAACGAGAAAGACGACGGTGCCGGCAAACATGTCGCGCGGGAACGATGCAAACTGTTCACGTAGAGTCATATGCTTTGGATTCCAGACTATTCTTTACAGGGACTAAAAGATCTTGCTGACGAGGCGCTCAGAACAGCGCCGGTCAGTGGGCCATTGTCCCTGCGGTGACCAGATACTCGCGTACCGAAACCATGCGGCGGCTCGATTCGTTGTGCCGCGAAGGAAGGTCGCCCGCCATCAACACTTTGATGCGGCCATCGTGCAGCCCGAAAATCCAGCCATGCACGGAGGGTGCATGCGCCGCGTTGCGCACGATCGAGGTCGCGCGGATTGCCCGGACCTGTTCCATCACATTCAGCTCGGCCAGGCGGTTGACCTGCTCATCGCCGGTGCCGCACTGTTTCAGCTCCGCGCTGTGTACGCCAGCGAGCGCGCATAGCGGCGCAATACGCCTCGCGACATGCGGCAGATCAGACGGGATGGGGAGCAGCGCTGCCTTGACGCCGCCACATCCGTAGTGCCCGCAGACGATGATGTCTTGCACCTTCAGGACCTGAACCGCGTACTCGAGCACGCTCATGACGTTGTCGTCGGTACTCGAAAAAAGGTTGGCGATGTTGCGATGAACGAACAGGTCGCCGGGCGAGCAATTCGTGACGATCTCCGCCGGTACACGACTGTCCGAACAGCCGATCCAGAGGGCTTTCGGACTCTGCCCGAGTGCGAGGCCGTCGAAGAATGCGGGGTCGCTCTGTGCCGATTCGGCGGCCCATGCGATGTTTTCCAGCAGCATGCGTTTCGTTCGGTTCATTCGGTGCTCCAGTAGAGGGTTTGTTCGTTTCTGCGGAACTGCGCGCTCAGATTGATGTCTGTTGCAGTGGCTTTATTATTACATTTAGCTTTCGTCGTTTCGCTGGCCCGCAGAACGACACGCTCGATTTGAGACGATGCATCCACTAATGCAGCAGCCTGCATCGGCACTTCAGTGACCTAATCTAGCGATGAGCCAGTGCGCATGCATGACCGCCAAATGACAAATGCGTCATGTGCGCGCGCGCTGTGTAGCGCGTTTTAATGGAAAGAGTTGAGATGAGAATTCTGATTGTTGAAGACGAGGAAAAAACGGGGGTATATCTGCAAAAAGGCCTCAATGAAGCGGGTTTTGTTACCGACTGGGTGCGCGACGGCGTGACCGGACTTCATCAGGCGACAACCGAGGCGTATGACCTTGTTGTGCTCGATGTCATGCTGCCCGGTCTCGACGGGTGGTCGGTACTGTCGTCGTTGAGGCGCACACACATGACCCCGGTGCTGCTGCTGACGGCCCGCGACGATACCAGCGACAAGGTCAAAGGCCTCGAGATGGGCGCCGACGATTACGTGGTCAAGCCCTTCGATTTCGTGGAGTTGCTCGCGCGCATTCGCACGATCCTGCGCAGGGGGAAGGGCCGCGATCCGTCGGTTCTGCAGGTGGCGGATCTTGAACTCGACCTCACACGGCGCAAGGCGACGCGCCAGGGCGACACGATCCTTCTGACCGCCAAGGAATTCACGCTGCTATGGCTGCTCATGCGGCGCGAAGGCGAAGTCTTGCCGCGCTCCACCATCGCCTCGCAGGTCTGGGACATCAACTTCAGTAGCGACACTAACGTTGTTGATTCCGCCGTCAGACGGGTTCGTGCAAAGATCGACGAGATGTATCCGACCAAGCTGATTCACACGGTTCGAGGCATGGGTTACGTGCTGGAGGTACGCGATTGCGCCGCCTGACTCATCGACTTTTGCCGCGTACGCTGAGCGTTCGGCTGACCATTCTGTTCGCGCTCGCCAGTTCGATCCTGCTCGCGGTTAACGGACTGTGCCTATACGCGGCGCTCAAACAGAACGTCCGGGCCGACGCTGCGCAGGAGATTTACACGACGCTGGCCGCTACGCGCTCGCGCCTCGTCACAGAGCGCAGCGACGCGGGTGTGGCGAGCCATGGCCCCGCGTGGTTCGACCCGTTCCACGCGCACGAAAACATCGAAATGGCTATCTATGCCAGGGACGGGCGCGAACTCGTCCGCTCGGCAGGCTTCCGGCTGCGCGACGGCATTCTCGTTGATTCCGGCAGCGGGCGCCCCAAGGCCTTTGACCGGACCTATGGGGAGTATCGCTACGTGAGCGAGACGGTACCGCTAGGCGGCGCGAGTTCAGACGGTACCTCGGTTCGCGTCGTGGTCCAGTACAACGACAGCCGGCAGAATGGCTTGCTTCGCACCTATTCGGTCAACGTCATGCTGGTGACGCTGCTAGGCACCGTGATTTCCGCGCTGGTGGCGTATTCGCTCGCGAAACTGGGCCTGCGGCCCTTGAAGTTGCTCGCCGAGCGGGCCGATCAGGTGTCGGGCAGCAAACTGACTCAACCGTTACCGGACATCGCCATGTCCGGCGAGATGCGTGCGCTGAACCAGGCGTTCAACCGGATGCTGCAACGTCTGGATGAATCCTTCGATCGCCTGTCGCGCTTTTCCTCCGATCTCGCGCACGACATGCGTACGCCTCTGACAAACATGCTCGCGGAATCGCAGGTGGCGTTGTCCAAGCCGCGGCAAGCAGACGAATACCGTTCGGTCATCGAATCAGGCATTGATGAAACCCAGCGTCTATCGAGAATGATCGATGACATGCTGTTCCTCGCTCGTTCGGAAAACCGCATGCATCGAGTGAACTTCAAGAGGATCGATGCACGTGAGGAGGCGGAGCAGGTTGCCGGCTACTATGAAACGCTCGCCAGCGACAAAGGCGTCGGGATCCGCGTGACAGGCGAGGCGCGTTTCGATGGCAATCAATTGCTTGTGCAGCGTGCGCTGAGCAACCTGCTATCGAACGCGGTTGCCCATGCGCCGGCGGGCAGCGAAGTCGTCGTGGAGTGCACGGAGCGCGATGCGGTATCGAGGGTCGCCGTCATTGATGCTGGACCGGGCATCGGTGCTGAGCACCTCGGGCGTATTTTCGATCGCTTCTATCGGGTCGATCCGGCGCGCTATGAATCGGCGTTGGGTGCGGGGCTCGGACTCGCGATCGTCAGCTCGATCATGGACGAACACGACGGCGCGTGCAGTGTGACGAGCGAGCCCGGCGTGCGCACTGCCTTCGTGCTGAGCTTCAATCGGCCCGCCAGCCGGCCGGCCAGTGCGACGGTACGGCGAGTGGAGTCGTGCAACCTCGGATGAGCACGGCATGGCCCGCGCATGCGGCCATTGCCGCCGTGCTGATGATCCCGCATTTATGACCCTGCATAGATGTTGCAGAAACTAACCGGCCCAACGCAGTGCGGGTTGCCGTGCGGCATCGGATGTCCGTGCGGCGCCACGCCGGATTGCTGCGATCCGTCAGGCACCCCACCATAGCCATTCGGCGTCGCTTGCGCTTTGACCTTGTGTTCAAAGCTCGGATGAATCGCCGGATAGGACGTGTCCGTAATGTAGGCGAGCCCGTTGGCTTGCGCTTCGATGAGTTGCTGCTTCACTTCGGCACGTGTCAGACCTTGGGCTTGAACAGCCGAGGAAAGGAGGAGCGCCGAGGCGAGGATGAGCGTGGTGATCGATTTCATGGTTGACTCCGGTTGGCTGAGAGATAGGCGTGCTTTGCCCGATGCGCTTCCCGATTGAACGATGAGGCGCTTGCACGCAGGGTGCTGCGAGGTGAGAACAAGCAGGCTTACTGATTACTCGTAGTGGCGCTCGAGCCCGGCAAAACGCGCCTTATTGCGTTCGATCGTGCGTTTGCTCGGCGGATAGTCCGTGTCGTTCGTGGGGATGAGGCCATCCCGCTGCGCCTGAATCAGTTCCTGACGGACTTCAGCGCGCGTCTTGCCGTGGGCCCTGGGATTGACCTGCGGTACCGCACCCGACGAAGCAATCGTATGCAGGGTGCCGGCGTGCGGCTGGGATTGCTGGGCGGGCTGGTGCTGTGACGATGGGCTCGCCACGTCTGCGTAAGCCAGTGGAGCGAGGAAGGCCGTGAGCAGGCCAACACCAAGTACGTTTCGAACTTTCATTTGAGCCTCCTTTAAGGTCGGTGTCGTGGTTGACTCCGAGTGACTTCAGTTTGGCTCGCGGACGAATCCCCAACGTGATCCCAAGATGATGTTTCTGTCACAAAAGCGACATGAGAAGCGCCGCAGCGCTTCTCACACTCACATCGTACTCACCATGGCAGCGAGTAGGTCTTCGTATTGGTAAAGCTCTTCATGGCCTCCTGCACCCCTTCCTTATAGCCGAGCCCCGAGTCTTTCACGCCGCCGAACGGCGTGAGTTCGAGCCGATACCCGGGCACTTCGCGCACATTCACGCTACCCACTTCCAGTTCAGTGATGAAGCGCGTGATGTAGTCGAGGCGATTCGTGCAGACCGACGATGACAACGCGTAGTCCGTGCAGTTCGACATGCGGATCGCTTCGTCGATGTTGGCAAAGCGCATGATCGGCGACACCGGTCCGAACGTCTCGTACTTGACGAGCGGCATGTCGGGCGTGATACGGTCGACCACCGTCGGCGAGTAAAGCGCACCCTCGCGAAGGTTGCCCGCCAGCAGACGGGCACCGCGTGACAAGGCGTCATTGACCTGGCGTTCGCAGAACTGTGCGGCCGCTTCGTCGATGACCGTTCCCATATCGACTGAACCATCCGCCGGATTGCCATATTTCCAGGCGAGTGTCTTTTCCACGACGAGATCCGTGAAGCGGTCGGCGACCGACTCGTGTACCAGCATGCGCTTGATGGCGGTGCAACGCTGGCCCGAGTTCTTGTACGAGCCTGACACAGCAAGCGAACTGGCTTCGTCGAGATCGGCGTCCTCCATCACGATGATCGGGTCGTTGCCGCCGAGTTCGAGCACGGCGCGCCGGTAGCCCATGCGCGAGGCGATCGATTTGCCGATCGAGACGCCGCCGGTGAACGTGATGAGATCGATGGCGGGGTTCGTGATCAGTTCGTCGGCAATCACGCTCGGGTCGCCCGTCAACACCTGCAGCATCTGCACCGGCAAGCCCGCTTCATGGAGAATGTCGGCAAGCAGATAGCACGACAGCGGTACTTTCTCCGACGGTTTCACGACGATGCGATTGTTCGTGGCAATCGACGGCACGATCTTGTGCGCGACCTGATTCATTGGATGGTTGAACGGCGTGATCGCGGAAATCACACCCAGCAGCGGATCACGTTGCGTGTAGACGCGCCGTTTCTTGCCGTGAGGCGTGAGATCGCACGAGAAAATCTGGCCATCGTCTTTCAGCACTTCGCCTGCGCCGAACACCAGCACGTCCGCGACGCGGCCGGCTTCGTAGATCGAGTCCTTCTTGCACAAGCCCGCTTCCGCCGTGATGAGGGCGGCGATTTCTTCGGTGCGTGCGCGCACGGCATCGGCCGCGCGACGCAGGATCGCGGCGCGTTCATAGCGGGTCAGCGAAGGACGATACGCACGCGCGAATTCGAACGCGTGGCGCACGTCCGCGAGCGTCGCTTTCGGCACCGTGCCGACAAGCGTGCCATCGTAAGGGTTGCGCACTTCGATCACGTCGTCGCGAAAGATCTTTTCGCCGCCGATGCGCAGCGCTTCATGACGCACCTGCCATTGAGCCTTCATTTCAGCCACAGCATTCATTTCTGATCCCCGGTCATTGAAGATGATTGAGTGCGATATCGATGATGTCGAAGTTGCGCAACCGTGCCCGCTCGCCGACCGACTTCGCGACGGGCTGGTTGAACAGCAGCGGCACGATCTGTTCAGCAAGGCCGCCATGCGAGCGCAGTGGCACGTCGAGGCCGGACAGATCGTGCTTGATGCGTCGCGTGCCGAGCACCACGTCTTGCGTTGAAATCACGATGAGGTCGCCCATGCGCGCAGGCGGAAGTTCGAAACGCGCGCAGCCTTCAGCGCCCGTCAGCACCAGTTCGATGCCGGGTTCCGCTGCGAGCCGGCGGCGCATGGCTTCGAGGTCGGCTGAGGCGGGCAGGTAGACCGTCGCGAACGATCCGAGCGCCCCGTGATGCACGACGTAGGGGTCCGTGATCGGCAGGATCACGCGGGCGGCGTCGTTGCCGAGCCAGTCGTCGAAGCGCTCCTGCAAATAGATCACGTTGGGCTCGCCGTCTTCGTTGTGCTTCGCATTCATCCCGTGATCGGCGGTGACCGCGACGATCGCACCCAGCTCGTCGAGCCGCTGCAGATAGCCGTCCATCATCTGATAGAACGCGTTGGCGCCAGGGGTGCCCGGGGCACATTTGTGCTGGACGTAGTCGGTGGTCGACAGGTACATCAGGTCGATGTCGCGCGTTTCGAGCAGCCGCACGCCGGCCGCGAACACGAACTCGGACAGCTCCGCGCTATAGACGCTCGGCACCGGCTGGCCGACCAGTTCGATCAGGTTGTCGATACCGTTCTCCTCGAGCGTCGCTTCGTCGGCTTTCTCCGCCGAGAAGCACACCCCCTTCAGGCCTTTACCGAGCAGCCGGCGCAGTTTGTCCTTTGCGGTGACCACTGCAACGTTCGCACCCTGTTCGGCGAAACCGGCGAGCACGGTAGGGGCGACCAGGTACTTCGGATCGTTCATCAGCACCTCGGTGCCGCTGTCGCGATCGAAAAAGTAGTTGCCGCTAATGCCATGCACAGCGGGCGGCACGCCGGTCACGATCGACAGGTTGTTCGGGTTCGTGAAGCTCGGCACGACGCATTCGCCCTTGAGCGACGTGCCGGGACGCAGCAGCTTGCCGAGAAAGGGCGCGACTCCCGCTGCCGCCGCCATCTCCAGATATTCATACGCGCAGCCGTCCACGCAGACCACGACGACAGGTCTGCGCATCCAGTTGTAGCTGCGGCCGTTCACTTCAATGGAAACCGGTGTGTTGCTCATGGCATGTCCTCTGGGCTAGGGAAAGGCGGGTCAGGGTGATGTGGCGTTATGTGGCAAAGTGAGGCAATACTTGACATTAAAATTGATGCTTTGTAGATTGTCAACAACAGACAACAAATCATCAGTTGTCGAAGGCAGTTGTCAGGGGTTGCTTAAGAGGCTTGCAACACACCGTGGTCCCGTAGCACCGGTCGTTTTCGTCGCTGGCCGCGACGCCACTTTCTCAAGGGGTCTGGAAATGAAGGAACAGTCGGGGTTTAAAGGTCGCAGAGGTCGTCTGAATCGGGCGCTGCGTTGTCTGGTGGCCGCCGCCGTCGCGCTCGGCGCGGTCCAGTTCGCGTATGCGAAGACGCAGTTGCTCGTCTATACGGCGCTTGAAGACGAAGCGATGAAACCGTACAAAGACGCGTTCGAAAAGGCCAATCCGGATATCGAAATCCGCTGGGTGCGCGATTCGACGGGCGCGGTCACCGCCAAGCTGCTCGCCGAAAAGAACAATCCGCGTGCCGACGTGGTGCTCGGGCTCGCGGCATCCAGCCTGACGCTGCTCGATCTGCAAGGCATGCTGATGCCCTACGCCCCGCAGGGGTTCGACAGTCTGACGCGCAAGTACAGCGACGCGAACACGCCGCCGCACTGGGTCGGTATGGACGTGTGGGGCGCGACGGTCTGCTACAACCGCGTCGAAGCCGAGAAGCGCCACCTGCCTAAGCCGACCTCATGGGAAGACCTGACCAAGCCGGTCTACAAGGGCATGATCGTGATGCCGAGTCCGGTGTCGTCCGGCACCGGTTATCTCGACGTCACGTCATGGCTGCAAACCTTCGGCAAGGACAAGGGCTGGCAGTACATGGACGCGCTGGACAAGAACGTCGCGCAATACGTGCACTCGGGCTCGAAGCCCTGCACGCTTGCCGGCACCGGCGAATTTCCGATCGGTATCTCGTTCGAATTCCGCGGACACGAGTTGCAGGCGCAAGGCGCCCCCATCGACCTGATCTTTCCGAAAGAGGGGCTGGGCTGGGACATGGAAGCGACCGGCATCATGAAGACGACCAAGCAGCCGGAAGCGGCTAAAAAACTCGCGGACTTCATGGCCAGCAAGGAGGCCAATGAAATCACCGCGCAATGGTGGGCGATTGTGGCGTACCCCGGCGTCGCGAAGAAACTGTCAGGCATCCCCGATAACTATTCCGAACTGCTCGTGAAGAACGACTTCACATGGTCCGCAAAGAACCGCGACGCAATTCTCGAAGACTGGCAAAAGCGCTACGGCAACAAGGAGCAAAAGTAAGGCCGGGTTCAGCCAGGTCTCGACGAGCGCCGGGTCGCGCGCTGCGCGGCCCCGAACGATACGGCGATGCAACGCACAGCAGTGTGTCGCCGCCGTGCAGACGTGCAAGCGGAAGCGGAGGAGAACATGACAGCGTATTTGAGCGTAGAGCGGGTCTATAAGCGGTTCAACGACACGCCGGTTCTGGAAGACATCAATCTTGGCGTGAAGAAGGGCGAGATGCTCTGCTTTCTCGGGCCGTCTGGATGCGGCAAGACCACTTTGTTGCGCATCATTGCCGGACTGGAAACCCAGAGTGCCGGCCAGATCACGCAGGACGGCCGCGATATTTCGCGGCTGCCGCCTCAGCTTCGCGACTACGGCATCGTCTTTCAGTCGTACGCGCTGTTTCCGAATCTGACCATCTTCGACAACGTGGCCTACGGTCTCGTGAATCGCAGGATGAAGCGCGCAGCGATCGCCGATCGTGTGAACGAACTGCTCGCCCTGGTCGGCTTGCCGGATGCGCAGAAGAAGCATCCGAACCAGTTGTCGGGTGGGCAGCAGCAGCGCATCGCGCTGGCACGTGCGCTGGCCACGTCGCCGGGTCTGCTTTTGCTCGACGAGCCGCTCTCGGCGCTGGATGCGCGCGTGCGTGTGCGGCTGCGCCAGGAAATCCGCCAGTTGCAGCAGCGCCTCGGCGTGACCACGATCATGGTGACGCACGACCAGGAAGAAGCGCTTTCGATGGCCGACCGGATCGTTGTGATGAACCAGGGCGTGATCGAACAGATCGGTACGCCACACGAAATCTATCGCGAGCCGGCCTCGCCCTTCGTTGCCGACTTCATCGGCAAGGTCAATCTGATTCCGGCCGAGGTGGCACGCGACGGCAGTCTCAAGGCGGGCGCCATTGCGCTGCGCTACGGATGCGGATCGGAACGCGCGGTTTTGGGTTCGAAAGTGTCGGCATTCGTGCGCCCGGAAGATATTCACCTCAGCGCGCCGGGCAGCGAGGCGGACAACCTGCTGCCCGCCTCAGTCGAGAAGCTGGAATTCCTCGGCGCGTTCTGCCGGGTCAGCTTCAAGGTGGACGGGCTCGGCGAGCAGGAGATCGTCGCCGACCTGTCGTTTCATGAAATGCATCGCACCCGCCTCGCGCCGGGGTCGCGCTTCAATCTGGCCATCAACCGCGAACACGTATGCGTCTTCTCCGCCGCGAAGGAGCGACTTCAATGAGCGCCGTCCTGATCGAGCGCCGCAGCGGCGAGGAAGGTCACGCCGAGGTGCGGCAGAAGAGCCATTGGCATGACCGGATCGCGCAGTTGGCCCTCGTGCTGATGTCCGCGTTTCTCGGTATGTTTCTGCTGGTGCCGCTGGCCTTGGTGATCGGTAAATGCTTTGTCGATGCGGATGGCCACTTCGTCGGACTCGCCAATTTCAGCGGCTATCTGGTGGATTCCGGCGTGTGGACCTCGACACTGCATTCGGTCACGGTCGCCTGCCTGGTGACGGCGATTGTGATTCCGATGGCGTTCACGTTCGCGTACGCGCTGACCCGCTCGTGCATGCCGATGAAGAACGCCGTCCGCACGGTCGCGCTGCTTCCGCTGCTCGCGCCGACGCTGCTGTCCGCCGTGTCGTTCATCTACTGGTTCGGCAACTCGGGCGTCCTGAAACCGTTGCTTCACGGGCATTCGATCTATGGGCTGCCGGGGATCGTATGCAGTCTGGTCTACGCCTCGTTTCCGCATGTCCTGATGATTCTCGTGACGGCGCTGTCGCTGTCTGACGGACGCCTATACGAAGCAGCCGACGCGATGGGCACGCGCCGGGCGCGCAAATTCTTTACGATCACGCTGCCGGGCGCGAAGTATGGTCTGATCAGCGCGACGATGGTGTCGTTCACGATCTGCATCAACGATTTCGGCGTGCCGGTGGTGATCGGTGGACCTTATTCGGTGCTCTCCACCGACATCTATAAGCTCATCATCGGCTTGCAGGATTTCAACCGGAGTGCGGTGGTCAGCCTGCTGCTGCTTTGTCCGGCGCTCGTTGCGTTCGCCGTCGACTTCTTCATTCGCCGCAAGCAGCAATCGCAACTTGGCGCGCGTTCGACGCCTTATCAGCCGAAACCCACGCGTGGTTTCGATATGGCGATGCTTGGGTACTGCGCATTCGTCTGCTTGCTGCTGTTGGCGGTGGTCGGCATTTCGGTGTTCGCTTCGTTCGTGAAGTTCTGGCCGTATCAAATGAGCCTCGGGTTGCAGCACTACAAGATGGGACTGATCGGCGCCGGGATTTTCGACGCCTACAAGAACAGCCTGAAAATGGCTGCGTGCGTGGCGATCGGTGGCACCATCATCGTGTTCGGCGGCGCGTATCTGGTCGAGAAGACGCGCGGGCCGCGCTGGTTACGCGGCTTTATCAATCTGTGCGCGATTCTGCCGATGGGCGTGCCGGGGCTCGTGCTCGGCATCAGCTACATCTTTCTGTTCAACTCGCCCGCCAATCCTTTGAACGGCCTTTACGGCACGCTCGCGCTGCTCGCGATCGTCACGGTGGTGCACTACTACTCGTCAAGCCACTTGACCGCGGTCACCGCACTTCGGCAGATCGACAACGAGTTCGAAGCGGTCTCGGCTTCGCTGAAAGTGCCTTTCTACAAGACGTTTTTCCGCGTCACCGTGCCGGTGTGCCTGCCGTCGATCCTACAGATCGCGCGTTATCTGTTCGTCAATGGCATGACGACGGTGTCGGCGGTTGCGTTTCTCTATTCACCCGACACGCAACCGGCCTCTGTCGCCATTCTCAATCTCGACGACGCCGGACAGATTGGCCCGGCCGCGGCAATGGCCACGCTGGTTCTCGTGACGGCGGCCTTTGCTTGCGTGCTGTTTGCCTGCGTATCGCATGGCGTATTGCGCAGAACCCAGGCATGGCGCACACCGCGCCGTGGCTGAAACGCGTCTTCATCAAGATCTATAAGGAGCTACTGTGACTCTGCCCGCCCAGCCCATTCTGCTCACGCCCGGTCCGCTCACGACTTCAGAACGCACGCGTCAGGCGATGCTGCGCGACTGGGGATCGTGGGACGCCGACTTCAATCAGATCACCGCCCGCGTTCGCCAGCAGACGCTGCGCATCGTACATGGCGAAGACACGCATGAATGCGTGCCCTTGCAAGGCAGCGGCACGTTCTCGGTGGAAGCCGCGATCGGCACGCTGGTGCCGCGCGATGGACACGTCTTGATACCGAACAACGGCGCGTATTGCCAGCGCATCGCCAAGATTTGCCGGGCGCTCGGCCGCCGTCACCAGACCCTCGACTATCCCGAAGACACGCAGGTCAAAGCGGCTGACGTCGATCGCGCGCTAGCAGCCGATCCGGGCATCACGCACGTTGCGCTCGTGCATTGTGAAACCGGCGCCGGGGTGCTCAATCCACTGCATGAGATTGCCATGGTGGTCGCGAAGCACGGCCGCAGCCTGATCATCGACGCGATGAGCTCTTTTGGCGCAATCGACATCGACGCGCGCCAAACGCCTTTCGACGCCGTCGTGGCCGCTTCCGGGAAATGTCTGGAAGGGGTGCCCGGCATGGGCTTCGTGATCATTCGCCGCAGCACGCTGGAGCGATGCGAGGGCAACAGTCCGTCACTCGCCATGGATCTGTACGACCAGTGGGTCTACATGAATCGCACGACACAGTGGCGCTTCACGCCGCCCACGCATGTCGTCGCGGCACTCGATCAGGCGATCGCGCAATACGTGGAGGAGGGCGGTCTCGAAGCGCGCGGCGCGCGCTATGCAAACAATTGCCGGGCGCTGATCGAAGGCATGGCCGCGCTGGGTTTTCGCACCTTTCTCGACCCGTCGATTCAGGCGCCGATTATCGTCACGTTCCATGCGCCAGACGATCCGAGGTACGACTTCAAGACGTTTTATCAGGAAGTAAAGAAACGCGGCTACATCCTGTATCCGGGCAAGCTGACCCAGGTAGAAACATTCCGTGTCGGTTGTATTGGGCACTTTGGAGAATCCGGCATCCCCGGCGCAGTTGCCGCGATCGCCGATACGCTAAAGGCAATGGGAATCACGCAGGTATCGGCGAAAGCGCTGGCCTGAGCATGTCCACGTGCGAAGGCTTCTTTCCGTTGGAGCGGGAAGAAGCCTTCCTTTGCGTCGCGTGGCGTTAAACCGTTTTATCAATGTGAGCAATTCATGCGTCCGTTCTGGATTGAACAAGCACTCTTTGCCGATGGTTCACTGGCACCCGCACTGCAAGGCGCAACGACGGCCGATGTTTGCATCGTCGGTGGGGGTTTCACCGGTTTGTGGACTGCCATCCAGGCGAAGCAGAAGAAACCCGATCTTGACATCGTGATCATCGAGAGCGACTTGTGCGGCGCGGGCGCCAGCGGCCGCAACGGGGGGTGCCTGCTGACGTGGTCGACGAAGTTCTTCACGCTGCGACGTCTGTTCGGCGAGGCGGAAGCCATCCGGCTGGTGAAAGCGTCCGAAGCGGCCGTTGGACGGATTCGCGACTTCTGTGCCGAACACGCTATAGATGCCGAGCTTCGGCTCGACGGCACGCTCTACACCGCGACATCGCGCGCGCAGATCGGCCTGCTCGACCCGGTGATCGCCGCGCTGAGTGAACATGGCATCAATTCGTATCAACATCTTGCGCCGGAGGAAGTGGCGAGCCGTTCCGGTTCGGCGCGCAATCTCGGCGGCGTGTATTCGCCGGTCGCGGCAACGGTTCATCCAGGCAAGCTCGTGCGCGGTTTGCGGCGCGTCGCGATTGAAATGGGCATTCGTATTTACGAACGCACGCCGATGCTCGACTTCACGTCCGGCGAGCGCGTGACTGTGCGCACGCCGGCTGGCAGCGTCACCGCGCCCAAACTGGTGCTCGCGATCAATGCGTGGATGGCGAGCCGTTTCAAGCAGTTCGAACGCACGCTTGCGGTCGTCTCCAGCGACATGATCGTCACCGAGAAATGCCCGGAGTTGCTGCAACAGATCGGCTTGAAAGATGGCGTATCGGTGCTCGACTCGCGCATCTTCGTTTACTACTATCGCAGTACCGCGGACGGCCGGCTGATGCTCGGCAAGGGCGGCAACACCTTTGCCTGGCGAGGCCGGATCGCGCCGGTGTTCGATCAACGCTCGCCGTATGAAGCCGATCTGACGCGCAGCCTGCACGATTTCTTCCCGGCGTTGCGCGACGTGCCGGTGACGGCGAGTTGGAACGGTCCGTCGGATCGGTCGGTGACGGGCTTTCCGTTTTTCGGCCGGCTCGACGACGCGCCAAACGTGCTCTATGGATTTGGCTATTCCGGCAACGGTGTCGGGCCGACCTATATGGGCGGACAGATCCTGTCTTCGCTGTTGCTCGAACTCGACAACGAATGGACGCGCAGTCCGTTGACGAAGGGACCGTTGGGCTATTTCCCGCCCGAGCCGATCCGGTACGTGGGCTCGATTACCGTGCGGGACGCGATTCGGCGCAAGGAGCGCGCGGAGGACGAAGATAAGCAGCCCTGGCTGGTCGACCGATGGCTCAGCAAGCTCGCCAATGCGGCGGGGAAGTCAGATAAAG
The DNA here is from genome assembly GCA_900142905.1 of Burkholderia sp. GAS332. Lineage (NCBI taxonomy): Bacteria > Pseudomonadati > Pseudomonadota > Betaproteobacteria > Burkholderiales > Burkholderiaceae > Burkholderia > Burkholderia sp. GAS332. Next base: position 3,007,394 of record FSRV01000002.1, on the reverse strand, counting down.
CTTAGTGCGGTGGTGTGGCCCTGTAGCGCTGAGCGCGGAGCCGCGTGCGCAACTGTCCGGCTCTGTTTCAGTTGCCGCCGGTATTGCCGGCGGACGCTGCCCAATGCTCGTGAGCGTGCCGCATTCTCGCGAGGCCATGGGCGACGTGTTCACGCACGAGTGTGACGGCGAGCTCCGCATCGCCCTTGGCGAGCGCGTTGACGATTTTTTCGTGTTCCGCGACCGATGTCGCGAGCGCACTCTTTTCCGATTCGATTGCGGCCTGACGGAGCAAGCCGAGTTGACGGACGAGATGCCGATAGGTTTCGATCAAGTGCTGGTTGCCGACACCCGTCACCATCGCGTCGTGCAACTGGACGTTCAATGCGGTGTAGCGCGTGAGGTCATGATCCTTCTTCGCGGCTTTCATCGACGTGATGATGCCTTTGAGTGTGGCAAGCGTTGCAGGCGTCATTCGATTGGCGAGAGCGCGGGCGACCGATTCGTCCAGCATCGCCCGGACTTCATAAATCTCTTCGGCTTCGCGGAGTGATAACGCGCGCACCGTGACACCGCGGTTTTTCTCCGTCTTCAGCAGACCTGCCTGTTCCAGGGCGCGGAACGCCTCGCGCAGCGGCCCACGAGACACGTTCAACCGCGTGGAGACTTCAACTTCGTTCAATTTCTCCCCCGGGGCGAATTCCCCCGAGACGATGCTGCGTTCGAGCATTTCCTGCACTAGCGTCGCAAGGGAATGCCGCTGCAGCAGTTCGATGGCGCTAGATGTGGTTGACGTGGTCATGATCGGCGATTAGAACAAAGGATGGGATAACAGACGGTCGGCTTCTTTGACCATAACGTGGCTGCTTGTCTATTGTCAACAATCGTCAGCACCGGGAGAAATCCATGTCTACGCTCACAGCCGACAACGGCATCGTCACCGTACCCACGCAACGCACGGTTGACCAGGCCGCCGACACACTCGCCTCGCTGATTCAAGCGAAGAACATCGTCTTGTTCGCCCGCATCAATTTCGCGGCGGATGCGCAACGCGCGGGGCTTGAGATGCTTCCGTCGCAACTGCTTGTGTTCGGTAATCCGCGGGCGGGGACGCCGCTGATGCAGGCCGTGCCGAGCGTGGCGCTCGATCTGCCGCTCAAGGTGCTGGTGTGGCAGGACGACGACGGCCGGGTATGGCTCTCGTATAACGCCACGAGCTATCTGCAGGCGCGGCATGGCGCGCCTGCAGAGTTGATGAAAGCTATCGACGGCATCGGCGCGCTCGTGCAGGCAGCGGCGGCTGACTGAGCCTACGCGTCACTCAGCGCCGCGAACGATGCGCAGATCGCGCTCGGCGCCATCGCCCAAGGCTTCAAGCGCTTTCTTGTAGGCATCGCTTTCATAGGCGGCAACGGCCTGCTCGTAGGTCGAAAACTCGATCACGACAGTCCGTTCCTTCAAGCCTTGCTCACGAACTTCGTCGGCCACTCCGCGCACGACGAATTTGCCGTTAGCGGCAGCCACCGCGGGTGCGGCCAACTGCGCGTACGCGGCCAGCTTCGACGGGTCCTTAATCGCGCGGTACACGGTTACCCAATAGCCCTTGCTCATGTGAATCTCCTTGTTTGCGGCGTGAAAGTAGGGGGCGCGTTGCAAAGCAACGACGCGGGAATTATGTCACTTCGAGCACCCCCGCGTGCGTTTCACGAGCGGGCGCGTGTTCGGCCGGTTTGCGTCCATCCGCACCGCAGCAATTGCCAATCGACATGATTTTGTCTGATCCCCCTTTGTCGGTCCGCCCTAGTTGGCAAGCACTGCAGCAGATCCCTCCGCGCGTATCCCCTTGCGATAACGCCCGAGCCCCACGATTCCAACCAGCGACACGGCCGAAAGCAAGGTGAAGAAAATCGCCAGTGGCAGCCACTCGCCCTTGTAGTTCTGCGCGAGCATCGTACCGATCAACGGCGTCGTCCCACCGGCGATCGTCGCGCACAGTTGATAAGCAATCGAAATGCCGGAGTATCGGACCTGCGTGGGAAATGCCGGCGTCATGAAACCGGCGATGACTGCGTAGATGGCGGACAGGACCACCACCGCGAGCGAGATACCCGCCACGATCGCGACCGGATTATGTGTCTGGACGAGCAGAAACATCGGGTAGGGCGTGAGCATGGATAGCAGGGCGGCGTAGGTCAGAAAGCGGGTCTCTCCAACACGCTGGGCCAGCAGCGCCGAAACCGGCTGGGACGCCAACTGGATGAGGGTGACCACAAACAGGCAATCGAGAATGAACGATTTCGACATGCCGAGATAGCCGGTGACATACGAGATCATGAACGTGTTGGTGAAGAAGAACCCGGCGGAGCCGATCGTCGTGGCCATCGCCGCCATGACGATCGGATACCACGCGGTGCGCAGCACTTCCTTGACGGGCGACTTCAGCACCTCGCGATTCTTGCGAAGCTGCTCGAACTCGGGCGACTCTTTTACGCCGAGACGGATCGCCATGCCGATCAGGAGCAGCACGAAGCTGGCCAGAAACGGCAGGCGCCAACCCCAGGCAACGAAGCTTTCGTGATCGAGCGAGGTAACGAGCCTGAACGACACGAGCGAAAGAATCAAGCCGGCCGGGCTACCCATCTGCGGAAAGGATGCGAAGAACGTCTTGCGGCCGGTTGGCGCGTGCTCGCTTGCCATCAGCACCGCGCCGCCCCATTCGCCGCCGACGGCAATGCCCTGGAGAATCCGCAACAGCACCAGCGAGATGGGTGCCCAGATGCCGATGCTGGCGTAGCCGGGCAGCAGGCCGATGCCGGTGGTGGCGATCCCCATCAGGAACATGGTCAGCAGCAGCATCTTCTTGCGGCCCAGCTTGTCGCCGAGATGCCCGAACACCGCGCCGCTCAACGGACGCGCAATGAAGCCGACAAAGAACGTGCCGAACGACGCCATCGTACTGAGGAAGTGATTGCTGCTCGGGAAGAACACGTCACCGAGAACGAGCGCGGCGGCCGTTGCGTAGGTGTAGTAGTCGTAAAACTCGACAGCCGTGCCGATAAAAGCCGCGGTGGCGGCGCGCACCGGCTGATGAGTCTGTTCAGAATGGGACATGGGGAATCCTGTTGATGGACGAACAGCGGTGGCTTGACTGCCGTCTTTATCGGTCGCCGATATACGCCTGCAAAATTCGGATTTTTAATCTTCAGTATCAAGGCGGCTAATGCTCGCCCGGCTTATGCGTTGCCGCTGTCGTCAAAGGCGCGGAGGAGCGCGGCACGCGCGATCAGCCGTTGCGCGTTATTGCGCTCCGGGTAGTCGATCCATGCCGATCCGGCAGGGGGTGGATTTGCCTGCTGTACTGCGTGCGCGTCGATGAGTGCACGCGCTGCCTGCACGTCTTCCGCGGATGGCGTCAGCACGCGATGGATCGCGGGCACGTGTTCGGGAAACACGACGCTTTTCGATGCGAATCCGAGTTGCGTGGAGATGTCCAGGTCCTGCCCAAGCACCTGTGCCGACCGATATGTACAAGGAAGATCGATCGGCACGCAGCCGGCGGCAACGCACTCGATCAGAAAACGGCTGCGTGCGTAAAGCAGTTCGTTACCGCCCGGCGTGCGGCGTGCGCCGAGATTCGCCGCCAGGTCTTCGACCGCGAGCATGCAGCACTTTATCCGTGCACCCACCTGAAGTAACGCTCCCAGATTGACCAGACCCTTCGCGGATTCGATAACTGGAACCACCTCCGTCGAGCCCTCCGGAAGGCCCAGCTTGCGCTCGATGACGGCCAGCGCATCGTCGAGCGCGGCCAGTTGAGCCGTGCTCTCCGCGTGCGGTAGAAAAATCGCCCGTGGGGTGCCGGGCATAACGCCTTCGAGATCGGCATGGCCGTCGTGCTCCAGTTTGTTGATCCGTACCGAGCCGAACGTGCCGGCGCGAGCCGCTTCGCGCAATAGCGTGACAATGCGTTCGCGTGCCTGCGGCCGGTCTTGCGGCGAAGTCATTTCTTCCAGGTCGGCGACGACGGCGTCGGCGCCGCTGCGCAGGGCGGCTGCGTGGGCCTCGGAATGGTTGCCGGGCACGAAGAGCCAGGTGCGCCGGATGACTGGCGGACGCGGTGGTTGATAAACGTTCATACGGCCTGCCCAGCGCGTGCCAGCATCGCGTGAAGTAACACGTCCGTGCCACGCGTGACGTCGGCCGGCAAAGCGTCTTCGGCTTCGTTATGGCTCAGACCGTCGACGCAAGGAATAAAAATCATCGCGGTCGGACAATGTTTGGCGAGATGGATCGCGTCGTGACCTGCGCCGCTGACGATGCGTTGATGCGGATAGTCCAGCGCCGCTACCGCGTTGCTGACAGCAGCAATGCAGTGCGGGTCGAACGGCGTAGCCGGACTGACCCAATGCTGCCCCACCTCGACCGTGAGGCGGCGGCGCTTCGCAATCGCATCGAAGCGCTCGCGCAGCGCGGCTTCCATTTTGTCGATCATCGCGTCGTCGGGGTGACGCAGGTCCACCGTGAACGACAGGTCTGCAGCGATGGTGTTGCGCGATGCATTGCGGATGTGCAGCTCGCCGATGGTGGCGAGGCCTTGCGGGAAGAAATCCGCCGCGATGCTTTCCAGTTCCGCGGCCATTTCCGCGCTTGCAAACAGCGCATCGCGGCGGTACTGCATCGGCGTCGTGCCCGCATGTGCTGCCTGTCCTCGCACATGCACGTCGAGCCAGCGAATGGCCTGGCCACCCGTGACGACGCCGATCGGCACGCCGCTTTCCTCGAGTACAGGGCCCTGTTCGATGTGCGCCTCGAAGTAGGCGTCGAAGACGATGCCGGGCACGGCGCGCGTGCCGGCATAACCTGTTGCTTGCAATGCCTGCTCGACCGATGTCCCTGCTGCATCGCGCGTGTTCAACGCCTGGGCGAGCGGCATGATGCCCGTGAAGGCCGCTGAACCGAGCATCGCCGGCGTGAAGCGCGCGCCTTCCTCGTTGGTCCATACGACGATCTCGATGGGCTTGTCGGTTTGAATGCCGGCATCGTTCAGGGTGCGGACGACTTCGAGCGCGGCGAGTACGCCGTAGACCCCGTCGAAGCGGCCGCCCTCGGGCTGGGTGTCAAGGTGGCTCCCGCTTGCGACGGGCGCGGCGTCGTCCCGTTTGCCGGCGCGCCGGGCGAAGAGATTGCCCACCTGATCGACGGACAACGTGAGCCCGGCCTCGACGCACCATTGCGAAAAAAGCGCTCGGCCTGCCGCGTCCTGTTCGGTCAGGGCGAGGCGCCGCACACCGCCACCGGCCGTGGCGCCGACCGCAGCCATGTTCATCAGGCTCGTCCAGAGCCGCTCACCATTGATCTTTAGCATCACACACTCCTGAAGTCGCGGCGAGATGGCCGCGTCGGGTTCGTCGTGATGCCTTTATCCGTAATCAAAAATGATAAGTCTAATTTCTAATTCTAATCCTAAGTATAATTTTGGCGGATGATGAAAACAGTGAGGCTCATCGTGAGCAAAGACCGCCCGGACACCTATCTGAACGACCGCCTCGACTGGAATCTGCTGCGGACTTTTCTCGCCATTGCGAAAGAAGGCAGCGTGAGTCGTGCGGCGACGAAGCTGCATCTGACGCAGCCCGCCGTGAGCCAGGCGCTGCGCCGCCTGGAAGAGCAGTTGGGACTGCGCCTCGTGGATCGCCACGGTCCGCGCATCGAGGTCACGCAGGCCGGAATCGAAGTGAAGCAGATTGCTGAAGACGTATACGGCACGATCTCGCGCCTGTCGCTTGCCGAGGTGGATCGCGATCACGATATCTCCGGCATGGTGCGTGTGAGTACCGTCAGCGGCATCGATTTTCCGGCCTACGACACGTTTCTCGCGGAGTTCCATCGCACGTATCCGCGTATCGAACTCGAAAGTCAGGAAATGCGCAGCGCCGATGTGGTGAACAGTCTTCAGCAAAAATCCGCGACGCTTGGACTGACGCCGCGGCGCGCGTTACCCAAACGGGTCGACAGCCGCGTGTTTCTGCGTCAACGGTACGCACTTTTCTGCGGACGTCATCATCCGCTCTTTGGACGCGACGATCTGCGGGTCGCCGATCTTGCAGGCGAGAAGTTCGTCTCCTTCACCGGCGACAAAGTGGGCGATCACCTGTCGCCGCTCACGTTCTTTCGTGACGAGATGGGCTTCACGGGGCGCGTGGTCGGCTCATCGTCGAGCATGACCGAGGTGAGGCGTTTCACCTTCGCGGGCTTCGGCATCGGCTGCCTGCCGGAACACGTCGTGCGCGATGACATCGCTCAAGGCCGCCTTCAGCGGCTGCCGCCGGATGAAGGCGTGGCCGACCTCGATATCTACATGCTGTGGTCACTGGACCGCAAGCTGAGCGCCGCTGAAGCCGCGTTTATCGATGCCCTGAACGTGTTCATCGACGGCCAGGCGGAAAGTGCTGACCTTTAGCGCCGCGCTCAACTGCTTCGCTCAGTAGCCGCGCGTGACGTCGACCACGTTCTCCAGCGGTTCGCCGCGAATCAGCCTGCGTGCATTGAGCGCCACTTGCGAGCCGATCGTCTCCGAACTCGCGACCGACGCCATGTGAGGCGTCACGATCAGATTCGGTGCCCGCCATAAATGATCTTCAGGTGGTAGCGGCTCCGTCGGGAACACGTCGACGATTGCACCTCCGATCTGCCCACTCGTCAGCGCCGCAATCAGGTCCGCAGGCACTAGATGTTCGCCACGACCGACGTGAATCAGCTTCGCGCCAGGCCGTAAGTGCTCGAACGTGTTCGCGTTGAGAATCCAGCGAGTTTCGTGCGTGAGCGGCAAGAGACACACGAGGATGTCCGTCCCCTGGAGGAATGGCTTGAATTCCTGCGGACCGGCGAAAGTCGTCACGCCCGGCAGTTCACGGGACTTGCGTGCCCAGCCGCGCACCGCAAAGCCGAAGCGCTGCAAATCCGTCGCGACGCGGCTGCCGATTTCTCCCAGTCCCATGATGCCGATGGCGCATTCGGCAGCATCGCGCCGATCGTGGCGGAACCAGCGGTTAAGACGCTGATTGGCGAGAACGCGGTCGAGTTGACGATGAAAGTGCAGCACTCCCCAAGTCACGAATTCGCTCATTCCGCGTGCGTGTTGCGGATCGACGACCCGGCACAGCGGTACGGCGGGCAGCGCAGGGTCGGACAGAATGTTGTCGACACCCGCGGCGATGCTATGCACGAGCCGCAGGTTCGGCAGCGCCGCCAGCGCGCCGGCCGGCGGATTCCAGCACACGGCAATGTCAGCATCGCCGGCGGATCGCTCGCCGTGCATCACGACATCGAATTCAGGGGCGGCGCGCAGAATCGGCTGCACCAGGTGTGACATGTCGTAGTCACGGCTCATCAGAACTAATTTGGTCATTGCATCGAATCGGAAAGCGGGCCTAGTTGCGGTAGTCGGATTGCGGGTCGTCGATCAACCTTAACGCTGCGTGCCACGCTAGCTCCGCTATTTCCGCGGAGTCCTCGCGAGCGAACTGGCTCGCGGTCAACTCGCACACTTCTCGCGGCGGGATGCGCAGCGCGCTGCCGCCGGCCAGCGCCTGGATTTGCGCCTGACAGGCACGCTCGAGGAAATAGATCTCGTGGAACGCTTCGGCTGCCGTGGTGCCTGCCGCAAGCAAGCCATGGTTGCGCAGGATCATCGCCTTGCAGGAACCGAGGTCGCGCACCAGACGCTCACGCTCGCCCAGTTCGAGCGCGATGCCCTCGTAATCGTGATAGGCCAGCTTGCCGTAGAACTTCAACGCATGCTGACTGATCGGCAGCAGTCCCTGCTCCTGAGCCGATACGGCTGTTCCGGCTGCGGTGTGCGTATGGATCACGAAATGCAGATCGTCGCGTGCCGCGTGGATGGCCGAATGAATCGTGAACCCGGCGGCGTTCACACGAAACAGCGCCGGCTCGCTGTGCGCCCGCTCGTCGATGACGTTGCCGAGATGATCGATCTTCACGAGGTCCGACGCGCGCATCTCGTGAAACAGCACGCCATAGCGGTTGATCAGAAACGCCGGCGGCTCGCCCGGCGAACCGGGCAGGCGCGCCGTGATGTGCGTGTCGATCATGTCGGTCATGCGAAAGTGAGCGGCCAGCCGGTAGAGCGCCGCCAGTTCCTCTCGTACCTGTTGTTCGGCACCCCGCGGCGCCGGTTTGTCGCTCATGCGATCGGGTGTGGGCGTGGATTGCATTTCAGAAGTCTCCCAGGTTCTCACTTGCTGTAGTGCGCGTAGTGTTCGTTAGCGCGTCAGTGTCCGTCAATTTCAATGTTCTAATGCTGATCATTAGCAGCGTGAATACTTGACGACAGGAAGCACTGCAGGACCTCGTGAAGCGGCTCCTTGGCGTTAAGCCGAGCCAGTATGGCGGGCTCCGCGTGGTCTGAGGCCAGCGCCAGATCGATCACGGCGGCAAGGGCCGGCGCTTCGGCGAACAGCACGCCGTTGTCGTCGGCCAGCACGATGTCGCCAGGGCGCACCACGACGCCGCCGCACACCACCGGTTCGTTGAACAGACTCGACATCGTGTCGCGTTTTTTGGTCGTCAGCAACGAAGTTCCGCGCGCGAACACCGGCAGCCCCGTGCTGCGTAGTTCGATGAGGTCGGTCACCACGCCGTCGACGATGACACCCCTCGCGCCGGCATTGAGCGCGGCGCATGCCGTGACCGCTCCGACCGGCGCATGCGTGTGGTCACCGCTCATGTCGATCACCAGCACGTCGCCGGGGTTGAGTTGCGACAGCGCGCGGTTCACAGGGATCGCGTCGGGCGACAGCAGCTTGAGCGTCACCGCGCGCCCGACCACCTTCACGTTGGAGACCATTGCGCGAAGGCGATGATCCGCGAAGCCGTTTTCCAGAAAATGCCCGAGTGTCGGGAAGCTGACGGATTCGAGGCTGTGTAGTAAGGATGAGTCTAGCGTGGCTTGCATAAGAGCGGCCCTTTCCGTTTTCATATCAGACGTTCACGAAAGGCTCGCCGTGGCGGCGTTGGCGCGCGACGCAGACGAGATATCGCGGCGCAGCGTCTCGGCGAGCAGCACGAGTGCGAGTACCGAAACAGCAGCAGAGCCCATCATGTACCACGCCACCGACGAACCGCGGCCCGTAGCGGACAACAGCGCGGTGGTGACAATTGGCGTGGCGGCACTGCCGAGCAGGCCGGACAACATATAGCTCACCGACAGGCCGGAGTAGCGAACCTCGGTGCCGAACAACTCCGCGAGGAAGGTTGCGATGGGTCCATAGTTCGCGGCGAAGGCGGTCATCATCAGCAGATAGCCGAGCAGTGCAAACGGAAACTCGCGCGTATCCAGCAGCCAGAAAAGCGGGAAAGCGAGCAGGGCTTCCGCGACGATGCCGCCGATGATCACCGGTTTGCGGCCCACGATATCGGATAGCTTGCCGAAGGCCGGCAACAACACGATGCAGAGCGCGCAGGCAATCAATGCGATGGAAAGCATCGCGTTGCGTGAGAAGCCTAGCGTTTGCGTCCCATAGGTTAGCCCGAAAGCGACGATCAGGTTGAACGAGGTGCCCGTCGACATGGTCGCGATGCCGCCGAGCAGAACCTGCTTCCAGTATCGGGTGAGTACCTCGGCGATCGGCAATTTGACCTGGGCGTCGGCTTCCTTGATTTTGCGAAACGACGGCGTTTCGGATGTGTTCAGACGGATATAAAGCCCGACCCCCACGAGCAATGCGCTCGTAAGGAACGGAATGCGCCAGCCCCAGGAGAGCAGTGCGTCGTTTGAAAGCGTGGCATTGCAGACCAGAAACGCCAGATTGGCGATCAGGGTACCGGCAGGCACACCGATCTGCACCCACGAACCATACAGTCCACGCTTGCCGGCGGGTGCGTGTTCCACCGCCATCAGCACGGCGCCGCCCCATTCGCCGCCGAGCGCGAGTCCCTGAATGACGCGCAAGGTGAGCAGCAGAATGGGTGCCCAGATGCCGATCGACGCGTAGTTCGGCAACAGGCCAATCGAGAACGTCGCGATGCCCATGATGATGAGCGAGACCAGCAGCATCGCCTTGCGTCCGAGGCGGTCGCCGAAATGGCCGAACAGGGCGGCACCGACAATGCGCGCGAGGTAGGCGGAGGCAAACGTGCCGAACGCCAGCAAGGTGCCGACCAACGGGACAAAGCCGGGAAAGAACACCTTGTTGAAGACGAGCGCCGAGGCGGTGGCGAAAACGAACAGGTCATACCATTCGACGGTCGTGCCGATCACACTCGCCACCGCGATCTTTTTCATGTTGCTTTGGGTGCCGTCTGGCGGCGGTGGCGTGTCCGCGGGGCGATAGGACGTCATGGGTTTCTCCTTGAGGCATGGCGGTTTCGTGGATGAACGCAGCCATTGCGCGCATGGCCTGGTGCCTTTATCGGAAGCCAAAAACAATAAGTAAAAGTCTGTTTTCTAATTCTTTGTATTAATGCGGCGAATGGTGGACGGCCGGCTCGGTGAGCGGCTTCGTCCTGTGCATAAAACGGTACCTTGCATTAAACAATACTGGGTGCTAGAGTTCGTTCGTCATCTGGCGGATCAGTACGCGCCGCACCAGTGCATAGCAAGGTACCGTGCTATGCACACTAATGTAATGGAATTGAATGAAAACGCAGCTCAAGAAAGGAACCCTCGACATGTGCGTGCTAGCTGTCCTCGCCGGCGGCGACAGCTATGCGTACGAGCTCGTCTCGACGCTCTCCGAAACCATGGAGATCAGCGAGGGCACGATCTACCCGTTGATGCGCCGCTTGCAGGCCGAGGCGTGGGTGTCGACGTATTTCGTGGAATCCAGTTCGGGGCCGCCTCGCAAGTATTACTCGCTGACGGCGGCAGGCCGCAGCAGTCTGGCGGAAATGCAAAGCGAATGGCGCAGTTTTGTCGATGAAGTCAACGGTGTGCTGGCCTTGTCCGGTACGCCCTATGGAACAGGGGAAAAGCAATGACGCAGGACGCATTCATCCAGCAATTGCGCCACGAACTGCGGAGTTTGCCGAAAAAGGTGGTCGACGAAATCGTCGCCGACTATCGCGAGTACTTCGGCGATGCGCTCGCAGCGGGCCGCAGTGAGGTCGAGGTGGTCGCGGCGCTTGGCGATCCTGTGAAGCTCGCACGCGAACTCAAGGCGCAGGCGAATTTCCGCCAGTGGGAGACGCGCCGCTCGTTCGGCAACCTGATGCGGGTGGTCGTATCGATCGCGGGGCTCGGCTTGTTGCAGTTGTTCCTGTTGATCCCGTTCATGTTCTATCTGCTGATGCTGACGATCGGCTACGTGGTTTCGGGTTCGCTGACGGTGGCTGGGCTCGTGACCGTGGTCGCGCTCGGGAGCCATCACCTGTTCGGGTGGCCGTCGTTCCATTCGGTGCCGTTCACCTTCGAGAGCAGTAACGTGAGAACGGGTCCGCTGGCGAGTGTTATCGGAAAAGACAAGGCGGCGAAAGACGATGCCGACGAGAGCGACTCGAGCAACACGGATCACGCTTCCGCGCAGGGCGACGCGAGCCAGGCAACCGCCAATATGAAGGTGTTCCGAGTGGATGGTGACCGTTTCGTGCTGCGGCCGGACGCCGCCACACGGATTTCCATCGTGACGCTTGCCGGTCCGATTGATATCAAGAACGACGGCGGAAAACTCAGGATCAATTCGGTTGGCGGCGCACGTGATCTGTTCAAAGTCGACCCGGACGGCACATGGTCTATCGCATCCGCCGACATCATCGCGCTCGATCTTAAGGATCACGAAGGGGATAAGGTATCGGTCGCGCGCGTTGGTGCCGGTTCGAAGTCGATGGCATGGGACATCAGGAACCATGGCGAACACGTGTCCTTCGTGCAAGGCATGGACGGCAGCGGTAAAAGTCTGGCGGTCCAGAGCGGGTCGGATTCGGTCGTGATCGATCGTGACCACATGGCGATCAGGAGCGGCGCGGATAACGTCGTGATCGTCGGGTCGCATGGCTCGGGCATCGGCGCGATGATCTACGGTTTCGCGCTGCTGGCCGCCGGCATCGTCGGCTTGTGGCTGTGCTTGTGGTTGACGCGCATCACATGGCGCGGGTTGGTCCGCTACGTCCAGCGGCAACTCGCTCTGATTACTGCTCGGCTCGACGAAGGGCAATCCGCCTGAAGCGCGGCGCAGGTTGACTGACGTCTCTATCCTCATTCGTTGAAAAGGAAGCGGCCATGAACATGCACTATTCAGGCAGTACGGCAGTCCCGGCACACCCGCAACATGCTTCCGGGCTGCGCTATCCGGACAGTCGCGTGGTCAGCGTACAGCACGTTGCCGGCTGGCTCGCGGAAGGGTTCTGTATCGCTCGCGCGAATCCGGTACTGTGGCTCGTGGCGATTCTCGTCTGCGCCGATTTCGTGACGCTGTTCGAACTGGCGCCGCCGTTGCGCGTGTTGGCGGTGCTCGTCGGACCGGTTCTCGCCGCGGGTCTGGTGTTGATGCAGGAACGTGCGAGCAATGCGCGCCCGTGGTCGATCCGCGAGACAGTCGAAGCCGTCAATGTCCATCGCAATGCGTTGATCACGATCGGGCAGTGCGGCGCTGCCGTTGCCTATGCGGGTCACGTGATCGCGTTTGTGGCGTTTCATGTGTCCATGAAGGCATCTGTTGCACCGAACGGCGTGCATGATCTGACGATCGTCTACGGCGCGCATAACGGCACGGGCAATGCGTTGGAGCCGGTACTGAATATGCTGGCCTATGCGGTCGCGGCTTCGCTGGTATGGTTCGCGCCGGCGCTGGTTGTGCTGAACAACGTTTCGCCTCTGAATGCGATGGCGGCGAGCCTGCGTGCCGTGGCGCGTAACTGGCGGGTCGCTTCGGTGTTCGGCATTGCCATCGCCGTCGACGTGTGGCTTGCCACCTTCGCGCCGCTTCCATTGCGCGGATTGCTCGTTACGCCGCTAGTCAGCGCGCTGATCGTGCTGTCGATGTACGGCGGTTATCGCGGCATATTCGAGAAGCAGTAAGTGACGGGTTCGCGCCTGGCGGCGCGTTGCTCGATGCCCAGCGAAGCCGCAGCGCCTTTGCCCGGCGCTTGCCGCCCCGGCAACCCTTTCCATGCCGGCGACCCTTTCTATCCCCGGCAACCTCTTCCACGCCGGTAACCCCCTCCCATTAACACTCCGGGTCAACCCGAATTGCAACGGGCCTTATTCACGCCTATCTTTCTACATCATACGTATGACCTAGAGGGCAAATCGTGGCAACTTTGCACAGGCAGGTCCTGAATCAGATGGGTGAACAGATTTGTTCAGGCAAATTCATGCCCGGCGACATTCTTCCCGCCGAGCCGGTGCTTGCCGAGCAGATGCAGGTGAGCCGGATCACCATCCGCGAGACGATGAAGTCCCTCTCCGCGAAGGGCATGCTGCAGGTGCGCCGCCGTTACGGCACGGTCGTGCTGCCGCGCGCGCAATGGCAGTTGTTCGACCCGGACGTGATCATGTGGCGCGCGCGTGCGGGCGCCGCGGAGCCAGGTCTCATCGAAGACCTGATGGAGCTGCGCATGATCATCGAGCCGAATGCGGCCAGGCTTGCCGCGAAGCGCGCGACTGATGAAGACCGTATCGCGGTCCGGCGGGCTTTCAAGGCCATGGAGCGCGCGGTCGCCGGCCACGGCGAGTACGTTCCCGCCGACCTCGCGTTTCATGGCGCCATCCTCACCGCCTGCCATAACCAGTTCGTCCAGCAGATGCAGAACGCGCTGTCGGCGATCCTGCGCACCAGTTTCGAACTCAGCTCTGAAATCGCCGGCGGTCCGGCCCGTTCGCTGCCGATGCACGAGGCACTGTGTGTCGCGATCGAGAAGGGCGACCCCGAGGGTGCAGAGGAGGCGGTGCTCACGCTCATCAGGCGTGCCGAGCAGGACTTCGAAGACCGCGCCGCGCTGAACCAAACCGCTAACGACCAACCTGCTTAATGATTCGCTTATTGACCCGTTAAGGCGTACTTGGCAGCGCGTCTGACAGACTGTCAGAAGGCCTCCCCAGCGAAACCGTAATCCACTTCATCGCGACCGTTATCACGTTCGCGAGGGGCGCACTCGCGCCTCGTTTCTGAACATCGAGAGGACACACGCATGACAAAGCTATTCGATCTGAGCGGCCGCACGGCGCTCGTTACCGGCTCGGCGCGCGGCATCGGTTTCGCGCTTGCCGAGGGACTGGCCGCCGCCGGTGCGAACGTCATCCTGAACGGCACGCGCGCCGACACGGTCGCTGAAGCGGCCGCCCGTCTGAGTGCCAAGGGTTTCAATGCACAAGGACGCGCCTTCGACGTGACCGACGAAAGCGCCGTAGCCGAAGCCTTCGCGCAGTGGGACAAGGACGGCGTGCAAGTCGATATCGTGGTCAACAACGCCGGGATCCAGTTTCGCAAGCCACTCGTCGAGCTCGAACTGAGCGACTGGCAGCGCGTGATCGACACCAATCTGACGAGCGCCTTCATCGTTGCGAAGCAGGCCGCACGCCGCATGATCGCGCGCGGCACGGGCGGCAAGATCATCAACATCGGCTCGCTTACGAGCGAAGCCGGGCGCGCGACAGTCGGCGCCTATACGGCGGCGAAGGGCGGCATCAAGATGCTGACCCGCGCCATGAGCGCGGAGTGGGCGGCCTCGAACATTCAGGCGAACGCGATCGGGCCGGGCTACATCCTGACCGACATGAACAAGCCGCTGATCGAGAACGCCGCGTTCGACGCATGGGTCAAGAGCAGCAATCCTTCGCAACGCTGGGGCAAGCCGGAAGAGCTCGTCGGTACGGCGGTGTATCTGGCTTCGCCGGCGTCGAGCTATGTGAACGGCCAGATCATCTACGTCGACGGCGGCTGGCTGGCTGTTCTTTAAATGCAGGTCCACGCGAGTAGAGCAAAACAAACTGCCACTCGCATCAGATAGTTCGCGCGCCGTACCGGTCCGGAGACATCATGGAAAGCGTCAAACCCGTAGCAACTCAAAGATGGTGGTATCTGATGCCCATCATCTTCATCACATATAGCCTCGCCTATCTCGATCGCGCGAACTACGGCTTTGCTGCTGCCGCCGGAATCGACAGGGATCTCGGCATCTCGCACGGCACCTCGTCGCTGATCGGCTCGCTGTTCTTTCTCGGCTACTGCCTGTTTCAGGTACCCGGGGCGATTTACGCACAGCGCAATAGCGTCAAGAAGCTGATCTTTTTCAGCCTGATTCTGTGGGGCCTGTGTGCGGCGGCGACCGGCATGGTCAGCAATATTCCGATGCTGATGGTGCTGCGCTTCGTCCTCGGCGTGGTGGAGGCCGCCGTGATGCCGTCGATGCTGATGTATATCAGCCGCTGGTTCACGCGCAGCGAACGCTCGCGCGCCAACACATTCCTGATTCTCGGTAATCCAGTCACGGTATTGTGGATGTCGGTGGTGTCCGGTTATCTGGTGCATAGCTTCGGCTGGCGCGAGATGTTCATTTTCGAAGGCGTCCCCGCGCTCGTGTGGGCGGTGGTCTGGTGGTTCACCGTGAAGGATCGTCCGGCCGACGCGCCCTGGATGAGCGATGCTGAAAAGACCGAACTCGAAGCGCGTCTGACGGCCGAGCAGGCCCACATCGCGCCGGTACGCAATTACAAGGCGGCGTTCCGTTCGTCGATCGTGATCAAGTTCTGCTCGATTCACGCGTTATGGAGCATCGGCGTGTACGGCTTCATCATGTGGCTGCCGTCGATTCTCAAGGGCGCTTCGACGATCGATATCGTTTCGGTCGGCTGGCTCGCCGCCGTTCCGTATCTCGCTGCGATCATCCTGATGCTGCTTGCGTCGTGGCTCTCGGACAAGACGCGCAACCGCAAGCTGTTCGTGTGGCCGCTGCTGCTCGTCGGGACCATTGCGTTCGTCGCTTCCTATCTGATCGGCGGCTCGCATTTCTGGATTTCGTTCGCGCTGTTGGTCGTTGCAGGCGCAACGATGTACGCGCCGTATGGCCCGTTCTTCGCGCTGGTGCCGGAACTGATTCCGAGCAACGTGCTGGGTGGCGCGATCGGCCTCATCAACGCGTGCGGCGCCTTGGGTGCGTTCGCGGGATCGTGGGTGGTGGGTTATCTGAACGGCGCGACCGGCAGCCCGGCGGCTTCGTATATCTTCATGGCGGCCGGCCTGCTGGCCTCGGTGATCCTGATGATGACCGTGCCCGCGAATGCGGACGAGCACGCGAGGCGCACCGCTTCCCTGTCGTTGCATCGCTCATGACGCGAGGGAAATCGCTCACACCGGTCCGGCTTTCCCGGCACGTTGGATATCACGTTTTGACGAAGAAACGCGCAATCCGGCTTCGTTCGATAGATTCGATTTTGGCAGACAGACCATGGCAACCCTGATTACCGATGTAAAGGTCATCCTGACCGCGCCGGAAGGCATCAACCTGATGGTCGTGAAGATCGAGACCAACCAGCCCGGTCTGGCCGGTCTCGGATGTGCGACGTTCGCCTACCGGCACATGGCGGTGAAGTGTCTCATCGAGGAGTATCTGCGACCGTTGCTGATCGGCCGTGACGCTGAGGCGATCGAGGAGCTATGGCAACTGATGCATCAGAACGCGTACTGGCGTAATGGTCCGATCGAGAACAACGCGATCTCCGGTGTGGATATGGCGCTGTGGGACATCAAGGGCAAGATGGCGAACATGCCGCTCTATCAGCTGTTCGGCGGCAAATGCCGCGAAGGCGTGCCGATTTATCGCCATGCGGATGGCCGCGATCTGAACGAGTTGTGCGAGAACATCCAGAAATATCGCGAGCAGGGCATCACGCATATTCGTTGTCAGAGCGGCGGCTATGGCGGGGGTGGCTTCGGCAACGCGCCTGCGAGCGCGCCCGAAGGCGCCGCGGATGGCGTGTATCTCGACAGCAGAAAGTATATGCGGGAGACGCTCAAGCTGTTCGACGGCATTCGCAGCAAGATCGGTTTCGACGTCGAGTTGTGCCATGACGTGCATGAACGTCTGAAGCCGGTCGAAGCGATCCGCTTCGCATGCGAACTGGAACAGTACGAACTATTCTTTCTCGAAGACGCGATTGCGCTCGAGGAAGGTGAATGGATGCGTCAGCTACGCGCGAAAACGACTACGCCGCTGGCCCAGGGCGAGCTGTTCAACAATCCGTACGAATGGCGGTTTCTGATCACGGAGCGCCTGATCGACTTCATCCGTGTTCATCTAAGCCAGATCGGCGGCATCACGGCGGGACGCAAGCTGCAGATATTTGCCGAGCAGTTCGGGGTGAGGACCGCATGGCACGGTCCGGGTGATATGTCGCCGCTGGCGCATGCAGCGAACATTCATATCGATCTCGCCGCGCGCAATTTCGGCGTGCAGGAATGGTCGGGCACCGAACCGCCGAACTTCGTGATCCAGGAACTCAAAGGGCCGAGAGAGGCACTGCTAGATGTTTTCCCAGGCTTGCCCGAGTTCAGGAACGGGTACGTTTATGCCAACGACAAACCGGGCCTGGGCGTGGACATCGACGAAGCCGAGGCCGCGAAGTATCCGTGCGAAAACACCGTGACGACGTGGACCCAAACCCGCTTGAAGGACGGCACGCTGCAGACACCATGATGGGCTAGCACTAGCTCGCCATGTGCACCTGAAGCATGGACGGCAGGCTGGCGCTGAGCGCGGACATACCGAGCAGCAGCAATGCACCGCATAGCAATAGAAGCAGCGGGTTGATTCGCGTGCTGAGCAGTGTCCCGACTGAAACGAGGGCAATCGCCTGGGCAGGAAGGCCGCCGTCGAGCGACTTCAGCAGAACCCATCCCGCGGCGAGAATCATGCCGGAAGCAACCGGCCGCAGCCCGCGCTCGAGCGCCAACTGCCACGCCGCGCCCTGATAGCGTGTCCAGACGTGGGTCACGCCGTAGATCAGGATGCCGGTCGGCAGGAGTAGTGCCAGCGTGGCCACCACGGCGCCCCAGAAGCCGGCAATCTGCCAGCCGATCAAAGTGGCTAACAGCGAGCCGGGACCAGGCGCCATGCGCGAGATGGCGAAGTCGACACCGAACTGGGCATGCGTCATCCATCCATGCACGTCAACAACCTGCCGTTGGATATCGGCGATGATGGCCTGGCCACCGCCTATCGTCACCAGTGACAGGGGCGCGAAAACCGCCGTTAGCTGCAGAAGAACACGATTCGACATGGCTAGGCTTTGCGTAGTTTGATGTATTCGACCAGCACGCTCAGACCGCCCGCGCCGATCACGACCCACACCAGCGGCAGGCGCAGTATGCCGACGGCGACGAAGGTGCCCGCGAGGAAGAGCAGAGGAAGGAGTCTGCGTGGCACTCGAAGTGCGGTCGTCACGCCCATCGACAACGACAGGCCCGTGGCCGCTGCCGCCGCGCCCGCAAGCAGGACGTGAGCGATCGGGAAATGCAGCAGATGCTCGAAAACCGTGCCGAGAATAACAATCAGAATGGCGGGCGGAACGATGATGCCGGTGACTGCCAGCAACGCGCCGCGCCAGCCGAGCAGACGGTGGCCGATCCAGATCGCCATGTTTTTGACGTTGATGCCCGGCAGTGCCTGCGAAATGGCGAGGCCGTTCAAAAAATCTTCTTCACTGATCCAGTCGCGATCCTGGACGAATTCGCGCAGGAGCCAGCCGCTCAGGCCGCCTCCGAAGCTGGTGAGCCCGATACGGCTGAAGATCAGGAAAAGCCCGGTGAGGGTGGGCGGTCGACTCGTGTTGGCTAATTGCAGGGGCATCGAATCTTCCAGTCAGATTGACGGTTGACGGGCGAATTGGGGGCAGCGCTGATGCGTGCCCGATTCCGTACGCCTTGAAAAATTATATCAACCACCGGCCGCTCGCTGGACGACATCCCGGCGGCTAGTCAGCCTTGCCGCTACGTGACGCTTTGGGCCAAACGAGGTCACTTTAAGAACTCTTCAGTGGGGCTTAATTCTAGATTGACCGGAACCACGTAGGATGGCTCACAAGCCGTCCAGTGCAATACGTTGACCTCGTCCTCAGTGAAAAGGAGTACAGCATGGCCAAGAACACCATCGCCGGATATCTCGCAGGCACGCTTGCTGCAGCAGGCGTCGAACGAATCTGGGGCGTGACAGGCGACAGCCTGAACGGTCTCGCCTACAGCCTCGATCAGATCGGATCGATTCGCTGGATGCATACCCGTCATGAGGAGGCGGCGGCATTCGCGGCCGGCGCGGACGCGGCCTCGACGGGGCGGCTTGCCGTGTGCGCGGGCAGTTGTGGACCCGGCAATCTGCATCTGATCAACGGGCTGTTCGACTGCCATCGCAACCAGCAACCTGTACTCGCGATCGCCGCCCATATTCCGTCGACAGAAATCGGGCTCGGCTACTTTCAGGAAACGCACCCGCAGGAATTGTTCAAGGAGTGCAGTCACTACGTCGAACTCGTGTCCTCCGCGTCGCAGTTTCCCCGCGTGCTGGCTCGCGCAATGCGCACCGCCATCGAGGAACGTGGCGTCGCCGTGATCGTGTTGCCGGGCGATGTGGCATTGAGCGAGGGACCGACTGAAGTGCCGTCGTGGACCGCAAGCGCACCGCCCACCATCATGCCCGCGCGAGCCGATCTCGAGCGTCTCGCCGCGATGTTGAACACGTCGGATGCGGTGACGATCATGTGCGGCAGCGGCACGCAAGGCGCGCACGACGAAGTGGTCGCACTCGCCGATGTGCTGGGTGCGCCCGTGGTCCATGCGTTGCGCGGCAAGCAGTTCATCGAGTACGACAACCCGTACGATGTCGGCATGACCGGGCTGATCGGTTTCAGCTCCGGCTACCATGCCATGATGTCGTGCGATACGCTGTTGCTGCTGGGCTGCGATTTTCCGTATCGGCCGTTCTATCCTCCTCACGCGAAGGTCATCCAGATCGACTGGAAAGGGGCGAAGCTCGGCCATCGCGCACCGCTCGCGCTGGGGCTCGTGGGCACCGTCAAGGAAACCGTCGCCGCGACATTGCCGCTACTGCAACGTAAGGCCGACCGCGCTTTCATCGATAACGCGCGCAAGCACTACGCGTCGGCTCGCCAGGGTCTGGACGACCTCGCCACGCCTTCTGGCGCGGGCCGGCCGATCCACCCGCAATATCTGGCGACACTCATCGACCAGACCGCGGACGACGACGCGATTTTCACCGCTGACGTCGGCACACCGACCATCTGGGCAGCACGCTATCTGACGATGAATGGCAAGCGGCAACTGCACGGTTCGTTCAATCATGGTTCGATGGCCAATGCGATGCCGCAGGCGCTCGGCGCACAGGGCGCCCATCCGGGGCGGCAAGTAGTGTCGCTGTCGGGCGACGGCGGCTTGTCGATGCTGCTTGGCGACTTGCTTACCGCGCGGCAGCTCGATTTGCCGATCAAGGTGGTGGTGTTCAACAACAGCCTGTTGGGCTTCGTGTCGATGGAACTGAAGGCGAGCGGCTACCTCGACACCAACGTCGACCTCAGCAAGACTGATTTCGCCGCGATCGCGAAAGGCGCGGGCATTTTCAGCATCCGCGTGGAAGAGTCCGAGGACGTGGCGGGTGCGCTGCAGCAAGCGTTCGCTCATCCCGGTCCGGCGCTCGTGGATGTCGTGACGTCCAAACACGAACTGGCCATGCCGCCGAACGTCGAACTCGCTCAGGCGAAGGGCTTCAGCCTCTACATGATGCGGGCGATCCTCAGCGGCAGAGGCGACGAGATCGTCGAACTCGCGCGGACCAATCTGCGTTAGCCCTGAGCTGCGCGAAGCGGGATGCGGGGCGACGTTCGGCAAGTGAAGCGGGCGTGTGAATTTGCCGGTGGGCAGCAGGGTGACGCTGCAACTGGCCGGGGCCCGCCCCCTCCCCACAACGGCGCGGATGGCACGGCCATTGGTGCACGCGGACCGCGTCATGCCGGTTGCGTTTTTTCACGGATATTCACTTGGAGCAATGGCACCCGCGGGTCATCATCGATTCAGCAGCGATTCCGGTGACCGAGGCAAACACCCAGACTGATTTCAGCGGACGCTGCGGCAAGTGTGCGGTATGCCGTCGACATACCTCAATGGACGCGGGTATTGCAGTCAGGGGAAACCATCATGTTGACCATTGGTGATGTTGAGATCTTGCCGGATCAGCGTCGGGTACTGGTTGCAAAGAAACCGTTCAATCTGGGCTCCAGAGCGTTCGACATGCTCGAACTACTGGCCAGCGCCGGCGGCAACCTCGTCTCGAAGAACGAAATCATGCGCCGCGTCTGGCCGGACACGGTGGTCGCCGATAACAATCTGCATGTTCATATTTCTGCCATCAGGAAAATGCTGGGTGCGTCGTCCAAACGGCTGATCGCCGTGCCAGGACGAGGGTATCGTCTCGCGCTCGAGCCGCAGGACTCGCCGTCCGAATCACAGTCTGGGTGTGCCGGTCGCGAAGCCGGACCTGCGGCGGTCCGATCGAATCTTCCGTCGCCCGGTTCGATGCTCTACGGGCGTGACGCGGCGATCGACGAAGTGATTGACGCGAGCGCAAGCTCGGTACTGGTCTGCCTCGTCGGTCCGGGCGGCATTGGCAAGACGCGTCTTGCGATAGAAGCGGCCCGGCAAGTCGCTGACCGCTTTGTGGACGGCGTATGGCTCGTCGAACTTTCTCGAGTGAGCGCATCTCAGTTCGTGCCGTGCGCGGTAGCCGAGGTGCTGGATCCCGAAGGCACGAGCGATGGCTCGCCGCTCACGCGAATCGTAGCGTCGTTGCGCGGCACGAGCAAACCTCGGGCAGGGGGCACTTGGCTGGGCATTGCGCAGCGCAATGAGTCTCGCGCGCCTGAAAATGTCGACAGGCGCCGTCGCGGAAGCGGGCGCGGTACTGTCGTCGGTCTACAGCCAGTTTTCGGAAGGCTTCGAGACGAAGGACTTGCGCGAAGCGCGTGCGTTGCTCGCCTACCTGAACCAGAGCAGACCGGTCAATTTACGGATGTTGAAACGGGGGTAAGCAGCCCCCCTGAAGTCGCCGGGACACGCGGCGATTGGCGTCCTCACGAGGGATCGGCATCAATTTGTCCGATCCAACGAAGACGGGCGGCCTCGGTCCGTTCCCAATTACACAGGGCATTTTTAACCAAGACGACCTCCCGTGAGACTGAGTATGCTAGGCGTAATCAGTCACTTCATTTCCTGCGAGGACATCAAGGTGCCGCACTATCTTTGCCATGAGCAGCCGGACTTACTCGAGTTCGAAACGAGCGTGATCGCCTCGCGGCCAGGCGCAGTCGTGCTGGGTCGCTCGGCCTTGCACCCGGGCGGCGGAGGCCAGGTATCGGACGCGGCGACGCTGACGCACGCGCACGGCGCCGTCCGCATTACTGGCGTCGCGCCGGAAGGCGGCATGCTCTGGCATCTGCTCGATGAGCCGCTCGAACTGAACGGCGACGTCCACGTGGCCGTCGACGCAGCCCGGCGTGCCGCCGTCGCCCAGCTTCACACGGGCACGCATATTCTCAACGCCCTCGTGTATCAGCGCTTTGCCGGCGCGCTCGTGACCGGCGCGCAGATCAACGCCGACGGCACTGCCCGCATGGACTTCGATCTGCCCGAAGCGGATAACGACGCGCTGCGTCTGCTGGAGGAGCCGGTCAACGAAGTGATTCGCAGCGCGATGGATGTGCGGACCTACTACGTCAGCGAAACGGAAGCGAAGTCGACGCAGGGCCTGATCCGCAGTCTCTCGGTGGCGCCGCGGCCGACCTCCGACGGCACCGTGCGGATCGTTGAAATCGGCGAGCTGGACCGGCAGGCGTGCGGCGGCACGCATTTGACCAATACGGCGCAATCGAGGCCGATCCGCATCGTGAAGATCGAGAACAAGGGACGCCGCAATCGTCGGGTCAGAATCGAGCTGGCTTGAAGGACATCCCGGGAGAGCGACCCATGGACACATCGGATAAAAGCGAGCCGGAGGTGGTGTGCTGGCGAGACGGCGCGCTCGACGGCGCCTGTCTCGCGACCGCACGCTACGGCGAGCACAAGTTCGACCGGCATCTGCACGACGAACTCGTCATTGTCATGACGGAAACCGGCGCGGGGCAGTGCCATACGCGCACCGGCAGCGACGTCGCCGGACCTGGCAGCGTGCTCGTGTTCGGACCCGGCGAGTATCACAGCGGCGAGGTGTGGGAGGGCCGCGAATGGAATTACCGCGCCATCTATCTCGACATGGAGGGCGTGGGTGCGCTGGGCGCCGTGTTTTCGCCCGACTCGCGTCCCGACAAGCCGCTTCTGATCCCGCCGGGGCTCTATCAGGATGCCCACCTTGCCGGTCTGCTGGTCAAGGCGCATGCGAGCCTCGACGAACACGGCTCGGTCTCGCTGATGGAGCGGCAGGCGAACTGGTGGGCGGCGATGGGGATGCTGGTCGGACGATATGGGCAATCGCAGCACGAACTCGGCGATGGCCGGCGCGAAGCCCGCAAGATGGCGCAAGTGCGTGAGTACGTTGCCGCCAACTATGCGCGCGATATCCCGGTCGACGAACTGGCGGAACTGGTGGGGCTGAGCCGCTATTACCTCACGCGTGCCTTCTGCAAAGAGTTTGGGCTGCCGCCGCGGCCGTCGGCTTTTACGATCAAAGCCATCTCAACCGGCTTTTCAAGCGGGCATATGGGTTCACACCGGGGACGTATGCGGCGCTGAAACCTGGACATTAGGTCCGCACGTTGCGTCACTCAGGAAGCGGAACGTCCTCGATCAGCGCCGACTGTACAGCGCGAATCCTCCGGTCGACGAAGTAGCCACCCCCTTCCGTGTATCGCAGATAAACACGGCTGCACAACGAGCATTGCCAGACGGCACAGCGGTTGTACGGGAAGTAACGCGGCGCGATGGGCGCGTCGGCAGACCAGTAGTTCGTTTTGCCCGGCAGGTACTCGCTGAAGGTAGGTTCCGGATCGTCATCCGGTGCAAGCGTGCCGATTTCCTTGAACTGCGTTTCGTCGAGCGAAAGCGGCTGCGATTGCCAGCCCTCCAGCGGTGTTCTGGTACACATGCATGGCGCGGCAGCGCGCTGTTCCGCATGTTGCGCGAGTTCAAGGAGCGTTGCAGCGTTCAGATATTCCGCCATGAGGCACACGATTCCTGCAGGGTTGAGACGATGTTGGCTGGCTCGCCGCGACTCACGGTACGCGGCAAACCAGCAACATCATGCACGCTCTGGCGCCGCGCGGGAAGTCAGTTGTTCATCATCCGGTCGCGATGGGGAACGACCCACGAACGGTCGAAACTCCCATTGGCGATCGACTTCAACGCCGCCGTTTCTTTCGTATGCTGCCGCCGTGCACCTTCGATCACCGCTTCCACGTCAGCGGGTGAGATCGCGAGCAAACCGTCTTCATCGCCAACGATGATATCCCCCGGATGAACCACCATCCCGCCAACCGTGACCGGCACGTTGATCTCGCCTGGCCCGTTCTTGTAAGGCCCGCGGTGCGTCACGCCGCGCGCGTACACCGGGAAATCGCGCTGACGTAGCGCGCCGACATCGCGGATCGCACCGTCGATCACGAGGCCCTGCACGCCCAGGCTCTCCGCGAAGCTGGCCATGATCTCGCCCATCAACGCTTGCGTGAGCTCTCCCGCGCCGTCGATCACGAGCACATCGCCGGGCCGGCAAAAGTCGAAAGCGCGATGGATTGCGAGGTTGTCGCCGGGGCGGGTATGGACAGTGACCGCGGTGCCGGCCATCGGCTTCGGCTGATGATACGGCCGTAAGCCGACCATGCCGCTTGCGCGCGCCATGTTGTCGCTGAGTAGCGAAACCGCCAGTTCACGTAACGCATCGAGCGTTGCCGTGTTTGCCTGAGGCGCGGATTCGTGTTCGCGCCATCCGATGGGATTCGTAGTGAGATTCATACCGTTGCCCCTTGCGTGGCGAATTGTTGCTCAAGTTGATGTGACAGCCGCGGGTACACCGCGCGGGCGTTGTCTTCGTAGATACGCTGACGATCCGCGGCGCTAAGCCATTCGATGGCGTCGATGTAGCGCCGCGTGTCGTCGTAGTAGTGGCCGGTTTCCGGATCGATACCCTGAACTGCGCCGATGGTTTCCGACGCGAACAGGATGTTCTCGACCGGAATGACCTTGGCGAGCAGTTCTGCACCGGGCTGGTGGTACACGCAGGTATCGAAGAACACGTTCTTCATCAGGTACTCGCTGAGCAGCGGCCGCTTCATGTCCTGCGCGAGCCCGCGATAGCGTCCCCAGTGATAGGGCACTGCGCCGCCGCCGTGCGGAATGATGAAGCGCAGGGTCGGGAAGTCGGCGAACAGGTCGCCCTGCAGCAATTGCATGAAAGCGGACGTGTCGCCGTTGATGTAATGCGCGCCGGTTGCATGAAAATTCGGATTGCACGACGACGACACGTGAATCATCGCCGGCACGTCGAGTTCCACCATCGCTTCATAGAGCGGATACCACGAGCGGTCCGTGAGCGGCAGCCCCGACCAGTGGCCGCCGGACGGGTCCGGATTCAGATTGCAGCCGATGAACCCCAGCTCGTCTACGCAGCGCCGCAATTCGGCGATGCAATTGGCCGGGGCCACGCCCGGCGCTTGCGGCAACTGACATACGCCGACGAAGTTGCGCGGAAACAGCGAAACCACACGATGGATGAGGTCGTTGGATTCGCTCGACCAGACTGCATTGGCATCGGCCGTGGCGAGGTGATGGCCCATGCCGGCGGCGCGCGGTGAAAAAATCGTGAGGTCGGTGCCGCGTTCGCGCTGGATACGAATCTGGCCGGTTTCGATGCTCTCGCGAATTTCGTCGTCGGTAATGAGGGGGCGGGGTGGCGGCGAGCCGCCGTCTTTCAGCGCGGCGATCTGCTGCGCGCGCCAGGCCTCGTGCTGCGGCGGAGAGGTGGTGTAGTGACCGTGGCAATCGATGATCATGGTGTGAAAAACCCGTTGGGTGTCCTTGTGAGTGATGACCTGTGCTGGCGCGCGCTTATCTGTTCGCGCTGTGCATCCGCTAATCCTTCAGGCAGGGTTCTCAGGCGCGTGGGGCGGGGTCGCCGGCCGCGAGCGAGCTCGTTTTATCTGCAGCCGGCGTGACGCGCATCACGAGTGCGATGATCGTCGCGACTACCAGAAACGCCGCGATGGTCAGCAAGGCTAGCTTGAAGTTGCCGGTCGCATTGCGCACGAGTCCGATGCTCCAAGGGCCGACCAGGCCGCCGAACTGCGCGATGGTGTTGATCAGCGCAATCGTCGCGGCGCCTGCTGCACCGGTTCTGAACGACGACGCGAGACTCCAGAACAGCGGGTTGCCAGCGTAGATGAACAAACCGGTCAGACACAGCAGCGCATAGGCGATCACGGGGTTCGGTGCGTACGCGCTGCCGGCAATCGCCAGCGCGCTCATGCCGTACACGAACGCGAGATGCTTCTTGCGGTCGCCGGTGCGGTCGGAACTGCGGCTGATCAGGAAGGTGCCCAATACGCCCAGCAGCGGCGGTGCGGCGGACAGAAAACCGACCTCGATATTGCTCAGATGGCCGAGACTCTTGACGATCTGCGGCAGCCACAGGAACAGGCCATAAACGCCGACCAATGCGCAGCCGAACAGACATGCGAGACTCCATACGCGGATGTCGCTCGCCACGCGCAGCAGCGGAAAATGCGTGCTGCCGCCCACGGCTTCGCGTTCGGCCGCGAGGGTCGATTCGAGCCAGCGCTTTTCGTCGTCGGAGAGCCAGTTGGCGTCGGCCGGACGCTCGGTCATGATGCGCAGCGTCAGCAAACCGAGCGCCATCGCCGGGATGCCTTCGAGAATGAACATCCATTGCCATCCCTGCAAGCCGAGCACGCCGTTGGCGTAGGTCATCAAGGTCGTCGAGATCGGACCGCCCAGCACCGCCGAGAACGAACCGGCGATGATGTAGCCGCCCACCGCGCGCGCCCGGTAACGCTCCGGAAACCATTTGGTCAGATAGACCGCCACGCCCGGCAAAAAGCCTGCTTCCATCACGCCCAGCAGAAAGCGCAGGACATAGAAGCTCGAATCGTTGAAGACGAAGGCGGTGGCTGCCGCGACCGCGCCCCACGTCAGCAGAATGCGCGCGATCCAGCGGCGCGCGCCGACCCGATGCAGCAACAGGTTGCTCGGTACTTCCAGCAACATGTAGCCGAAGAAGAAGATGCTGCCCGCGAAACCAAACACCGCCGGACTGAAACCCAACTGCTTGTTCATGTCCAGCGCGGCGAAACCGATATTGATCCGGTCCAGATAGTTGAAGAACATCATCGCGAAGAGCAGAGGCATTAATCGCCCGTACACTTTGCGCATGGTTGCGGCTTCGTCGAATGAGGTCATGCTGTCTCCTACCTTGCGGCGACGGCTTCGTGAGCCGTGGCTGCGTCCTTATGGTCGGCCTGCCGGATCGAACGCCGGCAGTGTCCCGTTGGCCGCGCGTTTGACGGCCGAACTTCAGCAGCCGCCGCTCGTGCCTGCATGCGCTGATTCGCTCATGAACGGGCGGTGGCTGAAGCATGAGGCCCATGATAAGAACGCTCGGACGGAGAGTCCAAGACCGCTTGCTTATTCTTGTATAGGTTTTTACTTATAGTGCTGCGTCAGCAAGCGGGGCGGGGAGGCAATCGAGGAAAGCACGCAGATGAGGCGAAGCGTCGTCGGTGCGAAAAGTGGCCGCGAGCGTTGATCTGTATGACGAACCGGGACCGGCGAGGTGGCGGAACACGACGTCCGTGCGTCCATGCCTTGCAACCGATTCGCCGATGAACGTCACGCCCAGGCCCGCTGCCACGAGTGCAATCGCGGTCTGAATTTCATAGGCCTGGTGAGCGACAACCGGAGTCACGCCCGCATCGCGATAGAGCGTTTGCACCGAGCGTTTGAACTGTGCATTCTGGTGCTTCGGATACAGAATCAAGGGCGTATCGGCGAGATCGGCAATTCGCACGGTTTTGTGCGCGGCGAGCGGATGGCCCGGATCGAGCGCGACCATGACGCGCTCGCGCAGCAACGGATAGGACGTGCAGCCATCAATCGCCAGCGGCTGCCGCCCGATGCCGATGTGAATGCGCATGTCGCGCAACGCATCGGTTTGCTCCTCGGTGAGCAGTTCGAAGAGCTTGAGTTCAACCTGCGGGAAGGCGTTGTGAAACGCCTTGAGCGCGGGCGGCAGGATGCTGTACATCGCCGAACGCGTGAAGCCGATGCTGAGCCATCCGCGCCGGCCGACACCAATTTCTTGCGCCGTCAGGGACACCTGTTCCAACGAACCCAGTATCTGACGCGCCTCCGTGCAGAGGTAGTGGCCGGCTTCGGTCAGACTCAGCGGGCGTCTAGCCCGATCGACCAGCTGCGTGCCAAGCCGCTCTTCAAGTGAACGGATCTGCTGGCTCAGCGCGGGCTGTGCGATATGCAAGCGCTCGGCGGCGCGGCTGAAATTGAGCTCCTCTGCCAGAATCACGAAGCACTGTAACGCCCTAAGATTCATATACGTCTCGTCTCTGTGCCGGCCGACGGCTGATGGAATAGGGTGTAAATCACATCGAGAAGCCATGCAATGCCCGGGTCCGCCGAGAATTGCGAGTGCGAATGGACCTGAATTTCGATTGGCGGCAGGGAGAACGGCAAGGGAAGGATGCGAAAAGCCTTGTTGCGGTTAAAGCGCTGCGCGATGCTCCTCGGGAAAATCACAGCGAGATCGGTATGTTGAACGATCTCGGGCGCCACCACAAAATGAGGCAGTCGCAAGACGATATCCCGCCGCAGATTCAGTTCTTCCAGCCATTGCTCGACCATCCTGTGCCCGGTTGCGTTTGTGCTTGCGTAGACGTAGCGCAAGCCCGCGAGGTCTTCCTTGGTCGGCTTCTGTTTGCGTAGCGGGTGGCCTGCCCGCACCACGCAGACATGTTCGTCGACGAAGAGGGTCTTGCTCACGCAACCCGGATCGAGGCCCGGCACGTAGCCGAGTGCCAGATCGATCTTGCCGCTGCGCATGGCGGCGCTTACCGAGTCGACTGGGACGTTCGCGATCTCGATACGGATGCCGCGCGCGTTCTGGTCGAGCATCGCGAGAAGCGGCGGCAGAAAGTAGAACTCCGACATGTCCGACATGGAAACGTGGAAGACCCGTTGCGCGGTGGCGGGGTCGAATTTCGCGAGTTGCTGGACCGCCACGTTGATGATCCCGAACGCCTGGGTGAGGGGCCCGTGCAAGCGCAAAGCGGCGTTGGTCGGGACCATGCCGGTGGGCGTTCGAACGAACAGCGGGTCGTCGAACAAAACACGCAACCGGCGCAGCGCATGGCTGACCGCCGGTTGCGTCAGGCCGAGTCGCTCGCCCGCGGCGGTCAGACTGCGCAGATCGGAGATGGCCAGAAACACGCGCAGCAGATTCAAATCCGTAATGCCGGGGTGCGACTTGGTCATGACGTTCGGATCGCGGCAATGAGGGGCGTTTATGTCGGTTTCAGATTACCGTAAATGCTGCGCATAGGGAAATGCGGGGTGGGGCCGCTATACGGCGGAAATGCGTTGAAATCCGCCTTCATGTGGGCACGGATCGGCGACGCCAGCGCCGCGGCGAGCGCTTCGCGATCGTCGAAGACGACCTTGTTACGCTGCATGGCGGTGGCGCGCGGAATGGTCAGGCCGGATCGGAAATCGAGCCGCGTGTAGATTTCCAGCTCGCGAACGCCGGGCAGTTGCGCCATCAGCGGCGGATGATGGGTGAGGTAGTGCGTCAGCCATGCGTCTAAATCTTCCGCTTCGCCTTCGTAGCTGACGAGGTAGGTGCATCGTTCAGCGCGATGACTGGGTTTGCCTGGACTCGGTGTGGCGAATGGCCGGACTGCCATGACTTGCTGCGCGAACGTGAGATCGACTTCGGCGGCGTGGGTTGCGCGATCCACGATCCTCTGCACCGCGCCGTTGGCTTGCAGCGTGGTTTCGAGCAAGCCGAGATCGTCGAAATACCATTGCAATGCGCAGCAGGGGCTCGAAGCATGGGGCTTCGACAGCGGGTCGCTATCCGATGACCCCGCAGGCAGATGGATCACGAAACGCGTCAGCCCTGGTATGTCACGCGATACCGCTGCGAGCCACGCTGGGTCGATAGGCGAGCGGGCTTTGCCGGTGTCGTCGATTTCATCGCATTGGGCGAGAAGAAACAAGCAGGCCTCCACGCTTAGCTCCCGGTATGCGCGTGAGCGCTCGGCGTGACCGCTGCCGGCCGTGTCAGGCGATGGAACTGCCGCCCGAAATAGATGAGCCCGTCACCATCGGATCGCAATGCAATGTGCCTGATCTGCGCGAACATCACGGAGTGCGAACCGACCGTTTTGATGTCGACGATTTCGCCTTCCAAGCTGGCAATCGCATCCGCGAGAACCGGCACCGAAGCCTGTCCGCTCGCCCATGCATGACGTCCGAATCGCTCGTCCATCGAACCCGCTGTCATGCCGGCAAAATCGCGCGCGAGATCCTGGTACTCGGCGGCGAGCACATTGATGCACACGTTGCGGTTGCGGTGAAGGACGTCGTGGACGTAGCTGGCCTGATTGATACAGACCAGCATCGTCGGCGGCGCGTCCGTGACCGAGCACACGGCGCTCGCGGTGATGCCGCAGCGACCGCCTGGCCCGTCCGTGGTGATGACGTTGACGGCGGCGGGCAGGCACGCCATGGCGTCGCGGAAACGCCTTCTGGTGTCTTCGATCGTCATGTTCTCTGCCTCGTGGTGGTGGAGTGTTGGTGCATCAGGCGCATCAGGCGCATCAGGGATAAGGCGTGACCGGCGGCACGCCGGCGAACAGCGCGCCGGATGCGTCGTAAGTCCCTTCGCCAAGAAACGCGTGCTGGGTCACGACGATCGAATCCCGCACCAGACGCTGCAGTCGGTTCTCGCGATAGATCGCGGCGATGCCCGCCATATGGTAAGCCTGCATGACGACCTCGGCGCAGATTTGCGCGGCGTGTGTCGCGCTCAGGCGCAGCAGATTGGCCTGCTCCTGCGTGACAGGGTCGCCGGCAATGATCGTTTGCCAGGCGGTGGCCGCGGATTCGTAGAAGAACGCGCGGGCACTGCGCCAGTTGGCCTCGGCTTTCGCCAGACCTGAGCGGTAGTAACCGCGGTCCGCGAGACGCGGCGCGCCGGTCGTGGTTTTGGTCGATCCGGACATGCCGGTCAGCAAATCGAGCGCCGCGCGCGCGAGGCCGATATTGACGGCCGCGTGCACTTGCGCCTGATAGGCGACGGCAGGATAGCGATAGAGCGGTTCATCGATCAAGGGCTGGCCGCCGCGTACAAACGTCCATTGCGCATCGACGAATTTGTCGTGCAATCGTAAGTCGTGGCTGCCGGTGCCCTGCATACCGACGACGTTCCAGTTTTCCACAATCTCGACCTCATGCGCGGGAAAGACCGCGGTGAACGGCTTGCCGGCGCCCGCTTCGCCCGAATTGGCAGCGGTGCCGCCGATCCCGACGCCGATCCAGTCCGCACCCTTGCAGCCGCTGGCAAAGCGCCATTGGCCGCTGACCGTGAAGCCGCCGGAGACCCGGGTGGCCGGTTGCAGCGGATAGAGGCCGCCGGAGAACACCTGGTCCGGACCGGTGGCGTAAATGTGCTGCTGCGTTTCGATCGGCAGCGCGGCGAGATAGGTGTTCGCCGAGCCGAACGCGGCCACCCAGGCGGTTGAGCCGTCGGCGGTCGCAATGCGCTCGAGGATGCGCAGGAATTGCGGCGGCGGCAGCGCGTCGCCGCCGAAACGCTGCGGCGTGCTGGCGCGGAAAATCCCGGCGCGTTTCATCTTCGCCACCATGTCGCGCGGAACATGCGACACCTGATCGAATTCGTCCCGGCGACGTTCGATCTCGCCGATCAGCGCGTCGAGCGTGATCGGACCTGCGTACTCAGGATAAGGCTCCGCGTGATCGATCGCGCGAGGTTCATAGGCGTACGTCGAAAGACTGCTTGTCTGAAGGCTTTGCATGATGACAACGTAGGGAAAGGAATGAGGGGGGTGGGCTGACGTGGCGTCGGTTAGACGTCAGGGGTTGTCTTGCTCTTTGCGTTGCGCCTGAAGTCGCCGCGCTTTGGGGAAGGTTTCGGGCGCGAGACAGGTCGCGAGCACGGTAATCAAGCCAAGGACGACGAGGTAAATGGCGACGGGCGTGGCGCTGCGGTAATGGGCGAGCAAAGCGGTCGCCACCATCGGCGAGAGGCCGCCGCCGAGTACCGACGAAATCTCACGGCCGATACCCAGGCCCGAGAAACGCAGATGGACCGGCAGCAATTCGCTGATGAAGGCGGGCTGTGCGCCTTCGAGAATGCCGAGCGTGATGCTGTTGGCGAGCACGAGTGCCGCGATGACTTTCCACAGCACGCCGGAGCCCAGCAAGGTGAAGTACGGATACGCGACCAGCACCATCGCGATCGCGCCGGCGAGATAGACGGGTTTGCGTCCGATTTTGTCGGTGAGGCGTCCCATCAACAGTGAAACAGGGATCATCAGCAACATCGACAAGGTCAGGCCGCCGAGCACCCAGCTTGATTTGATGCCGATGAACTGGCTATAGGCGATCGAGAACGCGAAGAAGATGTAGGACGCAGCACCTTCGCCGAAGCGCAGGCCGAACACCGTCAGCACTTCGCGCGGACATTGACGCAGCACCTCGACGATCGGCATGCGGCTGTCGCGGCGCGTGGCCTTCACTTCAGCGAACTCCGCGCTTTCGTCGACGGAGCGGCGCATCCATAGACCGAGCGCGACCAGCACGGCGCTGCAAAGGAACGGCACACGCCAGCCCCAACTGTGGAAGTCGGAAGGCGACAGCGTCTGCACGAGCAGGAAGGCAGCGGTCGAGAGCACGAAGCCGAACGCCGCGCCGCTCGGACTCCATGCCGCCAGCGCGCCGCGTTTCGAGGCGGGCGCGCTCTCGTGAATCAGCAGGATGCTGCCGCTCCATTCCCCGCCTGCGGCCAGCCCTTGCAGGATGCGCAACAGCACGAGCAGGACGGGTGCCGCGATGCCGATCTGCTGGTAGGTCGGCAGAAGACCCATGCCGACGGTAGCGGTGCCCATCACCAGCAGCGTCAGCATCATGACGGTCTTGCGGCCGTAGCGGTCGCCGATATGGCCGCACAGCACGCCACCGATTGGCCGCGCGATGAAGCCCACGGTAAAGCCGCCGAATGCCGCGATGGTGCCCGTCAGCGGATCGCTGCCGACCGGAAAGAACAGCTTGCCGAACACCAGTGCGGCGGCGGTTCCATAGAGGAAAAAGTCATACCACTCGAGGATCTGGCCGAGCACCGCGGTCGTCACCGCGCGACGAACCTTGCTGGTTGGCCGGACAGCGGGCAGGGGGTTAAGAGCGGCGGTCGCGTCAGAGTTCATGGCATGTGGGAGGTCACGATGTTGAGGGGTCCGCGTCACGGCCATGCTGATCGGCGGGAGCGGCGATACGAGTCCGGCAGGCATGGTCGAACCATAGAGCCGTGAGAAAACCCGGTCAAATTAGGGACAAAAATGGGCGTCATGAATGGGATGCATGACGAGGGAGGGAGATGGCGTGTACGGGGGGACTGCCACAAACCCCTACACTGTGGTTTCATCCTGGGGACAACTGAGGGAGACGGGTATGCAACTCACCGATTTCGATGCGCTGACGTTCGACTGCTATGGGACTTTGATCGACTGGGAGACGGGTATTTTCGAGGGCCTGCGGCCGCTTCTCGAACGCGTCAAGCAACCGCTGACGCGCGACCAGGTGCTCGAAGCGCACGCGCGCCACGAGTCGTCACAACAAAAGTACACGCCGGCGAAGCGTTATCAGGAGTTGTTGCCTATCGTCTACAAGCGTCTTGCCGAAGAATGGCAGGTATCGTTCACGCTCGCCGACTGCATCGCGTATGGCAAGTCGATTCAGAATTGGCCCGCGTTCGACGATTCGGCAGAAGCATTGCAGTACCTGAAAAAGCACTACAAGCTCGTGATCCTGTCGAACGTCGATAACGAAAGCTTCGCCCATAGCAACGCAAAACTACAGGTGGAATTCGACGCGATCGTCACCGCGGAAGATATTGGATCGTACAAGCCGTCGCCGCGCAACTTCGAGTACATGCTGGAAAAACTGGGCGAGCGCGGGATCGGGAAAGAAAGGATTCTGCACACGGCGGAGAGCCTGTTCCACGACCATAAGCCGGCGAACGAGTTCGGTCTTGCGTCATGCTGGATTTATCGCCGGCATGCCAAGCAGGGCTTCGGTGCGACGATGAATCCGGGTATGCAGCCGAAGATCGACTTCCGCTTCACCAGCATGGCCGATCTTGTGAAGGCGCATCAGGAGGCCTTGTCGCGGAAGTAAACGCGAAATGCCGCATTCGCGCTTCGCCACGCTTACGTGTGGCGAAGCGCGAATGCGGCAGATCATGGAACGCGCAGCGGGTTCTTAATCCAGACCGCCCTGACACATGTACTTGATCGACATGTAATCGTCGAGCCCGTACTTCGATCCCTCGCGGCCATAGCCCGATTCCTTCACGCCGCCGAACGGCGCCGCTTCGCTCGACACGGCGCCTTCGTTGATGCCGATCACGCCCGCTTCGAGCTGGCTCGCAACGCGATGGATGCGCCGCACGTCCCGCGTGTAGAAGTAGGCGGCGAGGCCGAACGGCGTGTCGTTCGCGAGGCGGATCGCTTCGGCTTCGTCGTCGAAACGGAACAGCGGCGCCACCGGCCCAAACGTTTCTTCGCAGCAGACGAGCATGTCGTCCCGCGCATCGGTCAGCACAGTCGGCGCATAGTAGTTCGGGCCGAGTTCGGTTAGGCGCTTGCCGCCTGTCAGCACTTTTGCACCGTGTTTGATGGCATCTTCTACGTGCCGGGCGATCTTGTCGATGGCGCGCTCATTGATCATCGGGCCGATCTGCGCGTCCGGATCGGTTGCGGGCGCAACCTTCAGCGCACCGACGCGTTTCGCGAGCAGATCGGCGAAACGCGCGTAGACACCGGACTGCACATAGACGCGGTTCGGGCACACGCAGGTCTGGCCGCCATTGCGGAACTTGGCCGCCATCAGGCCGGTGACCGCTGCGTCGAGATCGGCGTCGTCGAATACGATGAAGGGGGCATTGCCGCCCAGTTCCAGTGACAGCTTCTTCAGCGTTCCAGCCGATTCGCGGGCGAGATGCTTGCCGACCGGCGTCGAGCCCGTGAACGTGATCTTGCGTACGCGTCCGTCGGCGAGCCAGTCAGCGACTGCAGCAATCCCCTGTTCGCGCGAAGCCGACAGCATGTTCAGCACGCCGTCCGGCAAGCCCGCTTCCTGGGCGAGCGCCGCGAGCGCGAGCGCGGTGAGCGGCGTGTCTTCGGCGGGCTTGGCCACCACCGTGCATCCGGCGGCGAGCGCAGGCGCGATCTTGCGCGCGATCATCGCCAGCGGGAAATTCCACGGCGTGATCGCCGCGACCACGCCGACCGGTTCCTTCACCGCGCTCATGCGTTTGCCGCGCTGTTGCTGGGGGATCAGATCGCCGTAGATGCGCGTCGCCTCGTCGGCAAACCACGCGACGTACGACGCACCGTAGGCGACCTCGCCACGGCTTTCCGCAAGCGGTTTGCCTTGTTCCATCGACATCAGCTTCGCGAGGTCTTCGGTATTGGCGACGATCAGCGCGTGCCAGCGGCGCAGAATCTCCGCGCGTTCGCGCGGCAGCTTGTCGCGCCACGCGGGGAAGGCGCGGGCGGCGGCGTCGGTGGCGGCGCGTGCGTCCGCTGCGCCGCTGTTCGCGACTTCGACGATCAGTTCGCCGGTGGCCGGGTTGGTGACGAGGAAGCGCGCGGCGTCGGCGGCGTCGATCCACTTGCCATCGATCAGATTCTGCGGACGAATCAGTTCTTTG
This sequence comes from Burkholderia sp. GAS332, assembly GCA_900142905.1. NCBI lineage: Bacteria > Pseudomonadati > Pseudomonadota > Betaproteobacteria > Burkholderiales > Burkholderiaceae > Burkholderia > Burkholderia sp. GAS332. The sequence continues at coordinate 2,971,436 of FSRV01000002.1, read as the reverse complement.
CGAGTCAATGCGAGAGACATCGGGTTGCTCCTTCAGATTGATGCTTCGATGCTACGCGTGCCCGGCCGTCGATGAAATCGCCAATCGAGGCTTTCACGGCGCGCGGAGCGTTTTTTTCGGGCCGCCACAGCATTTTCTGCTGAATGTGGGGTGAAGCTGCTGTGCCGGGTTTGGTGACAGCGTGGCGACTGCCGTGTTGCGCGGCCTACTGGTCGCGTAGTCGCACGCCTCAACGCATGCGCCGAGGCCCCGTCGACGCCCGCACGACGAGTTGCGGCGGCGGCGCAAGCACCATCGACGGCTGCTGTTCCGGCGTATGAATCAACCGGATCAGACTCTTGATCGACAACTCCGCGACGGCCGCCGTCTGGATCGCAACTGTCGTCAACGCAGGATGCACCTGGTGCGCCAGTTGAATGTCCGTAATGCCGATGACTGACACGTCGTTCGGCACCGCACGGCCCAGCGTGATCAACGCCTGTGCCGCGCCGATCGCCAGCAGATCGTTGGTCGCGAAAATGGCGGTGAGGTGAGGGCGGTTCGCCATCAACTGCATGCAGGCAGCGTAGCCGGCGTCGATCGAGTCGCGGATCTGCAGCACCGCGGCGGCGTCTGTTTCGATCCCGGCCTCGTGCATGACCGCACGAAATCCGTTGGAGCGCGCATCCTGCAAGCCACCGCAACCGTCGCCGATCAGCAGGCCAATCTCGCGGTGACCCAGTTCGAGCAGGTGCCTCGCGGCAAGCGCGCCCGCATGAGCAAAATCCACGGCGATGCAGGGTAGCGCGGGCGGCGTCTCCGGGTGTTCCCACATCGCCAGCAAGATCGGCGCGCTGTGCGTGGCCGAGGCGCACAACTCGTTGATCGTGATGTCCGTGTTCATCACGAGCACACCGTCCGCGAGCGTGCCGGCGATCTGGTTCAGATACGCGCGGCCGATCTCCGCATCGTCGTCGGTATTGCAAACCATCAGGAAGTACCCGGCTTTGCGCGCCGCTCGTTCAGCGGCCGACACGAACTCGGGGTAGAACGGGTTCGAGATGTTCGACAGCATCAAGGCCAAGGTCGACGAGCGGCCCTCCGCCAGCGCGCGCGCGTTCAGATTGGGCCGGTAGCCGAGATCGGCGATCGCTTTGAGCACGCGTTCGGCAGTCTCCGGGCGGACCTTCTCGCGGTTGCGCAGGACATTGGAAACGGTTGCGGCGGTGACGCGCGCGCGCTTTGCGACTTCGGACAGGGTGACCATGTTCTGTTTATCCCATATTCAGGGAATGCGATTCAAATGTTGCAAGCGGCTGGCGACGTTGATAAGTTTCTGGAAAACACAGTAGCCTTGCATGGGACCAGAGTAAGGCGCTGAAGCGCCAACTCTGGTCGACAGGAGACACACAATATGATTTTTTCCCTCCAGTTCGAATTTAAGCGATTAAATGCCTGCTGCACAAGAGTTGGCCGTTTATTTTTCACAAAAATTTAAGCGGTTAAATCCGGGAGGCAGCAGCATGGCAACGATTCGTCTTACGAACGTGCAGAAGTCGTATGGTGACCATCCGCCGGTGATCCGGCGCGTGAATCTCGAGATCGCGCAGCACGAGTTCTGCGTGTTTCTGGGGCCCTCGGGTTGCGGCAAGTCGACCCTGCTGAGAATGATCGCCGGTCTCGAAGACCTGAGCGAGGGCGAGTTGCAAATCGGCGGTCGCCTCGTGAACGATGTCCCCGCCGCCGCGCGTGGCGTGGCGATGGTGTTCCAGAGCTACGCGCTGTTTCCGCACATGACCGTGTTCGACAACATGGCGTTCGGCCTGAAACTCGCGAAGCAACCCAAGGACGTCATCGACCGGAAGGTGCGCGAAGCCGCGCGCATTCTGCAACTGGACGCCTTCCTTGACCGCTATCCGAAAGCGCTCTCGGGCGGGCAGCGGCAACGCGTGGCGATCGGCCGGGCGATCGTGCGCGAACCCGGCGTGTTCCTGTTCGACGAACCGCTGTCGAATCTCGACGCTGCGCTGCGTGGCCAGACCCGCGTCGAAATCGCCCGCCTGCACCAGCGCTTTGCGAATGCAAGCGTGGTCTATGTGACCCACGATCAGGTCGAGGCGATGACGCTGGCCGACAGAATCGTGCTGCTGCACGCAGGTGCTGACGCTGAGCGCTTCGGCAGCATCGCGCAGACCGGCGCGCCGCTCGACTTGTATCACCATCCGAAGTCGCGCTTTGTGGCGGGCTTCATCGGTTCGCCGCGCATGAATTTCATCGATGCGGTGGTCGATTCGATCGATGCGGGCAAGGTGGCCGTCACGCTGACAAACAGCGGCGAGCGGTTGATTGCGAATGTCGATGGTGCACGTCTTCAGCGTGGCCAGCCTGTCACGCTCGGCGTGCGCCCGGAACATCTGCGCCTCGATGGCGACGAGCAGTTCATTCAGTGCGTCACGGTGCTATCGGAACGGCTCGGCGAGCACAGCTATATTCACGCGGATCACGCGGCAGGCACGCTCATCGCCAAGGCCGCGGGCGATACGCCGATTGGTTCGGGTGAACGCATCTGCATTCACGTTCCACCTTCCGCATGTCATCTGTTCGATGGGGAGGGCGTGGCACTGCGGCGCAGCACATTCGAACCGGAGCGAGTCGCCGCTTGAGGTGGCCCAGTGCATCTAAGGCATCTGACGCACCCAAGACACCACCGCATTCACAAAACCCTATTCCGCCACAGAGCGGGTACATCCGCCGGCAGCGACTCGCTGTCAGCCAACAAGGTAGTCAAGGAGACAAAAGATGATTTCTCTTCGCCTTCGCCGTCTGGCACACGCGTCGATTGCGGCCGCTCTGGTCGCAGGCGCGCTCTGTTCCACCGCGGCCGACGCGGCCACGCTGAACGTCAACGTATCGGCGCGCGGCAATCAGCGTTCGACGTGGCAGGACGCGTTCGACAAGTTCAAGAAAGCCAATCCCGACGTCGACCTCAAGGTGACCTACGTCACCGAGGAAGCATACAAGGTGCAGATGGGCGGTTGGCTCGCCACCGATCCGCCGGATGTCGTGTCATGGCACGACGGCGAGCGGATGGCGTATTACGCGCAACGCGGCCTGCTCGAAGATCTGTCGTCGGACTGGAACAAGAACGGTTGGTCGCAACAATATGCGTCGGTGAAGGAAGCCTCGACGTATAAAGGTAAGCAGTACGCCGCGCCGCTCGGTTATGACGCCTACGGCTTCTTCTATCGCAAGGATCTGTTCGAGAAGGCCGGCATCAAGGGCGAACCGAAAACGTGGGATGAATTTCTCGACGCCTGCAAGAAACTCAAGGCAAGCGGCGTTGCACCGATCGCCGTCGCGGCACGTGATAGCTGGACGCTTGCCGCATGGTTCGACTATCTCGACCTGCGCATCAACGGCAACGCGTTCCATCAGCAATTGATGGCCGGTGAAATTCCGTACACCGATCCGCGCGTAAAAAAAGTCTATGCCGCGTGGAAGACGCTGATCGACGATCACTACTTCATCGACAACGCGCTCTCCTACGACCTCGATTCGATTGCGCCATTTCTCGTGAACGGCAAGGCGTCGATGATGCTGATGGGCACGTTCTTCTCGGCGAGCATTCCCGCGTCCATCAAACCGCAGACCGGCTTCTTCCGTTTCCCGGTGATCGACGCGAACGTGCCGATGGCCGAAGACGGTCCGGTCAACGTGCTGCTGATTCCGGCGAAGGCGAAGAACAAGGCCGATGCCCGCAAATTGCTGGCCTTCATGGAGCAGCCGCAAATCAACGCCGATCTCGCGAAGGGCTGGGGGCAACTGCCGTCGAACAGCCAGGCGGCGGAACCTGAAGATGAAATTTCGAAGGTCGGTTTCCAGACGCTCGCCAACACGAAGGGCGGCATCGCGCAGTTTTACGATCGCGACATGCAGAAGGAAATGGCCGACGAAGGCATGAAGGCGATGCAACAGTTCTACAGCGATCCGTCGCAACTCGACGCCGTGCTCGTGCGCCTCGAGGCGACCCGCAAGCGCATCTACAAGAAGTAAGCCCCGCAGCGCCAGCCGTGTAGCAACAGCTGGCGCTCGCCTTCGATCTCTGACGAGGCCCGATCATGTCTCATTCCGCAGCGCGCCGCCTACCCGCGGCGCGGCACCGGCACGTCTCTACGACGCGCCGCCATCAGCACCGCGCCGCGTTGTTCTTCCTGTTGCCGGGTTGTGCGTTGTTTTGCCTGTGTGTGGTCTACCCGATTATCAGCAGCATTTCGCTCAGCTTTTACAACTGGGACGGTATGACGCCGAAGACGTTCGCGGGCTTCGATAACTACATCGAGCTGTTCCATGCGGACACCTTTTATACGGCGCTCAAGAACAACCTGATCTGGCTCGCGCTGTTCCTGTTGGCGCCGCCGCTCGGACTGCTGTTCGCGCTCTATCTGAACCAGCATATCCGTGGCATGCGCGTCGTGAAGTCGCTGTTTTTCGCGCCGTTCGTGCTCTCGGGCGTGGTGGTCGGTCTTGTGTTCAGCTGGTTTTACGATCCGGGTTTCGGCTTGCTGCGGCTGATCGTCGGTCACGGCATTCCCGTGCTCGGCGATCCGCACACCGTCACCTTCGGCATCATTTTTGCCGCGCTGTGGCCGCAAACGCCGTTCTGCATGGTGCTGTACCTCACCGGGCTGACCGGCATCAATCCGGAAGTGGTCGAGGCGGCGCGCATGGAGGGCGCGAAAGGCGTGCGTCTGCTATGGCACGTGATCCTTCCGCAACTACGGCCCGCGACGTTCATGGCCGTCGTGCTGACCGTGATCGGCGCGCTGCGCAGCTTCGACCTGATCGCGGTGATGAGCGGTGGCGGTCCCTTCGATAGCTCGACCGTGCTCGCCTATTACATGTACGACCAGGCGATCAAGTACTACCGCGAAGGCTATTCCGCGGCGATTGCCGTCGTGCTGTTCGCCATCATGCTCGTCTACATCGTGTTTCATCTGCGCCGCATGCTGCGCGAAGAACACTGATTTCCAGGAGTCACGTGTCATGTATCCGCTTCCCGTCGAACGCTGGAAACCACTCAATCGCGCGCTGTACAAAGCGTCGTTGCCGCTCGCGCTGCTGGTATGGCTATTGCCGATGCTGGCCGTGCTCGTCACATCGATCCGCTCTTCGGACGAGTTGTCGCAAGGCGACTACTGGGGCTGGCCGAAGCATTTTGCGTTAATCGAAAACTACGGCACGGCGCTCACGCAAACGCCGATGCTCCATTACTTCGCCAATAGTGTGCTGATCACGGTGCCGTCGGTGATCGGTGCGATCGTGCTGGCGTCGATGGCGGGTTTTGCTTTGGCGACCTACCGGTTCCCAGGCAATACCGCTGTGCTGTTCGCCTTTGTAGCCGGCAACTTCGTCCCGATCCAGATTCTGATGATCCCCGTGCGCGACATGGCGCTGAAAGTGGGCCTCTTCAATAGCGTGTGGGCGCTGGTGATCTTTCACGTGTCGTTTCAGACCGGCTTTTGCACGCTGTTTCTGCGCAACTTCATCAAGCAGTTGCCGTTCGAGATGATCGAGGCGGCGCGCGTGGAAGGGGCGAGCGAATGGACGATCTACTGGCGCATCGTGCTGCCGCTGATCCGGCCCGCGCTCGCCGCGCTCGGCATCCTCGTCTTCACGTTTGTCTGGAACGACTACTTCTGGGCGCTGTGCCTCACGCAAGGCGATGAGGCTGCGCCGATCACCGTGGGCGTCGCCGCGCTGAAGGGCCAATGGACGACGGCATGGAATCTCGTCGCCGCCGGCTCTGTGCTCGCCGCCTTGCCCTCCGTGCTGATGTTCTTCCTGATGCAGAAGCATTTCGTCGCCGGCCTGACTTTCGGTGCAAGCAAGGGCTGATCGCCCGTTTGCCGTCATCTAACAAAGAGACATTCTCATGCAACTTGGTGTTTGCTATTACCCAGAACAATGGCCGCGTTCGATGTGGGCCGACGATGCGAAGCGTATGGTCGAGCTCGGCATTACGCATGTGCGGATCGCGGAATTCGCGTGGAGCCGGATGGAGCCGCGAGCCGGCGAATTCGCTTGGGGCTGGCTTGACGAAGCCGTCGAGACACTGGCCGCCGCGGGACTGAAACTCGTGCTGGGCACACCGACCGCGTCGCCGCCGAAGTGGCTGATCGACGCGCATCCGGACGTGTTGCCAGTTCGCGCGGACGGTGTGCGCTGGAATTTCGGCTCGCGTCGTCACTACGATATTTCCAGCGAAATATATCGGCGAGAGTGCGTGCGCATCGTCGCGGCGATGGCGGCGCGCTACGGACGGCATCCGTCTATCGTCGCGTGGCAGACCGATAACGAACTCGGTTGCCACGAGACCGTGCCGAGTTACTCGAGCGCGGCACAGACGCGTTTTCAGACGTGGTTGGAGCATCGTTATGACAGCGTCGATGCGTTGAACGATGCATGGGGCAACGTGTTCTGGAGCATGGAGTACCCGTCGTTCGAGGCGATCGGCTTGCCCAACCTCACGCCCACGGACGCCAATCCGATCCACCTGCTCGACTTCCGCCGCTTCATGTCGGACGAGGTGGCGAGCTTCCATCGCGAGCAGATCGACGTGCTGCGTGAGCATGCACCCGAGGCGGATCTGCTGCATAACTTCATGGGCTTCTTCACGACCTTCGATCACTACCGCTTCGCCGAAGACAACGCGCTCGACGTGGCGGCGTGGGACAGCTATCCGATCGCGCGCACTGAATCGATCGCACTGCCTGAAGCGCAGAAGGCACGTTACGCACGCACCGCGCATCCCGACGTTTCTGCGTTCGATCACGACCGCTATCGCGCGATTGGCGCTGGCCGTTTCTGGGTGATGGAGCAACAGGCCGGGCCGGTGAACTGGGCGCCGTGGAATCCGGTGCCGGCGAAGGGCATGGTCAGGCTGTGGGCGTATGAAGCGTTCGCGCACGGCGCGGAACTGGTGTCGTATTTCCGTTGGCGTCAGTGTCCGTATGCGCAGGAACAGATGCATTCCGGCCTCAATCTGCCGAACAACGAACTCTCGCCGGGCGGCCTCGAAGTGCAGCAGGTGGCGCGTGAGATTGCTTCGTCCGCGGCGCTGTCAGGACTCGGCGTGCCGACGCGCGTGGCCACCGCGATCGTGTTCGACTACGAGACGCAGTGGATGTTCGAGATTCAGCGTCATGGCAAAACCTTCGATTACCAGACGCTGGCGTTCGACTACTACGAGGCGCTGCGTGAGCTCGGTCTCGACGTCGATATCGTGTCGAGCAAGGCCGATCTATCGCAGTACCGGTTGGTGGTCGTGCCGAGCATTGCCGTGATCGACGAGGCGCTCGTCGACCAGATCGAGCGGAGTTCGGCGCAATGGGTGTTCGGTCCGCGGAGCGGTTCGAAGACGACGACCTTTGCCATTCCGTCAAGTTTGCCGCCCGCCGCGTTGCAACGCGTTCTGCCGATGCAGGTGCTCGAAGTCGAAACGCTGCGCCCGACGCTTACGCCTGCGCTTTCGATAGGCGACACGCAAGGCGTCGCGCTGCATTGGCGCGAGCACGTTCGCGCCAATGACGGGACGACGGTCGACGCGCAATTCGACGACACGTGGCCGGCGATCCTTACCCACGGAAGGGTGCGCTATGTGGCGGGTTGGTTATCGCACGGGTTACATCGTGCGGTTTTGCAGCAGGCAGCGAAGCAGGCGGGCATCGAGACGCAATGGCTGGCTGAGGGCCTGCGCATGCGCCGCCGCGGCGATCTGACTTTCGCATTCAACTTCGGCCCGGAGCAAGTGCAGGCGCCCGCGCCGGTCAACGCGACTTATGTGCTGGGACATTCACAGTTGAAAACCGGTGACGTTTGCGCGTGGAAGAACGCGTAGCCCCTCATGTCAACGGGCTTGAGCAAGTGAGAAGCGAGAAGTGAGATGAGCGCGTTATCGGAGGTAGACATGGCGCCAGCAATTTAAGCGCTTCAACCCGGAACAGGCGGTCTTTAAAAGAACCGCCATTCAAACGATGGAGGAGATACCGATGAACAGAAGAGAAATGCTCGGATGGCTCGCATCTGCTGGAGCCGCCGCTGGTGTTGGCGCAACGGTCGGCGTGCCTGCCGTTGCAGGCGAACTGGGTTTGTTCGGCCGCGGCAAGGGATTTGCAAAGGGCGCGGACGTGTCGACGCTGCTGGAACTCGAGGCAAATGGAGCGAAGTTTTACGAGCACGGTGTGCCGCTCGACTGTCTTTTCATTCTGAAGAGTCATGGCATCGATTCGATCCGTATCAAGGTGTGGAACGATCCTGGCAATCCGAACTTTTTTCCAGCCGATCAAAGTCCCGCAGCCGGTTATAACAATGTCGAGCATGTCCGCGTGCTGGCTCGCCGCGCCGCCGCGCTCGGCATGCGCGTGCTGATCGATTTTCACTACAGCGACTGGTGGGCCGATCCGGGTAAGCAGTACCCGCCTCATGACTGGGCCGGCAAGGATATCGAGCAAACCTGTGCGTTGCTGTCCGACTACACGTCGAAGGTCCTCACGATGCTCAAGCGCGACGGCGTGCATCCGGAGTGGGTTCAGGTGGGCAATGAGATCACCGGCGGCATGCTGTGGCCGCTCGGCAAGTACGACCAGTGGGACAACCTCGCACAGTTGCTGAAGGCCGGGCACGACGCGGTCAAATCGGTCGATGAACGGATCAAGGTCATGCTGCACCTCGACAGCGGTGGCAACAATGCAACGAGCCGCTGGTGGTTCGACAGCGCGGTACAGCGCGGCGTCACGTTCGATGTGGTCGGTTTGTCCTACTATCCACAGTGGCAAGGCTCGCTAAGCGATTTGCAGAACAATGCGAACGATATGGCGACGCGCTATGACAAGGATGTGATGGTCGTCGAGACTGCATATCCGTGGACCACCAGTGACGGCAATTCGGAACCCAACGCGGTGACCAACACCGGCTCCACGACGTTCCCGCAAACACCGGCTGGTCAGGCACAGTTTATCGGCGCGGTGACGGATATCGTGAAGGCGATACCCGGCGGCCACGGCAAGGGGGTGTTCTGGTGGGAGCCGGAATGGATCCCGACGCCGAACGTCGGATGGAAAGTCGGCGCGGGCGATCAGTGGAGCAACAACACGTTGTTCGATTTTCACGGGAACGCGTTGACGTCGCTGGATGCGTTTCGCAAGCGGTAGCGGGGGCCAGGCGCTGCCGGTAGCGCAGTGAAATAGCCGCGCCGGCAGCAGGCCCTACTGCGTGGGTGCCTGCGATTTCTGCTGGTTTGCGCACTCCGATGTGAACATCATGCTGGCCTGATCGGGTGTCATGCGCGGTGTGTCGGGACGGTAGATTTTCTCGATGATGGCGCCGACCGCTTGCCGGTCGGATTCATCGTTGTAGTACTTGGCCGCCTGGGCAAGCGCTTGCTCTTTGGTTTTTTTATGCGCACGCCACGAGGCCACCTGGCCGGCGATATCGCCGATCGCAAAACATTGGTCGCTGACTGTTTGGGCAACGGCTTCAGCTGCCGGCTGGGCGAGGCACACCGCGAGCACGGCCGATACAACTACGCGTTTCATTACCAGAATCCTGTTGTTAGATGGGCGACGCAGCAAAGCGGCGGGTTTCACCTTCGCCGCGCCCGCACGAATCAATAACGGCGTAGTTTAGCGGGAAGTGAGGTACGGTGCCTTTCACTCACTCGCTTGCGAACCGATGCGCAGCCACCCGGAAGCGTGGTGATGCGACGATGTGCCGCGAGCGAGACCCGAAAAAAAAGCCGCCCGGTAGATGAGCGGCTTAAAGAAGCAACCGGCAATCCAGGGTCGGCACCGCGTGCCGATCTTCCGCTCGATCAATGCCCAAACGACTCCGTTTTCGCGCCAGGTGCCGTGGCCACATGCGGCCGTGCCATCTGCTTGATCAGCAAGGCCACGCACGAAATCAGACCCGCCACCGCGACCATCGCGAAGATGCCCGCGAATGTGAAGTGGCGGCGCGTCAGTTCGGCCACGAGGAACGACCCCGCGATCCCGCCGAAGCGGCCGATCCCCAGCATCCAGGCCACGCCTGTACCACGACCTTGGGTCGGGTAGAACGCGGCAGCCAGCGCCGGCATCGACGACTGTGCGGTATTCATCAGCACGCCCGCGACGAACACGATGAACACCAGCGCGCCGACATTGCCGACCGCCTGGCCGATGAAGTACACGCTCACCGCGGTCAGCGCGTAGCACGCCGCGATAATGCGGTTCGCGTTGAAGCGGTCCATCAGCACGCCGCACAGCACGGCGCCCACGCCACCGAGCGGGAACAGCGCGGAAATCAGTGTCGCCTTTTGCGGCGTGAGGCCGGCGTCCTTCAGCAGAATCGGCATCCAGTTGATCGACGCATAGAAGATCACGAGGCCCATGAAGTAGGCAATCCACAGCATCACCGAGCCGATGATGTACGAGCGCGACAGCACCACGCTGATGCCCTTGCCGCCGGTTTGCGGCGCGGTTTCAGTCATCACGAAGCTGCCGGCCTGCGCCGCTTCGCTCGAAATACGCGCGAGCGCTGCGCGGATCCGTTCGACCGGTTGGCTGTTGGCCACCATGTAGCGCACCGATTCCGGCATCTTCAGCACCAGTACGATCAGCAGCAACAGCGGCGTGATACCGCCGAGCAGCAGCACACTGCGCCAGCCGAAATGCGGAATCATCCATGCCGCGAGAAAGCCGCCGAAGGCCGCGCCCAGCGGAAAGCCGCAGAACATCAGATTGATCACGGTCGCGCGGCGGCGATCGGGGCAATATTCGCCCATCATCGTCACGGCATTCGGCATGGCTGCGCCGAGGCCGACACCGGTGACGAAGCGCAGCACAGTCAGGTGTTCGATGCTGTTCGAGAACGCCGAGGCGAAACAGGCCACACCGAACAGCAGCACCGAGCCGAGCAGCATCGAACGCCGGCCGAGCCGGTCGGACAGCGGTCCTGAGACGAGCGCGCCGCACGCGAGGCCGAACAGCGCCGCGCTCAACACTGGCGCGAGCGCCGGTCGGGTGATGCCCCATTCGGCGATCAGCGACGGTGCAATGAAGCCGATCGCGGCGGTATCAAAACCGTCCAGCAGGACGATGATGAAACACATGAAAAAGATGAGCCACTGGAACGGCGAGAAGGGGTGGTCGTTGATAAACGTTTGAACGTTCACGGCGGTGCTGCGGCTCATGATGGTCTCCTGACTGCAGAATACGAGAAGGCCCGTCGTAACGAGCCTTCCTTTCTTTTACGATCGTACGCCGTTTAGAAGCGGTGCACGATGCCTACGCCGGCAGCGAACTGACTGCGCGACGACGACGGCGCGCTCTGGAAGCCGTCGCCAATGGTTGCGGTCGCGGTGATGATGTGACCCGAACCCGCCGTGCCGAGCGTGTTGCCGTTAGTGCGCTGGAACGCCTGCAACGCATAGAGGCCGGTGCGCTTCGACAGTGCATAGTACTCGGACAGGTTGACTTGTTGGTACTGCGCCGAACTCGTGATGCCGTTCGCCTTGGTGGCGCGCGTGTAGCTGTAGCCGGTGGCGAAGTCCCATGCGATCGTCGGCTTCCAGTGCAGCACGACGCCGGCCGTGTTGAAGATCGCCGTATCGCGGAAGCTCGAGCCGACACCCGGAATGTACTGCACGTTCGAGTACGCGGCGGACACGTCCCAGCCGTTACCGAAGTTGTAGCCGCCGGTGACCGCGAAGCGTTGTTGCGCCTGAGCCGTCTGATAGCCGTTGGTCACGGCCGAGACGCCCGGTTGGACGCCGTTGTTCGACACGGTCGAATCCGCGCCGTACGCGCCGCCGCCCAGCGTCGAATTGTTGATCCGCATGAAGCCGACTGCGACGCCGACCGGACCGTTGAGGTACTGGACCGCGCCGCTCCACGTCGAGCCGCGGTTCAGGCTGCCCGGCACACCGCCGACGGAATACGAACCGCTGAACGTGAAGCCGTACAGTTTCGGCGACGTATAGACCAGCGAATTGTTGGCGCGGTAGATCGTGTCGAGTGCGTCCACGTCGCCCGGGTGTGCGCCGTAGTAGCCGGTGAGCCACGTCGTCGGGCTATACGGCGACAGCAGCGTGTAGTACGCCGTGTATTGACGGCCTGCGGTGAACGTACCGTAGGTCGGGTTCGTCACGCCGATCCAGGCCTGGCGGCCGAACAGGGCGTTCGTATATTGCTGCGCGCCGGTGGTGGAATTGAAACCGGACTCCAGCTGGAAGATGGCCTTGGTGCCGCCGCCGAGATCTTCCCCGCCCTTCAGGCCGAAGCGGCTGCCGGCCCACACGCCATTGATCATCTTGACGTTTGATTTACCGCCGGAAGTCGAGCCGAGGGAAGCCTGGCTGGATTGATAACCGATACCGGTATCCACTATACCGTACAGCGTGACACTGCTTTGCGCGAATGCCGGCGTGCTGGCGAGAGCTGCGATCGCGCAAGCGATCCGGGTCATAGTGATGTTGCGATTCATGTGGTGCTCTCCAATTCGACCTGCCTGACCTGCGAGAAGATCTGGGCGACCCGGTCGTCGAAATTTTTTGTTGGGTTTGTTCGCATGTAGAACTGTGATTCATAATGCGAACAGGCGGCACTGTAAGGAGTTTGACAACCAGGGGCAACGCGGGATTACCCGACTATGTTGCGAATGCACATCGAATCGGGCGGAGGGCGTGGAGAGCCGGAATGGACAGCTGGAACGGGCAGCGGGAATGGCTTGGGGAGCCGCGACGCAGGCTGCGCCGGGAGTGGGGCGTGACGGGAGAGCGGGGGCGAGCGCCGGGAGGCGGCGCTCGGAACAGTCTTTCAGACTGCGCTTATAAAATTACATAAACCTTTCGCATCGTTTCCTCGACTTCCCACAGTCCTTCTGTATTGGCTTCGAAAAAGAGCGTGTCGCCGCTTTCAAAATGCACGGTCTCTTCATTATCGGGCGTGAAGCTGCCGCGCCCCGCGAGGAAGTGCATCACCTCGGCCTGCTTGACCGAACGACGATACGTGCCCGCCGTGCATTCGAAAATGCCGGTGTCGATCGATTCGCTGCCCTTGATGACGCGCTGCACGCCCGACACCTGAAGCGGCGCCGTGCCGGGTAGCCCTGCCGTGCCCCAGTCTTCGAGATTCTGCAGACTCACGCTTTGCTTGATGCTTTGAACCTTCATCTTCACGTTACCTTTTGAATGTGCATGAGCCGATTCATCGGCCGCTCGTGTTCGTATTCGTATTGGCGTTCGTGACGGTCTGCTCTATCTTGCCCAGCCGTACGACGGTGACCCCGGGACGCAACTGCCGCAGCGACGGCATGACCAGCATGCAGTTGTCGTAGGGCGTGACCACCGCTTCGCCGTTCGACCAGCCGATGACCGTGCCGGCATCCGGAAAGATTTCCAGGCCGGTGTAGGGCGCCGCAAAACGAAAATCCATGCTGGTCGCGACCACCGGCTGCGTCACGCGGACGATGTGCTGGGTGGACGGCAGGGGCGCGAGCCACCCGTCCGGCAGATCGGCTGCGTCGATCACGCCGGCCAGCAGCAGGAAGCGCGCGGTCGTGTCGCGCGCCACGGCAACCGCGCTCTTTTCCCAGTGCTGCCCGCACTCGATCAGCAACGCGTGTTTCGCGCTATCCGCCGTGCCGAAGCCTTCGTAATCGCGCATGCGGCGGCCTTCGGGATGGCCCTCGTCGCAGATCACCGTGGCGGGTGTGCCGAGACGCACCGCAAGGTCGATGCCTTTCTGCAGCGGTCCCGCCACGATCAGCGGCTTGCATTTCTCATGCATCGAATGCAGATCGAGCAGTGCGTCGACGGTGTCGATCACCGGGCGCATCTCGCGTGCGCGGACCAATTCGCTCGACGTGCGCGACGTATCGTCGAGCACCGCGGCGGTCCACACGCGATTGAAGTCCTGATCGACGAAGCGGGCCGCGTCGGGCTTAGCCGGGTCAAAGCGCTGATACGCAGCGACGTTTGCAAAGGCAAGCGTCAGACGCCCACGACGCGGCCTCAACGCGCTGCGCAGCAGCTCGTCGACGACGATCGCCCCGCACACTTCGTTGCCGTGCGTGAGCGCGTTGATCATCACATGCGGCCCTGGCACACCGGAGTCGAACGTATGGACGTAGGCGACGCCGGACGACGATTGTTCGTGAACCGAAATATCGGGGAATTCGACTTCGATGGGATAGGCTTCCGTGCTCATTCGACAGTGTCCTCGCAGAGGGGTGGGATCGGCATGCTCAGCCGAGTTTAGCCGCGATGGCCTGGCCGACTTCGGTGGTGTTCGCCTTGCCCCCGAGGTCGCCCGTATGCGGACCTTCGATCAGCGTCGCTTCGATCGCCGCGAGAATCGCGTCATGCGCCTCGCGCTCCGCGCCCTCGTGATTGCCGAGGAAGTCGAGCATCATGGCGGCCGACCAGATCATCGCGATCGGATTGGCGATATTCTTGCCGGCGATGTCGGGCGCCGAACCGTGCACGGGTTCGAACAGCGAGGGAAACTTGCGGTCCGGATTCAGGTTGGCCGACGGCGCAAGACCGATCGTGCCCGTGCAGGCAGGACCGAGATCGGACAGGATGTCGCCGAACAGGTTGGTGGCGACCACCACGTCGAAGCGGTCCGGGTTCAGCACGAAGCGCGCGCAGAGGATGTCGATGTGCTGCTTGTCCCACGTCACATCGGGGTACTGCGCCGCGATGCCGGCTGCGCATTTGTCCCACCACGGCATGCTGATCGCGATGCCGTTGCTCTTCGTGGCCACGGTGATCTTCTTGCGTTCGCGCCGTTGCGCGAGATCGAACGCGAACTTCAGCACGCGTTCGCTGCCGTGCCGCGTGAATATCGATTCCTGCAGCACGAACTCACGCTCGGTGCCTTCGAACATCACGCCGCCCACCGACGAATATTCGCCCTCGGTGTTCTCGCGCACGATCCAGAAATCGATGTCGCCCGCCTTACGTCCCGCGAGCGGCGAAGGCACACCGGCGAACAGCCGGGCAGGGCGCAGATTGATGTACTGATCGAATTCGCGCCGGAACTTCAGCAGCGACCCCCACAGCGAGATATGGTCGGGCACCGTGTCGGGCCAGCCGACCGCGCCGAACAGAATCGCGTCGGCGGATTGCAGTTGGGCTTTCCAGTCGTCCGGCATCATCTTGCCGTGCTTGGCGTAGTAATCGCAGCTCGCCCATTCGATGTGCTGATACTCCAGTTCGATGCCGAAGCGTTTTTTCACCGTGTCCAGCACGCGGATGGCTTCCGGCATCACTTCGACACCGATGCCGTCGCCGGGTATGACCGCAATCCGATAGGTCTTCGACATGTTTCTGCTCCTCCATTAGGGCGTTCGACGTTTCGACGCGATGTTTCAATGCGCCGGTTCAACGATTCAATAGCGCTTATTTTATTCCTGCCATTTAAGCCTAAAATGGTCGCTTTAGTTAAGCCACTGTGCACGATTCGTGTACAAACTCATGTGCAATTAAGCGACCTATGAATACCGTCCCGTCCCCCGATCTTGGCGATTTGCGCGTGTTTTGTGAAGTGGCGCGCAAATCGAGCTTCAGCGCGGCGGCGGAGGCGCTGTCGGTGTCGGCGGCGTACGTCAGCAAGCGTATCAATGTGCTTGAGACTACGCTCGGTACGCGTTTATTGCACCGTTCCACACGGCGCGTCGCGATTACGGAAGCCGGTGAGCGCGTCTACACCTGGGCCGAAAAAATTCTCGACGACGTCGACCAACTCGTGGAAGACGTCTCCACCACGCGCCGCATTCCGGGCGGCAAGTTGCGCATTTCCAGCAGTTTCGGCTTTGGCCGCCGTTTCGTGGCGCCCGCGTTGGCCAGGTTTTCCGAGCACTATCCGCAACTGAGTGTGCGGCTCGATCTGTTCGACCGTCTGGTCGACGTAGGCGGCGAAGGCTTCGACCTCGATATTCGCATCGGTGACGAGATCGCCCCGCATCTGATCGCCAAACGGCTCGCGTCGAATCATCGCGTGCTGTGCGCGTCGCCCGGTTATCTCGCCCGGCACGGCACGCCGCGGCAAGTCGCCGACCTGTCGTCGCATGCGTGTCTCGCGATCAAGGAGCGCGACCATCCATTCGGTCTGTGGCGTTTGACGGTGCGCGGCGAAGCGGTGTCGATCAAGGTGACGGGACCGTTGTCGACCAATCACGGTGAGGTGGCGGTGCAATGGGCGCTGGCGGGACGTGGAATCGTGTTGCGCTCGATGTGGGACGTGCGGCCGCTGCTCAACAGCGGCCAGTTGCAGCAGGTGCTGCCGGATGTCACGCAACCGGCGAACCTGTGGGCGGTGTACCCGGCGCGGCTCGCGCAGTCGGCGAAAGTGCGGGTGTGTGTCGACTTTCTGAGCGAGGAGTTCGCGCAATGGAGTCCGCCGCCTGACACAACGGCGGCGCAGGCGAGCTGAATTCGAACCAGGTTAGCGCCAGATGAGGGCGGCGCTGAGGCCCAGGATGATAGCGATCAGATTTCCAGCCGGTAACCCACGCCGTACACGGACCCGATAGGCTCGCTGTCCGGCCGCGCGCCCTGCAGCTTGCGGCGCAGGTTCTTGATATGGCTGTCGATGGTGCGGTCGGTGACCACCCGGTGATCCGCGTAGAGATGATTCAGCAGGTAGTCGCGCGGGAAAATACGGCCGGGCGATTTCATCAGGAGCACGAGGAGCCGTAGTTCAAGCGGCGTGAGCTTGAGCTCCTTGCCGTCGAGCAAGGCATGATGAAACTGCTCGTCGACTTCGAGACCGCGTGGCGCTGGTGGCAAACCGTCCGCAGCCGGCGTGGCTGCGGCAGGCGTTGCACGGCGCAGAATCGCCTTGACGCGCGCAACCACTTCACGCGGGCTGAATGGTTTGCAGACGTAGTCGTCGGCACCGATCTCGAGACCCAGCAGACGGTCGATTTCATCGATGCGGGCGGTCAGGATAATGACGGGCAATGCCGAAGATTGCCGTAGCTCCCGGCAGATATCCATGCCGCTGCGCCCGGGCAACATGAGGTCGAGCAGCATCAGCGCCGGCGGCGTTGCGCGAATGAATGGCATGACCTGATGGCCGTCGTCGAGGATCGTGGTGGCGAAGCCCTCGAAGTGCAAATACGCTTCGAGCACGGCGGCGAGCTTGGGTTCATCTTCGACGATCAGGATGTGCGGCGGGCGCCCTTCGGCCATGATGTCAGTCTCCTTCCGGCGGAAAGCGGGCTGTGATCCAGACGCCGCCGAGTGGCGAGGCCTGGGCGTCGATCGTGCCGCCATGCGCCGTCACAATGGCGTGGCACAGCGAGAGGCCGAGGCCCGCGCCGCCGTTCTGACGGCGGCGTGATTCGTCCACGCGATAGAAGCGGTCGAACAGATGGCCGAGCGCGGCCTCGGGCACACCGGGCAGCGAGTCCTGCACGTCAAGTTGCCATCCGTTGGCGCTTTGCGAAAGCGACACGCGCACGTGACCGTCCGGATCGGTATAGCGCAAAGAATTTTGCAGCAGGTTTTTCAGCAACTGGACGAAACGCGCGGGGTCGACGGCGAAAGTCGTGTTGGCGATTGCCGGCATGCAGGTCAGGTCGATCTCAATCCGTTTCGCCTTGAACGACTCCCGCATGGCCTCGATCGAGGCCCGCGTCAGTTGGCCGACATGGGTCGGCGTCTTGCGGTAGCTGAGTGCGCCGACATCGCTCAGAGACAGCTCGTATAAATCCTCGATGAGCTTGTTGAGCATGTTCACTTCGGTTTGCAGCGAAGTGAGCGAATCGCGGTTGAACACATGCACACCGTCTTCTATGGCTTCCAGTTCGCCGCGCAGCACAGCGAGCGGCGTGCGCAGCTCGTGTGAAATATCCGCAATGAAATCGCGCCGGGAGCGCTCGGCCTTTTGCAGCGAATCGGCCAGCACGTTGAAGTCGCCCGCAAGCCGGCCAAGCTCGTCGCGCCTGCCGGCCGGCACCCGTGTCGTGTAGTCGCCGCCGGCCAGGCGGTGGGTCGCGTTCATCAAACGCTTGACCGGGGCGAGAACGATGCGCGCAAGGATCAGCGCTACGAGCGCCGCGAGCACCACAGCCACGCCCGCGATCTCCCACGTCGAGCGCTTCTGCTGCGCCTGGAAGGCGATGTCGGCCGCGTCCGAAAGCGTGTCGGGTCCGTTCACGGAAAGCCAGCCCACGACCTTGCCGCTGTAGACCACCGGTCTCATCGTGCTGCCGGGTGGCGGCGGCCGGCCGGTGCTCGCCACGAGTTCGTGGCCGGCGTCGTAGAGCGTGACGGGTGGGCCCTCGGGCGGCGTGTCGCGGATCACGCTGTCTTGAGAGGGCGGTATGGGCGCCCGGTCATCACTCCCTTCGCCGCCCACGACACCGCTTGCTGACACACGGTCACGCTCCAGTGTGATGTCCGGATTGCGCGGCGGCGCGGGCGGAAGGCGCATGCCCCAGTGCGGTCCTTCAGCCGGGCCCGAGAGCGGCCCGAGCAGTTGCTGAACGCTGCCGCTACCGGGAAAGGTTCGCCAGCCCGGCAACTTGCCCAACTGCGCTGTAGCGAGTTCTTCGCGCAGGGCGTCGTGTGCGGCGCTGTCCAGCAGCGCGAGCCATGCGTCGGGATGCTGCCGCAGGAAATTCCAGTTGCCGTGAACAGCGTATTCGCTCGTCACCTTCGCCATGACGGCTTTGATGCGCCCGGCGTTGCGCTCCCGAACATAGTGCAGGAAACCGTTTTCAAAGCTCACGCGCAAGGCGTAACCCATTGTTAAGGAAATCGCCAGGCAAGCGAGAAGTACCGCGAGGAACATTTTCCAGGTGATGCCAAAGCGCATCTTCATTCGCTGCTGCTGCCGCGCGCGAGAGAGAAGGGTTCCGAAAGGGCGGCTTGGACGAACGCGGAGGGTTTCACTTTGCATGGCTGAATTCTAGATGAATGCGACGTCGATCCACAGTTGTCACCGAATCTCCACAACTTCTCCATCCTTTCTTCGCTGTGTCTGCGTGTTGTCTGGCTATGATGGTATGGCACTTTTACGGTGGTCTGACAAAGAGGCCATATTCGGTGGTTAGTTCCGTCAGTGGAGCAATCTCATGCAAGTCTCCTTACCTGTGAGCCGTGCCGAGTCGCGCGGTTTCCGGCCCGGCCGAAAGACAGTCAACGCTGCCACAGCGCGCGGCAAGACTGGAAGCGGCGTTCGCGCAGAAAAGGTTGCGGACGTCGTCAAGATACGCGGCTGCCGCGTTTCTGCGCCGCTTATGCAACTGTGGGGCGAGTGCTACCGGATCGTCGAGTGGATCAGCCGCAATGGTGAGTACTCGTGCATTGCCGTGCGAGGCGCCGCGACCGTGGCCGAGATCAGGGAGCGTGTGCGTATGCATCGCGAGGGTCAGCGTCACACGCTGGCGGACGACCCTGCTGCGCCTGCGGGCCGCGTGCGTTTGCGGCGTGCCTGAGCACGGTTGAATCCCATTTCCTCACATACGTCGGTCTAACAGAAAGAGATGGTAATTCAGCCAAAAAAACTTCGGTGTCCTATGGCTGTCTGAATTGAACGATCAACTTTGAGCATTTCCCTATGCGCATCCTCATACTCGTTCTGGTCGTGGCATCGATCTGTTGTCCTTCGATCCGCCATGATTTGCGCCTGGAGAGCATCAATGCTTTCGCAGCCGGCCATGGCAGCGGTCCCACGGGCGTCGTGGATGATCTGAGCGGATGCGCATCACGGGCCCACTATGCCTCGGGGTTCAGGCCCATTGTTGCGGCGGATTTCCACTACGGATTCGGTGGTCTGCTGGCCGCGACGAGCGGCCTGTACACGGATTACGTCGACTATATCGACGTGATCGACGCCGCGACGACGCTGCCTATCATGCAGCTAGCGGTGGCGGAAGGTCGAAAATAGCGCTGTATCGCGGTTCTTCCCATCGGACCGGGCGTCATGCGAACCCGGTGCCTCGTTCGCCAAACACCCTGTGCCCGAGAAAACTCGCACTTTCGCGCGACCCATGTGAAGGTGGTGACTCTGGTGATGGGACGAACATATAGCCTCGTCCGCGCAGGGTTTGAATAAACTTGGGGGCGGATGGATCGTCCTCTATCACGCCGCGCAGGCGGCAGACTGCAACATCGAGACTGGCCGTTCCGCCCTTCCATAGTATCTAGGATTCCCGCTGCATTCTTGCGGCTTCGTCTAACAGATACCGATCGATTATTCGGTTGACGTCGTCAGGCGTGATGCCGAGGTTTTGCGCTATTTGATCCACCGGAACCTGATCCCCTGACCGTCGAATCACTTCGGCCCTGACGCCCGGGGAAACTGGCTCAAGGTGTCCCGCCTGCGGCACCGGGATTCTCCTCCCTGGCGCGTCGATGACCGCTGCTGGATCCATGCGTCCCGGTTGCGGCTCGTCGAGACGCTGGCGTTTTGCCGCCGGCAATGACGGTTCCGCGCCCCCCGCGGCTGGATACGTGTGTCCGCCCGTTGATGTACCCGGCTGTGGAGAACCAGGTTCCCGAGGTGCTGTTGAAGCAGCAGGCGCTGTCTCGGCATCTCGACGAGCCCCTGCCGCGCTGACGCCCGCTTGGGAAACGATCCGGGTCATGGTCGATCGCGAGATCCCTAGCTCGCTGGCGATAGTGGCCCGTGTCTTGGTACCCTGACGCAGCATCTCAATAACCTGCGGCCTTATTGCCTCTATCTCGCCACGTCGACGACTCGGCGCTGTCTCGTCCCTCTCGTCCGCAGCGATCTTGCTTACGGTTGATTGCGAGATCCCCAGCTCGCTGACGATAGTGGCCTGTGTCTTGTTACCCTGACGCAGCATCTCAATGGCCTGCGGCCTTATCGCCTCTATCTCGCCACGTCGACGACTCGCCGCTGTCTCGTCCCTCTCGTCCGCAGCGATCTTGCTCACGGTTGATTGCGAGATCCCCAGCTCGCTGACGATAGTGGCCTGTGTCTTGTTACCCTGACGCAGCATCTCAATAGCCTGTGGCCTTATCGCCTCTATCTCGCCACGTCGACGACTCGCCGCTGTCATCGCACCCGCGTCCTCAGCGATCCTGCTTACAGTCGTTAGCGAGATCTCTAGCTCGCGGGCGATAGTGGCCTGTGTCTTGTTACCCTGACGCAGCATCTCAATAGCCTGCGGTCTTATCGCCTCTATCTCGCCACGTCGACGACTCGCCTCTGTCATCGCACCCGCGTCCTCAGAGATCCTGCTTACAGTCTTTGGCGAGATCCCTAGCTCGCTGGCGATAGTGGCCTGTGTCTTATTACCCTGACGCAGCATCTCAATAGCTTGCGGCGTTTTCGCCTCTACCTCGGCACGTCGACGAGTCGGCGCGGCCTCGACACCCTCGTTCGCAGCGATCCTGCTTACAGTCAGTATCGAGATCCCTAGCTCGCGGGCGATAGTGGCCTGTGTCTTATTACCCTGACGCAGCATCGCTATAGCCTGCGGTCTTATCGCCTCCATCTCGCCACGTCGACGACTCGCCTCTGTCATCGCACCCGCGTCCTCAGCGATCCTGCTTACAGTCTTTTGCGAGATCCCTAGCTCGCGGGCGATAGTGGCCTGTGTCTTGTTACCCTGACGCAGCATCTCAATGGCCTGCTGCTTTTTCTCGGGCGGAAGCCTAGGCGCACCACCCTTGAGCCCGACATCATTGTGGCCCTGCCACCTGCCGTTCCCATCGGCTGTGACGGGATACTGATACTTCGTCGGATTATGCGGGTCATAAACGCGCCACGTGCCATTGTCCCTGTCGTACCTGACTGGCCAGCTCTGATCGCCTGACCTGATAAAAGCCTGACCCTTGTCGTCCCTGAGTACACCCGGGCTGTGCAGATCGGCCTGCAGGTTGCCGTCCGGCTTGCGGGCGTAGGGCGCGGGTACCGCGAGGTTCGCCCCATTCGTGGACGGCTGCGTGTTCATGCCGGGTGCGCGAGCGTGCAGCGCACGGTCCTGCGATGCACCGGACCCATCCTTGCGCTGGCTTCCCGCAAGTTGCTGCTCTGTGAATGTATTCGTGGCCGGATTACTTTCGATCGGACTGTGTGACGAGGAGCGCGAAGCAACACTTTCCGGCACACGGGGAGGATCCCGCGGGGCTTCCAGCGCCCCCCCGAGTTTGACTTTCCCCTTCAGCGATGGCACGTCGTCAACCCCGGCCAGGATGGCCTGTACAACGTTGGCAGCTGCGTCAACGGCCGTCTCCTCGCCGGCACTGAGTCCCCCGTGATCCGGCACAGCGGTATCAAGCAGTTGGCCAGCCAGCCAGTCCAACCCGGGGGGCATGAACGAATTGACGAACTTGCCCATGCCGTATTGCACCTTGCTAAAGGTGTCCGGTGTGGATTCACGCATCATCTGCCGGCTTTTCTGATCGATGTCCTGCACGGTGTCCTGATACCTTTTCGCCAGGTTCCCCACATAATGGTCGTCCCCCGGGGGCAACCCGCGGCTGATCGCCGCGTAGGTCGCCGGCGCGTCGACGTGATCCAGGTAGTGGTCGGTGTTGTCATTGTGTGTCAGCGTATCGAGCGCCTGTGTTTCAAGCGCCTTCACGCGGCGGTATATCGCCGAGTCCGGCTGGTTCATGCCCTCCTGAAACGTCAGCAGATCCCGGGTCTTTTCTTCCGCCGTACGGTTCGTCGCCTGGTACCTTCCAAACGAGCTGTCGCGCTCCTGCCGGGACAGGCCGTCGTCGGACAGCAGTTTTTCACCAATGGACTGGTAGCCGTAGGTCTTCGCGTAGGCGGCGAGCCGTCGCTCGTTCCACTCCGGGTCGTCGGTGGAACTGTTCAGGTGGAGGGTCTGCGGCGTGTATTTTTCCGCCTCGTCCAGCACCTTGCCCACACGTTGCGCCGACGCGCTCCACGCCTTTTGTTCACTGACGTTGTTTGCCTCGAGCGTACGCGAGATATCCGCCTGCATGCCTGTGCGGATGCGAACGGCCTGTTCCAGTGCCTGTTCCCGTGCCGCGGCACTCGCGCCAGGGGCGACGAAGCTGGCGTGCTGCTGACGCAGGGCCGCCATCTGGTCTTTGCCCGCACCCTGCAGGCAGGCGACACCCAATGGTGGGTTGAACAGGGCGGCGATACGACGTACCGGATCATTGCGGATTTGACGCATCTCCCCGGATACCTCGCGATTCAGGTCCACGAGGGCTGCCGCCTGCCGATCCTCCGGTTGCCTGAGGGTGCTGAACGCCCGGGCTGCGTAGTCCGCGCGCTTCGCGTTGTCCATCTGCGCGAGTTCCGGCCCGAGTCCGATCACCGCTTCCATGTGCATCATGTGCTCCGGCGGCTGGCCCGTCATGGCGAGTTTCTCCGCTTTCCCCAGCAGCATCATGTTGCGCTGATCACCCGTGTAGCTGCGCGACGGACCACTGCCACCATCGTATCGGTCGACAAGGGCCTGGGCGGGGTTGACGGTGGTCAGCGACGCGCCTGAGGTCGTCGCATGTTTTACTGGCGTGACGCCGCTCAGGTCTGAGGCGCCCCCGCCTGCGCGCGCGGATTGCTGTTGCGGTGCGGGCGGCACGCGCTGGTCGCTGCTGCGGCGATACCGGTCGTGTGCGGACGCTGCGCCGTCGTCCGTCGCATCGGATGACGTGTCGCGGATAGCGGGCTGCGCGGGCGCGTTGCGAGGTCGCGGGATATCGCCGGCAGCGTCGCGACGCTGTGCCGGGGACAGGGACATATCAGTACCACTGACAGATATCGTCATCTAGATTCTCCTGTTGCACGCAAGGAAAAGAGCCCGCCCGATCCGGGCCTGCGGATTGATGGCAGGCGCGATGCATGGACAGGAAAACATGCCGGGCATCATCCCGGGTGCGGATCCTGTATGACCACGCGCTTCGCATGTCATGCCGGGGTGACGTCCATGACATAAACCCGACCGCGATAGCCAGTACTCGCGACGAACTGAAGGTGCGAATCCGGCATCGCGACTGGAAAATTTCCCCAGCACACCGGCGCAGGCCAAACATATTTTGGATATCTATACATAGGTACGCCGTCCGACGATTCAATCGCCCTACCATTTCTGAACCCGGAGCCAGTTTCATATCGTCGGCAACGCAGTTCCGGCTGTCCGGCTCAAGCCGACCTTTTACTTCAGGAATATCAACATGCAGGCATCCATGCAGATCAACAGCCCGCTCCTTTCGCTCCAGGGCAACCTGAGCCTTTTCGGCGGTCAGGCACAGCAGCCGTTGCCGCCTGCCGCGGCGTTCACCGGTGGTCGCGTACAGCCGCAGTTTTCGTCTGCGGCAGGGTTCAATGGCAGCCACGCACTGTCACAGTTTTCGTCTGTTGCAGCGTTCAACGGCGGCCGCGCACAGTCGCCGTTTTCGTCTCCCGCAGGATTCAACAGCGGTCGCAACCCGTCCAGCCAGATGTCGAACATGATGGGCAGCTTCTCGAAGACATCGTCCTCGGTCTTCAGCCAAAGCACAGGGAATGGCCAGAGCAACACGTACTTCGCGCAGAGCACCACTGTCAACCGAGGCCCGGCGGCGAACCAGCAGCCGGCACGCTGGGGCGGCGATGACTATCGCGGCGGCGGCCGCTTCGAGAGCAGCTCTTACGACAGCGTGCGCAGTTCGTCTCGCAACGACTGCGGTTGCCATGACTCGGGCAGATCCAACCAGACTCAGTGGAGCAACACCCAAGTCAACAACAACAAGGCGAGCATCAACCTCGGCGACTACAAGCTCGACTTCGACAAGACACATTCGTCGATGACCATGACCAACACGAAAACTGGCGACACAACGAAGGTCAGGGGTGACCCGCATCTCGACCAGCACCTCAACAGCGCCAGCAAGTCGACGGGGACGTTCAATGGTCCGATGACGTTCGTGCTACCGGACAATACGAAGGTCACCGTCGGCACCCAGGCGGGCGCGAAGAACAAGTCGGTCTCATACGCGGATCAGGTCACGATCACCCGCGGCAATCAGGCTTACCAGGTCACCGGTCTGAGCCAGGAAAATAAGACCGGCCTGAGCGTGCAGAAGAGTCGCGACGGTCGCGCGCTCGATACCGCCGCGCCGGATGGTTACACCGTTGTGGCCGCCCGTGACGGCAGCGGCTGGATCGACCCGAAGACCGGCAAGGAGCCGACCGCGAAGGACCTCAAGAAAGCCAACGCGTAAGCGCACCGCGAAACGCCTGGGGCAACGGCGCGAGCCGTTGCCTTCCCATCCATGCTGCACATACGCGCAGGCCCGGATCGGGCGGGCTCTTTTCCTTGCGTGCAACAGGAGAATCTAGATGACGATATCTGTCAGTGGTACTGATATGTCCCTGTCCCCGGCACAGCGTCGCGACGCTGCCGGCGATATCCCGCCACCTCGCAACGCGTCCGCGCAGCCCGCTATCCGCGACACGTCATCCGATGCGACGGACGACGGCGCAGCGTCCGCACACGACCGGTATCGCCGCAGCAGCGACCAGCGCGTTCCGCCCGCGCCACAACGAGAATCCGCGCGCGCAGGCGGGGGCACGTCAAACCAGCATGGCGCTGTGCCCGCCAGCACTGCGGCGGTTTCAACGCGACTGCCAGTGCCGCCAGTTGCATCATCGGCATCGGGGGGACCCGTCATGCCGGCGTCTTCCGCCACTACGCCCGGGACCGCTTCAGGCGCTTCCTCCGTGTCGCCGTTCCTGAGCGGCGTCACGCCCGTCGAACTGAAGGGGCTGCTCGACACGCACGACACAGAGACGCTGCCCAACGGAGTGCGCCTGTCGCGCAGCGGCCACCAGGACGAGGAGAACACGGCGCGGCTCGGCAAGGACCTGAAGCAGGGCCTCACGGGTTACCCACCCAAGGTTCAGCAGTTCGAACACGATGTCAACGACATGCAGGGGCAACTCAGCATGCTGCCGCCGAGCGAACATGAAACCTACGCAGGCGCCCTCGCGACGCTCGACGTCGCATTCCGCAACAGCACGGACGCCGATACGCGGCAGCGTGCCGGCCAGCAACTGTCGTTGCTGGGTGACGCGCTGCGCGAGCGCGTCACCCCCGCATACAGCGATCCGGTCCAGCAGGCATTGGGCGTGTTCAACCAGCCGGTCGGCGCAGGCTACCTGAGCCAGGCGGGCGACCAGCGCAACCTGAACGAACTGCCGCGGCTGCGCGACCAGTTTGTTGCCGCCACGACGCCCGCCTCGAGGCAGCTTTATTTCACCCAGGCCGCGGACCTGAAGAACGATCTGCAGCACAGGGTTGCCACAGCGATCGACCAGCACTCGAAGCAGGAAGACGGCAAATGGGCCGACGCGAATGCGGAGGTTGACCGGATCCTCCACGAAGCGGAGGGGGTCACCGGCGATCCCGGCAAGCGCTATGAGCTGATTGGCCGCCAGCTCTTCAGCACCAATCCCGGCTCTGGCATGGACGACTTCGCAGACCGCCGGCTGCTGGCGTTCACGCAGCGCATGCAGGACGATCCCGCATTGCACGACAGGCTCACCACCTGGGCAGACGAGGCCGGGAAAAAACTCAACGGCTATGGCGTAGACGGTCAGAAAGACTATCTGGACATTCTGAACAACCTGCCGCCGGCTGGAGCCGATTATGTCCGCGATCTGGCCGACCACTACAACGCGGTGCTGAAAGACGCCTCGCACAAGGACGATTCGATCACGCCGCGCGCCCGTGCGGAAAAACTGGCGACGCAGATTCTCGAAGGCACCGCGCGCTTTCTGCTGGGCCTGACACCGCTCGCCCCCCTCACGGCAGTGTTTGACGCACACTCGTCGCTCTCGGAGAACGCGCGACTGGGCATCGACCTGAGTTCCGGCCTGCTCGGCCTCGTCGCAGGCGAAGGTGCGACCGCTTTCGCCGAACGGCTGGCCGCAAAGGGCGTCGGCGTGGCCGGGGAGGCAGCCGAAGCAGCTTCCGAGGCAGCTTCCCGGGAACACCTGCCAGGAAGCCGGCCTGCACCGCCCAACGACAGGGCTGCCATCCCCGCTGCGCCGTCCGTGCCGCCCCGCAACGCCGGGACGACAGGCATACAGGGCGGGCGCCCGCAGAGCGCCACTGCGCCGCAAGGCTTCGTCGTGGACCCGGCCGTCGCCGAGGCGTCACAGCGAATTAACGGCACCCGGCCCAGCCTGCCCGACGACTACGCGGTGCAGCCCGCGCCCGCTGCGCTGAAACCCGCCCCGGGGCAGAAGGGGGTGCTGGCGGACAACGCCGGGCATTACTACATCACCAGTGGCGGGAAGACCTACCCCACACGTTTTGACAAAGACAACGGTACCTGGCGCGTCTGGCAGGACGGGAACGCCTACCGGCCCCAGTACCCGGTCCGGCTCGATGACCAGGGCAACTGGCAGGTCCACAACGATGTCGGCCTAAAGGGCGGGGCGCCCAAGATTACACCCGAGAAAAAGCGGCAGGTTGCCGACATGCTGGACGCTGATGCGTCGCAGAGCAAAGTTGCCAAACAGCTAGGGATCTCGAAAGGTATCGTGAATCGGATCGCTCAAGAAGAGAATGTGGGCTCACGCAGTCTCGATATTCCGACGAAGACAAGGGATCGCGTTATGGAGATGCTGCGGAAGGGGGGGAAGTCGAATGTCACTATCGCCAGCGAGATAGGGATATCGCCAAGAAGCGTGGACCGGATCGCTGCAAGCATGAAGGATTTCGAGACATCGACGAGCCGACTCGCGACGAGAAGGGAGAAGGCTATTGGGATGCTGAGGCAGGGTAAGACACCAGCCGAGATCGCCAGAGAACTACAGATGCCGAAATCGACCGTGCGTGATATTGCCACCAAGTTAAAGACATCGCCAACAGCACCTCTAGGAACCGATTCTCCGCAACCGGGTACATCCACGGGCGGGGAAACGCATCCAACCGGGATTGGAACAGATCCGTCAACGCCGGCGGCAAAACGGCCAGGCCTCGACGTGCCGCAAGCCGGACGCATGGATCCAGCAGCGGGCATCGACGCGCCAGGGAGGAAAACTCCGGTGCAGCAGGGGGGACACCTTGAACCAGTTTCCACGGACGTCAGGGCAGAGGTGATCCGACAACTGAACCTGGAGCATGCGCCGGAAGACGTGGCGAAAGACCAGGGCTTGACGACCCATCAGGTGGAGCAAATTAGCGAGCAGTATCAGCGGGATGAAGCCGCACGCATAGATCTGGATCTTTTCGTGGATCCGCCTGGAGCGCAGGCGGGACAGGGAGCACAGGAACCCCCTTTGCCGGAGGACCTCGCAGACATCCAACTGGGGGGCCTCGACTGGGACCCGGACCCCTTGGCAGCCTTACCTGGGCCGCAGGCGTGACACATTGATCCAGGGACATCTGAGGTTATCAGGTAGCTCTCGAGAGGCGTTCCGGACTTGAGCAGACGTCGCGTAGCAGAGTCGATCTGGTAACTGCCGAACGAAACCTCACGAATTTCGGGCGCGTCACAAAGCGTCCGGTTGCAGCGTTGCACGGCGCGCTTGATCCTGGCGGCCAATTCATACGGATTGACCGGGTCGACGAAGTAGTCGTCAGCACCCAATTCAGAAGCGACGATTTGGTCGACGATCTCGTCGGAGGTGCTGTATACGAAGATGGGCATGTCGTAGCCCGCTAGCAGCAATTGCCGGAGCGCATCTCGCGCTTTCAGGCCGGTGAGGTGGGGTGCCTAGGCGCGACCGAAAACGCGATGCAATGATGCGTGCGATGCTCGCGGTCCCCATATAACGACCGCGAGCGTTGTTCCAGATCAGAACGACGTGCCGATCTGAAACTGGAATACCTGGTACTTGTCGGTGGCGTGTCTGACCACCGGGAATCCCAGCGACAGCTTGAGTGGACCGATCGGCGAGATCCACTCGAGACCCGCGCCGTAGCTGTACCGCAATCCGTTGGCGCCTGTGCTGTTGCCTTCGTTGCCCCAGACGTTGCCCGCATCCATGAAGGTGAAGACCCGCAGCGTCCGGTCCCAGCCGGTGCCCGGCAGCGGGACCGTCATCTCGACATTGGCCACCACCATGCGCGAGCCGCCGATCGGGTCGCCGGTCGTCTGGTCGGTCGGTCCGAGCGAACCCGCTTCGTAGCCGCGTACCGAGCCGATCCCCCCCGCGTAGTAATTCTTGAAGATGGGATACGCTTTTCCGGCAAAGCCATTGCCGTAGCCGCCTTGAAGATTCAGGCCGAGAATGAAGCCGCGCGCGAACGAATAGTAATACTGCGCCTGAACGTCCGCCTTGTAGTACTCGGTGCCGCCAAGCGGCGTGCCCACCTCGCCATTGCTTTGCAGGTAATAACCCCGGCTAGGCACCAATGCGCTGTCGCGATCATCGCGGGCCCAGCCTACTGTGAGGGGTACGTTGTTGACTACGTGGCCGAATTCGGCCACGTAGTCCTTATAGCTTTGAGGCGTGGAGGAATCGATATCCAGCCGGTTCTGTTCCAGACCGACGCCGAAATAGACGGTGTCGGCTTCGGAGAACGGAATGCCGAATTTCAGATCCGCGCCGACCGTGATAATCCGGAAGCTCGCGTCGTTAAAGTTGTAAAGCGGATAGGTGGTGCGGTAGTAGACGTCGGTGATCCGCTTGATGCCGTCCACCGTGAAGTAGGGATCGGTTTGCGTGACCGTCAGCGTGCGGTAGGTCTTCGCGGTGTTCACGTTCAAGGCAAGGCTGGTGCCCGAGCCGAACACGTTGTCCTGCGACACGCCTGCGGAGAGCACCACCTTGTCGGTCGACGAGAAGCCCGCGCCCAGCGTAATCGCGCCGGTCGGCTTTTCGGTCACCTTGACGTCCACGTCGACCTGATCGGGCGAACCTTCTACCGGCACCGTAGTGACGTCGACATCGGTAAAGTAGCCGAGACGGTTGACTCGGTCTTTCGACAGCGCGAGGCGGTTCGAATCGAACCACGAGCTTTCAAGCTGCCGCATTTCGCGGCGCACTACTTCATCACGCGTGCGCGTGTTGCCGACCACATTGATGTGACGCACGTACACGCGGCGGCTCGGGTCCACTTGCAGCGTCACGTCCACCGTGTGATGTTCCTGATCGATCTGCGGCTGCGCGTTGACAGTGGCGAATGCATAGCCATACTCGCCCAGTTTGTCGACGATGGCTTTAGTGGTGGCCTGCAGCTTTTCAGCGGAGAAACGCTCGCCAGGTTTGATTTTGATCAGCTGTGCTAGTTCAGCCTCGCGATCGAGCAGGTTGCCTGCGAGCTTGATCGACGAAATCGTGTACGGCTCGCCTTCATGCAGCGTGACCGTCAGGTACATCTCCTTCTTATCTGGCGTAAGCGATACCTGGGTCGACTCGATGTTGAACTCCAGATAGCCCCGGTTCAGGTAGTACGAGCGAATGTGCTCCAGGTCCCCGGTCAGCTTGTCTTTCGCATACAGGTCGTTCTTCGTGTACCACGAGAACCAGTTCGGCGTGGACATCTCCATTTCGTCGCGTAACGTGTCCGTGCTGAATACGCGGTTGCCGATGAAGTTGATCTGGCGGATCTTCGCGCTCGGGCCCTCCGTGACCGAGAACAGCACCGCTACCCGGTTGCGGTCGATCGGTGTGATCGTGGTGGTGACTTCGGCGGCGTAGTATCCGCGCGTCAGGTACTGGCGTTTCAATTCCTGCTCGGCTTTGTCGACCAGCGCCTTGTCGTAATAGCGGCCTTGCGATAGCCCGACCGAATTCAGCGCCTTGGTCAGGTTGTCCTTGTCGAACTCGTGAATACCGGCGAAGTCGATCGTGCCCACCGCCGGACGTTCCTGAACCTGAACGATGACGACGTTGCCTTCCGTCGAGATCTTGACGTCAGTGAAGAAGCCCGTGGCGTAGAGCGCGCGAATAGCTTTCGAAGCCTTGTCGTCGTTAAACATGCCACCTTGTTTGATAGGAAGGTAGGAAAACAGGGTGCTGGGTTCAATGCGTTTGAGTCCCTCGATCCGGATGTCTTGCACGACGAACGGCTGTGCCGCGTGGGCCGACCCGGCTGTCAGCGTCATGCCGGCGAGCGAGAGCGCGCCCGCGATACGGCTCGTTAAAGCTTGAAGATTCATCTTGGGGTTCTGTCCTGATGCAGCGCGCGAAGCGCAAACAAGAACGCTCGACAGCGAGCGATGCATTCGAAACGACGTTCAATGGCTCTGGAAAGCGCGAAGTATAGGAGCGTGTTTCCCCGCTATCTGCTACTGAAAACTTTCCGCCCATTAGGGGGCTAACGTACGCGACGCGCCAGTTGCTCGGTCTGGCGCGGATGACGGGTCGAGCGTCGAAATAATGCGTTACAGATCTGAAGGCAGCGTAGTGCGCGCGTAACCTGGCGCCGTGCTTGCGCTGATATCGTCAAATGGTCAACTTCCGCTACCTCCGTAGCACCATTTGGAGAACTGATCATGATCGAATTTCTTTCGCCGGCGGTTCTTTCGGCTGTCTTACGCGTTAGCTCATCGCCGATCTTTTCATTACGTCTGGCGATGGCGTCGATGCGTACGCTGCGTGATGTGTCAGGCAGCACGGTGAGCGCCAAGCCGGGCAGGGCGGTAAGCCGCCTCGCAGGCACGCAGGAGGGGGCACGCCGTGTCTGATCCGTCACCTTTCTGGCTGAATTCGATCACCGATATGCAGTTGACGGCGGACGGTCAATATTTGCTGATACACGGCAATCAACCCACGGCGGCGCTTCACCGTTCGGTGCTCAATGACCTGCTGGTGGCGCTCCCGAATGCAATCGAGCACGCCGATCGCGTGATTCATAACAATCAGGAGATGGGCTTCGCGCTGCACTGCCAAGGCTGGGAAGTCGGCAGACTGAACGGCATGGGAATGGTCGTGATCCGGTTCCGTTTGTCCGCTAGCGCGGGGTTATCGTTTTCTTTGCCAGCAGAGCAGATCCCGCATCTGCTGCAGGCGCTGGGTGGCGCAGCGGGTGCGGCAGGTGTGGCGGATTCCCGCTCTCACGACGTCACGCTTCAATAGCGCCGCGCGCACTCGCCGCTGTTCATCCTGACGCAAGTCCGGGCTTACGTTCGCCTCGACGCGTCTGTCATCCTTTCCGATTCTTACCTGTTTTGATACTACGTGATGCATTTCGACGCCTACGCTTAAGGCCTCTCGTTTCGTTCGTGCTCGGTGCGGCCGGATGCGTGCCGCTTGCCGGCTATGCACAACTGGTCGGCACATCCGCGATTCCGGAACCGCTCGACGGCGTCTGGGGCCTGCGGCTTGATCCGCAACTGACGGAACATCCCTTACGGGTGGGCGACAAGCCCGTTACTTCGGCTATCGCTGATTCGCTGACCGCCACGACCGGCACGGACGTTTCGCTGAAGGGACACGCGCAATTGCGGCGTTACGCGTCAATCGTCAAGGGCGATGCGCTGCATTACGACGTCGATACCGATAAGGCAGATGCGTATGGGCAGGTGCAACTGGTCAACGACGGTAATGTGTTCAATGGCCCGGACGCGCATTTTTACGTCGAAGCGAATGAAGGCACTATCAGCGTGCCCAAGTACCGTTTTCATCTGACGGGCGGGTGGGGTAGCGCTCAGCGCGCGGATCTGATCGACAACGAGCGCACGGTCGTTCATCACGGTACGTATAGCACTTGCCAATGCGAGTCGGACCCCGCGTGGTATCTCAAGGCCTCCGAGTTCGACATGGATACCGGCAACGACGAAGGGATCGCGCACAACGGAGTGCTGTTTTTCCAGGGTGTGCCGTTGCTGGCGAGTCCGTGGTTATCGTTTCCGTTGTCCGGCGCGCGGCACAGCGGTTTTCTGCCGCCTACGTTCTCGATCAGTTCGACCAACGGTGTCGACGTCGAGATGCCCTACTACTTCAACCTCGCGCCGAACTACGATCTCACCTTGACGCCTCGCATCATGTCGAAACGAGGCGAGATGTTGACGGCAGACTACCGCTACCTGCAGCCGAACGATTCGGGGACGATCTCGGTCGCGTGGCTGCCGCACGATGAGATCACCAAAACCGACCGTTATTCGATTGCGCTGAATCAGACCTGGAAAATCGGCTCGGGCTTTGGCGCCTACGTGAACTACAACCGGGTGTCGGACTCGACGGTGGTGACCGACCTTGCATCGGGTGTCGCGTTTCCGACGGGTTCCACCACGCTGTATCAGCAGGAAGCGGGTCTGACTTACACAAACGGACCGTGGAGCGTGCTGGCTCGCGAGCAACGTTGGCAAGCTTTTACAAGCGACTCGACCTATAACCGCGAACCGCAGGTCAATGTTCATTACGCGCGTTACAACGTGGGAGGCTTCGACTTCGGTGCCGAAGCGGATGCGACACGCTTCACGATTTCCTCGACCGATGCGACGCAAGGCAGCCGCTTCGTTTTTAATCCTTACGTCAGCTATCCGATCGAGCGCCCCGGCTGGTTCATCACGCCGAAGCTCGCATGGCATTTCGCTGCGTACGACTTGACGACGATCGGATCAGATGCGCCTGCCGGGCAGCCGAAGACGTTCGACGTCAACGTGCCGACTTTCAGCCTCGATTCGGGCATGCGTTTCGAACGAAGCGTGCGGCTCTTCGGACAATCGTATATCCAGACGCTCGAACCCCGGTTGTTCTACGTGTACACGCCTTACCGCAACCAGTCGTTCGCGCCGTTGTTCGATACGGCGACGGCCGATTTCGGGTTGGCGGAACTGTTCATGCCTAACAGCTTCGTCGGCAATGACCGGGTGTCCGATGCCAGCCGTCTCACGGCGGCCCTGACGACGCGCTTCATCGATCCTTCGAGCGGTGATGAACGGGCCCGTTTCGTCCTTGCGGAGCAGTACGACTTTCGCACACCACAGGTGACTCTCAACGTCGGCGATCCCATTGGCACCGTTGCGCGCACAAGTGTGATTGGCGGCGCGTCGTACAAGCTGGGTCCGGGTTTTTCAGCGGAACAGGCCGTGGAGTACAGTCAGGCCAACGACTATCTCTCGAATGCGGAGATCGGTTTTGGCTGGTCGCCGGCCTCACGGCAGGTGTTGAATGTCGCGTATCGCTACACGCGCGCCAACAGCACGCTCGACTATCAACCGGTCAACCAGTTCATCGTGTCCGAGCAATGGCCGCTCTTGCACAATGTTGTCAGTGTCGCGCGGGTCAATTACGACATGAGCGCGCATCGGTTGATCGCCGGCTTGCTGGGTCTTCAGTACGATGCGGATTGCTGGTCGCTTGGCGTGGCGTTCGAGAAATACACCAACGCCACCTCGACCACCACGCCCAGCACCGGCACGCGTGTGCTGATGCAACTCCAGCTCAAAGGTTTTTCGCAGGTCGACAACGGCTTGCTCAATCAGTTTCGCGCGAATGTGCCGGGTTATACACCGGCGAGCACGGAAAGCGAACCGGTATCCCGCTTCAGCGATTATCCCTAACGGGCGTTGGCACGGGCGTCCGTGCCGGGTTGATGTACTAGTGGTGATTCTGCGAGAACAAGGTCTCGAGCGGATAGTGGCTCTTCACGAACGGTGACTTGATGATCACGTAGCTGAAATACTTCTCGATGCCGATATCGCGCTCCAGCAGACCCTCGACGATGCTCTGATAGTGGCTCACGCTACGCGTGACGAACTTCAGCAGATAGTCATAGCCGCCGCTCGCCAGATGGCACTCGACGATCTCGTCGACATCTTTGATCGCATTCACGAACTTGATGAAGTCTTCCCGCCGATGATCGGCGAGCGTGACTTCCGTGAAGACGATCTGCACGTCGCCGAGCTTTTCGAGCTGGATCTGCGCGCCGTAGCCGATGATGTAGCCGGCTTTCTCCAGACGCTTGACGCGGATCAGGCAAGGACTGGGCGAAAGGCCGACCGCGTCGGCAAGCTCGACGTTGGTTATGCGGCCTTTCTTCTGCAACTGTGAAAGTATGCGCAGGTCAATCCGGTCCAGCTTACAGTCGCTGCTCATCGTAACGTTGTCGCTCCGGCGATGGGTGAAAGGGTCTTAAAGGCCCCTCTACTCTAGCACGCAGTGGCATGAATTTTGACCTTCAGCGCGGCTCGAACATCGGCCTGCGCGAGAACGTCGTCGAGGGTTTTTTCGAGGCGTTCGAACATCAGATCGAACTCCGCCTCCGTGTACGAAAGCGCGGGCGCAAAGCCGAGAATGTTATCGCCGAACGCGCGGAAAATCAGACGGTTGTCATACGCGGCGGCGGCGATCCGTTCGGACAGTTTCAGCGCGGGATCGAAGCCAGCCTTGCTGTCTTTGTCCGAGACCAGTTCGAGCGCGCCGAGCAGGCCACGATGCCGCGAGTCGCCCACGAGCGGATGCGCGAGCAGCGCGTCGAGGCCGCGGGCGAAACGCGGGCCCTGTGCGACGCCGTTCGCGAGCAGGCCGCCTTCGTGATACAGGCGCAGCACTTCGAGACCGATCGCCGCGCTGACCGGGTGCGCCGAATACGTATGGCCGTGGCCGACGACTGCTTCGGCGTCGCCATCGGCAATGCCCTGATAGATTTCGTCAGACATCAGCACGGCGCCCATCGGCGCATAGCCGGCGGTCAAGCCCTTTGCCACCGTCATCAGATCCGGTTCGACGTTTTCGCCCTGGCACGCGAACAGCGGACCCGTGCGGCCGAAACCGGTGATGACTTCGTCGGCGACGAACAGAATGCCGAGCTTGCGGCAGCTTTCGCGCATCGCTTTCAACCAGCCGACCGGCGGCACGATCACGCCGCCCGAGCCCTGAATCGGTTCGCAGAAGAAGGCCGCGACATTGTCCGCACCGAGTTCGGCCACCTTCGCTTCGAGCGCGGCCACCGAGGCGGCGATCAAGGCGGCGTCGTCGGCGAAATCGTTGCGGTACGCATACGGCGACGGCAGATGATGCTGGTTCGGCAGCGGCAGATCGAAATTGCGGTGAAACGCGGGCAAGGCGGTGAGCCCCGCGCCCATGGTCGACGAGCCGTGGTAGCCGCGTTGCAGCGCGATGATATGTTTCTTCGAGGGCCGCCCGGTGGCGTTGAAGTAGTGCGTGATGAAACGAATGGCCGAATCGACTGCATCGGAGCCGCCGAGCGTGAAATACACGTGTTGCAGCGAAGCGGGCGATACCTCGACCAGCTTTTGCGCCAATTCGATCGCCGGGGCCGAGCCGAAATGAAAATAGCCGGTTGCGTAGGGCAGTTTCTTCATCTGCTCGGTGGCGACATCGACGATGCTTTGCTGGCCGTAGCCCACATTCACGCACCAGAGGCCGGAGAAGGCGTCGAGCAGTTCGTTGCCGGCCGCGTCGCGCAGGAACGCGCCGCTGGCCGACTCGAGGACGGTGACGCCACGGGCTTCGTGCGCGCGGTAATTGATGACCGGGTGAATCAGATGCTTGCGGTCGGCTTCGATGAGCGAATGGATCGTCATGATGGGTTCTCGTCGCGGGAAAGGGCTGTTGACCGCTCCATACTACTGACCAGCGACGATCACCTGCTCACCTAAACAATTGCCGGAAAAGCGCGCCCGACGCGTTTTGATGCGTGACCTTAGCATTTTCTGCTGCGGACGCTGAAAAGCCGGGTCGGGCGGGCGTTCCAGCTAGCACCGCGTTCAATATCCCTGGGTCCGGTCAACCTGACCGAGCATCGGCAGGCCTTCGCGATGGCGGCGCAGATTCTCGAGCACCACGTCGACAGCGCTCTCGGGCCGCGTTGCGCTGGCGATATGGGGCGTGATGCGCACACGTGGATGCGTCCACAACGGATGACCGGCGGGCAGCGGCTCGGGATCGGTGACGTCGAGAATCGCGTTGTGCAACTGGCCGCTGTCCAGCGCCGCGAGCAGGTCTTGCTGATTCAGATGCGGACCGCGCCCTGTTTGAATCAGCGACGCGCCGCGCGGCAGCTTGGCGAATAACTCAGCATTGAGCAGGCCGCGTGTGGCGGGCGTGAGTGGCAACAGGCAGATCAGAATGTCGGTGCGAGCGAGAAACTGATCCAGGGCGCCTTCGCCTGCATAGCAATCGACGCCCTCGATTTCACGCGGCGAACGGCTCCAGCCCGCGCAGGCGAAGCCGAATAGCCGCAGCTTCTCCAGCACCGCGGTGCCCAGCACGCCGAGCCCCAGCACGCCAATGCGCCGTTCGCTGGCCGGCTTGAGCGGCAGTTCACGCCAGTCCTGCTGCTGTTGCTGAAGCCCATAGTCGAACAGATCGCGATGAATTGTCAGCGCGGCTTGCGTGACGTACTCGACCATGCCTTCAACAATGCCCGGTTCGATCATCCGCACCACCGGCACATGCGCCGGGACGCTCGACAGATCGAACTGATCGATGCCCGCACCGACGGAGAACACGACTTCGAGGTTGGGGAAGGTGCGGGTGGGATCTTCGGGCGGTTGCCAGGCGGCGAGGTAGCGGATCGCGGCCGGGTCGCCGAGATCGGGCCAGATGTGGAAAGGCAGGTCGGGTGCTTTCTGCGCGAAGCGTTTCGCCCATTGCGCGCCGCGCGCCGGGTCGGCTTTATAAAGAAAGGCCATGATGGATCAGCAGATCGCCTGGTTGATGATGCCGTATTGCAGATAGGGCGCGTTCTTGCCGGCGGCGATGCGGGTATCGCCACCGGTGCTTGTACCGTTTGTACCGCCGCTGCCCGCGAGATCAACCGGCGTGGCATGCCGAACCATTTTGACGACCGTATCCACGCGCGGCAGCCCCAACTGCGTCAGCCATTCGGTCAGCCCGCTCTCGCCCGGCGTGTCGATACGCACGAACACGCCTTCGTTGAGCGCCAGCCAGTGGCTGATCAACGCCTTGGCGCGGCTCAAGTCCTCCGAGGCGGGCGCGACGACCGGTCCAATCGCAAAGCCGCGCCCGAAGCGGCGAAACAGGGCGAAGCCGATCAACTCGCCGTCTCGATCGAGCGCGATGCCGTCGGCGGCGCTCAATAGTGCGGGTAAGACTTCGCCGCGGTCCAGGCCGCTTGCCTGTGACGCCAGTTCGACCAGCCGTGCCGTATCGCTCGAACCGAGCGGGCGCAGGCGTTCCCCCGGCGGCAAGGAAACGAGGGGCGGCTGGAACGCCGCGCCCTGATGCTGGTCGAGCGTGCCGACTGCCCGAAAGCCAAGCTTCTCATACAAAGGCTGACCGGCGGCGGTGGCGTGCAGAAACGTGACTCGGCCATCGAGTGCTTCCAGCACCAGATCCATCAACCTCCTGCCGATGCCGCGCCCTTGCTGCGCGGGGGACACGATCACCATTCCGAGCGAGGCCCGGTCGGCGCCGAATTTCCAGCACAACGCCGTACCGATCACGCCGCTCGCATCTTCCGCGACGAAACCCACGCCCAGAAGCGCCACGAATCTCCAGTCGTCCGCGCGATGCGGCCATTTGAGCTCGACCGTCAGCGCGTGCGCGGCGGCGATGTCGTCGTGGGTGAAGCGTCTGTAGGTAATCGAATCGGACACGCCGTACTCCCTGAATGGCTGAAGGCTTACGCCGTCACTGTGTCATCCGGTGCGCGGTGTGACTAGGACGATCTTTTTATCTGGGGCGCTCGAAAGGGCCGCATCGCAAATCGATGCAAAACGCTCAGTTTGATCGCTCATTACAGGCGCGTTCTGCTGCGCGGGGATTTTTGTCGGCGACATATGCCAGGCCTGCGGCTCTACGATTTTGTCATGGCGGCGGCATGGTTAAGACGCACCGCCCGGGACTCACAGCCAGTCACACAGGAAACTTTTCTCATGGACAGCTTTAATCCGGACGACGTTGCGGTTCGCAGCGGGCATTTCATCGGCGGCGAGTATGTGGACGCCGACGTGCACAGCGGCGAGCGCCGCATCGAGGTGGCGCGCCCCTCGGACGGCGTGATCTACGCCTCGGTGCCGCTCGCCGACGCCGAAATGGTCGACCGCGCGGTGGAGAACGCGTGGCAGGCTTTCAGAACGAGTGGCTGGGGGCGCATGGCGCCGCGTGAGCGCGCGAAGATCCTGCGCCGCTTCGCCGAGCTGGTCGAAGCCGATGCGCCGTTTTTAGGCCGGCTGGAAGCGCTCGGTTCGACCCGGCCGATTGCTCAGGCAATTGGCTGGGATGTGCCGTTCACCGCGGAAGGCATTCGCTTCTACGCCGAGTTTGCTGACAAGCTCGGCGGCGACGTGGCCGCAACCGATCATGACCATCTTGGCATGACGATCGCCGAACCGTACGGTGTGATTGGCGCAATCGCGCCATGGAATTTCCCGCTCGTGATGGCGTCGTGGAAGATCGCGCCCGCCCTGGCGGCGGGCAACGCGGTGGTGCTGAAGCCGTCCGAGATGACGCCGTTCTCGGTGTTGCGGCTCGCCGAACTGGCCGTGCAGGCGGGCGTGCCGGCAGGCATCTTCAACGTAGTCCAAGGCGACGGCCGGGTCACCGGCGACGAGCTGGTGCGCCATCCGAAGATCAGCAAGGTCACCTTCACCGGCTCGACGCGCACGGGAGCCGCGATCATGGCCGCCTGCGCCCATAGCGGCACCAAGCCGGTCACGCTGGAACTGGGCGGCAAGAGCCCGCAAATCGTGTTCGCCGATGCCCCGCGACTGGACGACGTGGCACGCCGGATCGCCGGCGCCATCACCGGCAATGCCGGCCAGGTATGTATCGCGGGCTCGCGACTACTGGTCGAGCGAAGCCTGGCGGAGCCGCTCGCCGAACGCATCGGCAAAGTCTTCGCTGAGTTGAAACCCGGCGCGACATGGGCCGCCGGCACCACGTTGTCGCCGATCATCTCCGCGCCACAGGTGGCGCGCATTGAAGGGATCGTCGGACGCACGCTGGAGGCGGGCGCGACGCTGCGCTATGGCGGGGTGCGGGCCGACGGCGGGGCAGCTAGTGCGGCGGGCGGCGCGTTCTATACACCGACGCTGCTCACGGACGTGACGGCCCACTCCGAAGCCGTGCGCGAAGAAGTCTTCGGCCCCGTGCTTACGTTGCAGACCTTCGACACCGAAGAAGAAGCGCTCGCGCTCGCCCAGCACCCCGAGTACGGGCTCGCCGCCGGCGTGCACACGGCCGACCTTGGCCGCGCGCTGCGCCTGGTGCGCGGCCTCGAAGCGGGGACGGTGTGGGTCAACCGCTACGGCCGCAGTTCCGACTTCATGATCCCCACGGGCGGCTACAAGCGCTCAGGCATCGGCAAGGACCTCGGCCGCCAGGCCTACGAGGCAAACCTGCGCTTCAAAAGTGTGTTGATCGACCTGCGGGCCTGATTCCCGCAATCGCAATACGGACGGGGCTTTCAGCCCGTCCGCCGCAGACTGTGCTGCGCAACGGCCTCAAAACGCATGGTTTGTGTCACCAGCAGCGCCCGAATCAGGGACATCTATGTTTTTGCGCTGATTAAATCTTTAACAGGAATGAGACTTCGCTGTTTTCGCCAATGAGCTCGCTGCGAGTTCACCATCACGATAGGACTGCACCATGATCGAATTCGAACCGAAATACATCACCTTCGACTGCTACGGCACGCTCACGAAGTTCCGTATGGCCGACATGACCCGCGAAATGTTCGGCCACCTGCTGAACGCCGAAGATCTGGAAAAGCTCATCGCGTTCTACGCGGGCTATCGCCGCGACGAAGTGCTTGGCGCCTGGAAGCCGTATCGCGACGTGGTGGTCAACGCATTGCGCCGCGCCTGCAAACGCATGAACGTCGCGTTCGATGAAAAGGAAGCCGAGAAGATCTACCTCGCCGTGCCGACCTGGGGTCCGCATCCGGACGTGCCGGAAGGCGTTTCGCGTCTGGCGAAGAAGTACAAGCTGGTGATTCTGTCGAACGCGTCGAACAACCAGATCCAGAGCAACGTCGACAAGCTCGGCGCGCCGTTCCACGCGGTCTTCACCGCCGAGCAGGCGCAGTCGTACAAGCCCCGCATGCAAGGCTTCGAATACATGTTCGACCAGTTGAACTGCAATCCGGAAGACGTGCTACACGTGTCGTCGAGCCTGCGTT
Organism: Burkholderia sp. GAS332; assembly: GCA_900142905.1. Taxonomy (NCBI): domain Bacteria; kingdom Pseudomonadati; phylum Pseudomonadota; class Betaproteobacteria; order Burkholderiales; family Burkholderiaceae; genus Burkholderia; species Burkholderia sp. GAS332. The sequence goes on along the minus strand of FSRV01000002.1, from coordinate 2,930,462 downwards.
ACGACCTGATGACCGCACACGACATGGGCATCAAGCACAAGGCCTTCGTCAAGCGCGGCCACGAACCGTCGACGCCGTACTACCAGTACTACGAAGTCAACGACATTCCGCATCTGGCCGCGGAACTCGGCCTGTAAGCATCGTTTGCCCCATTGCCCCTCTCAAGGACAGACCGGATGAAGCTCGATTCCTATTGGCTCGACACCGCACCGCCGCTCGTTTCGGCGTGTGAAGGTCCGGTCGACGGCCAGACCGATGTCGTCGTGATCGGCGGCGGCTTCACCGGGCTGTCGGCGGCGCAGGCGCTGGGCAAGCGCGGCGCCGCGGTGACGGTGCTCGACGCGGGGCGCATCGGCGGCGGCGCGTCCGGGCGCAACGGCGGGCAGGTCAATACCGGCGTCGCGCAGGACTTCGTCGCGCTGGTTGCGCAACTCGGTGTGGAGCGGGCCAGTGCCTGCTACCGCGCGTTCTCGGATGCGGTCGACACGGTCGAGCGTCTGATTCGCGAGGAAAACATCGACTGCAATTACAGCGCGACCGGCAAGCTGAAGCTGGCGTCGAAACCGCATCACCTGGCGCACCTGGAGAAGACCGCGGCGTTGATCCGGCGTGAAGTCGATACGGATATCGAATTAATCGGACGTGAGCGGATTCGCAGCGAAATCCAGTCGGACAGTTTTTACGGTGGCTTGCTGCAACGGCACGGCGGCCAGATGCATATGGGCAAGTTCACGGTCGGACTCGCCGAGGCCGCGGTTCGTCGCGGCGCGAAGCTCTATGAAAACGCGGCGGTCACCGCGATCGCGAAAGACGGCAGTGGCTTCAAGGTCACCACCGCACGCGGCGAAGTGCGCGCGAAGCAGGTGCTGATCGCCACCGGTCCGTCGCGGCATGGTCCGTTCGGCTGGTACCGGCGGCGGCTTGCGCCGGTGGGGTCGTTCATCGTCGTGACGGAACCGCTGGCGCCGGAACTGCTGGCGCAAGTGTTTCCGAACCGCCGCGCGTACACCACCACGCGCCTGATGCACAACTACTTCCGCGTGACGCCCGATTCACGTTTGCTGTTCGGTGGCCGCGCGCGCTTCACGGCCTCCGAGCGGCCGTCGGACGCGAAGAGCGGGAGGATTTTGCAGCAAGGTCTCGCCGCGATGTTCCCGATGCTGGCCAACGCGCGTATCGACTATTGCTGGGGCGGCCTGGTGGACATGACCGCCGACCGCCTGCCGCATGCCGGGCAACACGATGGGATTTACTTCTCGCTGGGTTACAGCGGCCACGGCACGCAGATGTCGACGCACATGGGTCAGGTGATGGCCGACGTGATGGACGGCCACGAAGAGCGCAATCCGTGGCGCGAGTCCGAGTGGCCCGCGATTCCGGGCCACACCGGCAAACCCTGGTTCCTGCCGCTGGTGGGGACGTACTACCGCATCAAAGACATCTTCTATTGATTCTTCCTTGTTGTATTTGCCATTAAAAACCACGCAGCTATCCCTGTCACCCTCGCGGAGAAGTTCGATGAATAAGGAAACCTCACAATATGACGCTCTTCGACTCGGCACCGAGTTGGAGCGATTGACGTCAAAAGGCGCGTCGCGACGCGGCGTGCTGCGCGCGATGGCCGCGGCCGGGATGATGTCGGTGACGGGTGCGGGCCTTCTGACCGCGAGCGGCGCGGCATTCGCGCAGGCGAAGCCGAAGCAGGGCGGCAAGATTCGTGTGGCAACGCAGTCCGCATCGGCCGCCGACACGCTCGATCCGGCCAAGGGCGCGCTCGGGACGGACTATGTCCGTGGCTTCATGTTTTACAACTGCCTGACCGAACTCGATTCGCATCTCGGCGCGAAGATGGCGCTTGCCACCTCGCTGGATACGAAGGATGCGACCGTATGGGTCGTCAAGCTGCGCACGGGCGTGCAGTTCCACGACGGCAAGCCGCTCACGCCGGCGGACGTTGTGTATTCGATCATGCGCCACAAGGATCCGGCGACGGCATCGAAAGCGAAGACGCTGGCCGATCAGATCAAGGAAGTGAAGGCGACGGGCCCGAACGAAGTGACGATCACGCTCGAAGGTCCGAACGCCGATCTGCCGGTGATTCTCGCCACCTCGCATTTCCAGATCATCAAGGACGGCACCAAGGATTTCAAAACAGCGGTCGGCACCGGCCCGTTCAAGGTCAAGGAATTCTCGCCGGGTGTGCGTACCGTCGGCGTGAAGAACACGAATTACTGGAAGCCGGGCCTGCCACACCTCGACGAAGTCGAATTGATCGGTATCGGCGACGAATCCGCACGCGTGAACGCGCTGCTCTCGGGCGACGTGCAACTGATCAACTCGGTGAGCCCGCGTTCGACCGCGCAGATCAAAGGCGCCGGTGGTTTTGCCGTGCTGGAGACGAAGACGGGCGAGTACACCGACCTGATTGTTCGCGACGACGGCGGCATTACCGGCAACGACGATTTTCGGCGAGGCATGATGTACCTGCAGGATCGCGAACAGATGCGCCGTGCGATCTTCCAGGGTTACGGCACGATCGGCAACGACCAGCCTATCGATCCGACCAACAAGTACTACCTGGCCGGTTTGCCGCAGCGTGCCTTCGATCCGGACAAGGCGAAGTTCTATTTCCAGAAGGCCAAGGTCGGCAGCGCGCCGATCCAGATTTTCGCGTCGCCGGCGGCGGAAGGGTCGGTTGAAATGGCGATGTTCCTTCAGCAGGTGGCGCCGCAAGCCGGTTTGAATCTTCAGGTGTCGCGCGTGCCGGCCGACGGCTACTGGTCGAACCACTGGATGAAGCATCCGCTGGGGTTCGGCAATATCAATGCGCGTCCGAGCGCCGACGTGATCTTCACGCAGTTCTTCAAGTCTGACGCACCGTGGAACGAGGCGAACTGGAAGAACCAGAAGTTCGACCAGATGCTGCTTCAGGCACGCGGCGAACCGGACGACGCGAAGCGCAAGAAGATTTACGGCGACATGCAGGTGCTGGTGCATGAAAACGGCGGCGTCGGCATCCCCATGTTCCAGAGCTCGATCGATGCCCACACGGCGAAACTCCAGGGCCTCGGCTCGATTCCGCTGGCCGGCCTGATGGGCTTCATGTTCGCGGAAAACGTCTGGCTGGAAGCCTAAGCGCCTGACGAGCGGTAACGAAGGATTTCCAGTCTGACGAACTGGAAAGTCAGACCCGGCAACACGCACGCCGCTGTCCCGCGGCGTGCGGCTTTAACCGCAACTATCTCGCATGGGACCAGAGTAAGTGCTGAAGCGCTAACCCTGGTCGACACAGGAGGCGACTTTCGATGAAAGCACATGCGCAACGACTCATCGCCGCGCGCCTTGGCCTCGCGCTGCTCACGCTGCTGCTGGTCTCGGCAGTCGTGTTCGCCATCACCGGGCTGCTTCCCGGCGATGCCGCCCAGCAGGCGCTCGGCCAGGCGGCGACCCCGGAAGCCGTCGCGGCATTGCGGCATCAGTTCGGCCTCGACCAGCCGGCGCTGCAACGCTACTTCGAGTGGCTCTTTCATATTGTCAGCGGCAACTTCGGCACCTCGCTGTCGAACAATCTGCCTGTCAGCGAGCTGATCGCTACGCGCCTGCCGAATTCGTTGGTGCTGGCCGGTCTGACGGCGCTGGTCTCGGTGCCGGTTGCACTGGTGATCGGTATTTCGTCGGCGATGTTCCGCGGCTCGCTGCTCGACCGCACGCTCAACGTGCTCACGCTGTCGACGGTCGCCGTGCCGGAGTTCCTGATCGCCACCATCGCGGTGCTGATTTTCGCCGTCAAGCTGCGCTGGCTGCCCGCGCTGTCGTATCTCTCGGAGGTGCATTCATTCGGCGCGCTGCTGCGCATCTACGCGATGCCGGTGATGACGCTGTGCTGTGTGATCGTCGCGCAGATGGCGCGCATGACGCGAGCCGCGGTGCTCGATCAGCTCAATTCGTCCTACGTTGAAATGGCGGTGCTCAAAGGCGCGTCGCCCGCGCGTGTGGTGCTGCGCCATGTGTTGCCCAACACCATCGGGCCGATTGCCAATGCGGTGGCATTGAGCCTGTCGTATCTGTTCGGCGGCGTGGTGATCGTAGAGTCGATCTTCAACTATCCCGGCCTCGCGAGCCTGATGGTCGACGCCGTCACCAACCGCGACATGCCGCTCGTGCAGGGCTGCGTGATGGTGTTCTGCGCAGCGTATCTGGCGTTGGTGCTGATCGCCGACCTGTGTCAAATCGTATCCAACCCGAGGCTGCGTCGATGATGAGCCAACCTACCAATCCCCACGTTCCTCATGTGCCCCATGCCAGCACCGAGATGTATGACCTGGGCGTCGATGAACCCGTCATCGAGACGCCAGTCGTCGAAACTGCCGCGCTGAAACAGGGCGTGTTGAAACGGCTAGTGCACCGCTTCTCCGTGCTCGGCCTGATCGGCCTCGTGCTGGTGACGTTCTGGCTGATCGTCGCGTTCATCGGGCCGCTGGTCGCACCGTATAACGGCGGCACGCTGACATCGACGGAGATTTTCGGCAGCTATAGCACGGCGTATCCGCTCGGCACGGACTATCTCGGGCGCGATATGTTGAGCCGGATTCTCTATGGCGCGCGCTATACGGTGGGCCTCGCGCTGGCTGCCGCGGTGCTCGCCAGTTTGATCGGCACGTTCTTCGGTTTGCTCGCCGCGGTGTCCACGCGCTGGGTCGATGAAATTCTGAGCCGTCTGTTCGACGCGCTGATTTCGATTCCGAGCAAGGTGCTTGCGCTCGTTGTGATCGCCGCGTTCGGTTCGTCGATCCCGATGCTGACGACGGTGGCGGCGTTGGCCTATATCCCCGGCGCATTCCGTATTTCGCGCTCGCTTGCGGTGAACCTGATGGGTCTCGAATACGTACAGGTGGCGAGAGCGCGCGGCGAAGGCATCTTCTATATCGCTCGCGTCGAAGTGCTGCCGAACATGATTCATCCGATGCTCGCCGATTTCGGTTTGCGCTTCGTGTTCATTGTGCTGCTGCTGAGCGGGCTGAGTTTCCTCGGCCTTGGCGTGCAGCCGCCGAACGCCGATTGGGGTTCGCTCGTGCGCGAGAACATCGGTGGTTTGTCGGAGGGGGCGCCTGCCGTTCTGATGCCGGCTGTCGCGATCGCGACGCTGACCATCGGCATGAATCTGCTGATCGACAACCTGCGGCGTCGTGGCCGTAGCCATGGGGGTGCATGATGGCTGATCGGGACATGATTGAAGTGAAGGGCCTGCGGGTGGTCGCGGGTGCGGCGCCGGGGCCGGTGACCGAGATTGTCAAGGGCGTCGATTTTTCGGTGAAGAAGGGCGAGGTGCTGGCACTGATCGGCGAGTCCGGGTCGGGCAAGACAACCATCGCGTTGGCCTTGCTCGGCTATGCGCGGGCGGGATGTTCGATTAGCGGCGGCTCGGTGCGCGTCGGCGACGAGGACGTACTGTCGCTCGATGCCAAAGGCCGTCGCGCGTTGCGTTCGCGCACTGTGGCTTACGTCGCGCAGAGTGCGGCGGCGGGTTTCAATCCGGCGCGCACGATCATGGATCAGGTCACCGAACCGGCCCTGCTGCATCACTTGATGACGAAGGATGCAGCGCGCGCCAAAGCGATCAATCTGTTCCGCGCGCTTGCGCTGCCCGCGCCGGAGACGATCGGCGACCGTTATCCGCATCAGGTGTCAGGCGGCCAGTTGCAGCGCTTGATGGCCGCGATGGCGTTGATCACCGATCCCGCGGTCGTCGTGTTCGACGAGCCCACCACCGCGCTCGATGTCACCACGCAGATCGAAGTGCTCGCGGCCTTCAAGAAGGTGATTCGCGAACTCGGCACGACGGCCGTGTACGTGTCGCACGATCTGGCGGTGGTCGCGCAGATGGCGGACCGCATCGTCGTGCTGAACGGCGGCGCGGTGAAGGAGAACGGCGTGGTCGCGCAAGTGCTCGATGCGCCTGTGGATGCTTACACGCGTCAACTACTCGCCGCTACACGCCGTCCGGAAGTGGAGTTGGAGACGCCGCAGAACGTCGGCAAACACATCCCGCCGCTGCTCGAAATTCGCGGACTCTCGGCCGGTTACGGACGCATCGACCGCTTCGGCACCCCGGCCGTGCGTGTGCTCGACGACGTTAGCCTGTCGATCCCGCGCGGCAGCACGCTCGGTGTGATCGGCGAATCCGGCTCCGGTAAGACGACGCTCGCACGCGTGGTGGCCGGTCTGGTCGACCGCGCGCGCGGCGAGGTGTTTTTCAACGGCACACTGTTGCCCGCACAACTGTCGCGCCGCACGCAGGAGCAGTACCGGCAGATCCAGATCGTGTTCCAGAACGCCGACACCGCGCTGAACCCGAGTCATTCGATCGCCGATATCCTGGCCCGCCCGCTCGCGTTCTATCACCATCTGCGGGGTTCGGCCGCGCAGAAACGCATGCTGGAACTGCTCGATCTGGTGAAGCTGCCCGCCTCGATTGCCACGCGCACGCCTGCCGGACTCTCCGGCGGACAGAAGCAGCGCGTGAATCTGGCGCGTGCGCTCGCCGCCGATCCCGCGTTGATCCTCTGCGACGAGGTGACCTCAGCGCTCGATACGGTGGTCGGCGCAGCGATTCTCGACCTGTTGGGCGAATTGCGCCGCGAACTCGGCGTGTCGTACATGTTCATCAGCCACGACATTTCGACCGTGCGCGCGATCTGCGACGAAGTGATTGTGCTGTACGCGGGGCATCGCGTGGAAGCCGGGCAGCGCGACGTGCTCGCGGCGCCGCCGTATCACCCGTACACGGGCTTGCTGGTCGATTCGGTACCCGCTTTGAAACCCGGCTGGCTCGATGCGCGCCGCGAGATCGGTTGCGCCGCCTTGCCGCCGATGGGTGCGAGCGCCGATATTCCCGAGTTGTGCTCGTTCCGCGCGCGCTGCCCGGTGCGCATTGACGGGATGTGCAATATGACGCCGCCGTCGCTGAAGAAGCTGCCTTCGGGCGCGGAGATTCTTTGTCATCATCCCGCGGCGGAATTGAATCGCTTGCAGACCGAGGAGGCGACCCCGGTATGAGCGGACGATTTGTACGGCTCGCCGAGACCGGCCGCAAGACCTTTCCGATTACGGTGGACGGCGTTGTGCGTGAGGCCGCCGAGGGCGATACGTTGATGGTCGCCTTGCTGACCGGCGTGCGCACGTTGCGCGATTCCGAATTCGGCGACGGCCGCCGCGCTGGTTTCTGTTTGATGGGCGCATGTCAGGACTGCTGGGTCTGGACCGCGCAAGGCGAACGCGTGCGGGCGTGCAGTACGCCTGCGGCGCCTGGCATGTCGATCGTGACGAAGCTGGCCGTTGCCGGGGAGGGTGTATGGCCCCGCGTGTAGTCATCATCGGGACCGGGCCCGCGGGCGTGCGTGCGGCGCAGGCGCTGGTCGAAGCCGGGCTGCGGCCGACCGTTGTCGATGAAGGACGGCGTGATGGCGGCCAGATCTATCGGCGGCAACCGGAAGGTTTCTCTCGCAGCTATGAGACCTTGTACGGCACCGAGGCCGAGCGCGCTGCTTCGCTGCATCAAGGCTTCGACGCGCTGAAGGGCAAGATCGATTATCTGCCGGAGACGCTGGTCTGGAATATCTCACCGAACACCGTGCATCTGGCGAGCGGCACGCGCTACCAGACGCTGACGTTCGACTCGCTTATTGTCTGCAGCGGCGCGACGGACCGGCTGATGCCGGTCAAAGGCTGGCATCAAGCCGGCACGTATAGCCTCGGCGGCGCGCAGGTTGCGCTGAAATCGCAGGGCTGCGCAATCGGCTCGCGCATTGTGATGATGGGCAGTGGTCCGCTGCTGTATCTCGTGGCGGCGCAATACGTGAAGGCGGGCGCGCAGTTGGCCGCGGTGCTCGATACGTCGACCTTCATGCAGCGTATGGCTGCGCTGCCTCGTTTGCTGGCGATCCCGGCCGCGCTCAAAAAGGGCATCGCGTTGACGCGTGTGCTGGCAAAGGCGCGGGTGCCGGTTCATCGCGGTGTGCAGCCTTTGGAAATCAAAGGCTCGCCGCAAGATGGCGTAAGCGGCGTGGTGGTTGCATTGTCTGACGGCAAGCGCCTGGAACTGTCCTGCGATGCCGTCGCGCTCGGTTATCACCTGCGTCCGGAGACGCAGCTTGCGGACCTCGCGGGGTGCCGCTTTCTGTTCGACGACAACACGCAGCAGTGGCTTCCGCAAATCGACGAAGATGGCCGTAGCAGCATCAAAGGCGTCTACCTGGCTGGCGATGGCGCAAGAGTGCGCGGCGCGGACGCAGCCGAACGGTCGGGGCGCCTCGCTGCGCTGGCGGCGTTGCGCGATCACGGCATGCAGGTCGAAGGCATCGAGCAGCTGCGCGCCGAACTCGCGCGTTTCACGCGTTTCGCGGCGGGTTTGCGCGAAGCCTTTCCGTGGCCGGCGAAGTTCGCCGCATCCTTGCCGGACGAAACGATCGTCTGCCGTTGTGAAGCGATTACCGCCGGCGAGTTGCGCCGTGTCGTGCAGGCGACCGGCGCGCAGGAAGCCAATCGCGCGAAGGCGTTTTCACGCGTCGGCATGGGCCGCTGCCAGGGGCGCTACTGCGGCCACGCAGGCGCTGAAATCATCGCGGCGGCGGCCTCGGTGCCCTTGTCCTCGGTGGGACGGCTGCGCGGCCAGGCACCCGTCAAACCGCTGCCCGTGGCGCTTGCCGAGGAGGTGGGCGAATGAGCACCCCACGCACTAACGAAGCCGATGTCATCGTGATCGGTGGCGGCATCATGGGGACGACGACGGCCTTCTTCCTGCGTCAGCGCAAGCGCTCGGTGATCCTGCTCGAACGTGGACTCACGGGGCAGCAGGCGAGCGGTGTGAACTTCGGCGGCATCCGCCGGCAGGGTCGCGCGCTACCGCAGCTGGCGATGGCGAACCGTGCGCTGCGCACATGGCAACGCTCTGCGGAAATGCTCGGCGAGGATATCGAGTTTCTAGCCTCGGGTCACACGCGCGTGTGCTACCACCAGAAGGACGTCGAGAATTTCGATCAATATGCGATCGACGCCCGTGCCTACGGTCTCGACCTCAACGTGCTGCACGGCGACGCCGTGTTCCAACGCTTTCCGTTTCTCGGACGTGAGGTACTGGCGGCGTCGATTTCGCCACTCGATGGCCACGCCAATCCGCGTCTCGCTGCGCCCGCGTTTGGTCGTGCGGCCGCGCGGCTTGGGGCCCAGGTGATCGAGAATACGGAGATCGTGCGCGTCGAAAAGGACGGTGAGCGGTTTCGCGTGGAGAGCGCCGGCGGCGACGTGTATTGGGCCGCGCAACTCGTGATCTGCGCGGGTGCCTGGGCAAGCCGTCTCTCCGAACAGTTCGGCGAACCCGTTCCGTTGATCGTGAGCGGTCCGCAGATGGCCGTGACTGAGCCGGTGCCGTATGTGTTCAAGTCGTCGATGGGGGTGTTCACCTCGATCAAGGAAGAGAGCATCTATTTCCGCCAGATTCCGCGCGGCAACATCATTGTCGGCGGCGGTCCCGGTGGGCCGGCGGATGCCGTGACGTGCCGCGCATCAGTCCTGCCTCAGAACACCGTGCGCCAAGTCGCGCAGTTGCGGCGGCTCGTGCCCGCGATGGCGCCGCTGCATGTGATTCGTGTGTGGAGCGGTGTGGAAAGCTATCTGCCCGACAGCGAACCGGTGATCGGTCCGAGCAGCAAGGTCGACGGTCTTTACTACGCGTTCGGTTTCTGTGGATCGGGTTTCCAGATCGGTCCGGGCGTCGGCGAAACACTGGCCGAACTCGTCGATACGGGCAGTACGGCCATTCCCCTCGACGTGTTTTCCGTCACCCGTTTCGCGCAGCAAGCCGCGCCCCGCTCGACTATCGCGACGCCATGAAACAGTCCATCAGCCTCAACGCCGCCCGGGCATTTATCGAAGCCCATTTCGACGAACCCGTGACGCTCGCGCAACTCGCCGCGCTGTCCGCGCTTAGCGTGTCGCGCTTCGCGACGGTGTTTCGTCAGCAGTACGGTTCGTCACCGTATCGCTATCTGTGCGGGCTGCGGATTCAACGGGCGCAGACCTTGTTGCTCGAAGGTGTGCCGGGATCGGTCGTCGCGACCGAGGTCGGATTCTTCGATCAGAGCCATTTCGGACGGCATTTCAAACGATGCTGCGGGATGACGCCCAGCATGTTCATCGAACGCGCCGGAGCGAATGCGACGAAGAATGCTGTGCAGAGTGCGGTGAAGCAGGGTGGCGTGGTTCAGGCTACTGCGCCGCGTTCAGCTTCCGCCATAAGGTCGTCTTGCTGATGCCGAGTGCCTGACAGACCGCATCGCGATCGCCGTCGCATGCGGCGAGGGCGGCGCGGATTTCGTCTGCTTCCACGTGACGGCTGCGTTCGCGCAACGTGAGCGCTGCTTTCTTCGTACGCGCTTGAGGCTGCTCGAAGATTTCAGGCGCGACGGTGCGCAGTACCTCACGCGTGAAGACGGTTGCTCCTGCGCCGTTTGAGTCCGTGTCCGCATCTGCCAGCTCAACCGCAATCCGTTCGATCACATTCTGTAGTTCGCGCACGTTCCCTGGCCACCTGTAACGCGCTAGCGGCTCACTGAGACTGGCGAGTATGTGTCTGGCCGCATCCGCATCGGGCAGACGAGCCGCCAGTCTCGGCTCGCGCGACGCTGCCTGCAGCAGCAGTTCGACCGCGAGCGGCAGTAGATCGGTTGGGCGCTCGCGCAACGGCGGCAGGGCGATGCTCAGAATGTTGAGCCGGTAGTACAGGTCCGCGCGGAAGCTGCCCGCCTCGATGCCCTCGGTCAACGCACGATGCGTTGCTGCGACGACCCGAATGTCCACGCGCGTCGGTTCCGTCGAGCCCAGCCGCACGACTTCGCGTTCCTGCAGCACGCGCAATAGCCGGCTCTGCAACGACAACGGCATCTCGGCGATTTCGTCGAGAAACAGCGTGCCGCGGTGCGCCACTTCGATCAGCCCCGCCTTGCCGCCTTTGCGGGCACCCGTGAACGCGCCTTCCTCATAACCGAACAACTCGCTTTCGAGCAACGCCTCAGGAAACGCGCCGCAGTTGATGGCGACGAAGGCGAAGTCGCGTCGCGCGCTCAGCTGATGCATGCTCTGCGCGACCATCTCCTTGCCGGTGCCGCTTTCGCCGAGAATCAACACGGTGGCGTCCGATTTGGCGTAGCGCTGCACGAGCGTGCGGACCCGCTCGATTGAATCGGCTGAACCGACGATATCGTCGAGCCGGTAACGCGCGCTGAACTGCTGCACGCGCTGCCGGGAGCGCAAGGTGCGGTCGAGCCGTTCGACCGCGCGCGATTCCTGAAACGTTAGCACGGTGCCGGGTGCCGAGTTGCTGCTCGCCAGCGGCCCGCGATGCACGACGTAGCTCGCGCCCCGCACCGTGCAGAAGGCGTCGCCGTCCGAGTCCGGCAAGCTGCCGGCGAGATCGGGCGCGAGGTCGAGCAAGGCGCGGCCCACGGCCTGCGCCGCGTCGATGCCGAGCACGTCGGCAAGCCGTTGATTCATCGCTTCGACGCGGCCTTGCGCGTCGAGCGCCACCACGCCGTCGCGCAGATGCTGCAGCAGATTGTCGAGCCGCTGACGGCGAACGGTTTCGCGGCGGGTGGCCTGCGCGACTTCGAGTGCGGTGTCGAACGCGGCGCGAACCGACGCGCGTGAGTACAGAAACACCGCGCCCATGCCGGCGTTCGCCGCGAGATCGGCGATGAGCCCCGGGCCGACCACCGCGCCGATGCCGCGATCGCGCAGATCGAGAACGACACTCTCCGCATCCTGCGCCGATTGATACGACGCAAATGTCACATCGATGTCGTACGCGGCGATGAAGCGCCGCACTTCGTCGGGCGTGTCGCCGTGCGTGACGAGTGCGACCTTCGCGCCGTCGCGCCGCGCTCGCGCGAGCGCGTGCATGACGTCGAAACCCGTCGGGCCAATCAGCACGACCGGTACGCTCACACGTGTTTTCAGATACGCACCGTTGGAGCCGCCGGCAATCACGACATCGGGACGCCCGGCGCCGACCGCGTCGATTTCATGCACGGCGTCTTCGAAGCCATGCGAGACGATGCGCAGATCGGCGCGTTCGACGTACTCGCCGGCAATGTCGAAGAACAGATCGCGCAGGCGGCTGATGCTGACGGCCCAGATGCGGGGGCGTTGCGCGGGGTCGAAGGGGGGCGTGCTCACGGCGGGGCTCGTTGTCTGAAGAAAGCGGTGCGGAGGGTGAGAAGTCCGCCTATTATGCGCCTGTCGCTTTCGAATTTGAAATTCGAAATTTCACTTATGAAATCAGGCGGCGGGATGTCCAGTGGATGATTTTTTGTTAAATCAGGCACTTAGCCGTTCGTGTCCAGCATGGCCCGTTCTTTGCGTTAGTAGCCTCCGTTCTCACCGGTTACCGCATTAAAACCCTGAAAGACAAGCTCGGCGCGCTGATTGCCGCACGAACGCAACCCCGCAGTTGGAGATGAAACCATGAGTGAAGCCGATAACAGCACGCCGAACGCAGGCGCCTTCAAACCGAAGAAATCCGTCGCCCTGTCCGGTGTGACGGCTGGCAACACCGCGCTGTGCACGGTCGGCAAGACCGGCAACGATTTGCACTACCGTGGCTACGATATTCTCGACATCGCCGGTGCCTGCGAATTCGAAGAGATCGCGTATCTGCTGGTCCACGACAAGCTGCCGACGCAAGCTGAACTCACCGCCTACAAGACGAAGCTCAAAGGCATGCGCGGCCTGCCCGCGAACGTGAAGGCCGCGCTGGAATGGATTCCGGCCGCCGCCCACCCGATGGATGTGATGCGCACCGGCGTCTCGGTGCTCGGCACCGTGTTGCCCGAGAAGGACGACCACAACCTGCCGGGCGCACGCGACATCGCCGACAAGCTGATGGCTTCGCTCGGTTCGATGCTGCTGTACTGGTATCACTACTCGCATAACGGCAAGCGTATTGAAGTCGAAACCGACGACGATTCGATCGGTGGTCACTTCCTGCACCTGCTGCACGGTGTGGAGCCGTCGAAGGCATGGGTCGACGCGATGCATGTGTCGCTGAACCTGTACGCCGAGCACGAATTCAACGCCTCGACCTTTACCGGCCGCGTGATTGCGGGTACGGGATCGGACATTTACTCGGCAATCACCGGCGCAATTGGCGCGCTGCGCGGCCCGAAGCACGGCGGCGCGAACGAAGTCGCGTTTGAAATCCAGTCGCGCTATCAGACGCCGGATGAAGCCGAAGCTGACATCCGTAAGCGCGTCGAAAACAAGGAAGTGGTGATCGGTTTCGGTCACCCGGTGTACACGATCTCCGACCCGCGCAACAAGGTCATCAAGGAAATCGCGCAGAAGCTTTCGAAGGAAGCGGGCAACACCAAGCTCTTCAATATCGCCGAGCGTCTGGAGTCGGTGATGTGGGAAGCGAAGAAGATGTTCCCGAATCTCGACTGGTTCAGCGCGGTCTCGTATCACATGATGGGCGTGCCGACGGCGATGTTCACCCCGCTGTTCGTGATCGCCCGCACGGCAGGCTGGAGCGCGCACATTATCGAGCAACGGATCGACAACAAGATCATTCGTCCGAGCGCGAATTACACCGGTCCCGACGATCTGCCGTTTGTGCCGCTCGCCAAGCGCGTCTAAGAGCAAAGCCACAAGTGTTTCTCCTCCATTGCGTCTCGTGAGAGCGGCGTAATGAAGTTTGGCCTTGGCTCGCTGGAACCCCGAGCCAAGGCTGTTTTTTTGCAGCGCATGGTGTTGCGCGCGTTGCGGTGCGAGTTGTCGTGCGTTGTGCGGCGCATCAACGACATACACTGCAAGCCGCTGCGCCACCGCGAGCTAAACTACACAGACTGTCCGATTGTTCGATTGACCCGCAAGGGTTGCGCCGCTTGAAAGAGGGGCAGCGGATCGTGAAATACGGCTGCCGCCATCGTCCCCGGATCATTATTGTTTTGTCCCCTACGCCATGAATACTGCCAACCGCAAACGCCTCCCCGGCACCCAGCTGGATTTCTTCGACACGCGTGCTGCTATCGACGCGATCGAGCCTGGCGCCTATGACAAGCTGCCGTACACCTCGCGCGTGCTGGCCGAAAACCTCGTGCGCCGCTGCGATCCGGTGACGCTGAATGCGTCGCTCAAACAGATCATCGAACGCAAGCGCGAACTGGATTTTCCGTGGTTCCCGGCGCGCGTGGTGTGCCATGACATTCTCGGCCAGACCGCTCTGGTCGATCTCGCCGGTCTGCGCGATGCGATTGCGGCCCAAGGCGGCGATCCCGCGATGGTGAATCCGGTCGTGCCGACGCAGTTGGTGGTGGACCATTCGCTCGCCGTCGAGTGCGGTGGTTTCGATCCGGATGCGTTCGCGAAGAACCGTGCGATCGAAGATCGCCGCAACGAAGACCGCTTCGACTTCATCAACTGGACCAAGCGCGCGTTCAAGAACGTCGACGTCATTCCGCCGGGTAACGGCATCCTGCATCAGATCAATCTGGAGCGCATGAGCCCGGTGGTGCAGGTGAAAGACGGTGTGGCCTTCCCCGATACGCTGGTCGGCACCGACTCGCACACGCCGATGGTGGATGCGCTCGGTGTGATCGCGATCGGCGTGGGCGGTCTTGAAGCTGAGAGCGTGATGCTGGGCCGCGCGTCGTATATGCGCCTGCCGGACATCGTCGGTGTCGAGCTCACGGGTAAGCCCGCTGAGGGCATCACGGCGACCGACGTCGTGCTCTCGCTGACCGAATTCCTGCGCAAAGAAAAAGTGGTCGGCGCGTACCTCGAGTTTTACGGAGTGGGCACGGCCAACCTGACGCTCGGCGATCGCGCGACCATCGCCAACATGGCGCCTGAATTCGGCGCGACGGCCGCGATGTTCTACATCGACGAGCAGACTATCAAGTACCTCAAGCTCACCGGCCGCGACGATGAACTCGTCAAGCTGGTCGAGACCTACGCGAAAGAAACCGGCCTGTGGGCCGATACGCTGAAGCACGCCGAGTATGAGCGCGTGTTGACGTTCGATCTGTCTACCGTGGTGCGTACGCTGGCGGGTCCGTCGAACCCGCATCGTCGCTTGCCGGTTTCCGAACTGGCGGCGCGTGGCATCAGCGGCAAGGTGGAGAACGAGCCCGGTTTGATGCCGGACGGCGCGGTGATCATCGCTGCGATCACGAGCTGCACGAACACCAACAATCCGCGCAACATGATCGCCGCCGGTTTGCTGGCGCGTAACGCCAATCAACGCGGACTGACCCGCAAGCCGTGGGCGAAGACCTCGCTCGCGCCGGGATCGAAGGCGGTCACGCTGTATCTGGAAGAAGCGGGCCTTCTGCCGGAACTGGAGCAACTGGGATTCGGCGTGGTCGCGTATGCGTGCACGTCGTGCAACGGCATGTCGGGTGCACTGGATCCGGTGCTCCAGAAGGAAATCGTCGATCGCGATCTGTATGCGACGGCGGTGCTGTCCGGCAATCGTAACTTCGACGGCCGTATCCATCCGTACGCGAAGCAGGCCTTCCTGGCCTCGCCGCCGCTGGTGGTGGCTTACGCGATCGCGGGCACGATTCGCTTCGATATCGAGAAGGATGTGCTTGGCGTCGATGCTGATGGCAACGAAATCAGGCTGAAGGACATCTGGCCGTCGGACGAAGAAATCGACGCGATCGTCGCTTCGAGCGTGAAGCCGGCGCAGTTCCGCAAAGTGTATGAGCCGATGTTCGCCGTCTCCGTCGACACCGGTGAGAAGGCCGATCCCTTGTACGACTGGCGCCCGATGAGCACGTACATCCGCCGTCCGCCGTATTGGGAAGGCGCGCTTGCCGGTGAGCGCACGCTGAAGGGCATGCGTCCGCTGGCTGTGCTGGGTGACAACATCACGACCGACCATCTGTCGCCGTCCAACGCGATCATGGCGGACAGTGCATCGGGTGAGTATTTGGCCAAGATGGGCTTGCCGGAAGAGGACTTCAATTCGTACGCAACCCACCGTGGCGATCACCTGACCGCGCAGCGCGCCACCTTCGCGAATCCGACGCTGAAGAACGAGATGGTGCTGGAAGACGGCAAGGTGAAGGCGGGTTCGTTGGCGCGCATCGAGCCCGAGGGCAAGGTGACGCGCATGTGGGAAGCGATCGAAACCTACATGGAGCGCAAGCAGCCGCTGATCGTGATTGCCGGGGCCGACTACGGTCAGGGTTCGTCGCGCGACTGGGCGGCGAAGGGCGTGCGTCTTGCCGGCGCGGAAGCGATTGTTGCCGAAGGGTTTGAGCGGATTCACCGCACGAATCTGGTGGGCATGGGCGTGTTGCCGCTGGAATTCAAACCTGGCGTGAACCGTCTGACGCTGGCTATCGACGGCACCGAGACCTTCGACGTGATCGGCGAACGCAAACCGCGCGCCGACCTCACGCTCGTGATTCATCGCAAGAACGGTGAGCGCGTCGAGGTGCCGGTGACGTGCCGGTTGGACACCGCGGAAGAGGTGTCGATCTACGAAGCCGGCGGTGTGTTGCAACGCTTTGCACAGGACTTTCTCGAATCGACGAAGGCAGCGGCTTAAGGCTTTTAAGCTGCTCAAGTTGATTCTGCCGCTTGAACTGTCCTGGTCGAATGAGTTGAATCAGTCGGCTTAGTCGGTTCAGCGGCGAACGTAACGCAGGTTTGGGCGGTGTGGCGCAACGCGCTATGCCATTCCGCCCGCCCTCATCAGGACACTACTTTCATGGCCCACAAACCTCAGATCAAGATTCCGGCGACCTACATGCGCGGCGGCACCAGCAAAGGCGTGTTCTTTCGGCTGCAGGATTTGCCGGAGGCGGCGCAGGTGCCAGGCGCTGCGCGCGATGCGCTACTGATGCGTGTGATCGGCAGCCCGGACCCGTATGGCAAGCAGATCGACGGGATGGGCGGCGCGACTTCGAGCACGAGCAAGACGGTCATCATCGCGAAGAGCAGCAAGCCGGATCATGACGTGGATTATCTGTTCGGGCAGGTTTCGATCGATAAGGCGTTTGTCGATTGGAGCGGGAACTGCGGGAATCTTTCCGCTGCCGTCGGGCCGTTTGCAATTAGCGCGGGGCTTGTCGATGCGAGCCGGATTCCGCATAACGGTGTGGCTATTGTGCGCATCTGGCAGGCGAATATCGGCAAGACGATCATCGGGCATGTGCCTATGACCGACGGCGCCGTGCAGGAAACGGGGGACTTTGAACTCGATGGCGTGACGTTTCCGGCTGCTGAGGTTCAACTCGAATTCATGGACCCTGCCGCCGAAGAAGAGGGTGCCGGCGGCGCGATGTTCCCGACTGGGAAGCTGGTCGATGATCTCGAGGTGCCGGGTGTCGGCACGCTGAAGGCGACGATGATCAATGCCGGTATTCCGACCATCTTCGTGGATGCGGAATCGATCGGTTATAAGGGCACCGAACTACAGGACGCCATCAATAGCGACGAGAAGGCGCTAGCCATGTTCGAGACCATTCGCGCGCATGGTGCGGTGCGTATGGGTCTGATCAAGCATATCGATGAGATCGCGACGCGGCAGCATACGCCGAAGGTCGCTTTCGTCGCGAAGCCTGCCGACTACGTTGCGTCTAGCGGCAAGCATGTTGCCGCGGGTGACGTCGATCTGCTGGTGCGGGCGATGTCGATGGGTAAGCTGCATCACGCGATGATGGGAACGGCCGCGGTTGCGATTGGTACGGCGGCTGCGATTTCGGGGACCTTGGTGAATCTCGCTGCTGGCGGTGGCGCGCGGGATGCGGTGCGCTTCGGGCATCCGTCGGGAACGCTGCGAGTGGGGGCCGAGGCTCGCGAGGAAGGCGGCGCGTGGACGGTCACCAAAGCGATCATGAGTCGGAGTGCGCGGGTGCTGATGGAAGGGTGGGTGAGGGTGCCGGGCGAATGAGTTGACGATTGCCAGCCCGGCATCCCTGAAACTATGTGCCTGTACCGCTGATAGACCTGGCCGGATGGTCCGGTCCAGGCTATCGCGTTCACCGTGCGGTACGGCTATCAGACCAGCACGCCACCGCCGTCCACGATGACGGTCTGTCCCGTGGCATAGCGATTGGTCATCAAATAGAGGTAAGTTTGCGCGAGGTCCTCCGCCTCGCCGACACGCCCCACCGGCAGGGCTGCCTCACGCGCGGCGTAGAGCGCCTCGCGATCAGGTTCGGGCAAGTTGGCCCACAGGGGCGTGCGCACCAAACCGGGACTCACCAGATTGACGCGAATCGGCGCCAACTCCACCGCGAGTGCCCGCGTGAGGCCTTCCATCGCACTGCAGACACTGGCCAGCGCCACCCACCCCTTGTGGGGTCGTTGGCTGGCGACACCGCTGGTTAGCACCACGGAGCCGCCGGGACGCAGATACGGCGCCGCATGTTTGACGGCGGCAATCGCACCGAAGACTCGCACATCGAAAAGCTGACGGACCGTATCGAGCTCCATGTCGACCAGCGCGCCGATTTGCAGCGAATCGCCGGCACTGTAGACCAGATGGTCGAAAGGTCCGAGTTGTTCGAACAGCTCGCGCACAGCGGATTCGTTTGTCAGATCGACCGTGTATCCCTTGGCCCGATCACCGAGCCGGGCGAGCGCCTCAGCGACACGCTGACTGCGCGATGAAACCACCGTTACCGAGGCGCCGGCAGCCAGCGCGGCATGGGCCGTGGCAAGGCCGATTCCCGACGTTCCGCCCAGCAGGACGACGTGTTGATCCTGAAGGTTCGTGCTTGCACTAGTCATAGTGAGTCCTTGCTGCGGGTTGTGAGTGAAGCGATGACCCGAGTATTATTCTTTAGCCTGACTTGATAAACCCGTCATCTCTTCGAACACTCCTTAATAGGACTTGCGAATGGATCGCTTCAGCAGCATGGCGATATTTGCGCGCGTGGTCGAACGGGGCAGCTTCACCGCCGCGGCCGAAGGCATCGACATGACGCCCACGATGGTCGGCAACCACATTCGTGAGTTGGAGCGACGCCTCAACGGCCGGCTGCTGAATCGCACCACGCGACGCCAGAGCCTGACCGAACTCGGCCAGCGCTATCACGCGCGATGCCTCGAAATTCTGGCGCTGGTGGACGCCGCCGAGCTGGATGCGCGCGAGATGCAGAGCAGCCCGCGTGGCCGATTGCGGGTGAGTTGCCCGGTTATCTATGGCACGCGGGTCATCGTGCCGGCGCTTGCCGGCTACCTCGACCAGTATCCCGAGGTCCAGGTTGAGCTATCCCTCGGCGACCGCTTCGTCGATCTGGCGGAAGAAGGGTTTGACGCTGCCATCCGCGTTGGTGTGCTACCGGACTCGGGCTTGATTGCGCGGCCGTTGGCCGATTCGCCGCGGATTGCCTGTGCGTCGCCGGCCTATCTGGCGCGCCATGGGCATCCGCAAGCACCGGCCGATCTGGCGCAGCATAACTGCCTGGCGTTTATGTTTACGAACGGTGCTGAACGCGAATGGCGCTTTCCTCGCCCTGATGGCAATGGCGTGGAGAGCATCTCGGTGCGCGGTCGCCTCGACGTCAATGGCGGCCTGGCGCTTCGCGAGGCCGCGCTCGCGGGACTGGGGGTCATTCTTCAACCGCAGGTGATGCTGCAGGAAGATCTGGATGCGGGGCGGCTCGTTCGTCTTTTTCCCGACTGGCCGGCGCCGACCTGGCCCGTCCATGTGGTGCATCTGCCCGATGTGCATATGCCGCCGAAGCTGGTGAGTTTTATTGCTTTTCTTCAGGAGACGTTGGGGCACGGTAGTGAGTTGTAGAACCCTTTTGTTAGGGCGGCGCCGCTTGTTGTGGCAGACGGTTGATCGGCCTTATGCGAAGCTTTCCATAAGGCCGATCAACAGCCTGTCACCGATGCGCAACGCGCCGACGTGTCCTCGGCCAGAGCGGTCATCCGGCAGCCGTCGTGGGCGGTGCGCCGTGAATGACGGGTGATGAGCAAGGCTCAGGATCGCAGGCGCCATCGCAATGGACATCGCATACTCTACGCCCGATCATGCGGTGCCACGATTGCGAGGCACCGCATGAATAGCGTCCAGCCGAGCCAGCAGTGCGCGAGTCTGGGTCTCAAGGCCAGGCGGCAGGACCGGCACCGCCAGTATCGCGTTGACCAGGGCTCACCAGGTTGACGCGACTCGGCGCCAACTCCACCGCGAGTGCCCGCGTCAAGACTTCCATCGCGCGGCAGACACTAGCCAGCGCCACCCATCCCTTGTGCGGCCGCTGACTGGCGACACCGCTGGTTAGCACCACGGAGCCGCCGGGGCGCAGATACGGCGCCGCATGTTTGACGGCGGCAATGGCACCGAAGACTCGCACATCGAAAACCTGACGGACCGTGGTCGAGGTCCATGTCGGCGAGCGCTCCGGTTTGCAACGAATCGCCGGCACTGTAGACCAGGTGGTCGAAAGATCCGACTTCTTCGAACCGATTTCGCACAGCGGATTCGCGACTCAGATCGACTGTCTATCCGTTGGCGTGGTCGCCGAGTCTGGCGACAGCCTCAGCTGAAATAGTCAGAAATAGGACAGGTCCCGAAGTACATGCTTTGCATTTATCAGACTGGCATCGACATTATCTCAAAAAATATTTGGTTGACCTGAGGAAATTTAAATGTTTAGTTAACGGTTTCGGCGGACGGGTCAGTAACAGGGGAGTATTTCGTGAGTTTAACTGTTGAGTCTTTGGACGATCTTAAACGGGATGCGAAGAAGCTGACGGGGGGCGGTGACCAGGAGAAATACTTTCTTCAGGTGCTCGGGCCAGAAAGGATCAGCGATATTTCGATAGTGTCATACAGTGCCGTCGAAAAAATGGGGCAGCCCTATCGCCTTGATATCGTCGCGGCTTGCCCGCAGAAGCTGACGCGTGACTTGATCCTTGGACATGAGGCGAAGTTCAGGCTCGTACCCGATGACGGCGGCGAGCCAGTTGTGTACTGGGGGCGCATTACAGGCTTCTCGCATACCAAAACGACAAATGACTTCAGCAGTTACGAGATTGTTCTCAAGGCTCACATCGGCTGCCTGAATCCCCGCACGACGCAGACCTACCAGAACCGGAGTGCGCCCGAGATCATCGATGCAGTGCTGCGCCGCAACGAGTTGAAGGGGCATCAGTTCATTTTCAAACTGCGTCGCCAGTACCCGAGGCACTCGTTCAGGTTTCAGTACCAGCAGGGAGACTGGGATTTTGTCAACATGCTCATGCAGCAGGAGGGCATGTACAGTTACATCGTTCAGGGCGATCACGGCGATGTCGTCATCTTTGGCGACGATATCGATCACTATGTGTATCAGCCCAAGCTCACGTCCCTGCATCGGCCCGTCTCGGGGCTGATGACGGGCGAAGAATCCGTATCAGCGCTGCGCACGGACACCGAAATGGTTCCCAAGGCGTACGTCGTCGCTGACTACAATCCTGACCAGGCTTGGGAGCGTATCAAGGCAGAAGCCAACATCGCCCGAAGCGACAAAACGACTTACGGCCAGCCGTATATCTACGGCACGGGTCATCTTGACCAGTCCGGCGCAAAGTGGGAAGCGCAGTTACGCCATGAGGCTGCGCTCGCGTGGCAGGTCGTCTATACCGGCGAGAGCAACCTGCGCGAACTGCGTCCCGGTCGCATTCTGACTACAGACGACAATTTGCCGGATGCGCCACACGGTCAAGTCATCATCGATGTCACGCACTCGGGCGGACGCGCCCAGCCCTATCGCAACACCTACAAGGCGATTCCTTCGGACCGGCGTTTCCGGTTAAAAATCGAAGATCACGGGTGGCCAAAAATCACGGGAACCCTGAGTGCCCGTGTCACGTCTCCGGGCAAGTACAAATATGCCTATCTGACACACCAGGGCTATTACGTCGTTCGCTTCGACTGTGACTATGGCGAGTGGCCCGCCGGCGGCGAGAGCGTGCCACTGCGGCTTGCGAAGCCATTCGCAGGCGGCTTGCAGACCGGCTTCCACTTTCCCGCAGTGGACGGTACTGAAGCCGTCATCGAATTCCGCGACGGCGATCCGAACAAGCCGTATATCAGCGCTTTCCATCACACGAACCACCAGGTTGACCTGATTACCAATCAGGATCGGCTGATGTCGCGCAACCGCGTTTATACGCAAAGCGGCAACGAATTTGATCTTGAAGACTGGGAGGGCGAGGAGCACGTCAGGCTCTCGACTGAGCATTCAGGCAAGAGCCAATTGACCTTGGGTCACATCGTCAACGGAAAACGTCAGCACCGAGGCAGCGGTTTTGAGCTGCGCACTGGTAAGCAAGGCGCGCTGCGTGCCGGTGGCGGGCTGATGCTGTCCAGCGATATGCAGCCACAGGCGGACGGCAAACAGACCGACATGGCGGAAGCCATGAAGCAGTTCCAGACACTACAGGTCCAGGCTCAAGGCCTCGCTGACCAGGCGAACACGGCGAAGGCCGAGATTGCCGACCTGAAGGCCGAAAACGAATGGCTGAAGAACAGCGTGAACGAGTTGAAGGAGGCCGTCGTGCTGCTGTCTTCGCCGAAGGGCGTCGCTGTTTCGACACCTGATCGCGTGTCGGTTGGTGCGGGCAAGGACGTGAATGTGACGACAGGGTCAGGCTTCAGCGTAAGCGCCCTGAAGAGCATCGTTATGGCGGCCGAAAACGCGCTGTCGCTGTTCGCGCATACCCTCGGAATAAAAATGTTTGCGGCGCGCGGAAAGATCCGGATTCAGGCGCAAAGCGATGAGCTTGATATATCGGCGCTGAAGGACATCACGATTACCAGCACGGACGGCAAGCTTGTGCTGTCGGCGAAGAATGAGGTCTGGATTGGCGCAGGTGGCTCCTACCTGCGTATTACGCCGTGCAACATCACGAACGCCACACCGGGCGACTACATCGAAAAAGCAGCGTCCTGGCAGAAAGATCCCCCGGACTCGCAATTGAAGAAGGAATTTCTGCCCTACACGACCGATCTGCCGGATACGGGCGCTCACGGTTCACGGTTCTCCGGCTGACAACGTTGCGTCGAACCCGACCTGCTGACCACTACTACACCTTACAAGCATGACCGCACAAGCTCACCCGCATCCAGCAGCAGCCCCCGCGCACGCGTCAGCGCCCCCTGCGCCGACCCCAGCGACCACACTCCTGACGTGGCGCTACCCGTTTCCGGACAGAGACTACAAGGAAGTGACCAGCCCGCAGACCTTCTATGAGGCACTGGCCGGAATGGACGACGGCTTTTTCCCGTTGGGGGTCAACGGATTTCCGCACGGCGGTATCCACATGAACAACAGCGTCGGCATGTTCGGGACGAAGGACGGCGTGCGCTGCATCGCGGACGGGTACATCGTCGCCTACAAGATCGATGACGCCTATCCGCATCTGCAATTCAAGGACGGCAAAGTGGGCCATGTACTCGACCGGCTTCGTACTGGTACGCCATACGCTGACTCTGCCACCCGCGCCCAACAGCACGGGCGCACAGCCCGCTGACGAATCACACGATATCTACAGCCTCTACATGCACACGGCAGACTGGGTGACTTATCTGGCTGATGACAAACTGCAGCGTCCGTGGTGGTGGCTGAATGTTGACGCGTTCCGGGTTCAGGACAGGGATCATCAGATGGCCCCACCCAAGGACGGCACGACCGGGGCGGCAGGCGCGTTTGTCTGGACTGAGCCGAAGGCGGGCAAGAAGGCCGGAAGCTTCACGGCGGGTGAGCAGGTTGGTTTCCTGCCTGAAGGCAGCGAGGTTATCACCAGCGAGACGCGTGGCCAGTGGGTGCACATCAAGAGTATTACTGCGGGTCATATGGTCAGCCCGGTCAATGGCGGCTATTTCGGGGAGGCGGACCAGAATGTGCCGTGGAAAGCCGAAGCCGACAACGCAAAAGTTACGCCTGAAAACGACTGGGGCTGGCTCTACAAGCCGAACCTGAAAGGGATCAAGGAACCGGACCCGGTGGGGCAGGTGGTGATTCCACCGACACCGGTATTCGTCAAGGCCGGGACGCCGCTCGGGCAGATCGGTGAGTATCACGATTATGAGCGCGCGACGCCGCTGCCACCCGTGCCAAAGCGCCAGCTTCTGCACCTTGAAGTATTTGCCGACGATGGCTTCAGCGCGTTTCTCGACAAAAGCCGTGCGCGGGCGGCACAGTTCCTACTCCCCGATCAGCTGCCACTTCTCGTCATACATGCCGGCGCGAAACTGGTGAAGGACGTCCTTCCGGCGGATCGCAAGCTGTGTGAGTGGCATCCCCTGTACCGGGCCGATGTGACGCCGGATAGTCCGGCAAGCGGCCCCTGGATCAAGGTGCAACCTCGATATCAGGACTCTTCCACGACCCTGCTCATGTCCGAGGGATCGCCCGTATGGATTGAGCGGGAGAAGCTCGCGACCGCAACGGCCACAACGCCCGCGTGGAGCCGGTTTCCGCTTAGCGTGCAAAAGGTGGCCGACCCGGCGAACGCATTTACGCTCGTGTATTCACGCAGTCAACTCGACGGATTGGATGCGCGTGACAAGGCTGTAGACGATGGCAAGACGCAATGGTGGCGCGTGGAATTTGGCAACGCGGACGGGCATCCGGCTTCGGGCTGGGTTTGCGAAAAGAACCACCCCAATACACAGTGGCAAAGTCCGTGGGCGTGGCCTGGCTTTGAGAGCGTCGACGCAACCGGTATCAATCTCACGGATGCCTTCAGGCGCAATCTGGTCCTCACCGGTTCTGCGGACTGGAAGGAGCGGAAGGAATTCGAGCCATCGGTCACGGCAGTCAATGGCAGTCCGTTGTTGCTGAAGCTGGAACAGGCGATTGCAAAGCTGGCGCCCCCTCCACGCTACAGTGCCAGTACCAAGCCCAAAGAGAATCCGGCTGGCAAGGTCACGGCCAAGGCCATGCAGGCCGCCATGCGCACGCCGTGGCTCGCGCAGGCGTTATCACATGTGATGCTTCGCTACGAAAGCGAGTGGGGCGGCGACATGTCGCGATGGAACGCAATCACGCCGCTGATGCGAAATGCAAAGGACAACTGGCTGGTTGAACTGCAGCGCATCCACAAGCTGCAATGGTGGAACGATGTGAAGGGCAAGGTTGCGGGGTTTCCGGTCAGTGCGACGGTGCTGCATATTCATCCCATCGGACTGATTGCAAACTTTGCCACCCGACGAGGGTTAATTACTTTGGCAATGTTAAGAAAAATCTGGAAGAACGCCGCAGTGCCCGACGAGAGACTGCAAGGAATCGCCGATGAGATAAACGCGAATGCGGGGCAATATCGCCTGGATACCGAACAGCGGTTAGCACATTTTTTCGCGCAGGTTTTTCAGGAGGCTGGACCGGGATGCGTTCTTGAAGAAAACCTCCGTTACTACACACCACAGCGCTTGCATATTTTTGGGTACTTTCAGCGTCATCCTTCGGAAGCGGAACTCTACGGTTATCACCCGCCGACGCCAGCAAATGCTGAAGCCATTGCCAATCGTGCGTATGCTGGAAAAAATGGAAACAGTTCGGATGTAAATAGCGGTGAAGGCTGGAAATATCGGGGCAGAGGGCTAAAGCAGACCACCGGCCGAGGGAATTATAAGGACTTCACTAATGGCTACGTGAAATACTGGGCCTCCGATCCTCAAAACTTTGAAACGAATCCTGAACTGCTGGCAACTACAAAATACGGAACGCGATCCGGAGTTTATTATTGGATTTCACACAAACTTTACGATATTGCTGATCAAACAACCGAAGGAAATGCTAACTCGAAGGTTGATGAAATTACTGCTCTTATAAATCGTAATACTGACAGCTACGGGCTTCGACGAGACAATTACAACAGAATCATGAAAGAAGAGATATTCAAAGGCATCGGATCATGAAGAACGCTCTCCGCATTTTTGCGAATCTCAATGTAGTTGTTGCGTTGATATTTTTTTTGGCTTCAGCGTTCGCGGAATCTTCCTCTAATGCGCCGAGTATTGAAAGGCTGCGTATTGATTTCGTTTCGGCTCCCGATTGGATCGAAATACACCATGTCGAAGAGGTACCCGAAAAACTTGTGATTCAACTTGTGCGTGGAGAAAGGGATATATTTCCCATTGCAACATATAGTCAAGATGGCCCTGCCTTTCCTGAGTTGGTTAGCACTTTCAAGAATAAGGTTGGCGGGAGGGAAATTCTTTTTGTAATTGTCAAGTGGCGATATTATTTGTCCGGGGTCGACACAGAAGGCGATTATTATGAGGTGCATGCGTATGAGGCTAAAGGAGGTGAGGGCGGTAAAATCATTTTCTCGGAAAATAAGAAAATAACGGATTTTTTTGGTTCCGGATTTGACGGGAAACAGGAAGGTAAGATGGTTCGTTTTCGATTTAAGGATGCCTCATCGATTCGAAAGAGCCTGAGCCACGGTAAGGACTGGATAACCGGGAAGTGAGCTATTTCTCCACCGCGGACCCGCGTAACCCATGAGTTCTCGCGCCACGGAATTCGATTAAATTTTTGATATTCTTAACCATGATTAATTATATTAGGTGCCTCTGGTTCTGCTTGGCTTTTCTTTTTGTGCAACCCGCTCTGGTTCGGGCAGGAGAGAAATCGCCCGATGCACTTTCGGCCAGCGATATACAACCTGGCTGCAACTTAAAAGTTGTCAGATATGGATACGAGCCATCAAATATTCGAAAATATGGGTTGAGTCTCAACTGGCAATGTGCAGACTCGAAGCCTTCCGTTGTGGATTCATATGCTGCGGATAATGTTTCGCCGGAAGTGGTTACAGTGTTCTATACGAAAAAACGGGACGCAATCGTTCTTATAAAGTGGCAAAATCAGACGCAGGATTCAGTAGCGACACGTTACAAAGTGTTTGCCTATCGTTATGTTGGCGACATTTCCGACACGCCTTTCGTGCGGCTGGACCGCCTGTCGGAACGGTTCGGGGAGGGGTTTGATGGAATAGTAAACGGCAAACAAACAGAGTATCCATTCAAAACCGCAGCGGATATTCGAAAACGCCTTACGGAATTTGGGGAATAAATTCTCATATCTACATAACTTGATTCCAATGCAAACACAAAGCGGCTATTGCCAGCAACCGTTTTTTTCCGAAGCCCTCGCCTTCGTGCTAACCCAGCACGGCGATGACGGCAAGTTACGGGTGGCGGGTAGCGACACGAAAGCGGGGCCAGCAGTGTCCTGTTACTTGTCGCCTGTTCACGCCATGATGGACGCGGCGTACTGGATGTACAAAGGAAAGCGATACAACGTTTCTGAGATCAACATGATCGCCCCGGAAACGTTCGCTACTGCTAACGGAGCGGCGTTGGTTGCCGAGGTCCGGCTGGGATGGCCTGCTATCGACGGCAAGATCGTTCTGGAGTCGGATGACAATACCGCGACATGCTCACGGTTGATTTCACATTCGATACCAGACGGCGTGCCACCGTTCTTCGGTCCGGACGAGGACGCGCTGGCACAAATAGACCATCTGCACGAACTCGCCGGAATGTTCGCATGGCGTGATATCTACCGCGACATGTTGAATTGGGACAAGGCGCGCATGGAGCGTGCTGTGACGTGTGCGATTGATTCCATGGAAGTATCTACGGCGAAACTGGCGGACTGCCAGCAAATTGCCCTATTCGATCCCGAGTTCGAGCAGTGGCATTTCGTCCCCTTCACGGAAACACCGTAGCGGCGGCCTCTTCGGAATTGACTCAACGCATCACAGCCTTTTCCAGGAAATCATCATCAGTGAATCAACGTTTTGATATCTGCGACGGTGACACAACCACGGCGGGAGGGAGAGTCTTCGCCGGTTTGCGCGTGGACCTCCTCAACGGTCGCTCAGTCGCATACGAAGGCGATCAGGTTTCGTGTCCAAAATGCGACACGATGGGCTGGATTTTATGCGTCGGCGAGCGCCTACCGAACAGGGGGGCCAATGGCCGTGAACAGGCACTGAGCTATGACTGGTGCGTGTGCAAGTGCGATCCGAAACCGTTGTTGATTCCGTCGCAGAACCAGTCTGGAATGCGCGCATGACGGCGGTATAGGTGATGTTGCAGGAAGATCTGGATGCGGGCCGGCTCGTTCGTCTTTTCCCCGACTGGTCGGCACCGACCTGGCCCGTCCATGTGGTGCATCTGCCCGAGGCGCACATGCCACCGAAGCTGATGGGTTTTATCGCTTTTCTGCAGGAGACATTGGGACACGGTAGTGAGCCGCGATCCAGAAAACGACGCAGCCCCGAGACATCCCGGGACCGCGTCGCCAATCAACGGACCTGACCGCGCAAGAAGTTCTCTATGACCATCGCAAAGTACGGAGGACACTCCTGCATGGGATAGTGCCCACAGTTAGGAATTTTTAATAATTCTGCATTGGGGTGCCATGCAAGAAATGTGTTCTGCATTGCGTGCTCATCGAGTCCCGGATCCTTGTCGCCAATGATGACCAGATAAGGGGTTTCCAGCCCGCGAACATCCTCGACGAAGTGGGTCGTGGATAACATTTCAAGGTAACCCGAACGACATCGAGACGCGACCCTTTCGCGGTTCTGGCGCAGCTTGACGTCGGCCCACCGGTCTGAAAGGCCACCCGTCGCAAACTTGACTAGCCGGCGGAACGCGTCGTCGTTTTCGCAGGTGCTTGAAAAGAAACGCAACGCCTCCTCGTTCAACTGATTGCCGGCGGCAGAGATAGGGCATACGGCGATCGCACTCTTGATACGATCAGGTGCGTCGGCCGCGATGCGTTGTGTCGCCATCCCGGTCATCGAATGACCGATCAGATGAAAACGATGCCAGCCAAGCCGGTCAGCGAGTTTCAGACAATCAGCGGCAATCTCCTGGACGGTATAGTCGCCGCGCATATGGATGGACTTTCCATACCCGCGCAGGTCCACAAAGACGTAGGTAAAGGCCGCCCCATCGAGGTAGGGCATGACGGAGTCGTAGTTCGTGTGATCGCCAAGCCAGTCATGCATGACAAGCACGCATTCAGGTCCGGCTCCATGTTGCACGTAGCCTAAGCCTGAAGTCGAAGCTTGGGTCAGAGAGTCATGTGAGGTCATTTCAAAGTGTTCCTTTCTGGGGTTGGAAACCAAAAAGAAACGCCCTCGCGGCGAACCGCGAGGGCGTTTTGAAAGTGTCTCGATCGTATCACGCGTGCCGCTCGATCACCAAATCTAAGCAGCAAGCCCGGCAGGCCGGGCCACGCGATCAGAAGATGTTGCGCAGGCCGATTGCAACACCGGTCTGGTTGTTGCGGCCCGGGTAGTCCGCCAGAAACGCACCGGTGCCACGGGTGAAGTCGACCGTTCCGTACACCTCGGTGCGCTTCGACAACGAATACTCGGCGAGCAGCGTGCCCGAGTAATTGATACCGGCGCCGAGCGTGCCGTCAAGCGTTGCCGCATTGCGTGCGTGATCGTAGTAACCGGCCAGCGTAAACGCCAGCACCGGCGTGGCTTGCCACGTCGAGCCGACGTAGAAGCTGTCATCGATGCGGTTCGGGCTGACGTGCGTCAGCACGGGTGCGCCGGCCTGCTGCTCGTCGCCGTCGACAAGCCCGGTGTTGTCCTGCGAATGCAACCAGCCCGCGAGGAGCTTGACCGCCGGCGTGATTGCATAGACTGCACTGACGTTGATGATGTTGAACTTCTTACCGGCGTTATCGTTCTGCTGGAAGCCAACGTCGGCCGAGAGGGGACCCAGGTCATACGACGCCGTCAAGCCGTACATGCTGTTCTCGCCGGTGCTACCCGCCACGCCACCGAAGCCGTACATGCCTTCCACGTGCAGACCGCCAAACTGGCCGGTGTACTTGGCCGAGCTGTTGGTGAACAGGTATCGTCCGACCGGGTTATAGATCCAGCTATCCTGCCAGAAGTCGCCGACGGTCAGCGGATCATATGTATTGCCCATCACGTCGAAGAACGGCGTTTGCTGGCGGCCGAAGGTCAGCGTGCCGTACTGGTTGTTCGAGAGTCCGACGTACGCATTGCGCTGGAACAGCGTGTTGTTGCTGTTGTCGAGCTTGCCGGACCAGAGCTGGAACTGGTTTTCGAGCTTGAAGACCGCCGACGTACCGCCGCCCAGATCTTCAGTGCCTTTCAAGCCGAAACGGCTCGGTGTCTCGACACCTTCACCCATCGACACCTGAGAATCGTTGTTCGAATTGGCATTCGTCAGGTAACGCACGCTGGTGTCGACGAGACCGTACAGGGTGACCGAGCTTTGTGCGAAAGCGGACTGGGCCGAAAGGGCGAGTAGACCTGCACCGACTGCCGCGAGTGTTCTTTTCATGAATTGTCCCGATTGTTTTCATTTGGCTAACGGCGCGTGAGCGTGCGCTGACGTTAGTGGCGCAAGCCCGACGCGCTAAGTGTGGCGATCATATTTCGAGACAATTAATGCCGCAATAATTCGAGGCCAATGTCGCTCGCTCGCAACAGGCATTGACTTCCGCGAGGAAAACTCCGAGAGCGTGTCACCGAGACCGTGCGTGATGACGCACGACTTCTGAAAGCCAAGGCTATCGCGCTGAAACACGTAGCCTGATCGGCTGCGTTCGCGGCGCGTGCGCGCAGTCTTCAATAGATTGATTCTTCTGAGGGTGCGACTCCCCGACGGAAAAACCGTGGGCCCAGTTATTTTTAAATTCAGTAGTCCGACATGAGGCATTGGGCCATAACGCATCAACCGTGCAGCCTCCCTCCCGATCGTCGACGACGCCCCACCTCTGATACCATCGGCGCATTTCTGCCGGCATGGCTCGGCTGACGATACTCGTCGGCGCGTCGATGATTCAACGGAGATGGCATGTCTCAGATCGTGGTTGAGGGCCTGGCGAAAACCTATCGCATCGGGGAACGACAGCCCGGCGTACTCGGCATGTTTCGCCGCCGCTGGCGCGAGATCGAAGCCCTCAAGGAGGTCAGTTTCAGCCTGCAGCACGGCGAACTGCTCGGATTCATCGGCCCCAACGGAGCGGGCAAGTCGACCACCATCAAGATTCTCTCCGGCATCCTGCGCCCCACTGCGGGTAAGGTTCTGATCGAGGGTCGTGTACCGTTCGACAATCGTATTGCTCATGTTGCCCGTATCGGTGCGGTATTTGGTCAACGCAGTCAATTATGGTGGGACCTGCCCGTCATCGACGGCTTCGATCTGCTTCGCGATATCTATCGCGTGGAACCGGCCGCCTACCTGCGTACTCGCGATGAACTGGTCGCCATGCTGCGACTCGAGCGCGTGCTCGATCAGCCCGTGCGTCAACTGTCGCTGGGACAGAGGATGCGGGCCGAGATCGCGGCCGCGTTGCTGCACGCCCCGCCGATCCTCTTCCTGGACGAGCCGACCATTGGCCTCGACGCGCCGTCGAAGCTTGCCGTGCGCGAGTTCGTCAAGAAGCTGAACCGCGAGCGCGGCGTCACCGTGCTCCTGACCACCCATGACATGCACGACATCGAGGCGCTGGCTGAGCGCGTGATCGTCATCGGCCACGGTCGGGTGCTGGCCGATCAGTCGTTTGATGCGTTGCGCTCGGATGTGCTGGTCGAGCGCCGCCTGCTGGTGGATTTCGCCGGTGAGGCGCCCGCTGTCGCCATCGATGGCGCACAGTTGCTTCGACGTGAAGGCCGTTCGGTAGAACTCGCCTTCGATCCTCGCGTCATCGGTGCGCCGGCGCTCATCGCGCGCATTGCGGCTGAACATGCCGTCGAGGACATCCGTGTCGAGCAGCCCGCGATCGAAGAGGTCATCGCCCGGTTTTACCACTTGCACGGCGCAGTCGAAGCCTGACCCGATGAACGTCCTTCGTCCCTACGTCGCGGCGTTTGTCGCCCGCTTCAGGACCATGCTGCAATACCGGGCCGCCGCGCTCGCCGGCTTCACCACGCAGTGCTGGTGGGGCGGGCTCAAGGTCATGGTGTACGCGGCCTTCTATCGCCACTCGGCGCATGCCCATGCGTCGATGACGCTGGCGCAGGTGATTACCTACACATGGCTGGGCCAGGCGTTGTTCACGCTGCAGCCGTGGAGCGGCGACCCCGAGGTCGCCGGCGCCGTGCGGACCGGCGCCGTGGGCTACGACCGCCTGCGACCGGTCGACACCTATGCGTGGTGGTTCATTCGTGCAACGGCATGGATGACCTCGCGCGCATTACCCCGAGCCGCGCTGATGTTCGCCGCCGCTGCCGTGTTGCTACCGCTCGCCGGCCTCGGCGAGTGGTCCTGGCGCGCGCCGGCCGACGCCCTCCAGGCCGGGCTCTTTGCAATCTCGCTCGTGCTGATGATCCTGCTGGGCGCGGCTTTCACCATGTTGATCAATCTCTGTATCGCCGCGACGCTGACCGACCGTGGGATCAACACGCTCGCGCCCGCCTTCGTGATCCTGTTTTCGGGCAATCTGATTCCACTGGGCCTGTTTCCCGACTGGCTACAACCTGTTCTCGTCGCGCAGCCGTTCGCGGGGATGCTCGACATTCCCACCCGGATCTACATCGGCGCGCTCACGGGCGCGTCGGCCTGGGGTGGATTGGCCCTTCAGGTTTTCTGGACGCTGGTATTTGTCATGCTCGGTCGTAAAGGGATCGGCCGTGTGATGAACCGGCTCGAAGTGCAAGGGGGGTGACGCGATGAACGCCCTGTACCTGCTGCGACGTTACTTCGTCACTTCAATCCGTGCGCAACTGCAGTATCCGGCCTCGAGCCTGATGTTGGGCTTCGGTGCGTTCCTGACCAATGTGATCGAACTGGCCGGAATCTGGGCGCTATTTAACCGGTTCGGAGACGTCCAGGGCTGGCGCTTTGGCGATATCTGCATGTTCTTCGGCATGGTCAGCATCAGCTTTTCGATTGCCGATTTTATGAGTCGGGGCTTCGACGTGTTCGGCCACGAATTCGTGCGCACGGGCGACTTCGACAGACTGCTGCTGCGCCCCCGCACCGCCACGCTGCAGCTAATCGGGCACGATTTCCGGCTGCGGGTAATGGGGCGCCTCGCCCAGGGCGTCGCCGTGATAGCGGTTGCCACCAGCGCACTGGATTTTCACTGGACTGTGGGTGCGGTAGCGTTGACGCTTTGGACGATCGCGGGCGGTGTGGCGTTGTTCTTCGGCTTGCTGGTCTTGCAGGCAACGCTTGCGTTCTGGACGGTCGAAAGCCTGGAGGTGGTCAACGTCGTGACCTATGGCGGTGTGCAGGCTGCGCAATACCCCCTCGACTTTTACGCGAGCTGGTTTCGCAATTTTCTGATCTTCGTGGTGCCGATTGCCTGCGTCGCCTACTTTCCGGTGCTGGCCATCCTGCACAAGGCGGACCCGCTGGGGGCGCCCAACTGGGTGTTGCCCCTGGCGCCGGCTGCCGGATTCGCATTCCTTGCGCTTAGCTTTGCGGCGTGGCGCTTCGGGGTGCGCAGGTACACCTCGACTGGCACTTGAAGATGGAACGCCATCCGGTTGACAATCGAGATGAGTGGGGTGGCCCGTCTCGCTTGGCGGTATCCTGCTTGTACTCATCCCGATCCTCTAAACGTTTCCTGAAACCGAGTAGGCGCAATCCATGACCGAGCAACCGCCCATCATTGAAATTGAGAGTGCGCCGAATCCCACGTTCGCCGTGATCCTGATGCACGGTCTAGGCGCCGACGCCAACGACTTCGTGCCGCTCGTGCCCGAACTGCATTTCACCGCTGCGCCTGCCATGCGCTTCGTATTTCCCAATGCGCCCGAGATTGCCGTTACCGCAAACAACGGCTACGTGATGCGCGCGTGGTATGACATCCGGTCGTTTCAGAGCATCAATCAGCAAGTTGACGAAGCGGGTATCGAATCGTCTTGCGCAACCGTGCGGCAATTGATCGAAGCGCAGAACCGCCGCGGCATTCCGACTTCGAACATCTTTCTCGCGGGCTTTTCGCAAGGCGCGGCGATGACCTATTCAGCAGGACTCACGCACCCTGAGGCACTTGCCGGCTTGATCGTGTTGTCAGGTTATGTGCCATCGCCGGGCTTTATCGACAGCCGCTTGAGCGCCGCGAACCGTAGCACGCCGATCTTTGCCGCGCACGGCATCTACGACGACATTCTGCCGATCCAGTTAGGGGAGGCCGCGCGCGACTTTGCGATCGCGCGCGGTTGCAAGGTCGACTGGAGCGCGTATCGAATGCCGCATTCGGTGTGCGAGGACGAGATATCGGCGCTGCGCGCCTGGCTCGGCACGCGCCTCGCCGCATCTTCCTGAAGCGTCCCGCAGTGGTTCTCGACGACGCTAACCGAATGACGTCGCCGTGGCGCGCAAGGGCGGTCAATTGCCGTTTCTCGCTAAGCCCTGCGGGGCTCATCCGATCGCTGTGATCAGGAATGTTGAGTGATTGGCCGGTTAACTGGCTTGATCGGCGTGTCGGCAGCGTCACGCAAATCGTCGAGATCACGCCCGCGCGTTTCCGGTGTGAAGTAGGTCGTCACCACGCCGATCAGGCTGAGAATCGCGACGTAACTGGCAAGCGGAATCCACGCCAGAATCGTTCCCTCGTGTCCACCCCAATGCACCGTCGCCCAGGCGATCATGGATGCGCCGACGAGCGGCGCCACGCCGCCTGCGATGACGGCCGACACTTCGCGTCCCACCGCCACACCCGCATAGCGATGCTGCGCGCCAAAGAGCTCCGGCAGCAGCGCGCCCTGCGTCGCGAACATGCCCCACACGCCGGCCAACGCAACACACAACATCGCAATGCTCGCCGTGGCGTTGCCGAGGCTCAGCACCCACCAGGTCGGATAGGCCAGCAGCAATTGATAGACAGCGAAGGCGCGATAGACGGGGATACGCCCGAACCGGTCGCTCGCCATGCCGGCCAGCGGAATGATGATCGCCCCCGAGGCGCCGGCGAGCAGCAGGGCGATCGGGCCGATCTGGCCTTTGAGGCCGGTTGCGGTCGCGATATAGCTGATCGCAAGCGACTGATAGATCGACGAGCCGCCGTTCTCGGCCATGCGCATGCCGATGACCTTGAGAAGCGTCGGTTTCGAATGCTGGAGGAGGTGCTTCAACGGATTCTCGTTGACCTCGCTTCGCGCTTCGAGTTTTGCAAACGACGGCGACTCCTTGAGCTTCAGCCGGATCCAGATCGCCACCGCAATAATGACAGCGCTCAACAGGAACGGCACACGCCACAGCCAACTTTGCGAAAGATCCTCGACGCGGACCAGCGCGAAGTAGATCGCAGCCGCCATCACGGTGCCGAGCAGCACGCCCATGAACGGCAACGCAGCGAAATAGCCGCGACGTTTGGCCGGCGCGTACTCGGCCATCAACACGGCAGCGCCTGCCTGTTCGGCGCCGGCACCCAGTCCCTGCAGCAAGCGGCATCCTACGAGCAGTATCGGTGCCCAGATGCCCGCGGACGCATAGGTGGGCAAAAAGCCGATGAGCGTGCTCGCGATGCCCATCAGCAGGATCGTCGCCATCAGGACGAACTTGCGTCCATAACGGTCGCCGAGCGTGCCGAAGATGATGCCGCCCACCGGCCGGATGGCGAAGCCCAGAAAGTACGCGCCGAAGCTCGCGATCAGTCCCATGGCTGGCGTGCTGGACGGAAAGAAGAGCGGCCCGAAGATCAGTGCCGACGCGAGGTTGTACAGCGCGAAGTCATAGTATTCGAGCGCGCTGCCAAGCGACGCCGCCCATGCGGCGCGATACAGGTCGGCGTTCGTGACTTCGTGCTTGCCGGCGCCGGCGGCATGACCCGTGTCGCGCGGGTCCGTCGCAACGGTGTGCTGATGTTTCATTTTGTCGTCTCCTCCAATGCGGATGCCATTCCGGTCACTTCACTTATGACCCGAACGGTCCGCTAGCCCACGCGTGCAATCTCGTCGAGCAAGGCCGCACTCATCGTATCGAGCGGCGCGGGTTTGCCTGTGTACAGTTCGATCTGGCCGCAGAATTGATGCAGCAGCATCCGCGTGCCATCGACGACGCGGCATCCAAGCTCAGCGGCGTCGCGAATCAGCTTGGTGCGCACGGGGATAAACGCCGCGTCCATCACAAACAGATGCGGTGCAATTTGTGCGGGCTTCAGCGGATTGACGTCGGGCGCGCGGAAGCCGGCGGCCGTCGCATTGACCACGCCGTCGAACCCGGCCGGATCGAAAGCATTCAGATCACCGCCGAAAGCAAGGCCGAAGTGGTGGGCCAGTTCTTCTCCACGCGACGCGGTGCGGTTGAACACGGTGACCTCCGCGCCGGCGCGCTGCACGCCCCAGGCAATCGCGCGCGCCGCGCCGCCCGCGCCGAGCAGCGCGATGCGGCGGCCCGGTAGCGACGTCACTTCTTCGAGCGCGCGCACTGCACCCGCGCAGTCGGTGTTGTAGCCGGTCAGGTGGCCGTCGCGGTTGTCGATCGTGTTCACGGCGCCGATTTCGCGCGCCGTTTCGTCGAGCGCGTCGAGGTAGGGAATGACGGCCTGTTTGTGCGGCATCGTCACATTCAAGCCGCGAATGCCGAGCGTGCGCATCGCGTTGATCGCGCCGGCGACATCCTCTATACCGAAGCTCACGAATGTATAGTCGACGCCGAGCGCCCGATAAGCCGCGTTGTGCACCTTGACGTTGAACGTGAACGGCTGGCCGGCGAGCGAGCCGCATAGCGTCGGAATGGAGTGAGGCATGAAGGGCATGGGCTGTTTTCCTGGTGTATTCAGTTGACGATGGTCAGCGCGGGGTCGTACGAAGCGACGAAGGACCGCCCGTCAGCGCAATTCGCTGCCCGGTGTCCTGCAGATGGCCGCCGTTCACCGCAAACATGGCGAGCTGCTTCTCGACGTTGAACTGCACGATCAGATGCTTGCTGTCGGCGGTAAAGACGATGCCCTGCGCGGCTTCTCCACCCGGCGCCTCGGACATCTTCACGGCCTGGCCGTTGCGGATCGCGAACAGAAGAACCTTGCCGCGCGCATGGCGTCCGGGGTTGTCCGGCGTGAGGTTCGAGCCGTCCATGGCCTGTACGCCGATCCACTTGCCGTCGGGCGAGATCGCCACGCCCTCGGGCAACGACGGCACCGTGAAGTGCTGAACCGCGCGGAACGGCTCGTGCGACACGTCGATGAGCGTGATCGCATCGGCGTCGCCCGCGAGCTTGCCCGGGTAGGCGGGCAGGCCGGCGAGACCGACATCGCTCACGACCGCCCATTTGCCGTCGCTCGATACGTCGACGGAGTAGGGCGCCACGCCACTGGACAGGCGCACGCCGCTATCGGTGACATGGCCGTCCGCGATGTTCAGCACGGCGACGCCTTGCTCGTCGCGCAGTGCAACCAGCGCATGCTTGGCGTCGTGCGTGAAGCTCACGCCGGCCAGACGCTTCTGGCCGATCTTCAGCGTATCCACCAGCGTCACGCGGTTTCCGTCGATGCCGAGCACCGCCACGCTGCCGTCGACGCACGCGACGAGCGCAAGCTTTCCGCTGCGGTCGATGGCGATGCCCTGCGGATGGCTGCCGACCTCGAGCCGGCTCACGGTGGGCGGCGACGCTTGCAGATCGACGACCTGGACAAAGGTATCCATCAGCAGCTTGTTGGCGGCGTGGTCATAGCGGGTGGGCGCGCCGACCAGCGCCACGGCGGCGTCCGGCGTGACCGCGACCGCCTGGGGCGGTCCCTGGATACCGTTCTCCACCTCGACCTGAACCTTGACCTGAGGGGGGAAGTGGCTGGCGTCGAGGAGCGTGAGCGTGTCGGGTTGAGCATTTGCCGGGTAGGTATCGCGCCCCTCGACGCGCTGATACTTGCCGTCGTTGCCCGAGACGATCCAGTCAGCGGCGTGCGCCGCGCATGCGGCGAATGCGATTGTCAAACCGGCGAGCGTCTTCGCGCCGCGCGTCCGGCTCGCGATGAATGAATGCATGTGGATGTCTCCGATCTTGTGTTTGTGGCGTGTTGCCGTGATGGACGGCTTCTCTCGGACTGCACTGCGCACCCAATGATGCAGCCCGGTCACCTCGAATGCCCCCAAGTTCAACGCAAGTGCAGCAAACGTGCCAATAGTCTTTCATGACGTTGTTATCATGATTCGTGATAACAAGCGCCCGCTTGCGGAGAGACACCATGGAATTGAAGCACCTGCGCGCATTCGTGGCACTGGCTGAGGAGTTGCATTTCGGCCGCGCGGCGCAGCGCCTATGTATCGTGCAGCCTGCGCTGAGCATGCAGATCAAGGCACTGGAGGAGGAGTTGGAGGTGCGACTCTTCGAGCGCGACCGGCACAATGTCGCGTTGAGCGACACCGGGCGGCTCTTTCTGCCCGAAGCGCGCGCCACGCTTCATCAGGCGATGCGCGCGGAGCAGACGGCGAGGCTTTCCGCGCGCGGGGAGATTGGCGTGCTGCGCATCGCGTTCGTGTCGTCGGTCCTGCCGAAACTGCTGCCTGATCTAATCCGCAGCATGCACGCACGCTATCCGCTCATTACGCTGGAGTTGAAGGACATGACGACGCCGGACCAGATCGCAGCCCTGCACGGCAACAAGCTCGACTTCGGCCTGATACGCATGCCCGTGAGCGGCGCAGGACTCGAAACGCGCGTCGTGCTCGAAGAATCGTTCGTGGTGGCGGTGCCTGAAGATCACGCGCTAGCCGCCAAGCCCTTGATTCATCCGGCCGATCTGAGCGGCTCGCCCGCTTTCGTGCTTTCGCGGCGATACGCGCCCGGCTTCTACGACGAGATGCTCGTCGCGCTGACACAGCAGGGCGCGGTGCTCGACATCGCTCAGGAACTGGGCGAATTCCCGACCATGCTCGCGCTGGTGGCGGCGGGACTCGGCATCGGCGTTATTCCGGCCGCGGCGGCGCTGGCTCTGCCGCCCAAGGTCGTGGCGCGTCCGCTCGATCTTCCTGGTCACCGTACCGGTATCGGTCTTGCTTACACGCGGCTAGATAGCGCGGCGAAACGTGTGCTCTTCGACGTGATGGCGCAATGCGCCGGCGATGCATGGGAGAACTGAGTTTCCACGAACGCTGGGTTTGCGATTTCAGCTTGCCAAGCCGGGAAGCTTCCGAGAGGCAGCTAGAACCTGAGATAAAGCAAGTCCGCGCCCCGCTTTGCGTGGGGCTTTTCGTTCCTGCCTGCGTCAAGGCCTGTGGTGTAACCAGTCGCGTATAGGGTGCGTGTCCAGCCAGCGAAGTTGCTGATTCCTGTGATGTTCGCGCCTGTAGTGCTCCACAACCAGGATGGCAGCCATGATCAGAACGACCACCCCAAGCAGCATCCCCGAAATTGAGTCGCCCATGGCCGTCTCCTTGCTAGTCGCGATCATGCCTATAGTCTAGGCGATGGCGACGAGCGGGGACGGTGAATATCCGGGCCGCTGAGGGGCGGTCCAACGCTTGCCAAACTACCCAATACGGCTCGCGAGAGGGTTGTCTGAGAATTACCGGCATTCAACCTAATATTGGCATACCGCGAAAACTGGCCTACAGTATTTGTCAGACATAAAAGAAAATAGGTTGCAGGCCAAAAGCAAATGCGGGGGGCGCACATGGGTACGTTATTTGACCAGGAGATCGCGCATATTGCACGCGTGATGGTGCCGTCATTGATAGGAGACCTCGGCGGGCCAATCCTGCCGGCTCAATACTGGCGCGGACGGCTCTACAAGCTTCTGGATGCGACTCACCTGACGCGTGGCCAACTCTGTGCGCTGGATAGTCTGCTGCTTCAACTGGACGACTTCGAAGCCAAGGGCCGGCCGACGCCAGCGGGAAGCACTTGTCCGTATCACTCGAAAACTCGACAACACGGCACGCCGCAGCAGAACATTTCTTGATCGTGGTCCCTGCGGATTGCCACTGGCGTTCGCATAAAAAGAAGCCGCAGGACTTGCCTGCGGCTACTTAACACACAAAACGCGGGGATATGTCCGCGTTACTGAAAGCTTACAGTCCAGATGTGGCGACAACAAGCCAAATCTCCATGATTTGCACCGACCACGCGCGGTCATCGCGTCTCGCTGTCTGATGGTCTCAGTCCGCTTTTACCGTATCGAGAAACGCTCGCACTTCGCGCTGCATAGTCGGTGCATCCAGAATGATACTTCCGCCATGTCCGGCGAAGACGCCACTGAAGCTTTCGTGAACGAGTCGCTCGAGGGAGCGAAGTTGGGTGGACCAGTCGTACCAGCAGGCGTCTCGAAAGGCATGCAGAGCGTGCCTGCGGAAATCCCAACACAGTGAGTCTCCAGAGAAAAGGGCGTGGCTGACGAGGAACATGACGCTTCCCCGTGTATGTCCCGCCATCGGAATGACCCGAACACCCGGCAACATTTCATGCGCCAGATCACCGGTGATTACGTCAGTGACGAACGGAGCGCCATCGGCGTCGTTTGCATGGATCCAGACGCGGGCGCCAAAGCGCTTCGCGTAGATGCCCGCGTCCGCGACGTCGTCGCGATGGGTGAGCAAGATATGATCCAATCCTCCGGCTTCCGCGATCCAACGCTCGAGGTGGCCGGACCAGCGCGGCCCGTCGATCATCAGACGCAGGCCGCCTGCAAGCGTGATGTAGCTGTGAGCGCCGTACGAAGAGCGAGCGTTATACCCGAGCCTCCACACGCCGGGAGCCAACGCTTGCGGAAAGAGGCCTGTCGGCATCTTCAAACCTTTGGGCGGCCGAACGGCAGCCGCCGGACAGAGGAGGACGCCTCGCCACGCGTCTTCCGTTTCTTGTTCACTGGCAGGCTGGTGAGCAAACGCCGAAGCGCCGTTTCGCTCGATGAACAGATTGGGCGCGGCCGTTCGAACCGCGCCGCAGTTGAAACAAGCTGCGCTTACGTGCCAATGATCGTCGCCATCACCTTTGTCCTCCGCCATAGCGCGCTCCCGGCTGATATTGGGTAGATGGTTCAAAGATAGCATCTCTGCGCGATTGAGAATTGAGGTGCGTTTAGTTTGCCCTCGCGACGACACGCGTTGTGGATTCGCTCCACCAGCAGCGTCCGTCGACCACTGTAGTCTGAAGCTGGCCGGTTTGCGGCAGTCTCGCTGCCGCGCTCGATGCCAGCTAACATGACGACTGGCATCCGGACTCGATGCATATCCGGAGCGGGTCATCCGATCGACATTGGGGCGGGGCCGTGACCATCCGCAAGCTGAGGGTTTACGCACTCGCGTTCTGCGTGGCAGGCGCGTTACTGGGCGGCGGGGCCGCATTGGCAGACGAAGTCAAGGTGATGATTTCGGGCGGTTTTGCGTCGGCCTATCGCGAACTGGGCCCGCAATTCGAGGCGGCGACCGGCTATAAGCTCATCACCGTCTGGGGGCCTGCGGAAGGTACGGCCGCGAATGCGATCCCTGTGCGGCTTGCGCGCGGCGAGTGGGCCGACGTGCTGATCGTGGTTGGGTATGCGCTCGACGAACAGATCAAGGCCGGCAAGGTCTTGCCTGACAGTAAGGTGGACTTCGCACGCTCGGCAATCGGCATGGTGGTTCGCGAGGGGACGCCGAAGCCGGATATCAGCTCGCCCGACGCATTGCGGCGCGCGCTGCTCGCAGCGAAGTCGGTCGTCTATCCGGACAGCCCGAGTGGCGTCTATGTCGGCAGCGAACTGTTCCGGCGCCTCGGCATCGCGGGGCCGATGGAGAGCAGGAGCCGCATGATTCCGGTCGCGGAGGTCGCCGATGCCGTCGCGAATGGAGAAGCTGAGATCGGCATTCAGCAGGTCGTCGAACTGTTGCCGGTGAAGGGGGTGACGGTGGTCGGCAGTTTGCCCGCAGAACTGCAGGGGTATACGGTGTTCTCCGGGGGCATCGCCACCAATGCGAAAAATCCGGACGGCGCAGCGGCGCTGATCCATTTTCTGTCGTCGCCGGACGCGGCGCCCGCGATTTCGAAGACCGGGCTCGAACCGCTTTCGGCGACGCCTGCGAAATGAGTAGACCGTGACAATTTAGCGGGTTGATGGCGTCTTTTTGGCCGCGTAGGCTACCGCACAGACCGTGCGAATGCGGAAGTCGCACGATGCGGCAATGAGGAAACGTCGGTGCGGGACGGGGAGTATAGCGATGAAAATGTCTCACAGATTAGCAAGCTCTGATGACGCCGGGCCGGTGTGGGGGCTTATATTTGGTATGTTCATGACGGTAGTCGGCATAGGCCTCTGGTTTTATGCAACTTCGTTGGCCCCCACCGGACGGCAAGACGAATCGTTGGCCGTAGCGGCCATGGTCATTGGTCTGTTTCTGGCCGTCTACGCGGGGCGCGAACTTCGCCACAAACGTCGTTAGGATCGGCGGCCGGCTACGTAATCACCCGTAGTCTCAGCCAGAGGACACGGACCTTGTCCAGTGAGAACGACGCGCCAGCTTTGCGCAACCGGATGCGTGGGTCACTTCCTTGTTTTTTTCGGAATCAGTATGTGCGCCAGTTCCTGCAGGAACCGCACGGGCCCCTCTGCGTGCAGCGCTTGCCCGCTACTGAGTGCGCCGTCGATGACCGTGCCCAGCCGTAAAGCAAAAGTCTCCGGTTCGTCGACGCGCAAGGCTCGCGCCAGCTCCGCGAGTCGCCGTCGCAGTTCTCGCTTGTGCGCCACCGCGACCTTGCGGGCCGGGTGATTCTCGTCCGCATATTCCGCGGCAATGTTGATCTGCGGGCAGCCGCGATAACCCGGACGCGCAATGCGTTCGCCAATCCATTGAAGTTGTGCGTCCAGTTCCTCGCGCGGCGCGCCTTTGTGCTGTGCGGCAACCGCATCCCAATGCCGCCAGAAGTCTTCATCCTCAAGGTGAAGAAACGCTTCGATCAGGTCATCTTTCGTCCCGAAATGACGATAGAGGCTCGTCTTGGCGACACCCGCCCGCGCCACGATAAGGTCGACGCCAACCGCACGCGTGCCCTCTCGATAGAAAAGTTCGCTGGCGGTCCGCAGAATGCGCTCACGCGTATCAGGTGCGAGTCCTTGCGCTTGTTCTTCCTTCTTCATTTCGGGTTCAACCTCAAAGATCTCTGATGCCTAAACACTGTTGTCAAGCATAGCACTCGACGCTTGACGGCGCTACAGATCTGTATTACAACTACAGACAGGTCTGTAGCGTAGTCAACCATGTA
Organism: Burkholderia sp. GAS332; assembly: GCA_900142905.1. Classification (NCBI taxonomy): domain Bacteria; kingdom Pseudomonadati; phylum Pseudomonadota; class Betaproteobacteria; order Burkholderiales; family Burkholderiaceae; genus Burkholderia; species Burkholderia sp. GAS332. The sequence goes on along the minus strand of FSRV01000002.1, from coordinate 2,887,318 downwards.
GCGGAGTCACTATGAACGAACGAATGACTGTTGCGGTGTACGGGGCCACAGGCCACACGGGGAGCTTTGTTGTCGCGGAATTAAAGCGGCGTGGGCTCGGCGTAGTCCGGATAGGGCGCGATGCTGCGCGTTTGAGGCAAAGCAGTGTCGGTGACTCGACGCCATGGCGCGTCGCTGCCATCGAGGACCCTGAGCAACTCGACGCGGCGCTTCGCGGCACGGATGCCGTCATTAACTGCGCCGGACCTTTTCTCGATACGGCGTTGCCGGTCGCCGATGCGGCGTTGCGCGCCGGGATTCCTTATCTCGACGTCACGGCGGAACAGCCCGCGCTTCAGGCGCTGATCGAGCAACGTGATACGAGCGCCCGCGCTGCGGGGGTGACGCTCATTCCCGCAGCGGCGTTCTATGGTGGACTTGCCGATTTGCTCGTCACGGCAGCCGCAGACGAAGATAAGCCTATCGACCGGGTCGATATCGCCATTGGCCTCGACAGCTGGCATCCGACGCGTGGAACGCGCCTGACTGGCGAACGCAATCGCGCAGTACGGCTCGTCCAGGAGGCGGGGCGACTGGCGCCTGTCCCGCAGCCTGCGCCCGAAGGTGTGTGGTCTTTCCGGTCGCCGTTCGGCAACATGGACGTGGTGATGCTCCCCTTTACGGAGGTGCTCACTGTCTCGCGTCATTTGCGCATCGACACGGTCGAGTCGTGGTTCGCGCTTTCGGCTCTGCGCGACATTCGCGATCCCAATACGCCAGCGCCCCAGCCTCACGATGAGCAGGGACGATCGGCCCAACAATTCGTTGTGGACGTCGTCATCGAACAGGGCGGAATGACGCGCCGCGTCACAGCAACGGGACGCGACATCTATGCCGTCAGTGCACCGATCGTCGTAGAGGCGACCGAGCGGTTGCTGAGCGGCAAGGTCGCGCCGGGAGGTGGTGTGGTAAGTCTGGGAGAAATTTTTGATGCCCGGGATTTTCTCGCCGCGCTCGATACGGTGACGGTTTCCTATGGCGCAGTGTCCAACCCGATATTGACGAGGAGAAGCGAGCATGAACAGCAATGACAAGGGTGCATACTTTCGATCGCTTCATCGTGCCAGGCCTTCAGTCACCAGCGCTCATTCGCGAGTTGACGGCTGCATCGCCTCTCCCGGTCAACATCATGCGCGGCGGACACGCCTTCCATCACGGAACTCGCGGAAAATGGCGTCGCCCGAATCAGCCATGGTCCGTATCCGTACATGTTGGCGATGAAAGCGCTCGCGGCGGCCGCTCAGGGCGTCAGCTAGCGAATTTATCCGGCGGGGTTCGGGCGATGAGCTATTCGTGCAACCACGCGTCGATCCGGACCACGACGTAGTTCGCTATGAGTTTTTGCAGGTGAGTCGTCGGATGATAAGCGTCGGCGAACATGTAGATGCTGTCAGCATCGCGGGAGACATACGTCGAGCGCGAGCAGAAGAGCGCGCTGGTGTCATCGGCTTGAAATGCCGGGGGCAGGTTTGCCGGCGAGCAAGCTACGTGGGTGCCGATGCTGCCGTTGAAGCGAAAACCAAGTTGGCGATAGTTCTCTGATGCTTCATCAATGAACCGGAACGCGTCGATCCGCAGTACGGCCGGCGATGAAGGGAGCGCGTCATCCAGCGCGGTGTTGAAACCCTGCGCCAGACGCCGAAGCACTTTTGCGGAGCCCGGCAGTTGTTGTTCGAGAAGGTTCGCGATCGGCGCCTTGCTGATGTCCGGTACGTTTTGCACAACGATATGGGTGGCGCCGTGTTGCTGCACGTTATGCACCAATCCCGCGAATTGTTGCGCTGCCTGTCTCAGCGAAGGTAGCACCGCCTGCAAAGAGGCGCCCGGATCGCCGCCGTTCGCAACCATGCCCGCCCATGCGCCATAGGCGTCCTGAACGTCATTGGCCCCGCCTTGCATCAGTACCAGTTGCTGGCCGGTGAAACGTGTATGCGACTGAAGATAGGCGGCCACCTGTAAGGTCAGTGGCGTCTGTAACTCGCCGGTGTCGCCCGTTGCGTCGCCGGGGTTCGGCGGCCCCGCGACTCGGGCGCCCCCTTGGGCGTAGCCGAATCCTTCCGGATGAACGACGCTCGGTTGTCCGAAGCCGCCCGTCAGCGCGGGCGTGAGACCCGACCCATAATGTTGCGCGATAAGCTGTACGGAGATAGCGCCCGGATTCGTGGTGTAGGTGCCGCCGCCGAATTGCCGGGCGTATGCGTAGGTGCCAACGTCAGAAAGACTGTCCCCGAACGAGACGACCTGCATGAGGCTTCGTTGCGGACCGGCAGAATCAGCCGATGCGTTCGATGAATGGGACAAACCGATGACACCGCATGTCAACGCAAGGAACGCTAAACGACGGACTGTCTGCATGGGACGCTCCGGGGTAGTGTGGTGTATCGAAGAATAACCTTGTTGCGCGATAAGCACTACCTCGATGCTTGATTGTTGCACGGGGCGCGGTGGGATAAGCCGGCCATGAACGGTCAGTCGACGGCGGCGTCAAAGTCGTTGACAATCGCCATACGAGCAAATCGATCTGAGAAGCTATAGGGTCGCTGGCAAGCGCCTTCGTTGAACAAGCCAGTCATGCCCGATAGCCATAGGAGGTGAAATGAGAGAGCGGGAACCAAGCCGTACAGCGTTTGCAGCAGCTACCCATCGAGCGATTCATCAAGTCGTGGAACAAGGCAAAATTTTCAGCGACCCACTCGCTCTCACGATATTGGGTATGAAGGCCGACGACGTTCAGCATGATGTCGAATTGCAACCCTCTAGACGTGGAATCCGATTGTTCATTGCGGCTCGATCAAGCTATGCCGAAGAAGCCCTCAAGCGCGCTGTCGAACAACGCGGTGTGCGACAGATTGTCGTGCTTGGTGCTGGCCTGGACACGTTTGCGCACCGTAACCAACTCTCCGGCAATCTTCGCGTTTTCGAAGTGGATCATCCGGCAACCCAAGCATGGAAACGAAGACAGCTTGAGCAAGCTGGCATAGAGCGTCCGGATTCACTGATCTATGCGCCGGTCGATTTTGAAAGCGATGCGTTGCTGGATGGACTAAATGCAGTCGGCTTCGACTCAGCGCAGCGAACCTTTTTCATCTGGCTTGGTGTCGTTCCTTATTTGACGGAGAAAGCGATTGACCTGACGCTGCGCGCGATTGCCAATCTCGCTGGCGGTGCTGAAGTGGTCTTCGACTACAGCGATCCTCCGGCGTCGTTTTCCCCGGAGCTGTTGGCGTTGCACGAGGCAAGAGCTGCGCGTGTGGCTGCGGCCGGCGAACCCTTTCTAAGCTATTTCGACCCACCGGCACTACACAAAAAGCTACGCGAGTTGGGATTCTCGGAGATCGATGATGTTATCGCGCGCAACTTGCTTTCCCGTTATCTTGGGCAGGCAACGCCGGCTGAGCGATCAACCGGAGACAGTGCTCAACCACGCTCGGGTGGCGGACACGTCTTGTTCGCAGCCACGCAGCTCGCCTAGAAACACAATCACGACAGCGCTACCTGCTCAGGAAGGTCGAGGGTAAGTTGATGCATGGACTGTTCGGGCGTCAGGTCCGATGTGTCGAGCGTCATATTCGCCAACTGATACAGGTTCTCGCGCGCATCGAGCATGCGGTGAATGTGCTCCAGCGCCTCGCGTTGCAATGCCGGCGTCGCGATGCGCGCGTCGTTCTGCGCCATCACTCGGGTGAAGTGCACTTCCGGCCGCGCTTTTAGCCACACCGTATAAAACGTGCGCAGCAGCAGTTCATACGTGGCGGCCTCGGCGACGAGACTCCCGCCGGTCGCCAGCACGACGCGCGGATAGGTATCGATGATCTGCTCGACGCAACGGCGCTCGAGGCGCCGCATGCCTGTCTGTCCATAGAGTGTGATCACTTCGCCGATGGCGATGCCCGCCTCCTGTTCGATCAGCTTGTCGAGTTCGACGAACGGGACATCGAGTCGTGCGGCAAGCAACGCGCCTAGCGTCGATTTGCCCGCGCCGCGCAAACCGATCAGCGCAATTCGACCACCCGGGCCGACGCCGGCAAATCCCGGCGCCGAGATCAGTTGCTGGCGCAACCGCGCCAGCGTTGCGGGCGGCTGCTGTTTGAGATATTGCACAAGCATCGTCAGATCGGCGTTTTGCGCCGTGCCATCGGACAGAAAGTCCTGCATCGGCACATTGAGCGCGACGGACAGCTTGTGCAGCAACGCCACCGATACATTGCCCTCGCCACCCTCGACTCGCGCCAGATAAGGCACCGACACGCCCGATTGCGCGGCGAGTTGCTTGCGCGTCATGCCGCGCTGCGCCCGCAGGACGCGCACGCGCCGCGCCAGATTGGCGAGCAGGGTGTCCTGCGCGGCGTTCGCGGCAGTTGACGGTGCGGGTTTGGGGTTCTGGGTCGCCATATCTGTTCTTGACGGGAAAGCCGCATTTTACGCGAGCCCCCGTTCCAATCGTCTCCGTCGCGGCCGGTGCCTTCATGCGCGTCCCGCAGACGCAGGCCTGTGCTGAAAACTATACTATAAGATATTTTGTCGGGATTGAGAAATCGTGATAGGTGAGATGTGTTAGGAAGCGTAGGGGAAAATAGGGGTATACGCTGAATTTTAAGATTCAGATTGCACTTCAAAAAATATCTTATAAGATATTTTTCATCGAACGATCCCCGGTGGAAGGATGACTGACCGATTACTTGATGTGCAGCTAAACGGCGCGGTGGCCCATGTGGAATTGACCCGGCCCGCGAAGCGCAACGCGCTCAACGACGCATTGATCGACGCCCTCGATGCGGCTTTCGCGAGCTTTGGCGATGACGTCCGCGCGGTGGTGTTGTCTGCCGCGGGCGAGCATTTTTGCGCTGGCCTGGACCTGGCCGAAAACAGCGTGCGTACCCCCGTCGATACGCTCCGTATCTCGCAGCGCTGGCATCAGGTGTTTCACCGCATCCAGTTCTCGAACAAACCGGTCGTCGCGGTGATGCAGGGCGGCGTGATCGGCGGTGGGCTCGAACTGGCGTTGGCGGCCCACATCCGTATCGTCGAAGTGGACGCGTTCTTCCAGTTGCCGGAGGCGCAGCGCGGGATCTTCGTCGGCGGCGGCGCGTCAGTGCGTGTCGCGCGCGTAATCGGCCCGGACCGTATGACGGAGATGATGTTGACCGGCCGCCGCTATAGCGCCGAAGACGGTCATCGTCTGGGCCTCGCGCACTACCTGGCCGAGGCGGGTCAGGGCCGGCAGATGGCAGCGCAACTGGCCGCACAGGTGGCGGGCAACGCCTCGCTGTCGAATTGGGCGGCGATCAATGCGGTGCCGCGTATCCACGACATGTCGATGAACGACGGCCTGTTCACCGAAGCGCTGACCGCCGCGGTGACGCAAAGCAGCCACGACGCGCGCGAACGGATGGAAGGGTTTCTGAACGGCAGCCGCCGCTAGCGGCGAGCCACGCTGCCACCCCTAACAACAGGAGACAGGTTGTGAATGAAAACCCCATCATCCGCCGCGTTGGCGTGGTCGGAACGGGCGTGATCGGTGCGAGTTGGGCGGCGTATTTTCTGGCGCGCGGCCTCGAGGTCAGCGCGACAGACCCCGCGCCCGGCGCGCGCGAGCGGCTTGCCGATGCGATCGCGCAGCATTGGCCGACGCTCGTCAAAGCCGGCCTCGCTGAAGGTGCGTCGCAGGACAAGCTCACATTCCACGACTCGCTCGAGGCCGCCCTCGAAGGCGTGCAATTCGTCCAGGAAAGCGGCCCGGAGCGCATCGATCTGAAGCGGGCGCTGTTCACCCGTATCGATGCGGTACTCGCCGAAAACGTGCTCATTGCGTCGAGTTCTTCCGGTCTCCTGATGAGTGACGTGCAAACGGCGTGCCGTTATCAGCAGCGCGTGGTGTTGGGGCATCCGTTCAATCCGCCGCATCTGATTCCGCTTGTCGAAGTGATCGGCGGCGAGCGGACGTCGCCGGATGCAATCCATCGCGCGATGGATTTTTATCAGACGATCGGCAAGCGGCCGATCAATCCGCACAAGGAAATCAAAGGCCATATCGCCAACCGGCTGCAAGCGGCGTTGTGGCGTGAGGCGTTTCATCTGGTGTCGATCGGCGCGGCGAGCGTGAGCGATATCGACGCGGCGATCGCGTACGGCCCGGGCTTGCGCTGGGCCGTGATGGGGCCATTCGCGAACCTGCATCTGTCGGGCGGTGAGGGCGGCATGCAGCATCTGCTCGAGCATCTTGGCGGTCCTATTGAAAGCTGGTGGGCCGATCTCGGCACACCGGCGCTCACGCCCAGCCTGAAGCAACAGGTGGTCGACGGCGTCGATGCAGAGCTGGCCGGCCGCGGCGCCGACCAGATCGCGACGCAGCGTGACGACATGATTCTCGGCATGCTGCGCGCCAAAGCGGCGTCGACTTCGATCCCCTAGGCGATGGCCGTCACGCCCGGTCATCGACGCATTGCATGAAACATAAAATTGACGGAGACAAGCATGAGCGGCAAGCCCAAAGTGATCGTGACCATTGCCCCCACCGGCGGCATGGCCAGCAAAAGACAGAACCCCAACCTGCCGACGCAGCCCGCTGAGATTGCCGGCGACGTGTACGACTGCTACAACGCCGGCGCCAGCGTCGTCGCGGTGCACGCCCGTTTGCCGGATGACGGCGCGACCTGCGACTCGGCGATCTATCGTGACATCAATACGCGAATCCGCGCGAAGTGCGACATCGTGATCAACAACTCGACGGGCGGCGGCGTGCACGGCGAAATGATCGGGCGCGCGCCGAACGGCTACTGGGAAATCCTCTGGGACGAACGGTTGAAGGGCCTGGATGCCGGCGCCGAAATGTGCACGCTGGATGCGACGACGATCATTGCCAGTTTCGACGACAAAGAGTTGTTGATGCACACGTCGCCGCAGCGCTCGCAGCATCTCGCGCTGGAAATGAAAAAGCGCGGCATCAAGCCGGAGTGGGAGGTGTTCAGCCCGACCCATATCGTGCAGGACGTGGCCGCTTTGACCGCAGCTGGTTTCGACGACGAACCGTTCTTTATCAACCTCGTGCTCGGCGCGCATCGCGGCTTCCAGAACGCGATGCCCTACACGCCGCGCGTGCTGCAATCGATGGTCGATCTGTTGCCGAAGGGCAGCATCTTCTGCGTGAGCGGCATCGGGCCGGCGCAGTTGCCGTCGGCGATGAATTCGCTGCTGCTCGGCGGCCACGTGCGTGTGGGACTGGAAGACAACCTGTACTACGGCCCCGGCGAACTCGCGACCAACGTCCAGTTGACCGAGCGCATTGTGCGCCTCGTGCGCGAGATGGGCTACGAACCGGCAACGCCCGCAGAAGCGCGCGAGATCATGGGCTTGCCGCGCAAGAACGGCCCGCGGCCCGACTTCGCGATGCGTTGACGCTAGTCGCTCATCACAACCATCAGGAGGCAAGCGATGTTGCATTCACAGCGGGTGTTTTGCGCAGGGCGTCGTCAGAGGTGGCAATGGGTCCTGAACTGACCGGATGGACCGATTCGATGCCTGCTGGCCATGCGCGCCGCGGCCGTGACGCTGTCTTGCCGCTCGCGCAACCGGACATTGTGCAGGAGACGCGAGCCGATGGCAGCTTCGTGCTGCGCTCGCGCACGAAGCTGGCGCCGTACGGACGCAGCGTCGTCGACTGGCTTGAGCATTGGGCGGCGCTCACACCCGCTACGCCGTTTCTAGCTGAACGGATTCGCGACGGCGGTGCCGCGCGCTGGCGCAGGGTGAGCTATGCCGAGGCGCTGCGCAGCGTGCGCTCGATCGGCCAGGCGCTGCTCGATCTCGACGCCGCGCCACATCGGCCGGTGACGGTGCTGTCCGATAACAGCGTCAACCATGCGCTGATGACGCTCGCATCGATGTATGTCGGACGGCCTGCCGCGACGGTGTCCTCGGCTTATGCACGGGTCGCGAAGGATCCGTCGAAGCTGCACCGCATTCTGCGGCAGCTCGATCCCGCCGTGGTCTATGTCGAGGACGGCGACGTCTACGGCCCGGCGCTTGCCGCCGCGCCGCTTAGCTGTCCTATCGTCGCGACGCAAGCGCTGCGGGCCGGCTGGCTAGGGTTCGATACGCTGACGTCGTGCGCGGCGACCGATGCGGTCAGCGCGGCGCATGCACGCATTGCAGCGGGCGATATCGCGAAGCTGCTGCTGACCTCGGGCTCAACGGGTAGTCCTAAGCTCGTCGTCAATACGCACGGCATGCTGAGCGCCAATCAGCAGATGATCGCGCAGTGCTGGACGTTCGTCGATCAAACGGCACCGGTTGTCGTCGACTGGTTGCCGTGGAGTCATACCTTCGGCGCCAATCACAACTTCAACCTGATCTTGCGACATGGCGGCACGCTGTACGTCGACGATGGGCGGCCGGCGCCCGGTCTGATCGAACGCAGCGTCGACAATCTGCGTGACGTCGCACCGACGCTCCATTTCAACGTGCCACGCGGGTTCGATGCGCTTGCGCCGTTTCTGGAAAGCGACGACGCATTTGCCGCGCGCTTCTACGCCCGTTTGCAAGTGCTGTTTTACGCGGCGGCGAGCTTGCCGCCGCAGCTGCGCGAGCGCTTCGAACGCGTCGCGGCGCGGCATCGCCGCGACGGCGCCGAGCCGGTTTTCTTCGCGTCCGCGTGGGGCGCGACGGAGACCGCGCCGCTCGTGACCAGTGTGCATTTCCGGCACGACATAGCCGGCAATATCGGCGTCCCGGCGCCGGGCAATGAACTGAAGTTCGTCCCGGGCGGCGGCAAGCTCGAAATGCGGGTGCGCGGACCATCGGTCTTTCCAGGCTATCTGAACGATCCGGAGGCGAGCGCCGCGGCCTTCGACGAGGAGGGTTTTTACCGGATCGGCGATGCCGGCAAACTGTGCGATCCCGCCGATCCGAATGCCGGCGTGTTGTTCGACGGACGCGTCGCCGAAGACTTCAAGCTGTCGAGCGGCACATGGGTATCGGTCGGCACGCTGCGGCTCAACGCAGTGGCTGCGCTCACCCCGTTCGCGCTCGACGTCGTGGTCGCCGGTCATGACGGCGCTGAGATAGGCGTGCTGATTTTCCCGACTGCGGCGTTGCGCGCGCTTGCACCGGAGCTCGATGCCGCGACGGCGACGGGTATCGAGCTGGGTCGTCACGAGGCGGTTCGCGAGGCAATATGTAGAGGATTACGAAGTCTTGCCAGTGATGCCGGCGCATCGCAACGCGCGGCGCGCGCGGTGATTCTGTCCGGGACGCCGTCGCTCGAAGCGGGCGAGATCACCGACAAGGGCTATGTCAATCAAAGAGCGGTATTGACCCTGCGCGCGGATGAGGTGCGACGGCTCTTCTCGGCGGATGACTCGGTGATCGTGATCGAGTGAGCCTTCAACACGTTCGATCATCCATTGGGCAATCGCAGACCCGGTCCAGCGCATCCCGGATGCAAGGATGTTGTTGTTCGATCGAGAGCGAATAGTCAGCAAAGCGAAAGAACTCATTGCCCCAATGCTACGGCCTAACAAACGGAAATATTCGGCCCATTGCTCTATCGACCTAGATCCGTTGTAATCCGCCACACTTCATGTAGTGCGATATGGGCGGGGACAAACGTGATTGACGACGAACAAGCCGCCGAACTGGTTCGGGCTGCCCTGCATATGCCTCCGCTTGCCGCAGAGCGTCAGTTACTCACGCAAAGTGGCAACTGCATCTTTCGCGTTGATCTTCCGGAAGGACAATCGACGGTGCTTCGCGTCAGCCCGCACCGCAACGCCTTCGCGCACACCGGGCGCAACCTGGGCATCCTGCGTGAGATGGAGTTGCCCGTCCAGACCGTGCTTGCGAGCGGTGCTACGGAATCGGGCGGCTCGTTCATCATCCTGAACTGGATACCGGGTCGCGATCTTGCCTATGAACTGCCGCAGATGTGCCCGGAACAGATGACACGCGTCGCTGAAACCGTGACCGAATATCAGAAACGCGTGGGCTGCTTGCCTCGCAGCAATGGTTTTGGCTGGGCGCCGATCGGCGGACATCCCACGTTTGCGCAATGGACGAATATCTTCGGCGAGCCGGCAAATGACTCGATCGCCGTCGATGCGACGCCGCTGGCGCAACTGCGTGCTCGTCTGCGCGCGGTACGGCGATCGGTTGAGCCCCACTTTGCCTCGCTATCCCCCACGTGCTTTCTTGACGATCTGACGACGAAAAATGTTCTGGTCGAACGAGGCGAGCTGCAAGGCGTCATTGATTTCGACACGGTCTGCTATGGCGACCCATTGATGTCGGTCGGCACGACACTCGCTCACCTCGCCGCTGACGTTGGAGAGGCCGGCCGCTTCTACGGGGAAGAACTGATTCGCTGTTGGAGCCCGCGAGTCGACGCCCTGCGGGCGACGCGCTTCTACGCCGCCTTGTGGCTCGTCGGCTTTGTGGCTGCCGCCGAAGCCGTAGGGGAAATCGCGCGCGCCACAGAACTGGTCGGCATCGCAGACGTTATGCTGAGTCTGGCTGAAACGTAAGCATCGACGCAAGCTTATCTGAGGGAACACGGGAAGGGCGAATGGCTAGCTCGGTTCCGTGACAGCTTTGGCGAAATGCGACGGGCCGAGTCGGGCCGGGCACGCGCTCCGGTAGACTGATGTCTTGCCAAACTCGCCGCGATAGCATGGACACTCAGCTTTGGATCATATGCGGGCTTACATTTGTCATTCATGTGATCGCAACACTGGCTTATGCGGTGCGGATCGCTGGCGTTCGCACACGCCGTATCGCCGTGTCGTTTTCGCTATTCGGGATCATTGCCTTAGTCTCCCGAACGGCGAACTCCTTTCAGGGGCCATTCATCGCAAAGCGGGTTGAGCTCGATATTGCGCGTCACGCGGCGCAGGGCTTGCTCGGCGATTTTCGGCTTTTCCTGCTGACCGCCACCGTGGCAAGCATCGTCGGTACATTTCTCATTCCCACCTTCCAGCGTTACTTCAGCCGAGCTGTTGATCACTTTCAAGCGAATCGCTCGATTCCTCGTCTGCTACTCCATATCTTCAGTCGCGGGGGCGTGAGCTACATCCGGATCGGCGCGCGGCTTCCTTCCCGACACAATGTCACCCAACTGACCGGCGGCGCGGGCGTTTCCTGGACGGTCATCGGGCTGAACGTTCTAGCGATGGCAATCTGGACGGTCGGCGTTTTCGCGTCACTTTATGCGGGATACCTGAAGCCGGATTTGCGAGTGACGTGCGCGAATCTATCGTCAGTTATCAATGGCTTCGCGACCGTGGTATTGGCGGTCGTCATCGACCCGCAAGTTTCAGTGATGACGGACGACGTCATCGAAGGCCGGGTTTCGGAAAACAGCTTCCGGCGGGCCATTACCACGCTCGCGGGGGCACGCGTTCTCGGCACACTGTGTGCGCAGGCGGTGCTCGTTCCGGCGGCATTCGTCATTGTTCGTATCGCTGAACTCATTTAGCGGGGTGGGCGATGCCGGAAGTCCAGAATCATGGTCGAGAGAAAAATGCAGACGTCCTGACATAACCTGCGCGGTGAGCGTCCAACTGGAGGTGCGTATGCTAGGGATGGCGGAATTCGTCGCTGTGCTGACTTGTGCGGTTTTTGCTGGCGCCGCCGTCTACATTAGTCTTGTCGAGCATCCAGCCCGGATGCAATGCGACACCAGGACGGCTGCGACGGTTTGGGCGCCAAGCTATGCCCGCGCGACGATGATGCAGGCGCCACTGGCCGTGCTGAGTTGCGGTGCTGCCATTGTGGCGTGGTCGCTAGGCGCAGGCGTAATCTGGCTGATCGGCGCTCTGCTAATAGGCAGTGTCGTACCGTTCACGTTGATCGTCATCCGGCCCACCAATGTGCAGCTATTGATGCAAGGGCGCGATCTCGCGTCGGCTGAAACGCGGACGTTACTTGATAAGTGGGGCCGGCTCCACGCAGTTCGCAGCGTGTTGAGTCTTGCGGCATCGCTGCTCTTTCTGGCGGCCATCCTGAATTCGGCTAAATGACCGCGCCGGTTTGTTGCCAGTCGCGGCCAGCGAGAGCGAGTGCCATGACATGCTGATGTATAAAGGTATCCTTAATGTATTCTATCGAGGAGAAATCGTTCGATGGCTGTCACGAGTGCGAGGGGCGATTCGTTCATCGGATAATGCCCTGAATTTTCCAGCACCTCGACGGTGGCGAGCGGATATCGTCGAAGGTACGTTTCGCTCATTAGCGTCATGTTGAATGTCGGATCACGCTCTCCAACAAGAACCTTCACCGGATGGCGTCCCGCAATCTCGTCGCTAAAGTCCGTATCGGCCCATGCGCGCAAGTACGCCGCGAACGCCTTCTTTGACGAATGCGCAGCCGAATAGGCTGCTTTCCATTGGACCCAGGAAGAGGGCAGACGACTGCCCGTGCTGCGATCAATGATTGTCTCGCGGTGGTCCTGTCGATCGGCAGCGCCTTCAAACAGTGCACGCTTTTCCGCATCGAACAGGATGCCGCCGCAGGGTACGGGCGCGACCGGAATCAATGCCCGTACGCGCTCAGGCGCACATGCCGCGATCTTTTCGATCGCCATTCCGCCCATTGAGTGACCCACCAGGCTGAAGCTGGGAAATCCAAGTACGTCCGCAAGTGCAAGCGTATCGGCGGCGATCTCGTCGATCGTATATTCGCCGTCGGCTTCCTTCATCCCACCGTATCCGCGGTAGTCCATGAAGACATAGCTGAACGTGTCTTGCGATAGCCATGCCTCGATTGGCTCGAACGATCGCGCGTCACCGAACCAGCCATGCAGTACAAGGACGGGGTGAGGGCCATTCCCCACCCGATGGAACGTATTGGGCATTTCAACTCCGAACCGAAGGAACGATTAGATCGACTAGCGCGACTGGCTTGTCTTCAACGCATTGAGGTGCGCTACTCGACGGGCATGCGCTGCATCGTAAAGGTGACGGAAACGGCCCGCCTTCAGTATCGGGTCAATGGCTGTAGAATTTGGGCCATGCGCAATACTCTGCTCGATCCCTACGAGGATATTCCCCGCAGCGTTGTCGTTACCGTGAACGACTATCCGGCCGGCTCGACTTTCCCTTCGCACTCGCATCGGCGCGGGCAATTCGCCTTTGCTTCTCGTGGCGCAATCAGCCTGGCGACGCCAGAGGGCAACTGGCTCGTGCCCCCGCAGCGAGCGTGCTGGGTACCCGCGGGTGTCGCGCACGAAATGACGATGAGCGGTGCGGTAACGATGCTGAACACGTTTGTCTCGGACGAGGCAGCAGGAACGGCAGGGCTGGCCGCCCAATGCGGCGTGTATGGCGTCTCACCGCTACTGAGGCAACTGCTCGACGAGGCCGTTGATTTGCCGGCTTTGTACGACGACGATGGACGCGCCGGCAAGTTGATGGCGTTGCTCGTCGCGGAGATAGCGACCATGCCGCAGCTTTCGTTGAACGCTCCGTTGCCCGCCGATCCGCGTCTTGCACGAGTGTGTCGACGTATATTCAAGGAGCCGTTGATCACAAGTGACCTGGATACCGCCGCGGCCGAAGCAGGGATGAGCCGGCGGACCTTCACGCGCTTATTTCGCGCGCAGTCCGGCGTAAGTTTCGGAGAATGGCGGCAGCAGGTCTGTCTACTGGCGGCGATCGAACGCCTGAGCATGGGGCAGCCAGTGACCCATGTCGCGCTAGACCTCGGCTATGCAAGTCCTAGCGCATTTGCGGCCGCATTCCGCCGTGTGCTGGGCGAAACGCCGAGTCAATATGTGGAAGCCAATTTTTGCCCGGTGGAACAGTAAGTCAAAGATAGTCGGCAATCGGACCGGCTAACCCACAGAACACGAACGAGGCGTGAAAGATGAAACTGGCGTTCGCAAGTACCACTCACAACGACGCTGAAACACTAGTTCAAATGCGCATCGAAGCGATGAGAGAAAGCCTGGAACGTATCGGGCGCTTCGATCCGCAGCGGGCACGCGATCGTTTCCTGTCATCGTTTGATCCAGACTTGTGCAAGTTCATCGTGGTTGATGGCGTCACAGTAGGCTTCGTCCTAACGAGGCCTGCGGACGATCATCTGATGCTTGAGCATTTTTATGTCATGCCTGAGCATCAAGGGAAGGGTGTCGGCTCGACGGTACTCGCGGTGATCCTCGCAGATGCTGACGCGCGATCGATTGCAGTCAGGCTAGGCGCGCTCCGCGATAGTGACTCAAACCGCTTTTATCAACGACATGGGTTTGTGAAACAGGCAGAGGGAGAATGGGATATCTACTACGCGCGCAAACCCCGGTGAGGGCGGGTGCAAATATCCGAATGTCCGGTATCTGTGCGAGTCTATGATCGCTCTGCGTCGATTTATGTCGGTCGCCTGTCCTCGGGTAGTTCTCCGCCTGCGGGTCGGGCGACGAGGCACCGCACGGAATACGGCACGGTCATATCGTCTCCTTCCTGATTGTGCTCCGGAATTATATGTCTTCACGTAGCGACGAATGACTAACCAGGAGGCGCTGGTTCGTCCGCCCTATACGGAGCAAGCCGCTGGAAATCTGTCGAATCGGGATTAATGTGTGAGGCGCATTCGTTGTATGTCGCGTAACGGTGGAGCACCAAACAGCCGCGCGTACTCCCGGCTGAACTGCGATGCGCTTTCGTATCCGACCCGTACGCCTGCACTGCCTGCGTCAAGGTTCTGGTTCAGCATGAGCTGTCGCGCTTCCTGCAAACGCAATTGCTTCTGATACTGCAGCGGGCTCATTCCGGTGATGGCGCGAAAGTGATGTCGAAATGTCGACGGGCTCATGTGCGCATTCGCCGCCAGTTCGTCAACACGCATGGCGTGCGAGAAATTTTGCTTGAGCCAGGTGACGGACCGCGCGATTTGCTGGCTAGGCGACCCTGCTGCCACCAGGTGGCGAAATATCGGCCCATACGGTCCTGCCAACAGGCGAACTGCAATCTCGCGAAGTATCAGAGGGGCAACGTGGGGTATCAGATCGGGTTCGTCGAGCAAGCGAACGAGCCGGATCAATGCATCAAGTACAAGCGGCTCCAGCTCCCCGATCGATAACGCCTTGTAGGAGCAGTCCTTTGGCGGCTGCGTCAAGTCCATCTCTGCGGCCAGTTGCACGATGGTGCGTGAATCGATAGTCAGCATGGCGCCGAGAAACGGCTTGGCCCGCGTGGCTGCAGTGACATTCGACACCACCGGCAGGTCGATCGTGGTCAGCAAGGACTGTCCTGGTCCATAGTCGAACACTTCTTCTCCGAGCGTAATACGTTTATCGCCCTGGGCCACGACGCCGAGTCCGAAGCCGTAAATGCAAGGTATTGGCTCGGTGGCGACGCTTCGTCGGTGAAGGGTGAATCCCGGCACGGGAGTGGCGTAATCCCCGTCGCTTTGGGCAAATCGGGCGATTTGCTCCGCGAGTACGTCGACCGTTGCCGACACGCGCGAAACATCCACTGTTTTCGGCATTTTCATCGTATTCCCGGGTTCGCTTTACAGTTTCAAGTCTAGCATCCGTGCCTCTTGTCGATTCTCTGCCAGGAAGACATTCGTCAGAACGTGCAAAAAGCCCGTCAGTTTCGGCAAACGCCTTCAAGTGCCGATCCTTCATACTGGGTCCAGTCGTTCCCGACCATGTCTGAAGACGCTGGAAGGTCGAACTGCCGACTCATTTTGTCACCGGCCCGGGACCTTCAGGTCCCGGTCTCAAGCCGGCGATTCGATTTGGAGAGAAAGCATGAGCAAAGTCTGGTTTATCACCGGCGCAGGAAGCGGTATCGGCGCTGCCGCAGCGAAAGCGGCATTGCAGGCCGGTAACCGAGTTGTCGCCACTGGGAGAAATCTCGACAAGGTGCGCAACGCCCTCCGGGATTTCGCGGGCAACGACCTCGCTGTTTGCCAACTGGACGTCAGCGATGAAGAAGAGGCCCAAGCGGCAGTCGCGGCGGCGGTCAAACAATTCGGGCGCATCGACGTCTTGCTGAACAATGCTGGCTACAGCCTGCTGGGCAATTTTGAGGAAATGGCTACCGCGGACATCGAACGACAGTTCAATACCAATTTCTATGGCGTGATGCACGTCATGCGCGCCGTCATGCCGGTCATGCGCAAGCAGCGCTCGGGGCGCGTGATCAATATCAGTTCCGTCGCGGGTGTAGTTGGCCTCAAGCACTGCGGTGCCTATGGAGCAGCCAAGTTCGCGGTTGAGGGCCTTTCGTTATCGATTGCACAAGAAGTCGAACCGTTCGGCATCAAGGTGACCGTCGTCGCGCCAGGCTTCTTCCGAACCGATCTGCTGGACAGCGGGAACGCCAAATACAGCAAGAGCACCATCGAAGACTATGCGGGTGAGGCGAGCGCAGAGAGCACCTATTCGGCCTACGACGGTCAACAGCAGGGGGATCCTGCGAAACTGGGAGAGGTGCTTGTCAGGCTTTCGGAGCTGGACAACCCGCCGACGCAGTTCCTCGCGGGCAGCGATGCGTTAGCCGTTGTGACGCCCATCCTCGAGGCTCGCCTTGAAGCGTTGCACGCTTACGAAGAACTCACCAGATCGACCGATGGAAACTTCTGACCACCTTCGGCCGCTCGCCAGCACTTGCAATGCGTCACCTGATTGACGGTTTCGCCCGGAAAGCGGCCCTTCCGATGTTGCTACCAACTAGGCGGATTCACCCGCATCCTCAGGTGCGCCGAACCATCGCGATAAGGCCTGGGCAGTCTCCCTATCGTCAGGGGCGGCGTCACTCGCCCAGGCGACGAACCCGTCAGGACGCACCAGTACAGCGCGCAAACCCAACCGATCCCTGACGTCGCTCGCGACATAGATGACCCGGCCTCGCCAACGGTTCGTCAGCGCCTGAAGCGATGCGCCTGTATCGAAGTCCAGCAAGAGGCCTTTCCCTTCGCGCAGAAGGCTGCCGACTTTCGTTCCGTCGACCCGTTCGAAATCAGGAACGCTGCGGCCCACCAAAGGATGACTGCTGCCAAGATCGTAGCGGAGCGAAATGCCCCACACGCGCTCAGCGAAATACGTCGCGCCGTCGCGCGTCTCGATGAGATCGCGGATGACGGCTTCGAGCGCGCGCGTGCTTTGGGTGGGCCGCATCAGTGCGACTTGCGCGCGCGACCAATCGAGAACGCGCGCGCCCACCGGATGCCGCTCCAACTGATAGCTGTCGAGTAGACCGGCCGGCGCGTCGCCACGGATCGTGGATGCCAGCTTCCAACCCAGGTTCAGCGCGTCGCCGAGCCCGAGATTGAGCCCTTGGCCGCCCAAGGGAGAATGAATGTGCGCGGCATCGCCCGCGAGCAGCACCCGTCCTTTGCGATACGCTGTCACCTGGTAGGCGCGATCCGTCCAGGTGGTAGCGAGACTAAGCTTGGTCAGGGTGATCTCTGTGCCGGACACGCGGCGCAAGACCGCCTGCACATGCTCCAGCGTGATCGGCTGGAGCCGGTGAAAAGCGCCGCCGTCGAATTCCACCATCGCGATGGTGCCGGGCCGCGCATAGGTGTACATGCCGGCCGGCGTATAGTGCCGGCCGGGGCGGAGCGCTTCCGGGTCGGCGATCTCGACTTCGACGGAATAGCCGGTAAACTCAGGCTCGGTACCGACGAAATCGAAGGCACCTACCTTGCGTATCGCACTTCGGCCACCATCGCAACCGACGAGCCAGCGTCCGCGAAACGTCTCCCCACCAGCGTGAACGGTCACCGCTTCGTCTGACGCGTGAAATTCGTCGGCGCTGAAGCCACGCCGAATGTCGGCCCCCATCGCGCTGGCTCGGCGGGCCAGGACTGTTTCGAGTGTCTCCAATGCGACTGCCATGCTGGTGCCGGCCGGGCTTGGCAGGCGATACGGCCACTTCGAGGTGTCGATGTCGTCGTGATAGAACTGGATGCCCGCAAAATGGCCGGCTGGCCGGCGCGGCTGTTCCATCCAGTGTGCGGTCGTCGCAGTCTTGCTTGCGGCATCATTCGCATGCTGCGCCGCGACTACCTCGTCCAGCAACCCACGACGGTAAAGGGCTTCAAGGGTGGCCGCCGAAAGGCCGCGCATGCCGAACGGAAGGCGCTTTAAGGGAGAGTGTGGGTCGTCGGATTGCTCCAGCACCAGGACCGATAGGTCCAACAGGCGTAGCTCGCAGGCGAGAAACAGGCCGACGGGGCCGCCTCCGGCAATGACGACGTCATAGATATCTGGATGATGCTTGTGCATGAATGACTCCTTTGTCGATGTCCGACCGGAGCGTTCCTCAGATTGAGAACCACACGGACGAACGTTTGGACGCCTGGGCGGCGTCACCTGTTCGTCGTGGGGATCTTATGCACGAGGCCAAAGACCAGAGCTTTCGTTACCGAAAGGACTTGGGCTTACCAAACCAAGTCTGCCTTTTCCGACACGGCGTTATAACATTTTGCCGATGAAGCGGCAATAAGCCGGTCCAGCTCGACAGGATCACCTGCATACGATCGACGTATTCGGTTTTCCGCGTGTCCTGCACGTCGAACCGCTAGAATCAGGCGTGAGCGCCCTTCAAGTGCGCACGTCCCCCAACTCCGAGCTTCACGCCATGGCCCGCATTCAGCTGCAGTTTCCCGAAGACCAGTTTTACTACTCGACGCATCTCACGGTGCGTGTCACCGACATCAACGGTGCGAACCACCTCGCGAACGATTCGATGATCTCGATGATTTCCGAGGCCCGCGCACGCTTCCTGTTCGATGCCGGCATCGAGGACATGAAAGACGCGCACACCAGCATCATCGTGACCGATCTCGCCACGACCTATCGCGCAGAAGCTTACGCGCGCGACCAACTGTGCTTCGAAGTCGGCATCATGGATTTCAACAAGTATGGCGGGGACATCATCTTCCGCATCACGCGGCCGGTAGATGGCGCGCTTGTCGCGATGGCGAAGTCGGGTTTCGTGTTCTTCAACTACGAGATGAAAAAGGTCGTGCCCATGCCGCAGGCGTTCCGCGGCAAGTTTCCGAACGTCAACGTCGTCGACTGAAGTTTCCGGTTCGCTCTCTGATGTCGGTTATCCGCATCGACATGTCCTTTGCGCAATCACCTCAGTCTTTGCCAGACCGAAATCGGCTTAAGCATGTCGTGATTGAAACTGCGATAGCGAATCTAAGGGAAAGCTTCGCATCAGGCCGATGAGGCGACGAAGAAGATCGGAGACCGATCGTCCCTTAACCGAGCGAATGCACTTCCTCACCGCCTCGCCGCGGCGAAGGCGAATGCCGCAGCATGCCGATGCAGACATCCGCCAGATACTCAGCATCGCGCGGCAATACGATCGAATCCTGTTCCAGCAGCCAGTCTCGCAACACCCCGTCGAGAAACACGTGTACGACGCCCGACGCGCGCACCGTATCCAGGTCGGACGGCAATTGCTCTTTTGCGATCGCGTTTCGCAAAGCAAGCTCAAGCTGCTTTCTGCCGTTGCGGGCCGCGTTGCGCTGTCGATCGAACACCAGATCCGTGTCGCGTGTGTGCTCACACTTCGTGAACAGCACTTCGAAAACACGGCGGCTATGTGGCTCTACCACGGCCTTGCCAAGGCAGAACACCAGCAATTGCCGGATCCTGCCAAGCGGATCTGGTTCGCCGGCATCGACCGATGCCGAGACTAGCATCTCCATCGGCAACATGACGCGGTTGGTCATGGCGACGAACAGTTCGCCCTTGTTGCGAAAGTGTCCGTAAATCGCGCCGCGCGTGAACCCCGCCCGCACCGCGACGTCCTCCAGCGACGTATGGGCGACGCCATGCTCGGCGAAGACCCACTCGGCCGCGTCGAGAATCTGGTTGCGCGTGTCCTGCGCCTGTTGTCGTGTTCTTTTCATCTGTCGCTGCGCCGCTGCATGGCTGACTGAAGCGCGCCGGATCGGGCGCGCGCCGGTTCGCTAGGCAGGCGTGCCCTCTCCCGCAGAACTTGCGCCCCCGCCACCGCCGGCCCCACCGCCGTCATGACCGCCGCCACCTTCCGGTGGTGTGTCACCGTCGTGCTTGCCATGGCCGTCCCCGTCTTCACCGTCGCGATGGCGCATGGTGTGCGACACCTCGTCGAGCTCGTCGCCCAGCAGCCGCCGTACGACCACATAGAACACCGGAATCAGCAGCAAACCGAAGAACGTCGCGAACAGCATGCCGCCGATCACGCCGGTGCCAATTTCGTGACGCGAAGCGGCACCGGCACCCGATGAGACCACGAGCGGGAACACGCCGAGAATAAAGGCCATTGAGGTCATCAGGATCGGACGCAGTCTCAGTTTGGCTGCGGTCAGGACGGCGTCGCGCAGCATCATGCCACGTTGCTGACCCTCCACGGCGAACTCGACAATCAGGATCGCGTTTTTCGCCGCGAGACCGATCACGGTCACGAGGCCGATCTTGAAGTAGATGTCGTTCGGTACACCGAACGAAAGGCAGAATGCCAGCATGCCGAGCATGCCGAGCGGCACAACCAGCAGCACCGCAGCCGGAATCGACCAGCTTTCATACAGCGCGGCGAGACACAGGAACACCACCAGGATCGACAGCATCAGCAGCGTCACCGCCGATGAGCCCGACAGCAATTCCTGGAACGACTGCCCGGTCCAGTCCGCCGCGAAACCCACCGGCAACTGGTGGTCCACAATGTTCTGCAGCACATTGATCGCCTGACCGGTCGAATAGCCCGCGGCCGAGTTGCCGACAACCTCGATCGCCGAGTAGCCGTTGTAGCGCGGTAGCACGGTCGGCCCGAAGCTCCATCGGGCATTCACCACACTCGAGAGCGGCACCATGTTGTAAGGGCTGATCGACGGGTTCGCGGGCGACGGATCGACGGGCGTCGCGAAGCCGTTCGATGCGGTCGTGCTATTCGATGACAACTGGCTCGCGGTCGTGCTCGTGCTGCTACCGGTTGTGAACAGGCTCGGCGTATACAGGTGTTGGAGCGCATCGAGCCCCATCCGGTACGGCGCGTCCGCCTGGATATAGACACGCTTGACGCGTCCGCCGTAAGTGAACTGATTGACGTAGAACGGCGCGAGCTCCATCTCGAGCGTGTCGTAGACATCGGTCAGCGACAGGCCCATCGCTTCGGCCTGAGTCCGGTCCACCGCGACGTCCAGTTGCGGCGCGCTCGGCAGCGAGTTCGGACGGATCCCGAATAGCACCGGGCTCTTCGACGCGTTCCCAAGCAGCGTGGCCGTGGCTTGGCCAAGCTCCGCGCGCGACTGGCCGGCACGCGCCTGCAGATACATATCGATGCCGCCGAACTGGCTGAGACCGCGGATGGTCGGTAGATTTACCGCGAAGATCTGCGCGTCGGGAATGGTATGAAGGATCTGGTTGATCTTCGGAATCAGCTCCATCGCGGTGTCACGGCGCTTGTTCCAGTCGGCCAGCTTGATGAACGACATGCCGACGTTCTCGCTCGTGCCGACAAAGCTGAAGCCTTCTGGCTGGAAAATGCCCACGATTTCCTTGCCGACCGCACTGTGTTCGAGCTTGTCGCGTACCTCGGCCATCACGTGATCGGTGCGCTGCAGCGTCGAGCCGGGCGGCAGATTGATGAGTGCGAGCACGAAGCCCTGGTCCTCGTCGGGCACGAAACTGGTCGGCAGTTTCGTATACAGGAAACCGGTCAGCACGACGACGAGCACAAACACGATCATCCAGCGTGGCGCATGGTGCACGGCGTTGCCGGCATGGCCGAGATACTTTTTCGAGGTCCAGTCGAAACTGCGGTTGAACCAGCGGTAAACCGCGCTCTTCTTATCCGGGTGTTCGGGCCGCAGGATCGCCGCGCACAGCGACGGCGTGAACGACAGCGCGAGGAACGCGGAGAATCCCATCGACACCGCGATCGTCAGCGCGAACTGCGCGTAGATGATGCCGGTCGCGCCAGGCTGCAGCGCGGACGGGATGAACACGGCGGAGAGCACCACCGTGATCGCGACAATGGCGCCGGTGATCTGGCCCATTGCCTTGCGTGTGGCCGCCCGCGGCTCCAGATGCTCCTCGGTCATGATGCGTTCGACGTTTTCGATCACGACGATCGCGTCGTCAACCACAATGCCGATCGCCAGCACCATGCCGAACAGCGTCAACTGGTTGAGCGTGTAGTGCAGCGCCGACAGGCCGATGAAAGTCCCGAGCAGCGCCACCGGAATCACGAGCGTCGGGATGATCGTGGCCCGCAGATTCTGCAGGAAGATCAGCATCACGAAAAACACCAGCACGATCGCCTCGATGAGCGTGCGGATCACATCGACGATCGACGCGGTGATAAACGGCGTGGTGTCGTAGGGCACGCTCCACGTGACGCCTTCCGGCAAATCCCGCGCCAGCGTCGCCATCTCGGCTTTTACGGCTTTCTCGACCGCGAGCGCGTTCGCACCCGGCAGCAGGAAAACCGCCAGACCCCCGGCCGCCTTGCCGTTATAGACCGGCGCGAAGCCATACGTCTGCGAGCCGAATGAAACACGCGCCACGTCGGAGAGCTTGACCGTGGTGCCGTTGCTGTTCGCCACGATAATGATGTCCTGGAACTGCTTGAGCGACGAAAACAGGCTGTCGCCCGTCACGTTCGCCGTAAACACCTGTCCTTTCACGGCCGGATCCGCGCCCAGCGAGCCGGCTGCGAACTGCGCATTCTGCGAGCTCACGGCATTGAGCACCTGGGTCGTGGACAGCCCGTAGCTCTGCAGCTTGTCGGGGTCGAGCCAGATGCGCACCGCGTACTCCGAGCCAAGCAGCGTGGTATTGCCGACCCCGTTGACACGGCCGATGTTAGGCTGGATCTGCGAGGCGAGAATATCGGAGAGCCGCCCAGCATCGATCGCGGGATTGTCTGACTGCAGCGCGACGAACAGCAGGATGTCCGGGCTCGCCTTCGCCACGACCACCCCTTGCTGAGTGACCTGCGAAGGCAGCAGAGGCTCGGCGAGCGTGACTTTGTTCTGCACCTGCACCTGGGCAATGTCCGGGTTGGTGCCGGTCGCGAACGTGAGGGTGATCTGCGTCTGGCCATTCGAGCTGGAGTTCGAACTGAAATACAGCAGATTGTCGATGCCAGTGAGTTGCTGCTCGATCACCTGGGTCACCGTCGATTCCATCGTCTGGGCGCTCGCGCCCGGATACTGCGCGGTGACGGTCACTTCCGGTGGTGCGATGTCCGGGTACGAATCGATCCCCATGCCGTGCACCGAGATGATGCCGAACAGCGAGATCAGGATCGCGATGACCCAGGCGAAGACGGGGCGGTTAATGAAAAAACTCGGCATGAGCGGTCTCCTACTGCGCCATGCCGGCCGAAGCCGATGAGGCTGCGGAAGCCTGCGCAGCCGCGGGACCCGACGATGCCGCCGGGCTTGACACAGCAGGCGCGGTGGTCGGAGCCGAATCCGCAGCCGCCCCCGACGCAGCCGCAGGCGGCTGCCACGCGACGGTCTTCACCGGCGCACCTTCTCGCACCATCTGTACACCTGTCGCGATGATCTGGTCACCGTCTGCCAGCCCGTGCGTGACGATCCAGTTGTTGCCAAGGCTATTGGTCGCTTCGACGTCCTTGCGCGTCACCTTACCGTCCGCCCCGACCACAAACACATAGGCGCCGACCGTGTCGCGCTGCACTGCCTGCTGTGGAATCAGGAACACATTGTTCTGCTGGCCGAAATTAACGGTCAGCGTGACATACATGCCCGGCAGCAGACGCCGCTGCGAGTTTGCGACGAGCGCACGCATATTGATCGAGCCGGTCGCGGCATTCACCGTCACGTCGGAGAAATCGAGGGTGCCCGCCGTGCCGTACGACGTACGATTGGGCAGCCCAATCCGCACCGTGGTCTGGTTCTGTTGCTGCAGTTCGATCGAGCCGTTGCTCTGGGACTGCTGCAGCGTCGCCAGATCGGCCGAACTGATCGTGAAGTTCACGTACATCGGATCGATCTGCTGGACCGTCGTCAGCAGCGTGCCGCTGCCCCCCGTGTCGGACGTGCTGGTGCCGACCACCGCGCCCGCCGTCACCTGTTGCTGTCCGGCGATACCGCTGATCGGCGCCGTCACGCGCGTGTAGTTGAGCGAAACCCGTGCGCTTTCGACGATTGCCTGGTCGGCCTTGACCTTGGCTGCGGCGCTGCGTTCGGCGGCATCGGAATTGTCGACCGTCTGCTGCGAGACCGAGCCGACCGGCAGCAGCTTGCGGTTGCGCACGGCGGTGACGTGGTCGTTGACGTAGGTGGCCTGATCCTCGGCCAGTAGCGCGAGGTCGCTATTCAGCTGCGCGCGGTAAAAGACCGGATCGATTTCGAACAGCAACTGCCCCGCGCGAATCTGCGAGCCTTCCGTGTAGGTGCGCCGCAGCAGCACGCCGGACACGCGCGCCGTCACATTGGCGCTGTAGTAAGGCGAAAGCCGGCCGACAAACTGACGCTCGAGCGGCACCGTCTGCGATTGCGCCTTCACCACGGCGACTTGCGGCGGCGGAGGCGGCGGCGCGTGTTTCGAGCAGGCGGCGAGTACGATCAGACACAGATACGACAGCGCGCCGCGCTGAGGGCGTGACTTCATGAGAACTCCGTTCTTGCTTAAGGCCGGCACACGCGTGCTGCGCGGAATCCCCGGCCGTTATGGAACAGCATGTGAGTCAGTCGGCAGACTGCGCCGACGCAGGTCGTACAGCAGTTTCGGAAGCGGGCGAAGAAGCGGGCCAAGAAGCGGCGGCCGGCACCGAAGCAACCTTAGCGTCATCACGCTGCCAGCCGCCGCCAAGGTTCTTGACGAGTAACACGTTGCTCTCGGCGAGCAGAGCCTGCGTGTCGTGCAGGTTCTGCTGCGCCTGGACCAGGGTGAGGCGCTGCGTCAGCACGTTTTGCTCGCTGGCCGCCCCGGCATTGAACTGCGCCTGTTGGCTCGCGAACAGCCGGCTGCTGCTGTCGAGCACCTGCGTGAACGCGCTTGCCTGCGCCCGCAGGTGGTTCATCGATGACAGGCTGTCCTCCACGCTCTGGAAGGCCGTCAGCACGGTATTGCGGTAGTTCGCGACGTCTTCGTCGTAGGTCGCGCGCGCCTTGTGTACCGCGGCCGTGCGTTCGCCGCCGTCGAAAATCGTGGCGGCAAGATCGGGGCCGAGCGTCCAGAAGCGGCTCGGCACTGTGAAGAGATGCGCGAACGTGTTGTGCGCAAAACCGCCCTCGGCCGAGAGCGTGAGGGTCGGAAAGTACGCGGCTTCGGCGACGCCGATGGTCGCGTTGGCCGCCGCCGCCGTGCGCTCGGCGCTCACCACGTCGTAGCGCCGCTCGAGCAGTTGCGAAGGCAGCGCGGGTGGCACCTCAGGCTGACGGAAGGAGTAGTCGGGATCGGCGGCAAGGCTGAATGACTCGGGCGGCGTGCCGGTCAGCACGGCAATCGCGTGCTCGTCCTGCTCGCGGGTCGTTTCGGTTACCTGCAGATCGGCGATCACCGTTTGGAGGTTCTCCTGCGCGTTGAGCACGTCGTCGCCCGACGCTGCGCCTTCTTTGAACCCCGTCTGCGTCATCACGAAAATGCGGCTGTAGATGTACTGCTGTTCCTTCAGCGCGCGAATGTCGTAATCGGCCTGGCGTAGCTGGAAGTAGTCGGTCGCGACACTGGCCGCGATCGAAATGCGCTCACCGGCAAGCTGCGCATCCGACGCCTCGGCGTTCGCTTTCGCTTCCTCGATCTCGCGCCGTATCTGTCCCCACAGGTCCAGCTCCCAGCTGACGGTCCCGGTAGCAGCCACGGCGTTGCCCGCCGAGGCCGACGAGCCGGAACTTGCCGAGAGCCCCTGGACATTGCCGCCGGAACGCGCACCGGCGAGACCCGCCGTGACGACCGGGAACAGGCCCGCCTGGTTGCTCTCCACGGTCGCGAGCGCGACGCGGTAGGCGGCTTCAGCCGCCGCGATCGACTGATTTGCCTTCAAGGCCTGCTCGACGAGACCGTTGAGCGTCTCGTCGCCATACATGCGCCACCAGGTGCTTGAGATCGCCGCCTGCGGATTCACCTCGGCGCGCTGCCAGTCGACGCCTTCCTTGAACCCTTCCGGCACCTGGACCTCAGGCTTGCGATAGTCAGGGCCGACCATGCACGCCGCAAGGGACGTGACGAGGACGAGCGCCACGCCGCCCTTCATCGCGCGTCGCGATCGAGAGGGCGTAGCCTTTTTGCAAGCTAATCTCAAGGTAAGTGAATGACTTCTCAAGTGCATTCCCCTGTGTTGACCGGAGTTAGCGCTTTAGCGCTTACTCCTGTCCCATGCAAAGCACTTACTCCTGTCCCATGCAAAGCTCTTACACCGGTCCCATGCAGACTCTTTCTGCACACCGGATCAGCAATCCGGCAACGAGATGACACGTACTTTAGCGGGATTAAACGAACTCTGCAGCGTCGCGACACAGTTCAAGCATTGCGAGCAGATCCTGCCGGGGGATTTTTAATGTTTTGCGAGCGTGTCGATCCCGCAACCGGTGATGCGCATATCGAGTGCTATCCGTTTGGTGTACTGATTGATGTTGCCTGCTGTTGTGCCGCTGTTTATCGCAGCAAGTCCGAGTTGGCGTCCGACCAAGCTTCTTGCGACGAAGCGGTGCGACGTCGGCGCATACCGTACGTCATCCGCTCACCACCCCTCTGATTAGTAGGATAGGTTGGGCATGCCGTTCCGGGTAGCATCCGTTCCTGCATACCGGCTTGGCTGTGTCGTCTGCGGTGTTAGAAGCGCGATCGCTGTGCCACGATAATTCGAAATAGCCAGAAACCTGAGAGAACCCCATAAGAGCCCGGAAAACGCGTGCAAAACCGGCGGGCTCTGCGTAGGAAAAGCCCCTCGACAATGCTTACGCGCATGGGTAGGGGGCATTGCCACTCGCGGGCGGGTCCACCCACGCGGGAACAGCCGCGCCTACCTTGCGCCCGGTTGGGCGATGTCGTTAGAGAGATGCTTGAGCCAGAGGCTCATCAAACCTGCCCGTCCTCGCACGCCGTATTTGCGGAAAATCCCGGTGATATAGGAATGTGTGGTCGAGGCGGCGAGGCCAAGTCGCTCGGCGATCTGTTTCTCACTCGCCTCGGTCAGTAGCAGTTCAAGAACCTTGCGTTCGTACGGCGCAAGGACGGACAACAGGACTGAGGGTGCGGCCTTCCGGCGACGGAGTTCTGTCACGTCGCGGGCTACGCCGACGCGCAGGCGCTCGTGCTCCAGCCACCGTGCTGACCACGTGACGTAGACATCGTCTCCATTTTTGTGACGATAACGGTTCTCAAAGCCTACCCGCCTGCGGCCGGCCAATACTTCCTTTGCTTCCTTGCGGGTGGCGTCCTGATCGGCGGGCACCACGAAATCGATGATGAACTGATCGATGAAATCGCCCGGTACATAGCCAAATATATCTTCGCACGCAGGACTGACATGGCGTATGCGTCCGTCCTCATTCACGAGGAAGATGGCGTCAGGCGAAAAATCCGCGGCAGTGGTAACCAGGTCTTCGATGAGTTCACTTTTCATGGCCGTGTACTGACTCCTGCGCATCCGGATCCCGCTTGTGAGACTACCTCGCGTGGTGCTTGAGAGATAGAAAGCAGGCGGAGTTGGAGCGACAGCGTAACGCGGTACAAAAATATGGTCAATTTCACTTGCCGAGTCTTCGCCACTACCTGGCAAACGTGTGCCCAGCCGTGTCGAGCACGATGTCGAACGGCTGGCCCGTCGCGCCGGCGCTGGCCGGAACACGCGTGGGCGCCGTGCACTATCCCGGCCGGCGCGGACCCTCCGTATGGGTCCCATTGTAGGCAAGACGTCAGCAAATGGTGGCGTCGAATCCACCCCTGCGTCGCAATCCCGCCTGAACGGAGGCGCGAATGACCGCTGTACCTCGGAGGTTGCGACCGAGATGAGTCCAAGCTTTTGACAATATCAGCGCAAAAAGCTTGCCCGGAGATGGGTCGCGTAGAGAGGTCGCTTGTACTAGCATCCTAGGCCTTTGGCAGCGAAGACTTTCCGCCACGTCGGTGCGGCTTCGGCTCGACACCCACTCGCCAATCGCGCGCGAGCACGAGCGCCGTCATCCTTTGCGCGATGTCTTCGAACGCCGGATCGGCTTGCGGGACATACAGCCATTTTCCAAGTACAGGATGCGGCCGCAAAGCGGGCATGTCCTCAATGAGCGCGGCATGGCGCTCTTGTGATGTGCACACCAGCAAGCCATTCCACGGCGCGTCGCGATCGGCCGCAACCAGACATAACAGGCCGTCGACATAGGCGGCATGGCAGCCGAACATCGGCTTGCGAATATAGGTTGCATCTCGCTCCAATGCGTCGAAGATCCAGATGAGCGAGTTGCGGATGGTAGAGGGCATCGGCGTGAAGTCCTTGAGGGCTGAAGCGACGATGTGCGTCAAAGACCCATTTGATTCGCCTTCGATCGGAACCCCGCGCGCGATCAGGTCGCTGATGTCGCGGTCACTTAAGCAATAGCCCGCTCATTATAGGTCGCAGCAAGCGCGGAAGCGGCTATGTGTGAAGTCGCACATTCACGCCGTACAAGCGGTCGTATTTTTCGTGCTACCGCTTGCGCGCACCTTCCCGGGCGCGTGGCCGCGCTGATCCTTGCGTTTCCCGCCACCTTGCGCCTGTCGCTTGCCCGCTATGGCGCAGCAGACGCCGCATTGCCATGGAGAATCCCATGTCGAACAAGCTTTCCGGCGTGCAGATACTACGCGCGGTCGCGGCGACCGCCGTCGTTGCGCTGCATTTCAACGAGCAAGTCGGCCTATACGGGCACGGCGGCCAACCGTGGCTGTTGAGTTCAGGCATCGCGAACGTCGGCGCGGCGGGCGTCGATATCTTCTTCGTCATCAGCGGTTTTATCATGTACCACACCACGCGACCGCGTGCGAACGGCGGCGCCGACGCCTTAGGCTTTCTGAAGCGCCGGGCGATTCGTATCCTGCCGACATACTGGTTCTGGACCACCATAGCGCTGCTTGCCTGGCTCACACACCTCGGCTATACGTCGCACGCCTTCACTGGTGAATTCGTTGTGCTTAGCTACTTTCTGATACCGGCAGTCAGCGAGGGGCAATGGGGGGTACTGCTCTCGCCTGGCTGGACGCTGAGCTACGAAGCGTACTTCTATGTGCTGTTCGCGCTGTGCATCGCGCTTGTCCCTCGCCGGCGGCTTGCCGCGTACACGGTCGGCGCGATAGTCTTACTGTGGGGGCTCGCGCACGTCGCGCCATTCAATGCGGGCTTCGTGCACGTCAGCGGTGAGCCGCTGGTATTCGAGTTCGCCTATGGCGTGCTTATTGCGCACGGCCTCGCGATCTGGCGCGAACGCATCGGTGCTGGAACGATGCAGACGGCGGGTCTGGTGCTGATTGCCGCGGGCGCCGTTGGCTTCGCCGTAACAGTTGCCGCGCCGGAGGCAGCCGTCGCCCATCGTGCTTTCGCATGGGGACTGCCGGCCGCCGCCTTGGTCGCGGGTACCGTACTCGCACGCTTGCCGACTTTATACAGTTCGAGGTTGCTCTTGGTGCTGGGTGACGCGTCCTATTCAATCTATCTGTCGCACCAGTTTCCGATGATGCTTCTCGCGCGCTACCTCAAGAAAGGATGGTTCAGTACGGTGTCGCCGGACTTGATTGCGACCGCCGGCGTTGTCGCCGCCATCGCGTTCGGCGTCGCGGCCTACTTCGCAATCGAACGTCCAGCGATCGCGTTCTTCTCGCGCAAGTCGCCGCCACTTCCCCCGGTCGCCTCGCCGACCGTCTGACGCGCGGAATCCCAGGGACGCCTGCGAACAGAACACCCGGTCGCGGAGATCGCGTCGGCGAAGGTCGGGAGCGGACGACGATCCACGAGTCGAATCATTAAAGCCTGGTGGTGAAATCCGCATTCTGACCCGCAGCGTTGCGGCGCTTCCTCGGCGACGAAGCGCGCCCGCCAAAACGCTCAACGATGAAGTCCACGAACGTGCGAATCTTCGGCGGCGGCTGACGGTCCGCGACCGTCAGCACATGCATCGGCCGTGCGTGCGGGGCATAGCCGGGCAACAGCGGCACCAGCCGGCCGGCGCGAAGATCGTCGTCGAGCAGGATCTCGGGCTGCATGATGATGCCGAGCCCACTGAGCGCAGCCATTCGGAGTGCTTCGCCATTGTTCGCGGTCAGGGTCAGCGACACCGGCACGACGACGTCGCCTTCGGGCCCCTCCAGCCGCCAGTTGCGCCCCGCGACCGGATGCGCGAATCCGAGACAGCTGTGTTGCGCCAGATCGTTGGGCGCCACTGGTACGCCATGCCGTTCGAGATAGCCAGGCGTTGCACAGACCACCGATCGGTACGGACGCAACGCACGCGCGACCAGAGACGAGTTCGCGAGCTCGCCGATACGCACCGCCAAGTCGAACCCTTCATCAACGAAATCGATGGCCCGATCGCTGACGACGAGGTCGATCGCGACATCGGGATGCGCCGCACGATAGTCGACGCAGGCCGGAGCGAGCGCATGGACGCCGAACGAAACGGGCGTGAGCACGCGCAGCCGGCCGCGTGCCTCGCCATGCAGTTCGGCGCCGATCGCCTCGGCGTCGGCCACGTCGGCGAGAATGCGCCTGCATCGCTCGTAGTAGTGCTGCCCGAGTTCAGTGAGACTCTGCCGGCGCGTGGTGCGATTCAGCAGCCGGCCGCCTAGCAGCGTTTCGAGCGCCCGGATGTGATGCCCGACCATGGTCCCCGTCAGCCGGAACTCCTCCGCAGCGGCCGCGAAACTGCCGCGCTCCACGACCCGCACGAAGATCGTCATGCTTTCCAGTCTGTCCAATTGCGAAGTGTCCTTTGGTTATGTTCGAAGCGGCGCCGTCTTTTTCCGTCACCCCTGCGCTGCAACAATCTCGACAGGGACGTGGAGCTCTCCACGTACGACATCGCAGACCATTGAGGGAGAGGCATGATGCTATCGCAACCGACACTTCGTGAACGCGGCGCAGCGCTGCTCGAGCAACTGCACGGCTCCGGGGCCGCTCAGGCTTTGAAGGCCGATATGGAAGGGCTGTGCCCGGACTTCGTCGAGATGTCCGTCGAGTGGGCGCTGGGTGGCGTCATGGCGCGCCCGGGGCTCGACCTGATCACACGCGAGCTCGTTGTCATCGCGTCGTGTGTGACGCTCGGCCATCCCGTTACACAGTTGCGCGCGCACGTTCATGCCGCACTTGCGGCGGGCGCGACCCGCGAGCAGATCATTGAGTCGATCCTGCAGTTGATGTTTTATGCTGGTGGTGCCTCGGTGCGCAATGCGCTCGTGCATTGCCGCGATCTGCTGGTCGAGCAGACTGATTCAGCTACCGCTGCCGCATGAACGGAAGCTGAGCCGCGCGGTTTGGCCGCCGTTCGCAGATGTCATCAGCCTGCACCGCGGCTTTTCGAACCGGGCTCCTCGCGAACTCGCCCGGTTGAAATGCCTGTCACGCGGTTGAAGCCGCAATGGATGGCACGGCCGAATCGCTTTCCAGCTTCTCCACAAGCGCATCGCGCATCAACGCGACGGGCCGCACCAGACGACCCGGCAGCACGCCATGCACGAGCCAGGCGTTCAGTACGTTGTCGAAGTCCGTCACATCGACCTGCTGCAGTGACTCGCGGTATGCGCTGCGCGCCAGCATTTCTGGCACCGCGAGTCCGATGCCCATGCCCCGCGCCACCAGCGAAAGCTGCAACTCCGACCCAAACGCTTCGACCGCGACGTTGAACGGCAAGCCGCCCGCCGCCATCGCGCGACTCAGCGTCGAACGCATTC
This sequence comes from Burkholderia sp. GAS332, assembly GCA_900142905.1. Lineage (NCBI taxonomy): Bacteria > Pseudomonadati > Pseudomonadota > Betaproteobacteria > Burkholderiales > Burkholderiaceae > Burkholderia > Burkholderia sp. GAS332. Next base: position 2,855,457 of record FSRV01000002.1, on the reverse strand, counting down.
CGCACCCGTCCTGGTTCAACACCCACGGGTGACGCGAGAGCTCGGCGAGCGTCGTCGGGTCGTCAGGCAAGCCAAACGAACGCGGCGCCACCACGATGACCCGCTTGTCGCCGAGCAACGTCGCCGTCATCGTCTCGGGCAGCGGAATGCCAATGGGCATCAGCACGACGGCTGTGTCCACGGCGCCTTGTTCGACCTTCTGCAATAGGCCTGGCGACCAGCCTGCCGTCACGCGCAGCGTCAGTTTCGGAAAGGTGCTGCGCAAACGGTCGATGGGCCGCTCGAGCGCGAGCTCGGATAGAAACGGCGGGACGCCGATTCTCATCTCGCCCGTCGATTCGCTCTCGGGCGACGCGACGGCCATCAGGTCGTCGACGGCGCGCAACACCGTGCGTGCGAGACCGTACACCTCGTTGCCCGCCGCTGTCGGTTTGAGCGGTTTGCTCTGCCGGTCCAGCAACTCGGCGCCAAGCATCGTCTCCAGGTTCTGCACACGGCGTGTGAGTCCGGGTTGCGTGAGAAACAGCTTCTCCGCCGCCCGCACCATCGATCCGCTTTCGACTACCGCCACGAAGGCCTGCAGGTCACGCGTATTCATAACAAACTCGCATAAACATTATCGAGATATTTCAATTGTCGCATAACACCGGCGTCCGTACGATAGCCCGGAATGAAATCAACCGGAGTTGAACGATGAATCGACCCGCCGAGACGACCGCGCGGCCCTTGTCTCCGTTGCCTTCTACGCCCGCACTTTCAGCGGCGTCCGGCGCCGTCCTGACCACGCCGCTCACGTTGTTCTTCGCCGCGGCGGTCGGCGTGATCGTCGTGAACCTGTCGGCGGCGCAGCCGTTGACCGGGCCTGTCAGCCGCGCGCTGAACCTGCCGCCCGAACTCGCCGGACTGATCGCCATGCTGCCGCAGTTGGGCTACGCGGCCGGCTTACTTCTACTTGTGCCGCTGTGCGATCTGGTCGAGAACCGGAAGCTCATTTTTCGGACCCTGATGTGCTGTGCCGTGTTTCTCGGCGTTGCGGCGTTCGCGCGGTCGGGCTGGCTGTTCCTCGCCTCGGTGTCGCTTGCGGGCGCGACGTCGAGCGTGATTCAGATGCTCGTGCCGATGGCGGCGTCGATGGCGCCGGAACACCGGCGTGGGCGGGCGGTCGGCAACGTGATGAGCGGGCTGATGATCGGGATTCTGTTGTCACGCCCGCTCGCGAGCGTGATCGCCGGATCGTTCGGCTGGCGCGCGTTCTTTGGCATCGAGGCGTGCGCCGACGCGCTGCTGGCCGTCGTCCTGTACGCCCAGTTGCCGACTCACAAGCCGCTCGCGACAGCGCGTTATCCGGCCTTGCTGCGCTCCCTGTGGACACTGCTGCGCACGGAACCCGTCCTGCAACGCCGCGCCACGCTGGCGGCGCTCGGGCTCGGCGCGTTCAGCGCGTTCTGGACCGCCATCGCCTTGCTGCTGGCGCAGCCGCCGTTCTCGCTCAGCATGCACGGCATCGCCGCGTTTGCGCTGGCTGGCGCGAGCGGGGCGATCGTCACGCCGCTTGCCGGTTATCTCGGCGATCGCGGGGCGCAACGTATCACACAACTGATCGCGCATCTGTTGATGATTGCGGCCGTGCTCGTCATGGGCGCGGCCGGTGCCGGCTGGGGCGGATTCCCGGTAACGACGCACCCCGGTCTCGCGCTCGCGCTGCTGGTTGTCGGCGCGGCCGCGCTCGACGCGGGCCTGATCACCGATCAAACGCTCGGACGGCGTGCGATCAATCTCATCAACCCGGCGGCGCGCGGCCGATTGAATGCGCTTTTCGTGGGAATTTTCTTTATCGGCGGCGCCATGGGTGCCTTGCTGTCGGGGGCGGCGTGGGCATGGGCCGGGTGGAGCGGTGTGTGCTCAGTGGTGTTGGCGCTCACGATTGCCGCGCTTCTGTTCGGATTCTTTGACCGTGGTACGCGTTCCGACGGTTTGCATTGAGGAGGGGTTGCGTAGCGGTTGGGCGTTCATTGCAACATGTCTATACATATCGTCCGTCTTACGTCAATCCGACTGCCGTGCTTGAGGTAAGTTCGCCCCTAGATCGCCTGCCGCGCAATTGGGCTAAGAGTCAGCTATCTCCCCCGCCCAATAAGAGCTTGCCTCCACGGAATATCGTTTCTGACAAAAGCGAAAGCTGAGATCTCATATATGCAAACCGGGTAACCCCCTATTTGCATCAACTTGTCTATACAAGTAAATTTATGCCCGGCGTGATCGAATTCGACATGACCGGGTACCACAAGGCCCCGCCGCCAAGCGAGCAAACCGCTGCTCGCCGCCGATTCGCCAGATAGATAAATGGGGCGGCGCGCGCCGCCACACCCGTAACACCAATAGTCCGTTCGCCCGACTCAACGTCGAGCCAGCGGCATCTGAAGCGTTCTGGAGAATGTTCCGTGGCAATTCCCACCGAAAACCCGGCTAGCAGCGCGTTGATCGAATCCCGCTCGATCGACTACATCCCCGATGCGGAAAGGCATGGCAGCCTGTTTAGCCAGTTCACGCTCTGGCTATCGGCCAACCTGCAGATCACGGCTATCGTGACGGGCGCGCTCGCTGTCGTACTTGGCGGGGACGTGTTCTGGTCGCTCGTCGCCTTGGTGATCGGGCAGCTTATCGGTGGAACCGTGATGGCACTGCACGGCGCTCAGGGACCCCAACTCGGCCTCCCGCAGATGATCTCGAGCCGGGTGCAGTTCGGCGTGTACGGCGCGATGATCCCCATCGTGCTCGTGTGCCTGATGTATGTCGGCTTTTCGGCAAGCGGTTCGGTGCTGGCCGGCCAGGCGGTCGCCCAGCTTTTCAACGTTGACGACGCGGTCGGCATCGTGATGTTCGCCGCCGTGATCGTGCTCCTGACGATCTTCGGCTACCGCTCGATTCACTTCATCGGGCGCATTGCGAGCGTGGTGGGTGTCGCGGCCTTTGTCTTCATGTTTGCACAGCTCTTCGCGCGTCACGACGTCGGTGCGCTGCTCGCGAACCGGCACTTTACGCTCGCCAGTTTCCTGCTTTCGATGTCGCTGTCCGCCTCGTGGCAGATCGCATTCGGCCCGTACGTCGCAGACTACTCGCGTTATCTGCCGCGCTCGACTTCGTCGGTGCGGACGTTTTTTGCCGTGGGGCTCGGCTCAGTGATCGGCGCACAGGCCGCCATGACCTTCGGCGTGTTCGCTGCGGCACTCGCTGGAAGCCAGTTCTCGCACCATGAGGTGTCGTACATCGTCGGACTCGGCGCGAGCGGCGCAGTCGCCGCGCTGCTTTACTTCAGCATCGCCTTCGGCAAGGTGACGGTGACGACGCTCAACGCCTACGGCAGCTTCATGTCGATGGCGACAATCGTCAGCGGCTTTCGCGGTCAACGCACGATATCGACTCGTCACCGCCTGTTTTATATCCTGGGCATGGTGGGGGTATCGACGCTGGTCGCGCTGGCGGGCCGCCATTCGTTCCTGAAGGAATTCAGCGCGTTCATCCTGTTCCTGCTCGCCTTCTTCACGCCGTGGAGCGCGATCAACCTCGTGGACTACTACTGCTTTACGAAATCGCGCTACGACGTCCCGGCGCTCTCGAATCCGGACGGCCGGTACGGCCGCTGGAATGGCATGGCCATCGCGATCTATGTCGTCGGGGTGCTGGTTCAGATGCCATTCATTTCGACCAGCTTCTATACGGGGCCGCTCGTCGACGCACTCGGTGGAACGGACATCTCGTGGATTCTCGGTCTTATCGTACCCGCGGTGCTTTATTACGCGGGTGCTCGCAACTCCTCGCGCATTATCCCGAAGCATCTCATTCTTCCGGTCGAGCAACGCAAAGCACGTAGTTGAAGTACGCGTAAGCGCTTCCTCTTAAGGTCTTCCGCTGACACGCACGGCCCGTTGCCGTACGTGTCCCCGGCATCCGCACCGTGTACGACCGGCACGGAAGACCGCCACTCCCCGTTTTTCCAGACTGAACACCGCGGCGCACGCCAGCCACCTCGGCATCGAGTGGCACGTTAATACCTTTAATTTATTTGAATAGTAATGCTAATTATGAAAAAAAATAGCTTATGCCACGCCTTCTCCTACGTTGGCTACGGCATGCAGCTCGCGTGCGCGACCACGATTCTGCTGGCGCCTCACTACGCGTTTGCGCAGGATAACGTGACGCTGTACGGGTTGATTGACGAATTCGCCCAATATGTCAACACCGGCAACGGTTATACCGCTGCGCTCGGCTCGAGTGGCCAGTGGGGCAGCCGGTTCGGTTTGAAAGGCTCGGAAGATATCGGCGGCGGCCAGAAGGTCATCTTCGACCTTGAAAACGGCTTCAATCCGAACGACGGCACGCTTGCCGAGAGTAACTCGATGTTCAACCGGCAAGCGTGGGTGGGTTTGTCGGGTTCGTGGGGGCAGGTGCGAGCGGGGCGCCAGAATTCTCCGCTGTTTTACGACCAGAGCGGGCAGGACGCGTTCGGCGGTGTGACTCAGGCATCCGGCATGGATAACCTGACGACGTTTGCCTACCGCACGAGCAACACGGTGTCCTATATGAGTCCGGAAGTCGGCGGATTCCAGGCGGGGGTCTATATCGGACTGGGCGATGCCGGCGGCTTCCAGTCCGCAGGTTCCAGCAAGCAGTTCGACGTGACTTACGAACACGGACCGTTTGCCGCTTTCGTAGCCGGCCAGTGGCTAAAGAACGCGGATGCAACGACGACGGATCACACGATCATGGCGGGCGTGTCGTATGCGATCGGCAAGGCAACCGTCTATGGCGGCTATTCCGCCGTGAAGTGGGATGATATCGACATCGATGCACGGGTGTACGGCCTGTCTGCCAAGTACCAGTTCAACGCCACCAACAGTCTCGCGCTTGGCTACGCGATCCTGCGTGACCGCACCTCACAGGACAACAACGCGGATCAGGTCGGCCTGCTGTACGAGTACGACCTGTCAAAACGCACCAACTTTTATGGAGCCCTGTCCTTCCTGCGGAATCGAAACGAGGCGAGTTATACGCTCGCAGGCGCGGCGAATCCCGGCTTGCCCCTCGCTTACCCAGGCGCGGACGCACGCGGTGTACAGGTCGGGATTGTGCATCGGTTCTAATTCCTTTCCGGCATCAGTCTGAGGTTCTGGCACGTGCGCTTTCTTAAGCGGGCGTGCCTGTCGATTCACTTTTGCCCGTCCGACCGACTACCACCGAGCGCCTCGAGCAGTGGCCGCAACGCATCCAGTTCCACGCCGAAGCCACTCTAGTCTCCCGCCTTCAATCGCTCGATCGCACGGTTGTAGTGTGCCAGCGCCTCGCGGGCACGCGCGTCCGCCGTGCCCTGCGGCGGCGAGGCGAGCGGGGCGCTTTCCTTGAAGAGCGCCGCCAGTGCGCCGCCTAAGGTTTCCTCCATCACCACCCGGTCCCCATACGCGGCGATGACCCGCTTCAACTCGGGTAACTGCCCCGACTCCGCACGCAAGTAAAGCGGAGAGACGTAGAGGATGGAGTTTTCAATCGGCGCATCTACCCAGTGAATTGTTGCTCATCAAAAGACGATGCACGTGCACGGTACGTCAGGCGGATCGTGTGCGTTTGCGCGGCTTCACTAATCTTTCCACCGCGCCATCAGTGACATCCTTGAATAGCGCGACGTTGCCACAAGCCCGTGCCGCAAGCATGGCGCCGTAGACCAGCGACACCAGCGTGGCAGCCTCGGTTTGAACCGATGAATCCAGTTTGATGAGCTTGCTTTCCACACCCGACTCGAGCACCTGCTCAAGCCACGAAGTGAGGTTATCGAAGAACGCTTTCACCACGTGTGCCACTTCCTCCGGAAGCGATGGGAGCTCGGCGCCAAGCATGCCCGCTACGCAGAACGGAGCAGAGTCATCCGCAATGCAGCGTTCCCAATGGCCAATGTAGGCACGCAACTGGGCAATGGCGTCCGCACCGCTCGCCTGAAGTGACGCCACGTCGGCGTCAAACGCTTCCTGCCACTCGTTCAGCACAGCGATCACGAGATCTGTCTTGGCGGGGAAGTGATGGTGAATGCTCGCCTTGCGAATGTTGATCGCTTCGGCGACGTCGGCATAGCTAAACCCGCTATAGCCGCGCCGCATGATGAGTTGCCGTCCCGCTGCAACGATCCTGTCTGCCGTCAGGTCTCCAGTTGCCGTCATTTCCCCTACCATCTAGTCGGTTGAATATTGAGCAGTCTACGCGGAATGAGGACCAATTTCCAGACTCAAAGATTTTCTTGCGCTTTTGCCATCCTACTAGTAGGATGGCTACATCGAACGGGAAATGTCCTGTCGAGTTCTCAGTTACCCACTCTCTGGAGCATGAAAATGAAACTTTCCTCATACGTAACCCGCATCGCCGCCGCCGTTGCCCTTTCCGCCGCCGCCCTCGGCTCGCAAGCCGCCACGGCCGCCCCGGTCAAGAACGTCGTCCTCGTCCACGGCTATTTTGCCGACGGCTCGGGCTGGCAGGCCGTGTCGAAGATCCTCACGCGCGACGGCTACAAGGTCTCCGTAGTGCAGGAGCCGGAAACCTCGTTCGACGACGACGTGAAGGCAACCACCCGCGTTGTCGATGCGCAGGACGGCCCGAGCATCCTCGTTGGCCACAGCTACGGCGGCGCGGTGGTGACCGAGGCCGGCAACGACGACAAGGTCGCCGGCCTCGTCTACGTGGCCGCGTTCCAGCCGGACACGGGAGAAAGCCCGCTCGAGCTGACCAAAAAGATGCCGCCCGCCACCACGGCCATCAAGGCGACTGCCGACGGCCACCTGTACATCGATCCGGCCAACTTCCATCAGGATTTCGCTGCCGACCTGCCCGCCGCCGAGACCAACTTCATGGCCATCTCGCAGGTCACACCCGCCGCGCAATCGTTCGGCGTGCCAATCACACACGCCGCGTGGAGAACGAAGCCGAGCTGGGCTGTCGTGGCAACCGCGGACCGTGCGATCAATCCCGATCTGGAACGCTTCATGACCCAGCGCGCGGGCAGCAAGACGGTCGAGATCAGCTCGAGCCATGTGGCCTACATGTCGCACCCGGCTGAGGTCGCGAAGCTGATCGAGCAAGCCGCAGCGCAGTCCAGCAAGGAATGACGAATCGTGACGCGCCGCCGTCGACCACGGTATGCGTCGAGGCGGCTCATATGAGTCGGGTATTCGCTCCGGCATCGAAAGCAATCGGATGAGACGGTCGGTGACGTCTTCGATCCAATGGCTCGCTCATTACTTCTGCCCCTCCGTACGACCCCCACCCAGCGCCTCGAGCAGTGGCCGCAACGCATCCAGTTCCGCGCCGAAGCCACTCCAGTCTCCCGCCTTCAATCGCTCGATCGCACGGTTGTAGTGTGCCAGCGCTTCTCGCGCACGCGCGTCCGCCGTGCCCTGCGGCGGCGAGGCGAGCGGAGCGCTTTCCTTGAAGAGCGCCGCCAGTGCGCCGCCTAAGGTTTCCTCCATCACCACCCGGTCCCCATACGCGGCGATGACCCGCTTCAACTCGGGTAACTGACCCGACTCCGCGCGCAAGTACAGCGGAGAGACGTAGAGAATGGAGTTTTCAATCGGCACGACGAGAAGATGGCCGCGAATGACGCGCGAACCCATCTGGTTCCACAGCGAAATCTGCTGCGAAATCTCGGTGTTCTGCTGAATCCGAGCCTCGATCTGGAACGGCCCATAGACGAGCTTGTCCTTCGGGAACGCGTAGACAATAAGCTTGCCGTAGTTGGGTGGATCGCAACGCGCCGCAAGCCACGCGATCATATTATCGCGCTGGCTGGGCACCATCGGCAGTATCAGGACGAACTCCTCGCGCGGTTCGTCGGGCAGCCGCATGATCATGTAGTAGGGCGTCATCGGTGTGCCGGGACTACTCCCACCCCCACCATCAATGCCAATCAGTTCCCGCGGGAACTGCCAGAGATCTTCGCGGTTGTAGAAAACCTCCGCCGCATCCATGTGGTAAGCCCGATAAAGTTGCGCCTGAATCTGGAACAGGTCTTCGGGGTAGCGGATATGTTGCTGCAGGTCTGCGGGCATCGCCGCGAGCGACTTGAACAGGCTTGGGAAGATGCGCTGGTAAGTCCGTATGATTGGATCATTAGGATCGCTGACATAGAAATAAACCGTGCCGTTATACGCGTCGATCACCACCTTGACTGCGTTACGAATATAGTTGGCGTCATCGCCGAAACCCGGCTGCGCGTACGGGAACCAGCGGCTAGTCGTATAGGCGTCCTGCATCCAGAAAAGGCGCCCGTTGCTGATGACGAGATACGGATCATGGTCGAGGGTGAGGAACGGCGCGATCGTGCGCACCCGGTCCTGAATGTTACGGTGCAGCAGGATGCGGCTAGTGCTCGTGACGTAGTCGGTTAGCAGGATGTTCGGATCGTCGAACTGCCAGGCGAAGAGGCTGCGGCGCGCGGTGCTGCCGATGGCAATACCATCGCTCCCGCTGTACTTGGTGTAAACGTTGTCCTTGCCCTTGGGGTAGTCGAATTCGGCGACGCTGCCCTTGACGATGACGTAGCCTTCACCCCCTTCACCGAAATACAGCCGCGGCTCGCGAATGGCAGGCCCGCCGTGAGCAACCGGCGGAATATCCTGCAGATAGAAGGAGGGCAAACCTTCCGTCGATTTTTCAGTGACGGGCGACATCACGACGCCGTTGCCGTGCGTGAACAGGAGGTGCAGGTTCACCCAGGTCTGGGCATTCGCGGGAAGCATCGACGGCTCCAGTTCGCGGGCTGACAGCATCACCTGCCGGTAACCGGCTTCGAGCCGGTAGCGGTCGATGTCGACGGAGAGGAATTTGTAGTAAGTCCTGATCTCCTGCAACTGCGCGTAGGTATCCATCAGCGGCTGCACGTCCCACAGCCGAATGTTGTCGATGGTCGCGCGATTGGCCTCGAGCGAGGTGAGATTCAATTCCTGCTCGGCTGGAAACGGCTTGACCGCGATCTGGTTGAGGCCGTAGGCCATGCGCGTTAGCGCGATATTGTGCTGGATATAGGGCGTCTCCAGTTGCAGCTCGCTCGGTTTGACATAGAGGCGCTGGAACAGCGCTGGGTAGATCAGGGCGAACACGAACGAGGTGCCGAACACCAGCACCAGCGAAGCGGCCGGAACGCGATAGTCGCGCCGGCGCATATTGATCCACGACGCAACGGCTGCGGCGCCGGCAAGGCCGATGAGCACCCACAAGACCGGGAGCTCGACGTGGATGTCGGTATACCCGGCGCCGACCACGACGCCGTTATCGTCGTAGAGCAGCAAAAAGCGGTCGAGTGCGTAGGACCCGGCCTTCAGGACGAAGAACACACCGAGCAGCGCGGAACCATGAGCGGCGGCAGCGGCCGAGAGTCGGCACGGCGGCCGCTCGAACGTGATGTCGCCGCGTACGCCGTAGACCACGGCTGCAACGATCGCACTGCAAAAGAGCAACTGCAGCAGCCAGTTCTTGAACGCAAGATAGGCGGGCAGCGAGAACAGATAGAAGCCGATGTCCTGGCCGAAGACAGGATCGTGCTCGCCGTAGGGCACCTGATGAAGGAAGCGCAGCACCAGGTCCCAGTTGGAGATCTGGCCGGCGGCGATGAGCAGCCCCAGGACGATAGCGCTACCGGCAATGCTGATGCGCCAGGGAATGCGCGGTGCGAGCTGGTCTGCCAGTTCACTGATGAACTCCGGCGTACCTGACAGACGGGCCGTTTCCACTTGCCAGCTACCGGGACGCCTCGCGTAACGATGCGCAAGGAACCCCGATGCGGCGATCACGCTCGACGACGCTGCGAACACGGCGGCAAAGAGGAGCGCCTTGGCGGAGACAGTCGTCCAGAAAACGCCGGCATAACCGATTGAAGAAAACCACAGCCAGTCGACCACGACGCCGGTGATGCGCCCGGCGACGATCAGGCAGCCGACGACGACCGCAACCGCAATTCCGGTGCGTTTGAAGGGCACGCGGGAGCCTGGTTGCAAACGCATCGCGCCTCCTTGGCCGGGACGCCACGCGTGGCTGGCTGCGATCGGCAGTGCTTAAACCGCTGATCCACCGCGAACCGGGGTGACCGGTTTGTCAATGCGCCGGTCGAAGCCGGCACACAGCCAATGCATGATTAGGGCCATAGATGATTGTAGTCCTCCTGGCACGTCTTGCCCCCAATTGCGGTACGAAGCCGGTGGCTCCCGTAACAAAGACGCGCATGTGATGTTTTCTCCCAATCAATCAATCGATCGGCGATCGACAAAGCACAATGTACGAGGCAAAATCATCCTGTTAAAGTGGTGACGTTATCCATGTATACGTCCTAACAGGTTAAGCATGGCTCAGACGAACGAGAATGACGGCGACAATCGGCTCGGCAACTATCTGAAGAACCGGCGGACGAAACTCGACCCCGCGTCCTTCGGCATTGCCGGTGGTCGGCGGCGGACGGCAGGGCTGCGCCGGGAGGAGGTGGCGCAGCGCGCCAATATCAGCGTGGCCTGGTACACGTGGCTCGAGCAGGGGCGCGGCGGCAATCCGTCAGCGGACGTGCTGGACCGCATCGCGGCGGCACTGATGCTGACCGAGGTCGAGCGCGAACACGTGTTTCTGCTCGGTCTCGGCCATCCACCCGAAGTCCGCTATCGCGGCGGTGATGCGATCACGCCGCGCCTGCAGCGCCTGCTCGATGCGCTGCCCTATAGCCCGGCGATCGTCAGGACTGCGACATGGGACGTGGTTGCCTGGAACCGCGCGGCCGCGACCGTGCTCAACGACTACAGCACCCTGCCACCCGAAAAACGCAACATCTTGCGCATGATCTTCTGCGATCCTCGCGTCCGTGCCGCGCAGTTCGATTGGACCAGCGTGGCCCGCGTCGTGGTGAGCGCCTTCCGGACCGATGCCGCACGCGCAGGCGCCGACGCCGAAGTGGCGCCGCTCGTCGATGAACTGTGCCGGTCCAGTCCCGAGTTCGCCGCCATGTGGCGGGACAATGAGGTGCAAACCCACGGCGACGGGGTCAAGCACATCCGCCACCCCGTGCTGGGGCCGATCTCGCTGGAATACTCGTCGTTCGCTGTCGATGGGCGGCCGGATCTTCAGATGGTCGTCTACAACCCGGCGACACCGGCCGATCAGGAGCAGATCAGATCGCTGATCGAGCGAGCGCCGGCAATCGCGGTGGCGTGAGCCCCGTGGGCATTGACCGGCATCGGCATCCGGGGTCGTTCGGCTATGATTCCCTGAGCCACCGGTTGCAAGCAACGCCTGCCCAACTGACGTGTCCCGATCAATCGCCGCATGACGTAGGAGGACTTTTCGATGGCTATTCAGCGAACCGGCCACAGGTACCGTGATACGGGTACGGGCAAGACGATTGACGTCTGGTTTCCCGTTTCTGGCGCCGGAAAAAAGCGTAGTTGCCTCGCGGAAAAAGTCGGCCTGATAGCGGGTGATTTCGTCGATGTCGTGATCGAATCGCTCGACGCGCCACCCGTTTCGACGGAGGACGCGTATCTGCGTTTGCACCTGCTATCCGAAAGAACCGTCAAACCTAACGAAATCAATCTCGACGGCATTTTCGGTCTGTTGCCCAATATTGCGTGGACATCCGCAGGTCCTGTGTTCCCCGGCAATGTGGATGATTTGCGGCACCGGCTAGCGTCCGAATACCACCATCTGACGGTGTCGTCGGTAGATAAATTTCCGCGCATGACAGACTACGTCGTGCCTGAGGGCGTGCGGGTTGCCGACGCGGACCGCGTCAGGCTCGGCGCCCACCTGGCATCGGGTACAACCGTGATGCATGAGGGCTTCGTCAACTTCAACGCGGGTACGCTCGGCGAGTCGATGGTCGAAGGCCGTGTGACACCAGGCGTGACGGTGGGCAAGAACTCCGACGTCGGTGCTGGCTCTTCCATCATGGGAACGCTGTCGGGCGGAGGTAAAACCAGGAACTCGATCGGCGAACGCAGCCTGCTCGGGGCCAACGCTGGTATAGGCATTTCACTTGGAGACGAGTGTATCGTCGAAGCCGGTCTTTATGTCACGGCCGGTACGAAGGTGAAGATGCCCGACGGTAAGGTCGTGTCGGCAAGGCAGTTATCCGGTCAATCGGGCCTGCTATTTCGTCGCAACAGTCAGACCGGTGCAGTCGAGGTGCTACCGACTGATGCCTCCCGTTGGGGTGGACTGAATACGAGCTTGCATAGTAACGACTGAAGGCAGCTTCCGCCGCCTTCAGTCTGGCTCTATTCCGCCATCGTCGCGGTCATCGCGGCGAGTACCGCTGCGACCGCAGTGCTGCAAGGCTCGGAATAGAGCGCACCAACCTAGGCCTTCATTAAGCCCGCCAGATGGCTTGCCCACGCTGCCGGCTGCCCGAGCCAGCGGCCCATGTCCAAGGTGTCGAACTGTCCGCTGTTTCGCTCAAGTGCGAACGTCGGAAAACCCTGGCCACCGACTTGCGCGAGCAGCCGGCGGCTCTCTGCAATATGCTCCCGGGTCGCGTCGCCGCTCAGCCGCGTGAAGGCTTGCTGGAATGCGGCTGCGTCGAGACCGAGTTCCGTGGCCAGTTCGACGAGCACGCCGGGATCGGCGATGCGTCGTCCTTCGACATAATGGGCGCGCTGCAGCCGCGCAATCATGTCGAGGCCGCGATCCGCCAATGCGTCGGCGGCGAGCACGGCTGTTGTCGGAGGCTCCGAGTCCATGATGGCACCGGTATCACGCAACAGCCCGTCGAAATAAGCGGTGCCGAACGGCTGGCCGGTGAGGTCCTCGATGCGCCGGTCGTGCGGCATCACGTACGTGCGCCACTCCGGCGTAATCGGCCTGCGGTTGGCGCCCGTGAGCATGCCGCCGCCATGGAATTGAACGGCGAGTCCGGGAACCTCGCGGGCCGCCGCGACGAGTGGTGCAGCCGCGTAGCACCAGCCACACAGCGGATCGAAAATGTAGTGCAGCACGGTCATAGTGTGTTCTCTGTATGGTTTAAAGACGTGGCTTACTGTGGCCACTTCATTTCGCCCTTGACGACCTTGGCGCTCAATTCCAGCGAAGAGTCGTCGCCGAGGCCAGGGTAGGCCTGTTTCATGGCGGCGACCAACGCCGCTGAGTTATCCGCCTTGGCAGCGGCCTGTTCGAACGTGGTGAGATAGTCCGAGGTGAATGTCACCGCCGCGATGCCCTTCGGCATATCGCCGAGATAATGGCCTGGCACCACGGTCACGGGCTTGAGCGCTTCAATGCCACGGAGCGTCGCCTGCCAGTTCGCGCGAGATTCAGGCGTCTGCGTATCGGCCGTCCAGACATGGATGCCGCTCGCCACCACCACACCGCCCACCACGGTCTTCAGCGATGGAATCCAGACGTAGCTTCGCTCCGGACTCGGGCCGTTGAGCCCTTTGATCTCGAGGGCCTTGCCTTCAAGCATCAGGCGCTGACCGCTCATGACTTCCGGCAGGACGAGCTTCTTCGGCGCATTGCCCTTCAGAATCGGCCCCCAGTAGGCGAATTTGCCGTCCATGGTGGCCTTGATCCCGGCCACCGTCTCCTTCGTCGCGACAATCTTCGCTTGCGGGAAGGCGGCGTGAATCACGTCGAGCCCGAAGTAATAGTCCGGGTCACTTTGGCTGATGTAGACCGCGGTCAACTTTTTGCCACTGGCTTTGATCTTCTGCACGAGCGCTTCGGCATCGTCGCGCTGAAACTGCGCGTCGATCAGGATGGCGTCGTGCTTGCCCGTGATGATTTCGGAAGAAACGGGGAAGACGGCGTGCTCACCCGGGTTGTAGACCTCGAGGTCAAGCGGCTGGGCCGAGGCGGCGGCGGACGAAAGCGCGCCGAACGCCATGGCGGCGAAGGCAACGGTAAAAACAGCGCGGCGAAGCAACACGGTTGTCCTTGGTCTGGAGAGTGAACAGGTTTTGGGAGAATATGTTGCATGATTCGGTTGAAAAACCGCTTGCCGTGAAACTATTGATTTCTTGAATCGGACGAATCGTGGATCGCATCGTTGCTGCCGAGGTTTTTGTTGCCATTGTCGAGCGGGGGAGTCTGATCGGTGCGGCCAATGCGCTGGATATGTCGCGCGCCATGGTGACGCGCTATCTGGCCCAGATGGAAACGTGGGCTGGGGCGCGGCTCCTGCATCGCACGACACGCAAGCTTGGACTGACCGCGGCCGGCGAAGCGACGCTCGCTCGCTGCCGGGAGATACGCGCGCTGGCGGAGCAGATGCCGATGGTTGCGGATCCGCAGACGGACGAGCCGCGCGGCATGCTACGCATTGCGTGCTCGCAGTCGCTCGGGCAACAGATGCTGGCGCCGGCGTTGGCGGACTACCTGCAGCGCTACCCGCGCACGGCAGTGGACTTGCAGATTGCCAATCAGACGGTGAATCTCGTCGAAGATCGGATCGACCTGGCGATCCGCATTACGAACCATCTCGACCCGAATCTGATTGCGAGGCCGTTAGCGAACTGCCCGTCGGTGGTGTGCGCGTCGCCCGAGTATCTCGAAGCACGAGGCAAACCGCGACGCGCCGAAGATCTGGCGCTGCATAACTGCCTGACGTACTCGTATTTCGGCAAGAGTTTGTGGGTGTTCGATTACGAGGGCGAGCCACTCAACATTCCGGTCAGCGGCAACTTGAGCGCGAACGAATCGACGGTCCTGCTCGAGGCCGCGGTTCACGGAGTCGGCATCACCATGCAGCCTGTTTTTGCGGCGGCGCCACTCATTGCCGCCGGCAAGCTGGTGTCCTTGCTGCCGCTGTACCGGCCGCAGGACATGGGCATCCACGCGGTCTATACGTCACGCCAGCATCTGCCGGCCACGCTGCGAACAATGCTGGATTTTCTCGCGGCGTGGTTTTCGTCGGGCGGGCCCTGACGCTGCACCGGTGGTCATCGGCTACTTCGGATGCGGTGCTACTGAGTGCCGACGGTGCCGGGGTGATCGCCGCACATGCAGTGCGCGCCCAGTTCGAGGCTCTTGTCGCGTAGATGGCAAGTATGGCCATGCATCATCTGGCAGAGCTTGTTGTCGCCGGCGGCTGGGGCCGCCGAGGCTGCCGCTGTGGCCATCGCGGGCGCGTTTTCCGTTTGCGCAGGCTGCTCGGCTGCGGGCTGCGCGGGAACGTTTTGGGCTGACGCCGTCGAACAGATAACGAAGGCAGCAAGCAAGGCGGTCAGTGTCTTCATGTTGGTCTCCAGATAAAAAGAAGGCATCGTGCGCGGCGGCCTTGCGTGCGAGCGCCCATGAAACGCTACTTCCCAGTCTGGCCCACGCTTCGGTCCAACGCTGATGAACGCGTTCCTGCGACCGCAGTCGGCGTACAGGACATAGACGCCGAACGAATCGATTCCCGACCATACGCCACTAGTGGGAAATTCGACCCTACAGCGGATGCACAACCCGGTACCGGTTCCGATCGAGTCAACCTCCGAGGGTCAGAAGGACTCGACAAATTAACGATAGGACAAACGTGCCAGAAAACAATCGGGCTAATCTCTGCAACGCTTCCGCTGCGGCACACGCGGAAGCTGCTCCGGACACGACTTGGGCCGGCACGTCCGGCGTACCGCTGCGACCCGAAGCGAGCGATAGATACCCAGTGCGGACACGTCGGTACGCTTGCTCAAGGCCAGAGTCGACGCTCAGCTGACGGGTGACGTGGACACTGGACCTCTCGACCGTTGTGTTCAACGGGATATAAGCCCGCGGCGCGTTCGCACGATGAGTCAGGATGGGATACCGGCGACAGCCGGCTTTTCGGTCGTCGGCAGTTCGAAGCAGAACGTCGTGCCGGTTCCGGCGCGTTCGATGAATCGTATCTGACTATGATGCAATTGCAGCATGCGCTGCACGATCAGCAAGCCGAGTCCGCCGCCGCGATGTGCGCCGCCTGAGCTAAACGGGCGTTCGAACAGGCCTTCGCGCTGCTCCGCTGGAATGCCAGGACCGGTGTCGCTGACCGTGACCGATACCTTGCCGTCCTTGTGCGCGAGATCGACGTCGATCTCGCCGTTGGCGGGGGTGTGGCGAATCGCGTTGTCGAGCAGGTTCGTCAGCACCCGCTCGATCATGCCGAGATCGGCATAGACGTTCGGCAGGCGCGGCGGAATGCCGGCACGCAGCCGGATGTGGCGCGCCTCGGCCGGCAGCTCGAATTTCTGGAAGACGTCCTGGACCAGATCGATCAGCGAGAATTGTTCGAGCGCGGGTTGCACGTTGCCGTGTTCGAGCCGGGCCAGTTCGAATAGCGCCTGAGCGAGCCGCCCGACCTTGACGCTTTGCGCCAGTGCAATCGCCAGATAGCGTTTGCGCTCTGTTTCGCTGAGCGTGTCGGCCTTGAGCGACAGCGTCTCCAGGTAGCCGTGCAAAGAGGTGAGCGGGGTGCGCAGGTCGTGCGAAATATTGGCGATCAGCTCGCGCCGCTGCTGGTCCTGTCGCGTCAGCGCACGCCACTGGTCGCCGATGCGGTTCGCCATCTGCGCGAAGGTTGTTTCGAGCACGGCGATTTCGTCGCGCTGTCCGGCCGGCGCTGAGCGCGGCACGGTCGGCTGGGAGTCGGGCTCGCCGTCGGCATCGAAACGGCGCATGGCGTCGGTCAGGCGGCGCAGCGGCCGCGTGATCAGGCCGAAGGCCGTCAAACCCGCGAGCAAACCGAGCAGCGCGACCAGCGCCATCGACCACAGCGTGTTGCGCAGGACAGAACTGGCGGCCACGCGTGCGGCGAGCGCGTCGTGCGCCTCGCCGAGCAGGACGACATAAATATAGCCGGAGGGTTGCTGGCCGCTCAGTTGCAGCGGTGCGGCGCTGAAGACCTTTTTTCCGTCGAGGCTGCGCGGGTCGTCGCCGAGGATCGGCAACGCATCGCCGGCGATGAATTGCCGGATCGGCGCGAGATCCACCTGCTCGCGCTTGACGTGGCCCGCCGGGGCGTCGTCGCCCTTGATGCGCCCCTGGTTGTCGAGCAGGTACACCTCGACGCTCGGATTCACCATCATCAACTGACCGAATAGCTGGCGCACCGCGTCGGGACGCAGGCCGTTCGCATCCATCAAGGTGGTGCGGTGCGCGATATGGTCAGCGAGGTCGCGCGACAGGCTTTGCACGACTTCCTTTTCGTGCAGGTCGCTCGAACGGATCTGCAGCCACGCCGACGCGCCGCAGCACGCCAGCAACAGCGCGGAGAACACGAGCGAGAGTCGCTGGGTCAGTGTCAGATTCACGGCGCGTCCTGATGGGCGGTGCCGGACGCCGGCCCATCGCCCGGAATGCCTGGCACCGCCAGCTTGTAGCCGCGCCCCCAGACCGTCAGGATGCGCTCGGGTTGGGCGGGATCGGTCTCGATCTTCGCGCGCAGCCGGTTGATGTGGGTGTTGACCGTGTGTTCGTAGCCTTCGTGCTGATAGCCCCACACGGCATTGAGCAGGTCCATCCGCGAAAACACTTTGCCTGGATGCTGCGCGAAAAAATAGAGCAGGTCGAATTCACGCGGCGTCAGTTCGATGGGCTTGCCGTCGACGGCGGCCTCACGCGTCAGTGGATCGATCGTCAGGCCGGCAATCTGCAGACTGCCCGCGTCGATTCGCGAGTCTTTCGCCATGGCTTCGACGCGCCGCAGCAAGGCCTTGACGCGCGCCACCAGTTCGAGGACCGAGAACGGCTTGGCCAGGTAGTCGTCGGCGCCGAGTTCGAGACCGAGAATCCGGTGGACTTCGCTCGAACGCGCGCTGGTGATGATGATGGGCGTGTAGCGTGTCATCGCCCGGGCGCGGCGGCAGATTTCCAGACCGTCGACGCCGGGCAGCATCAGGTCGAGGATCAGCGCGTCCCAGCCACCTTGCTCCAGCAGGCGCAACCCTTCGTCGCCGTCGGCGCTGTGCACGACTTCGTAGCGTTCGTCGCGCAGATGAAGGCTCAGCACGTTGGCGATGTCGACGTCGTCTTCGACGATCAGGATGCGCTTCGGGTGGTCCATGGAGGGTTTTAGACGCAGGTGAGGGCCGTGGTTCACAGCGGTGGAAAGAACGGGCGCCGGCAACAGCGCGCCGTTGCGCCATTGTGCAAAATTTTTGGGCGGCGAGTTATCACATTTAATTTAACTTTTCGTGAGGACTTCGACATCCCGCGCGCTCTAGGATAGGGCCACTTTCATCAACCACTGGCACCCAAGCCCGGAACCGACATGCTACTCATCGTTCTCGCCTATCTCGGCGGCGCCCTCACGATTCTCAGTCCGTGCATCCTGCCGGTGCTGCCGTTTGTTTTCGCGCGCGCCGATCAGCCGTTCGTGCGCAGCGGCTTGCCGTTGCTCGCGGGCATGGCGCTGACGTTCGCCATCGTCGCGACCCTGGCCGCCGTGGGCGGCGGCTGGGTCACCCAGGCTAACCAGTACGGCCGCTGGCTCGCGATCGCCTTGCTCGCCGTCTTCGGCCTGACGCTGCTCTTGCCGCGTTTCGCCGATCATTTGATGCGCCCGCTGGTGAGCGCCGGCAACCGCCTGTCGAACTTCGCGCAGAGAGACGGTCAGCAGGGTCGCACCGGTTCGTCCGCTGGTTCGTCATTTTTGCTGGGCATCGCGACCGGCCTGCTGTGGGCGCCGTGCGCCGGTCCCATTCTCGGCCTGGTGCTGACCGGTGCGGCACTGCGAGGCGCCAGCGTCGGCACCACGCTGTTGCTGGCCGCCTATGCGGCCGGTGCGGCGACTTCGCTTGCAGTGGCGCTGCTGATCGGGGGGCGCGTGTTCACGGCGATGAAGCGCTCGCTGGGTGCCGGCGAATGGATCCGCCGCGGGATCGGTGCGGCGATGTTATGTGGCGTGGTGGCGATTGCGTTCGGTTTCGACACAGGTGTGCTGGCGCGTGTATCGACCATCGCCACCGGTGGTATCGAACAGAAACTGGTGGACAAGTTTTCGCCGGGTGCGACGCCGGCCAATCCGGTGGCAGCCGGTAGCGTGGGCAATCAGGCGGCCAATGGGGCGACCCACACAGCAGGCAACGATGCCGTGATGACGGCCAACCCCGCCGCCGATGCAAGCGCCGCCATCGACGCCGGCGCGATGATGCACACCGCGCAAGCCACGCCGGGCGGCGCGGCCCCATTGCCGGTCGAAGGCGTGTTGCCGACGCTGAACGGCGCGGTCCAATGGCTGAATTCACCGCCGCTGACGGTTCAGGACCTGCGTGGCAAGGTCGTTCTGGTCGACTTCTGGACGTACTCGTGTATCAACTGCCTGCGTTCGCTGCCGTACGTCAAAGCGTGGGCGCAGAAATATAAGGATCAGGGTCTCGTTGTGATTGGCGTGCATGCGCCGGAATTCGCGTTCGAGCGCAATATCGACAACGTCAAGAAGGCCGTCCACGATCTCGGCGTCGACTACCCCGTCGCCATCGACAACAACTACGCGATCTGGCGCGCGCTGAACAATCAGTACTGGCCGGCGCACTATTTCGTCGATGCGAAAGGGCAGATTCGCTATCACCATTTTGGCGAAGGCGACTATGCGGAGTCCGAAAAGGTGATCCAGCAACTGTTGGCTGAAGCGGGCCATGCAAGCGCGTCGAAGGTCGCGCTCGGCATTGCCGGTACGAGTGCGCAAGGCGTGCAGGCAGCGGCTGACAACGCCGATATGCAGTCGGGGGAAACCTATATCGGGTACGAGCGCGCGGAGAATTTCGCGTCGCCCGGTGGTGAGGCAGAGGACAAGGTGCATACCTATTCGGCGCCGTCACAACCCGCCGTCAACGATTGGGGGCTGGCGGGCACATGGAAGGTGGGCGCCGAACATGCGACGCTCGCGGCAGCGTCGGGTCGCATCGTCTACCGCTTTCATGCACGCGATCTGCACCTCGTGCTGGGTCCGGGCCAGGACGGCAAGCCGGTTCGCTTTCGCGTGAGCGTGGATGGTGCCGCACCGGGCGCCGCCCACGGTACCGACGTCGCCGCCGACGGCAGCGGCACCGTGACCGAACAGCGTCTTTACCAACTCGTGCGGCAGACCGGCGAGGTCGCCGATCACACGTTCTCGATCGAGTTTCTGGATCCCGGCGTGCAGGCCTATGCATTTACGTTTGGCTAATCTGAACCGGGCGGGCAGCCTTGAGCTTCGCCCGCACGATGGACGCTATGTACGCGACTTGCTGGCCAACACCATCGCGATACCGCCAAGAATCGCAGCGGAAGCCGCAGCCAGGCGCGGCGTGATCGCTTCCGACAGGAACGCCACGCCGCCAAACGCAGCGATCAGCGGCACCGACAACTGGACAGTGGCGGCTCGCAGGGCGGTCAGCTTGCTCAGCGCCGCATACCAGATGACATACCCGATGCCGGACGTGAGCGCGCCGGAGGCAATCGCCAGGGCGACCCCGGCCTCGTTCGCGTAAGCGCGGGCGTCGGTGATGAAAAGCACGCTCATCAAGAGGCCAAGCGGGGCCGCCCGCGCGAAGTTTCCCGCCGTCGCTGCGAGCGGGTCGGCCACGCCGCGGCCACGCAACGAGTACACGCCCCATGCGACGCCCGCTATCGCCATCAACGCAGCGCCAACGAGCGGCGGCGCTGCGATCCCCGGCGACACCAGGTAGACAAGCCCTGCGACTGCCAGTGCGAGACCGAGCCATGCTAGGGGTCCGAACTTTTCGCCGGAGCGCAAACCCACGCTGAACATCGTCAATTGAACCGCGCCGAACAGAATCAATGCGCCCGTGCCTGCGGACAAGGTGAGATACGCGAAGGAGAAGAAGGCGACGTAAGCAAACAGCGTGGCAGCGGCGAGCCAGTCGGCATGGCGGGCCGCGGGCCGTGCTGACCTGAACCGCACGATGACGGCGAGCATGATCGCTCCCGACACCAACCTGATGCCGGCGAAGCTGACCGGATCGATTGCCCCCCGCTGCAGCGCGAGCCGGCACAGCAGCGAATTAGCCGCGAAGGCGAGCATCGCCACAGCAGTGAGCACGGTCGTTTGCAAAATCAGCAGGCCACCGCGCGCCTCATGCATGGATCACGACCAGAACGACGGCCCACGACAAAAGCGCCACGCCGAGGGGCGTGCTGAGACGCTTGCCCCAGCGAACGTTCTTTTCGATCGCCATCACGGCGGCAAGCAGGAGCATCCAGCCGAGGCTGCCGGTACCGAGCGCGAACATCAATAGCATCAACGCCCAGCAGCACCCGACGCAGAACAGGCCGTGCCGCGCGCCAAGCGCGAACGCATTGCGCGCTTGCGCTTGCCCACGCCAGTGCTCGATGACGAAGCTCAAGGGCGTGCGGCACTTTTCAAGGCACCGGTACTTGAGCTTGCTGAACTGAAATGCGCCAGCCAACGCAATGACCGCGACGCCGATCAGCCAGCCATGCCAGGCCAGCGTGGGTACGCTGGCGAGCACGGACAGCACGGCACTGTGAAGCGCATGCGCCAGGAGGCCGAAGGCGCCCCACACCGTCATGTAGCCCAGGCCGAGCAACATAAGAAGGCGCCCATGGTCTGGGCGTCCAGCCGTCAACCGGTCGAAGGCATTGAACAAGGGCAAGGTGGTCGGCAGCATCATGGCCGCTGTCATGAGGATCCATGCGACAGCGTAGAGCACCATGGGCACGACCACGTCGCCCGCGGGAACGACACGGCACAGAAAGGCCGCCGGTCCTGACGCTGTCCAGTCACCGTGCTCGAGATAGCGTCCGTATGGGCTGCGCGCCCACGCCCACAACACTACCCATGCGAGCGTAATGAGCGCAGCCAGGACTGGCAGGAACACCTGAACATGGCGCAAGGCGCGGGACGGCGGCGGGCCTGCCGTCGTCGGGCTCATGCGTCGAAGACGAACGTGCTCTGCAGGGCGTTGTGGTTTTTGATGTCGAGGTCGATGCCGAGTGCGGGATTCTTCGATCGATAGGTCGGGGCTTTGCCGACAAACACCGGCGCGCCGGGCACGGTCGAGAACACGGTGTCGGAGAGGGTGGTCTGGCCACCGGTCGCGCCGAGATAGGGTTCGAGTTCGGCGTAGTAGTTCGTGCCGATCTCGAGTTCGCCTTTGCCTGCGGTCACGGTGAAGCGGATCGGCGCACGCTCCACGGATACGACCTGGCCGATGAGCTTGGCGAGCTCGGCAACCGGGCCGCCGGCCTGGCCGGTGTAGACCTTCAGCATGGCTTCTTCCTGCGCCTTTGAAGCCTGGTCGTCGACATAGATCGCGGCAGTCCAGTTGCCTTGCAGGATGTTGCCAGGTACATGGGCGACGGCCGCGATGGTATTGCCGCCCACGTCGACACCGTCGACCGTTCCCTTGTCTATACGCCACGCGATAATCGTGTCGCAGGTGCCGTTGTCGGGGTCTTCGCCGATCCAGCAGGGGCAAAGCACTTTGCAGTTGCAAACTTCGAGCAGACGACCTTCCAGGTGATAGCTCATACGAACCTCCATTGAAGGCACGCGAACACCGACTTGTCGCCGCGGGGCGCGGCTGCAAGGAACAGTAATTTTCCCGCTACGGGTTGCAACAAGTCAAGTTCGATGACGGCGTGGCAGTTCAATAACGGTCAGCGATTGTGCGACGTCACTGAATACCGTGGCGCGTCCTGTAGTCGAGCGCGTAGGCGATCTTGCCGGGACTCGCCGCAGTGATCGGTTGCCGCAAGTCGTCGAAGACTCCCTTCGAATATTTCTTGCCGCTATTGATCTGCGCGAGCCGGCCGAGATCCGTGCCGGTCTTTCCGTCAATCACCGGGTCCGTTGACGCAACCATCTGTTGCGACGCATTCCACACGGCGTTCAGGTAGCCCGTGTCGGCCGTTGCCGGATCTGGGTCGGTCGTGCCGAGCGTCGTCAGCGTGTAGCTCGATAGCGGGAACGACGTGCGCAACCAGTCGGCCCAGTAGAACTCGAGGAAGTCCGTCGACGGCGTCGGCTTGCTGTAGCCGATGTCGCGCGTGAAGTAGACGAGCGAGCGGAATTTGTCGTTCTGCATGCCGAGCTGTAGCCCCAGGCCGGTTGGCAGTTGCGCCGGCTTGATCGGCGCGCCGTTGCCGTCCTTCAGTCGCGTGTAGCCGCGGTTTTGCATCTCCGCCCAGAACGTGTCGCCCGCGTAGGCACTCAGGTTGGCCTTGACGACCACGTGCACGTGCAGCGCCGGGCCGCCGTCCGGTACTTCGTAGTACGTCGACAGGCCGTGATGGCCGTCAGTCAGGTACAACGTGTCGCCGTTCGGGCCGATCACGACAGGGTTCAGCACCGTCGTGTCGCGCTTCGCCGGGTCCGTCGTCGTGCAGGTAAAGCTGGTGGAGTCGGTCAGCTTCGATGTCGACGAATAGCCGCTCGCCGCCACGCCGGTGAAACCTTCGTCCGCGCAGAAATCGTCAAACTTCTTGTTCGGTTTCAGCTCATAGCGGCCGAGCTTGTAATAGATCTGATCGTAGCCGAGCGCGGCCTGCGCCGGATGCAGCTCGCCGAGCGTCACGTCGAGCATGTCGCCCGCCGCTGCCGTCTGCCATTTGCCGGGCTGTGGCGTGGTCGTTGTCGGCGGCGTGGTCGCGGGCGGAGGCGTCGTCGGCGTGGCAGGGGTCGTGGGTGTCGTGCCCGGCGTCGAGGCGTCGTCCGCCGGCTTGTTGGAGGCGGGGGACGACACGCCGTCGCCACCGCAGGCGGCAAGGGCGAGCAACGACGATAACGTCGCGGCGAGCGCGAATCTGGCAAACGGATGAGGCATCGTAGAACCGGCCGGAAAGGAAGAGGAGCGCGCTGAGCGCGAAAGTCCGCCAGTTTGACGATGCTTTATGACAGGAAATTGAAAGCAGATTGAATGGCAGGCTAAGCGCCGCTATGACGCCTCAGTCCGATCCCATGGCGGCACACCGCCGAACGCATCGACGAGGAAATCGACCACCGCGCGTATCTTGGCGCTCAGGTGCCGACGACTTGGGTACAACGCGAGCACGTCGATGTCAGGCAGGCGATAGTCAGGCAATAGCTGAATGAGCGTGCCGGCGCGAAGGTCACTGCCGATCAGGAACGTGGGTTGCCAGATCACGCCTTGACCAGCCAGCGCCGCCGCGCGCGCCGTATCGCCATTGTTGGTATGCATGTGATAGTTGACCTTCACGGCGTGAGTCTTGCGCTCGCTGTCGATCAGTTGCCACTCGTTGCCGGTGGCCGCATACGCGTAGCCGATGCAGCGATGCTCAACCAGGTCCGCGGGCGCTGCCGGGTATCCGTAACGCGCCAGATAGGCTGGCGACGCACACAGGATGTTTCGCGAGGTCGCCAGCTTGCGGGCTGCGTGGCTAGTTGAGCCGGCGCGTGAGATGCGAATGGCGAGGTCGTAACCTTCCTCGACGATATCGACGACCCGGTCGATCAGCGAAACGTCGAGTTCCACCCTGGGGTACTTCCGCATGAACTCGGGCCACAGCGGCGCCAGATGCAGAATGCCGAAGCTCACCGGCGCATTGATGCGCAGCCGACCGCGCGGTTCGACCGACGCGGATGACACCAGCCCCTCCGTCTCGGCGACGTCGTCGAGGATGGATTTGCTGCGGGCGTAAAGGGTCTCGCCGCCCTCGGTGAGAGAAAGCTTGCGTGAGGTGCGATTCAGCAGGCGCGTGCCGAGATGCGCTTCCAACTCATTCACGTAGCGGGTCACGTTGGCGGGCGATGTGTCGAGCGCATCGGCGGCGCGCGTAAAGCTGCCGCGGCTCACCACGGTCACGAAGACTTCGAACGCACGTAGCCGATCCATGTCCTTCCCCGATCATTCATAAATGCTGAATGATATACCCATGTTTTGCGCCTTCCTGCCTATGAGACTGAAGCCTATATTGCTTCACATGGACCAAGGCATCGGGCACTGGCCAACACACTGCAGTAGGAGATTGAACATGCAACGCTTGACAGGAAAAGTCGCTATCGTGACCGGCGCCAGTGCAGGAATTGGCCGTGCCACCGCCAAACTGTTTGCCGCGGAAGGCGCAAAAGTGGTGATCGCGGCGCGCCGCGAAGCTGAACTTGAAACGCTCGCTGCCGAGATCGTCAGCGAAGGCGGTGAGGTCGCGTTTCTGGCGGGCGACGTGCAGTCAGAGGACTTCGCGAAAGCGCTGGTCGCGCTCGCCGTCAGCCGCTTCGGCCGCCTTGACATTGCCTATAACAACGCCGGCACGCTGGGCGAAATGGGCCCGACCACGGGCGTGTCGGAGGCAGGCTGGTCGGCCGCATTGGCGACCAATCTCACGAGCGCCTTTTTGGGTGCGAAGCACCAGATCCCCGAAATGCTGAAGCAGGGGGGTGGATCGATCATCTTTACCTCGACGTTCGTCGGCTACTCATTCGCTTTTCCGGGCACGGCGGCCTACGCTGCGAGCAAGGCCGGGTTGATTGGACTGACGCAGGCGCTGGCTGCGGAGTATGGACCGCAAGGGGTACGCGTCAACGCTGTGCTGCCCGGCGCCGTGGACACGCCGATGTACCGCGGCATGAACGACACCGCCGAGTCGCAGGCCTTCGTGACCGGATTGCATGCGCTCAAGCGAGTCGCGCGGCCGGAAGAACTCGCCCGCTCGGTGCTTTATCTGGCGTCCGATGATTCGTCCTTCGTGACCGGTACCGCTTCGCTAGTCGATGGCGGCGCGTCGATTACGCGTACTTGAATCCGTTTGACAGCGTTTGATGGTCAAGACGCTTCGTTTGAAGGGATCGTCTGACGGCGGCCAGTTGCGCAATATGCGCAACTGGCCGCTCTGCGAATTGTGTTTTAGTCGTAGCAGCAACTCGAGGGAAGACCCTACGAGTGCCATCCGGCATTCACTGCCGTAGATAAAGCCGCACTGGCATCCCACTCGGCACCATCGTAAACGCGGCCACCTCCCGAATAGAACTCATATCGACTGCAAGCCGCGAAACAAACCCGGCCGATAACATTGAAATAACAAGCCGCATTTCGACCGTCGAAAGATGCCGACCGGGACATACCCGCGGTCCCCCGCCAAACTGCATATGCGCACGCGTCTCTTGTGGCCCCCGCTCCGATGTTCGTTCGTGCATCCAACGCTCCGGATCAAATTTGTCCGGATGCGCGAAATTGCGCGCATCGAGCATGGAGGGGCGCGTCAAAAAGAACATTCTGGAACCCGCAGGCAAGCGAATCCCGCGATGCTCGACGTCCTGCAGCGGCTCAAATGCATGAACGGGCACTACGGGCTTGAACCGGCTCGCTTCGGTGCACACGGCCTCGCACAAGTCGAGTGTCTTGAGTGTTTCGTAAGTCGGACACACCCCAGCGGCTCCCAACACGGCACGTGACCGGTTCGAAACCCGACTCTGCAATGCATCGTCGGAGGTCAGATACAGAAGCGCCCACGCGATCGAATGCGCCGTGGTGTCTTCACCCGCCAGCAACATCGTCAGCACGTTGGCGGCCACCTGGTCATCGGTAATCCCGGAGCCCGGTGTGTCGCGAATTTGCAGCATGGCTTCGAGTAAATTGCCGGGTTCGTCATGAGGCTGGTCCCGGATGCGCTCGCGCGCACGATTCATCGTCAAGCGCACGTAGCGATGCACTTCCGCCAGGGCGTGACTGAGCCGGTGATCTCGTGGCAGCTTGACGTATCGCCAATAGGGGAACGGAGCGTTGATCCGGTTCATTAGCATGGGGAAAATCAACGCCAGATGTTCCTGGATGACGTTGCCGTCCTGCTCCAGTGTTCTCGGATCGTCGCCGAACGCGAGCGCGCTAGTGACATCGACCGTATAACGTTTGAGATCTTCCGTCATCTCGACCACGCGGTCGCTTCGCGCTGCACGTTCCCACCGTACTCTGAGACGCTCAGTGATGGCCGCCAGGGTGGGATAGAACGCCTTGATATGGGCTACGGAAAGGGCCTGCATAACCAGCTTTCGTTGCGGTTCCCACGCGACGCCCTCGACAGAAAACAGGCCGTTGCTGCCCATCTCGTCAAGCGTCTCCTCAATCGGCGAATACCGCCGATATCCGTGTGGTCGCTCCCGCATAATCGAATGACACAGCTCTGTGTCGTCCCAGACCGTCACCGGTCGTGAGCCGATCTGGAAACGATACGGAGTGCCAAGCTCCTGCGCCCACCGCTCGAGAATGAGATGCGTGCGCGATGGCGTCAACTGGTGCGCATTTCCAATCAGCGGGAGGCCTCGCGGCGCCGGAAGATCGGTGATTTCACGTATCTTCAAGGTTCCTGCCGACGCAGTAGCCATGTTTCGTCTCCGTCAGCGAACCTTCGCAATGGTATGAAGATCGGGATCGTTTTGACGACACCGCACCGTCGAAGCATAGGTGATGCGGAGAGTTGCAAGTCTCTGCGGCACGCCTTTATCTAATGCGCCTACGCCTTTTTACTGCGCCGCCGACGCCACATGAAGAGTCGAACCAACGTATGAAGAGGCTGACGAATAATGGCAAGAGGCGTGGCCGTTCGAGCCCGCACCACACCGCTCAGGCCTTAACGAGCAACCCCTTGCTCTTAACAAACACGGCAGCTGCGGCGACCCGAATCTCCCCAGGCGGCTGCAACGGTGAAACGTACACATCGAAGTCCGCATGTTTGGCACCGGCGGGAATCGTGATCCTTGGCGGCAGGACCGCATCTGGCGACGATCCGGCAAAGCC
The DNA here is from genome assembly GCA_900142905.1 of Burkholderia sp. GAS332. Taxonomy (NCBI): domain Bacteria; kingdom Pseudomonadati; phylum Pseudomonadota; class Betaproteobacteria; order Burkholderiales; family Burkholderiaceae; genus Burkholderia; species Burkholderia sp. GAS332. Next base: position 2,827,777 of record FSRV01000002.1, on the reverse strand, counting down.
TGGCCAGACATACGTTGGCCGGGATAGCGCGTGCTCGATAAAAACCCGCGCCGTCGTCGAGTTCCCTCTCACCACCGGCGATTGCACCTCGATATCCGAGAGGACGCCGATTTCTTCCCGATTGATTGGCGCACTGACGAACACGCCAACGAATTGCGGCACGACCAAGGGCGCCAATGCGCTCACGTCGATCGTCTTGATCACCTCATTCATGTGCGGACCCTCAGTGGCGATCTGCACCAGACGCGCCGGCGTCGACGCACTGGTCGGCGCACACAGTACCCACACATGTCGACTATCCGGCGTCACCGCGACAGCACAGGTGCCGTCGAAGGTGGGAATCGATACCTGGCCCGTGCCTGGGCTGGCGGGATCGATCACGCGCAGCGCATTGGTCGGTGCGCCGTGGGCCACATACACATGTTTTCCATCAGGCGCGACCGCGACGCCTTGCGGATTGGCGGCGACGGCAAACGTGTTCGTCGCGAGCGAGCTTGCGTCGATAACGGAAACGGTGCCGTCCGCGCTATTCGCTACGTAGGCGTGCGCGCTGTCCGGTGTGACAGCCACGCCCTGCGGGTTGTGACCGACCGGCACCAGGCCGACAAGCCCCGGGGATCCAGTAGGCGAGACTGTCGGGTTCAGCACGGAAACCGTGCCATCCGCTGCGTTCGTGACATAGACCCGGGTGCCGTCCGGGGAGACCGCGACCCCATATGGACCATTGCCGACACCCGTTGCGCCGGCAAAATTAAATCGGTTCATCGTATAGAGGTAGTTGAACGCCAGAAAGGTCTGTCCGGCATCGGGTCCCACCGCCATGCCTCCCGTCACCTCCGGGGGGGAGCCGCCGGATTCAAGGGGGAAACCGCCGAGGTTCGCTGCTCTCGGGTGGTGCTCCTGCATATCGATGACGTAAGGAAAGCAGGCCTCGCCTTGGGGCAGCGATGACCACGCGACCAGAATGACTGAGGCCCCACCGGGCCCGACCGCGAGCGCGGTGACCTTCATGTCCACCGCTGGAAAGCTGCCCCCAAGCTCGGGAATTTCTATCGTGAGCTCTGGCCGATGGTGTCCCGTTTCCGCGTCGAACACGTAGACCGCACATCGCTTGGGATGCGAGGATTGCAAGTTGACCGGTACAAACACAAGCGCGCGCTCCATGGCCTTTCTCCTGCGAAGCGGGGCAGTTCGTTCTGCCCCGCATGCACAAAGAGACGGCGATCCTCGTTCGAAATTCAAACCGGGAAGCGGCGATCGCGAGCGGACGGTCGCGTTACCGTTTGGCTGTGAAGCCTAATCCGGCGGTAGCACGAGTGCCCCGCAACCGGTGTCGGCGACGAAGGTCGCAAGCAGCTTCGCGGGGTGTGTCGGATCGGGATTCTCGGCGAACAGATGAAGCGCGCGCGGCGGCTCGAACCACGTTTGTCCACTCGCATAGTCGACGGGCGCGCCACCCTCCAGTTGAGAGCGGATCGTCCCTTCCAGCACGACCGCCATCACCGAACCCGGGTGACGATGCGCAGGCGTAAAGCCGAGCGGAGGAAAGTCGACGATGGCCGTCGTCACCGACTTGCCCGGCGCGTTAGGTAGTGCTTCGCACGACAGAACCTTGACGCTCGAAGCGGGCCGGCTCGCGGCGTTGGCATCCGGCGATGCACTGGCCAGCAGCGCATCGCCGCCGCTGCCGCAGATGTCCGTAAGCCAGTCGACGGCTGAACGATGCGCCGCCGGGCCGAGCGTCAGCACGGCCACCGCCAGCGCGGCAAGCATCGTGAGTTTCCCAGCTAGGCGAGGCGGGTGCGCCAGAAGCGGCTGAGCACGTGGGTTCATACAGGCGTCGCCGATCGAATGTCCGGCGACCACCCCAGCTCACGCTTCGCCTTCGCACTGCTGACCTCGGCGTTGTCCCGCGCGATGTTGAATACGCCTGCCTTGCCCCGTTGAAGCGCAAGCAACGCCGCATACGCGGCGGCTTCGACATGCAGCGGGCTTGAGCCGGTAGGGGCATCGGCGCCTGTGCCGGGCCCGTAAATTTGTCCGTACCTAAGCACCGTGCCAATCAGCGACGCCGTTGTCAGCACGTGTTGCTCCAGCGCTGCGACGCCCCGTACGCTTGTGCCGCGTGCGCCTTGCGCATCGAGGTCGAGCGGGCAGCTTTCGTCGTAGGGCGTCACGCCTGGCCGATACGCCCACGCAATGCTTTGCGCAATCATCCGTTTGCTGCCGGCTGAAATGGCCGCTGCGACCAGGTTTCGCGTTCCCTCGTCGCGTATCCGGGCGTTGGCGGTTACCGCCTGAGCCATGCGGGCGGGGTCGAGTCCGAAGGGCAGGTCGGTCAATTGATGAATCACGCTGTGCGGCGCGATGCGAACTAGCGCGTCACGTAGTGCGGTTGCATCGAATACATCCACGACAACCGGGCTGACCCCTGCGTCTTCAAGCTTTCTCACCCGGTCGGCGCGCCGGGTGCCACCGAACACCGTATAGCCCGCGGCGATCAGCAGCGGCGCAAGCGCGGTGCCAATGGCGCCGCTTGCCCCGGCCACAAAAACCCTGTTTGTCATTTCCTTTCTCCTCTCTGCGATGGCGAGCGCTTGCAACGGTATGTCGCGCTTTCGACGAGGAGCAGAGTAAGACTGTTAATGGTCGTGAAAAAGGTCCATTATTGCGAAATTGATTGAGCCAATTTGGAAAGGGTGACGATGCGCCGGGCCGAACAGATCGAACTTGCACTGGCGCCGCGGCCGCACGGTACGTCGCTGCAACGCTGGCTATATGACGAACTGCGCTCGGCGATCTTGACGGGTCGCTTGTCGCCCGGTGCACGCTTGCCTTCGTCGCGTGATCTCGCTGCACGATTTGCTCTGTCACGCGGAACAGTACTGAGCGTGTTTTCGCAACTCGACGCGGAAGGGTATCTGACGGGCGCCACAGGACGGGGCAGTTTCGTCGCGCCCGAACTGCCGGACCGACGGTTCGATAGCCGCGATCGGGTGTCGAGCAAAAAGCACGACGGACGGTCAAGCGCGCATGAGCGCGACGGCGATAACGATGGCGCTGCGCGAGCGCGCGGCATCGCACTCTCGAACCGGGGCCATCTGCTTGCGCGAACCCCTTTTCAGGTGAGCGGCCGTGCGAGTCCGGCTCGGGCTTTTCGTGCCAGCCAACCTGATCTCGATGCGTTTCCGTTTGAGCTGTGGGCACGGCTGGCGGCAAAACGCGTGCGCCGCACACGGCGAGATCTGCTCGGCGACGGTGAGGCGCAAGGTTATCGGCCGCTGCGCGAGGCAATCGCCGGGTATGTGGGAATGTCGCGCGGTATTACGTGCACGGCGGATAACGTCGTGGTGCTCGGTAGCGTCCAGCAGGCTATCGATCTGGGCGCGCGTCTACTGCTCGATCCGGGCGACACGGCATGGATCGAAGATCCGGGCTACCCCGGCGCGCGCTTCGTGCTCGAAGCGGCGGGCGCCCGGGTTGTCGGTGTGCCTGTCGATGCGGGCGGCGTCGACGTGGACTGGGCGCGGCGGCACGTCCCTGACGCGCGTCTCGCCTATGTCACGGCCGGGCGGCAAGCGCCGCTGGGACCGCCCCTCGCGCTCGAACGGCGCTTGTCGCTGCTCGAATGGGCAAGGGATCGAGGCGCCGTCATCATCGAAGACGACTACGACAGCGAATACCGCTTCGAGGGCAATCCGCTGGCCGCAATGAAAAGCCTCGACCACGATGGGCACGTGATCTACTGCGGCACGTTCAGCAAATTGATGTTTCCGGCGCTGCGGACCGCGTATGCGATCGTGCCCGACCGCTTGGTCGATCCGTTCGTGGCCGCGTTGTCGTTGACGGCGCGGCATGTGCCACTGGATCAGCAGTCGGTGCTACATGAATTCATCGCAGACGGTCATTTTGGCCGGCACATTCGGCGCATGCGCATGTTGTACGGCGAGCGTGCCGAAGCGCTGAAGAGGGCTGCCGACCGGCATCTTTTCGGACTGCTGGAGGTTCCGCGAATCATCGCGGGACTCGATGCAGCGACCTTCTTGTCACCCGGCATCGACGACGCCGAGATGGCGCGCCGCGCGGCGCGCGAGGGCATCGAGACACGACCGCTGTCGCTCTACGCGATCGACCGCGCGGCGCCGCCTGGGCTGGTGCTGGGATTTGCGAGTATCGACAGCGACGCAATCGAGTCGGCGGTGATCGCGCTTGCGAGGGCGTTGGCGCGTTGATTGGTCACATTATTTGGTGGGCAAGGACCTGACGAAGTTAAGCGCCGAATCCAGCAATTTCCGGCGTAGCACGTCATTTCCGTACACTTCCGGGGCAACGCGCACCCAGCCGTGCATGTGCCTGCCGCGCGATACCATCGGAACGATACCCGCTATTTGCAGCGCCCAGCCGTCGTTGTCTTTGCCTAATCGGACCAACATTCCATCATCACGGGCGCCGCACAAGAGGTTGCCATTGACGAGCCACGCCCAGCCACCGAACATCGCTTTCTCCGTGAGATCCGGCTCGGACATGAGTTCGTCGTTCAGTATTTCTTCCAGGCCTCTATCGCGCGTCACGATGTTTTAGGCCCGAGATAGCGCAATGCCGGCGACATAGCAGGCCAACGAAATGCAGATGCCTGTGAAGGGCGCGCTGAACCAATAAACCTTGCCAAGCACGGCATAACCACCCAGCATGGCCAGCCCGACAACAAGCAGGAACGGCGACCGAAACAGGAGTTGGCCGTGAGCCAAGGCGAGAAAACCGAAAACCAGGCCGAACAAAATAGCCCCCATGCTATGGCTGACATTGAAGCCCACCCACGCCCGCCACATCGTTGTTTGTTTCGAAATGACGGGTGAAATCTGGCTCATGCTGATTTGCAGCGCGGGGTCACGGGGTGTGAGCTTGGGTCCCCAGAACGTATAGACAAGGTGGGCGACGCCGAGCGCAAACATCATGCTCGCACTCAGAACCATGAGAATTCTTGCGACCAAGATGTTCTCCCTGTTTTGGGAACCTAATGCCTGAGTTAAGCGGCGCGCGTTGTGCGCATCCGCCTGAACCAGGTGACACCAGGTAAAGAACGGGCGCCCTGCGCCCGTCCGTCTTTACAGATAGCTGCAGACGTAGTCGAGCGTGTCGATCACGTCGATATCGAAGCGGCTCTTGCCAGGCACCGAGAACGACTCGCCCGCGCCATACGTCTTCCACTCGTCGCTGCCTTCAAGGCGGATGCGGCATTGGCCGGCTTGCACTTCCATCAGCTCCGGCGCGTCGGTGCCGAAGTTGAGCGCGCCGGGCAGGATCACGCCAAGTGTTTTGCGCGTGCCGTCGGCGAACAGAACGGTGTGCGAGACACACTTGCCGTCGAAGTAGACGTTGGCACGTTTGATAACGGAAACTTGATCGAATTGTGTTGCGGCCGTCATGGCGGTCTTCCTCTGAGTCATCGTGAATGGATGCATTGCGCCACGTAGCGGCAGCGGGCAGCAGGCGGTGCGCGATCGACGCGGACCGCCCGCGCGCGCTTTCGGTCGGGCGCAAGTCCGCCATCATACAGGCGGTCGGCGGCGTCAGCCGGTGACCCGCGTGCCTGTCAGGGTGACACCGCGGTGTCACCCTGACGATTAGTCAACCGGGCACCACCGGCCAGAATCTGGGCACACCATGACCGGTTCGCCGTTCAGCCGGACTTGCTCTTCGTCCAGTTGCAACGAGGTCGAAGGGGCGACGTCGAAGGCAACCTTCAGTGCGTGCGCAACGTGGGCATCTTCGATGGGCAGCTCCCAGGTCAGGAATATCTGGACGTAATCCTGGTCCGGCGCGAAGTCGGCCGCATTAAAACCACTGCTGTGGCGCTGAATGACGCCATGAGGCTGGCCCGTGTCGAATATCACAGCCGTTCCCCGGGTCAGGGGAATGCGATGGCCCAACGAGGGGAAATGCAAGTCCAGACCCCGGTCCTCGCTCAGGAAGAGATTGCAGAAGGCCGCACCGCCATATTGCGCACCGTCATGGTGGTACCTCGCGCCACGGCAGGCCATCAGGGCTACGTCACTGGAAGCAAGCACGGCGGGCAGTCCAAGCGCGCCCGTCCAATCGGACACGGCCTGCACGCAGCGTGTGTAATCCGGCCAGCGCGCCCGTGCTCGCGCGAAAGGCATGACCTCAACGTCCCCGGGTTCCAGGACCATGTTCGACGAGATCTCCCTTTCCCAATCTGCCAGCAGACGTACGGGAGGCACCGGCACGTCGAGCGTGCCTGTTAGCACGATGTCGCTCACGCGTCGGCTGCGGATGGTTTCGCCGCTCCAGAAATAGGAGGTCAGCATGTCTGACACGTGAGGCGGTTGAGGGACGGGATTCATCGGGAGGATTGTAACGATTCCAAGGCATCACCTCCGCGGCAAGCCCGATGAAAGGCACGTAAAGACTCTTGTAAATGAGGATGATTGTCATTTGCATTTTTATTGACGACCGTATGCACGATAGGTACGATGCGCTGCAGCATGGAGAGTGAGTGAGCCGACGCTGAGGAGCGCGGACCACGCTCCCCGAACAACAAGCAATGCGCGGAAAGCGCATCGACGTTTCGAAACGGCTTAGCGACTTTGGACTTGGACATGTCTGTGAACGGGATGCCGCGAGCGGCAACGCAGGGCTGTGATCATGCAAGCGAACCGCGCGCCACGGCCGCACAGACCGGCCGGCTTGGTGCGCGTGACACATATCAGCCGAAGCGCGAGCGAGCCGTCGATCGCTACGATGGCCTCACGCGATTTTTCCATTGGGTTTTCGCGGTCGTCATTATTTATACGAGCGTGGCGGGCTACATGCTGGCCCGGATTGGCGGCGGCGCGGTACACGATTTCCTGTCGCGGCTGAATATGTCGGTCGCTACGGTACTGATCGTGCTCTTTCCGCTACGGGTCATCTGGAAGTTCGTCCGGGTCGAGCCTCGCGCGCTGCCCAACACGTCCGCGTGGCAGCGTTCGCTGGCCACCGGCGTCCACGGTCTGATTTACGCCACGATCTTTGCCGTGCTGGCGAGCGGCTTCCTGATGGTGCCGAACGGCTATTCGTTCTTCGGCCTGATCGAGATTCACACGCCTTTCCCGAAAGGCGCGCTGACCGATGAACTCTTCACCGTGCACCGCGCAAGTTGCGCACTGCTGGGCGGGTTGGTCGCGTTGCACGTGCTCGCGGTCATCAAGCACCAGTTGATCGCGCGTAACGACGTGCTGCGAAGAATGCTTTGAGCGGGCTCTGCTGAGGCGTTCCTGCATCCCGACTAACCGGCTCTCGGCGCTCTCGCTTCGTGATGGTGATCGGCGGCGAGGAACATATACATCGCCGGCACCACGAACAATGTAAAGAGGGTGCCGATCGACAGCCCCGTGAAAATCACGAACCCCATCGCATTGCGGCCCGCCGCCCCGGCGCCGGATGCGACCACGAGTGGCAAGACGCCGAGCACCATGGCCGCGGTCGTCATCAGAATCGGACGCAAGCGCACGCTCGCCGCTTCCTCCAGCGCCTCACGCTTCGATTTGCCGGCCCGTTGCAACTCGTTGGCGAACTGGACGATCAGGATGCCATGCTTGCTGACGAGCCCCATCAGCGTGACGAGCCCGACCTGTGTGTAGATGTTCAGCGTCGTCAAGCCGATGTTGATGAAGATGAGCGCACCGAAGAGCGCCATCGGTACCGAGATCAGGATCACGATCGGATCGCGGAAACTTTCGAATTGCGCCGCGAGTGCGAGGAACACAATGATCGTCGCGAACAGCAGCGTGATGACGAAACCACCGGACTCCTGCACAAACTGCCGCGACTGCCCGGAATAGTCCGCCGAATATCCCGCAGGCGCCACTTGTGCGGTCGCCTTGCGTAGAAAATCGAGCACTTCGCCTTGTGACACCCCGGGTACGATTACGCCCGAGATCGTCGCGGAGTTGAGCTGCTGGAAGTGGTTGATCGATTCCGGTACGACATTGTGTTCGATATGCGCAATCGTCGAAGCCGGCATCACACTGCCGTCCGGCGTGCGCAGGTAGTAATCGAGCACTTGCGAAGGATTCAGGCGGTCAGTCTGCAACACCTGCGGAATCACCTTGTACGAGCGTCCGGCGATCGAGAAGTAGTTGACATAGCCACCTCCCAGCGCCGACCCGAGCGCTTGCCCGACGTCGCTCTGCGAGAGCCCGAGCGAGGCGACCTTGTCGCGATCGACGATGAGCGTGGCCTCCGGCTTGTCGAGCTTGAGATCGCTGTCGACGAAAAAGAACATCCCGCTCTCTCGCGCTTTCTGCAGGACCGCCTGTGACACCTCATTGAGGTTCTCGAAAGGCTCGGTCGTGCTGATCACGAACTGCACCGGCAGCCCCTGCGAACCCGGCAGCGGCGGAAACTGGAACGCCGCGACGCGTGCACCGGCAATCTGATTCCATTTCTGCTGCAACTCCTGCTGCAATACGGTCGCGCCCTTGCTGCGCTGATCCCATGTCTTGAACAGCACACCGCCGATCCCCTGGTTGAGCGTCGGTGCACCGGTGAGCTGGAACATTTGCGAGTATTCAGGCAACGCTTTGGAAATGGCGAAGACCTGGTCCGCATACGTCTGCATCTGCTGGATGGTCGCGTTCGGCGGCCCCTGGATCTGCGACAGCACGATGCCCTGATCTTCCTGCGGCGCCAGCTCCGATTTCGACGTCATGAACAGGTAGACCGCGCCGGCGAGCAGCAGCGCGCCCATCACCGTGAACACGGGCCAGGTGTCGAGCGTCGCGTGCAATAGACGGCCGTAGCCACGATGGACGCGTTCGAACTGGCGGTCGACAAAGCGCGCGAAGCGGCCGGACTCCTGCTCCGCGCGGAAGAAGCGTGAGCACATCATCGGCGACAGGGTCAGCGCGATCACACCGGACACCGTCACCGCACCGGCGAGCGAGAAGGCGAACTCGGTGAAGAGGGCGCCTGTCAGGCCGCCCTGGAAACCGATCGGCACATACACGGCGATCAGCACGATGGTCATCGCGAGGATCGGCCCACCGAGTTCACGCGCGGCGATCAGTGCGGCGTCGAAGGGTGCCTTGCCTTCCTCCTTCATGTGGCGATCGACGTTTTCGACGACGATAATCGCGTCGTCCACGACGAGCCCGATCGCGAGCACCAGCGCCAGCAATGTCAGCAAATTGATCGAATAGCCGAGCAATTGCATCACAAAGAACGTGCCGATGAGCGACAACGGCATCGCGATCAGTGGAACGATGACGGCGCGGAAGCTGCCGAGAAACAGGAAAATGACCGCGGTCACAATCAGGAGCGCCTCGACCAGCGTCTTGATGACTTCGACGATCGCTGTGTTGACGAAATCGGTCGCGTCATAAACGATGTCTCCGGTCATGCCGGTCGGGAATTGTTTCTGCAGCCCGGGAAAGACGGCTTTGACGCGTTTGGCGACATCGAGAATGTTGGCGTCAGGCGCGACCTTGATACCGATGAACACCGAACGCTTGCCGCTGAACGCGACGTTGAAGTCGTAGCTGTCGGCGCCGAGCACAACGTTCGCGACGTCTTCAAGGCGCACGATCGCACCGTTCTTCTGTTTAACGACGAGTTGCTTGAAGTCGTCGACGGTATGCAGGTCGGTGCCCGCATTCAGGTCGACGCTGACCATTTGCCCCTTCGTCGTGCCGAGCGTCGCGAGGTAGTTGTTGTTGCCGAGCGCGGTGAAGACGTCGGCCGCCGTCACGCCGTGCGCGGCAAGTTGCGCCGAATCGAGCCATGCGCGCAACGCGAATTGCCGGCCGCCAAGAATTTCGGCCGTCTGCACGCCTTCGACCGAATCAAGCTTGGGCTTGACGACACGCAGCAGATAATCCGTGACGTTGTTGCTCGGCAGCACGTCGCTGTAAAAGCCCATGTACATGGCGTCGGTGGTCTGCCCGATTTGCACCGTCAGTACCGGCTGCTGCGCCTGCGGGGGCAGCTGGTTGCGCACGGACTGGATCTGGGTGTTGATTTCGGTCAGTGCGCGGTTCGAGTCGTAGTTCAGGCGCAGTGTTGCGGTAATGGTCGACACGCCGGTGCTGCTCGTCGAAGACAGGTAGTCGATACCTTGCGCCTGGGCAATCGCGGCCTCGAGCGGCTGTGTGATGAAACCGGCGATGGTGTCGGCGTTTGCGCCATAGTAGGCCGTGCTGATCGTCACGACGGCATTTTCGGTCTGCGGATACTGGCTGACTTTCAGTGCGGCAAGCGAGCGCAGTCCAAGTACGAGAATCAGCAGACTAACGACCGCCGCAAGTACGGGCCGCCGGATGAAGAGATCGGTGAATGTCATCGCGCTATCTCTCTACTGTTCCTGAGGCGTCGGGTTCGGACTGTCCGCAGGCTGGACGCGATTGTCGATGACAAGGGACGTGCCGTTCTTGAGCTTGAGCTGCCCGCTCGTCACGACCTGCATGCCGGCGTCGACACCCTTCAGGATCGCAACCTGATCGCCGCGCGTCGGGCCCGGTGTGATGAACACCTGCTGCGCGACGGGCAGCGTCTTGCCTTGCGCATTGCGTTGCGTGCCCGGTTTGACGAGGAACACGGTGGCCCCATAGGGGTTGTAGGTGATGGCCGTTTGCGGCAGCGTCAGATAGCGTTGTTCGGTGCCCGCGTCGATCTTCACGTTGGCATACATACCCGGCAGCAGCTTGCGCTCGTGGTTGTCCACGCTGGCTTCGATCTGCACGTTGCGCGTAGCGCTGTCGACTTTCGGGCTGATCGACTGGATCTTGCCCACGAACGTTTGCCCGCTATACGCATTGGTGTCGACCACGACGCTCTGGTCGATCGCGAGCTGGCCGAGTTGCTGCTGCGGAAGGGTGAAGTCCGCGTAGATCGGATCGATGGCTTGCAGGGTGACGATCGCATCGCCCGGGTTGAGGTACTGCCCCGGGTTGACCGTGGTGATCCCCACGCGCCCCGCAAACGGCGCGCGGATGGTTTTCTTCTCGACCAACGCGGCCTGTCCCGCGACTTGTGCGTTCTTGCCCTTCAGGTCGGCGGCGTCCGCGTCGAGTTGCGCCTTGGCAATCGCCTTGATGTCGTACTGCGCCTGATCGCGCCGGTAGACGGTCTGCGCGAGTTCTGCCGCGGCCTGTAACGAATGGAGCAGCGCCACGTCGGTGTCGTCGTTGAGCCGGACAAGGATCTGGTTGGCCTTCACTTCCTGCCCCGAGCGAAACGCGATTTCGCGCACGAGGCCCGCGACTTCGGTGGTGACGTCCACACCCCGCACGGCGCGCAGGCTGCCGACCGCGGCGAGCTGCGGCTGCCACGACTGATAGCCGGCGACCACCGCCGAGACGGTGGCGGGCGGTGCCGCATTACCCGCCATGAACTTCGCGAACATGTGCGCGCGGAACAGGTTGAAACCGACGAGCGCGGCCAGCAGCAGGCCGACACAGATCAGCATGATCAACATCCGCTTCGTCATCGGTTTTCTTTCGTTCATCGTCAGGTCCTTGCACGGCATTAGGCGTTGCGCGGGACGTTGCATTCCTTCATTTCTGACAGCGCGTGTTGCAAAGAGCGGTACGGCGAGCGTCTGGTCCGGCTATGTCATTGCGTCGTCGCGGCGGCAGCCGGCGCAGCGGCGTTCCACCAGCCGCCGCCGAGCGCCTGGAAGAGGGCCGCGGTGTCGGCGTAGCGGGATGCCTGCGCCTGGACGAGGCTCACCACCGTTTGGTGGTACTGGCGTTGGGCGTCGAGCAGCGCCAGGTAACTCACGCCGCCGACGCGATATTGCCCGCGCGTCAGCTCAAGTGAGTCGCTTGCGGCCCGCCAGGCGTCGGTCTGCGCTTTCAGGCCGGTCGCGTCGTGATCGAGCGCGCGCAGCGAGTCCGCCACGTTCTGGAACGCCAGCAGCACCGTCTCACGGTATTGCGCGTCGGCCTGTTCGTACGCTGCCTCGGCCGCGCGTTTCTGCGCGCTCAGTTGCCCGCCGTGAAAGACCGGCTGCAGCAGGCCGGCGCCCAGGCTCCAGATCGTGCTGCCGGCCTTGAATACCTGGGCCGGTGTCAGCGCCTCGGCGCCGTAGCTCGCGGACAGCGTGATCTGCGGGTACATCGCCGCGGTCGCCACGCCGACTTGCGCGCTGGCCTGATGCAGCGTGGCGTCGGCGGCGAGGATGTCGGGCCGTTGCCGCACCAGCGCCGACGGCAGGCTCACCGGGAGCGACTCTGGCAACGAAAACATGTCGAGCCTGAATTCGGGCAAGGCGGTGTCGCTGGGCAGTTTGCCGGCCAGCACGGCGAGCTGGTGGCGCACCTGGTCGAGCTGTTGTTGCAGGGGCGGCAGCGTCGCGCGGGTCTGCGCCACCAGGGTTTGTTGCGCGAGCACCGTCGTGCGGCCCACGCCGCCCAGTTCGAACTGTTTGGCGAGTACGCCCAGTTGCTCATCTTCTTCGGCTGCGATGCCCTCGGTCGCCTCGATCTGTGCGCGCAGGGAGGCTTCCTTGATGGCCGCGGTCACGATGTTGGCTGACATCGCGAGATAGGCGGCCTGCAACTGGTAGCTTTGGTAATCGATTTGCGCGTGCAGCGCTTCGAGTTCGCGCCGCGCGCCGCCGAACACGTCGAGTTTGTACGACACGTTGACGGAGGCGTTGTAGAGATTGAACTCATCGACGACGCCGGGCTCGCCGAACGAGATACCGTTCAATTTTTCGCGGGTGGCGCCGAGTTGCGCGTCGACGCTGGGCAGGAGGGTGCCGCCGGCTTGCGCGGTGAAATTTTCACGAGACTGTCGCAATGCGGCGCGCGCCGCGGCGATGTTCGGGCTGTTGACGACGGCCTGATGGATCAGCGTGTCGAGTGGTTCGCAATGAAAGAGCGCCCACCAGGCGGCGGGAATGTCCTGTGCTGGAACAAAGCGCTGCGGCAAACCGGCGGCGCCCGGCGCGGAGGCTGTCTGCTCGGGCAGCGGCGAAGCGGTGTAGGTGTCGGTAGCGGGCGCCGAGGGCGAATGGTAGTCGGGGCCGACCATGCAGCCGGCCACTGCGGCGCAGCCACAAAGCGCGACGCACAGGCGCTGCCACCGGACAATACGCTGGTCAACGTCGATCATCTATCCACCTTATATCGCCTTCGTTTAGCTTAAACGAGGGAGCGGACGGCGATAGTCAGGTCACCCGACCTTTCGATGTTGCTTGGCCTGACGCCGGAATTGTTGATGCTGGACGATATCTGCACGTAGCCTAGCACGGCCGATCGCTGTGCGTGGCGCACGAGATCACGTAGTTTAGTACCTTCAATCGTTTGACGTGGGGCCTGCGATGGTCGAGGCGGACCGCCGGCCGCCAGCTACGGAGGAGGGCGAAGTGGCCAAACTCTGTGCAAGAATCGAACCTTTCCCCAACGAGGACGCAACGCAGCTATGGCTGACCATCACACCAACGGTTTGGACATCCGCAGGCTTTCCCCGACCGAATGGGCGCAGGCTTTTCCTGTCATCGCTCAATTGCGGTCGCTTGATGAGGCCGAATTTCTGAAACGGGCGAAGCGACAATCGCATTCCGGCTACGAGCTTGTCGGCGCCTTTCAGGACGGCAAGCTTATCGGCGTGATGGGGATGAGGCCCGTCCACACGTTGGCGCGCGGGGCACACTTGCACATCGACGACCTCGTGGTCGATGCGGCGACACGAGGGAGCGGTGCGGGACGTGCATTGATGGACTATGCGGAAGCCGACGCACGTGCTCGCGATATGACCGCGGTGTTTCTCGACGCGCGGCCGGATGCCGTTCCCTTCTATGAACAGCAGAATTACCTGCGCCATCCCGCGCCGTCGATGAAAAAAGTTATTTCGCCCTCGTAGAAGCAAAACGGACTAGGGATTGTGCGCCGTACGATCGAGTGCTGTGTTGCGGCGGGGACCCGGTGTCACTCTCGGGCGTGGCGGCAGGCCGGTGTTTTACTGCTCGCGCATCGTGGTATCGATGCGTGTGCCGCGCTTGATAAACAGCGTGACCGGCGTCTTCTCGCAGATTTCCGCAAGACGCGCCCGCTGAGTCTGGTCCAGTTGTGCATCAACGGAGACGGTGCGGCGGATGTACTGTGAGCCATCCGGGGCAAGATGTAGGTCGGCGGTGACGCCAATACGGCCGGATGGCCATCCTTTCTTCTGCATATACATTCTGAGCGTGGCCGCGGTACACGCGACGAGACCGGACAATACAAATGCAAAAGGCGCGGGACCGCGATCCTGTCCGCCCTCATGGAGCCCTTCGTCGCCAAGGAGCGCGTGGTTGCCTGCCTCGATCCTGACGACATAGTCGGGTGCGTCGATGTCCAGTTCGGCGGTGGCGATGGCGAGTGGCATCGTATCTCCTCAATGATGATCAGACGCTGCGGCAGGTTGGCCATTGAAGTTGGCGGGTGCACTCATGAGACTACTCCTGTTCAGTTAGTCAGTCAGATTGCGCTTGTGTGGATTAATGACGCATTCCTAAGTGATGGGCGGCCGGCCGTGATCGACTCCCAGGCAGGCAGGCAGGCAGGCGGGCGACAGCTCCGATACCCAGCGCGAGCCGGAATAAAATCGGCAGCGCGCACCGCTGCACGGATCGCCGCCTGGCAAGTCACTAGCGGGACGCGCGCGCCTCGGTCGCGGCCCCCATCTGCCCGAAGCGCCCACTATTGAAGTCCCGGACCGCCTGATGGATTTCTTCAGTTGTATTCATGACGAACGGCCCGTGCGCGACAACCGGTTCATCAATGGGCTCGCCGCTCAGCAGGAGTACCGTTGCATCGCTGATACCGTCGAGTTGCACCTCGATCCCTTCCCGTCCGAGCAGGGCCAGTTGCGCCACGCCGACCGACTCCTCACCATTGACCAACACCTCGCCGCGAAGGACAACGAGCGCCAGTGATCTGCCGGCCGGTAATGTGAATCGGGTTGCGTGTCCCTTGTTCAGCCGCACGTCCCACACGTCCATCGGCGTGAAGGTCAGTGCTGGGCCTTTTTGCCCCTTATAGTCGCCCGCGATCACTCTGACGCTGCCTGCGTCGTCCGGCAACGCGACCGTAGGGATGTCCGTTGAAAGCACGGTCTGATAGCGCGGAGCCGTCATCTTGTCCTTTGCCGGCAGGTTCACCCAAAGCTGCACCATTTCCAGCGTGCCGCCGTTCTTCGCGAACGAGCGGGAATGAAACTCTTCATGCAGGATGCCGGCGCCAGCCGTCATCCACTGCACGTCGCCTGGGCCGATGCTGCCACCGCCGCCGGACGAATCTTGATGTTCCAATTCACCCTCGTACACGATCGTCACGGTCTCGAAGCCCCGGTGCGGATGCTGACCGACGCCGTGTTTCCTTGACGTGGGCGCAAACTGCGCCGGTCCTGCGTAGTCGAGCATCAGGAATGGGCTCAGGTGGCGCCCCACCGTATGGTCCGAAAACAGCGTGCGCACCGGGAAACCGTCACCCACCCAATGCGAGCTGGTGTTGCTATAAATGCCGAGAATCTCTTTCATGGTGTCAATTCCTGGTTAGGTCGCATCGACCTCGTTTGCATGTCAGTAAGATAGGCGCGCGACACCCGATCCGGTAGACGTCGTGGGTTATCCTCTGTGTCTCATTCATGGAACGATGGGTGCACTGATGCGGGACCTCAACGATCTCTATTTCTTCGCGCAGGTCGTGGAATATCAGGGGTTCGCGCCAGCAGGTCGGGCGCTTGGCATGCCGAAGTCCACCCTTAGCCGGCGGATCGCCGTACTCGAGGAACACCTAGGCGTGCGGCTCATTCAGCGCTCGACACGGCGTTTCACCGTCACGGAAATTGGTCAGAGCTACTACACCCATTGCAAGGCAATGCTTGTCGAGGCGGAGGCGGCGCAACAGGCGATCGAGCTGAATCGTTCGGAACCGCAAGGCGTGGTCCGCCTGACCTGCCCGGTGGCGCTGCTACTCTTACTGTGTCACGTATTTTTCGTGCCACCGTTGCGATGAATGGTGCAGACGTTGCGTTAGTCGCAGTCCGAGCAGGATACGCAACGTCGTGATGGAGTCAGGAACGTGGCGTTGTGCGCGCTGGACTGCCGCGTGCGATGTAATCCGCGGGAAGCGCAGGCAGCGTGCGTTCGATGAAGTTTTTTTTATCGCCGCTGCCTGATCCCATCCTGAGTCTCTGGGCCATCAGAAACCCATATGCGGCAATACTCAGCGTGGCGTGGTGGTGAAAGCCACGCCAGCCGCGACCTTCGTAGTGACCCAGTCCGAATTCCTGCTTCAGATCCTGATAGTCGCGCTCGATGCGCCAGCGCATCTTGGTTACCGATACAAGCTGTTCAAGTGTCGCCTCCCCCGGAGCGGTACTGAGAAAGTACTTGAGCGGCTCTTTATCTCCCTCGGGCCATTCGATGAGTAGCCACTCTTCCTCGCGCTGGGTAGTGCGCCAATAGTCCTGATGAGCGGGACGAACCCGCACGGCGGCAAAGCGCGAGGAGAGTGCCGCGTTGCTGCCTTCCCGCCAGGTGACGGTCTGCCAGGTGTTCGCAGGTAATTGCATGGCCAGCGCCTTGACCGCCTGCGGTTCGTGGCCGGGTGCGCGACGCAGCAGTGTCGGTGCGTTGCCACGCCCATTCCAGGGCTTGGGCGCGAGCGGCGCCGTACCCGGTGCCCATACTGAGGTGCCCGGACGGATCCCCACGGCGTATAACAAACCCAGTTCGCTTATCCCTTCCCGAAAGGCCGTTTCATCACCATATCCTGCATCGGCCAGCACGATACCCGGCACAATCCCGGATGCAATCGCTTCGCGCAGTTGGGTCAGCGCAATCTGTGGCTTCGTTGCGAAGGCCTGATCGTCAGGAATGCCGGCGCGACGGGCACGTTCCCGATCGTCAATCCACTCCCTGGGAACATACAGTTGCCAGGCGATAGGCAGGCTGCCGCGTTGCGTTGCGATCGATAAACTCACTGCGACCTGACAGTTGTCCTGTTTGCCGAGTTGGCCACAGTACTGACGTGCAACGCCCACCGAATGGCGACCCTTCTTTGGAAAGCCTGTGTCGTCAATAATCCAGTAGTAGCCGGCCTCTTCAGCGGCATGCGCGCCTAGCACCGGCATCACCCATTCGCGCACCCGTCGCATGATCGCCTTGTCGGACCATTCGGCCTTGGCAACAAAATGGTGGAGCGACTGATGCTTCGCACTGGCATGAAGCGGATCAATATGCGCAGCCATCGGCTCGACGCTCTTCCTTGACAGTGGCATCACCAGACCGGAACAGTAGCCTTTAAGGCCGGCGTGGCGATTAGCGTGCCCTAACTCCTGTGCCAGATGGTCGAGATACGCGTCAAATTCATCGAGATCGTCTGCCATTCCGATACCCCGTAGTCGCTATTACTTCATACTACCAGGTATCGCTTTTAGCTGACACAGTAAGACTACATGCACGTATAGGTGTGATGCTGGCGGCCTTCATGGCCGAAACGCCGCGCGTCACCGTGCATCTCGAAGCAACCAATCGCACCGTTGACGTCATTGGCGAGGGTATCGACGTCGCCATACGAGTGCGCCCGCCACCTTTGAAAGATAGCGACCTCGTCATGAAGGTGCTGGGCGAGCGCAGTTGGTGTCTGGTGGCGAGACCGTCGCTGTTGCAACAGCATGGTGTGCCCGTTGTGCCTGCCGATCTGGCCGTGCTACCCAGTCTCGATTTCGGGCCACCGCACGGGGACCATGTGTGGCACCTCGAAGGACCGGAGGGCTCAGCGGCGGTTCACCATACGCCTCGCTTCGTCACCGACGACATGATCGCCTTGAGGCAGGCAGCCGTGGCGGGCGCGGGCATTGTCCAGTTGCCGGTGATGATGGTGTGCGACGAGCTGGCGAGCGGTGCACTCGTCAAGCTCATTCCTGCGTGGCTGCCGAAAAGCGGCATCATTCACGCGGTGTTCCCTTCGCGGCGCGGCCTGCTGCCTTCCGTACGAAAGCTGATCGATTTTCTTGCGGGGCAATTCGGCGAGATCGAGGAGATGTAGCGTCGCGCAAGCGTGTCTACGGGTGTCCTCTGAGAGACGTTGAAAAATATTTCGCGAATAGGGTTGACCTGCTGAAGATCGCTCTGCATAATTCGCCTCCCGTTAGATGACGGACGCGAAGAAAGCAGAGCTTCTAAGCGAGTGATCTTTAAAAATTAACAGCCGATAAGTGTGGGCGCTTGATGCGAGACGCGCAGTGGATCCTTCGGGGTTTGCTGGAAGCGAAAGTATCAAGTCTCACACTAGTATTAAAGGAAGGTTTTCCTGTTGGGGTGGATTCACGCCGACAGGTTAATCATTCGTCAGTACGTTGAGTGAGCGACCGGTTTCGAAAGAGACCGAAAAACAGTAACAGGTTTGAACTGAAGAGTTTGATCCTGGCTCAGATTGAACGCTGGCGGCATGCCTTACACATGCAAGTCGAACGGCAGCACGGGGGCAACCCTGGTGGCGAGTGGCGAACGGGTGAGTAATACATCGGAACGTGTCCTGTAGTGGGGGATAGCCCGGCGAAAGCCGGATTAATACCGCATACGCTCTACGGAGGAAAGGGGGGGATCTTAGGACCTCTCGCTACAGGGGCGGCCGATGGCAGATTAGCTAGTTGGTGGGGTAAAGGCCTACCAAGGCGACGATCTGTAGCTGGTCTGAGAGGACGACCAGCCACACTGGGACTGAGACACGGCCCAGACTCCTACGGGAGGCAGCAGTGGGGAATTTTGGACAATGGGCGCAAGCCTGATCCAGCAATGCCGCGTGTGTGAAGAAGGCCTTCGGGTTGTAAAGCACTTTTGTCCGGAAAGAAAACCTCTGGGTTAATACCCCGGGGGGATGACGGTACCGGAAGAATAAGCACCGGCTAACTACGTGCCAGCAGCCGCGGTAATACGTAGGGTGCAAGCGTTAATCGGAATTACTGGGCGTAAAGCGTGCGCAGGCGGTTTGCTAAGACAGATGTGAAATCCCCGGGCTTAACCTGGGAACTGCATTTGTGACTGGCAGGCTAGAGTATGGCAGAGGGGGGTAGAATTCCACGTGTAGCAGTGAAATGCGTAGAGATGTGGAGGAATACCGATGGCGAAGGCAGCCCCCTGGGCCAATACTGACGCTCATGCACGAAAGCGTGGGGAGCAAACAGGATTAGATACCCTGGTAGTCCACGCCCTAAACGATGTCAACTAGTTGTTGGGGATTCATTTCCTTAGTAACGTAGCTAACGCGTGAAGTTGACCGCCTGGGGAGTACGGTCGCAAGATTAAAACTCAAAGGAATTGACGGGGACCCGCACAAGCGGTGGATGATGTGGATTAATTCGATGCAACGCGAAAAACCTTACCTACCCTTGACATGTATGGAACCCTGCTGAAAGGTGGGGGTGCCCGAAAGGGAGCCATAACACAGGTGCTGCATGGCTGTCGTCAGCTCGTGTCGTGAGATGTTGGGTTAAGTCCCGCAACGAGCGCAACCCTTGTCCCTAGTTGCTACGCAAGAGCACTCTAGGGAGACTGCCGGTGACAAACCGGAGGAAGGTGGGGATGACGTCAAGTCCTCATGGCCCTTATGGGTAGGGCTTCACACGTCATACAATGGTCGGAACAGAGGGTCGCCAACCCGCGAGGGGGAGCCAATCCCAGAAAACCGATCGTAGTCCGGATCGCACTCTGCAACTCGAGTGCGTGAAGCTGGAATCGCTAGTAATCGCGGATCAGCATGCCGCGGTGAATACGTTCCCGGGTCTTGTACACACCGCCCGTCACACCATGGGAGTGGGTTTTACCAGAAGTGGCTAGTCTAACCGCAAGGAGGACGGTCACCACGGTAGGATTCATGACTGGGGTGAAGTCGTAACAAGGTAGCCGTATCGGAAGGTGCGGCTGGATCACCTCCTTTCTCGAGCTAACGTGTCAAACGTTGAGCGCTCACGCTTATCGGCTGTGAACAAGACAGACTCAGGGGTCTGTAGCTCAGTTGGTTAGAGCACCGTCTTGATAAGGCGGGGGTCGATGGTTCGAATCCATCCAGACCCACCACTGTTTCTGCGGTGGCTGAACTAACCAACCGAAGACACCCTGAAGTACTTGTGTGACTGGGGGATTAGCTCAGCTGGGAGAGCACCTGCTTTGCAAGCAGGGGGTCGTCGGTTCGATCCCGTCATCCTCCACCAATCTTCAATGCGCAGCGTTCTGCTGAAGTAGAAAGCAGAGTGTTTTGCATTGGCGATTGAGCCAGTCAGAGTGATAGGTGGTCATAGCGACCATCATATCGGCTGTCGTTCTTTAACAATCAGGAAGAAGTAGTAAAGAGATTCACGAAAGATCACTTAGAGATGGGTGATTGAGTAGGTGAATCAGGGTTGTGATTGTATCAATGTATGAAAAGGGGAATCGAAAGATTGCTCTTGGAATACGGCGCAACACGAATACTCAACCTGTAGCGATGTGAGAAACACGCCATCCCCAGTGGATGGTGTGAGAGACACACTCGTTATAGGGTCAAGCGAACAAGTGCATGTGGTGGATGCCTTGGCGATCACAGGCGATGAAGGACGCGGTAGCCTGCGAAAAGCTACGGGGAGCTGGCAAACGAGCTTTGATCCGTAGATGTCCGAATGGGGAAACCCACCTCTTTTGAGGTATCCATGACTGAATACATAGGTCATGAGAAGCGAACGCGGTGAACTGAAACATCTAAGTAACCGCAGGAAAAGAAATCAACCGAGATTCCCAGAGTAGTGGCGAGCGAAATGGGACCAGCCTGTACTCTTTATCTTCATTGTTAGTCGAAGGCTCTGGAAAGTGCCGCCATAGCAGGTGATAGCCCTGTAGACGAAAACAGCGAGGAAGAACTAGGTGTACGACAAGTAGGGCGGGACACGTGAAATCCTGTCTGAAGATGGGGGGACCATCCTCCAAGGCTAAATACTCGTGATCGACCGATAGTGAACCAGTACCGTGAGGGAAAGGCGAAAAGAACCCCGGGAGGGGAGTGAAATAGATCCTGAAACCGCATGCATACAAACAGTAGGAGCCTCGCAAGGGGTGACTGCGTACCTTTTGTATAATGGGTCAGCGACTTACATTCAGTGGCAAGCTTAACCGATTAGGGCAGGCGTAGCGAAAGCGAGTCCGAACAGGGCGTTCAGTCGCTGGGTGTAGACCCGAAACCAGGTGATCTATCCATGGCCAGGATGAAGGTGCGGTAACACGTACTGGAGGTCCGAACCCACTAACGTTGAAAAGTTAGGGGATGAGCTGTGGATAGGGGTGAAAGGCTAAACAAACCTGGAAATAGCTGGTTCTCTCCGAAAACTATTTAGGTAGTGCCTCGTGTATCACCTTCGGGGGTAGAGCACTGTCATGGTTGTGGGGTCCATTGCGGATTACTACGCCATAGCAAACTCCGAATACCGAAGAGTGCAATCACGGGAGACAGACATCGGGTGCTAACGTCCGGTGTCAAGAGGGAAACAACCCAGACCGCCAGCTAAGGTCCCCAAATATTGCTAAGTGGGAAACGAAGTGGGAAGGCTAAAACAGTCAGGAGGTTGGCTTAGAAGCAGCCATCCTTTAAAGAAAGCGTAATAGCTCACTGATCGAGTCGTCCTGCGCGGAAGATGTAACGGGGCTAAGCAATATACCGAAGCTGCGGATGCACATTTATGTGCATGGTAGGAGAGCGTTCCGTAAGCCTGCGAAGGTGCATTGAAAAGTGCGCTGGAGGTATCGGAAGTGCGAATGCTGACATGAGTAGCGATAAAGGGGGTGAAAGGCCCCCTCGCCGTAAGCCCAAGGTTTCCTACGCAACGTTCATCGGCGTAGGGTGAGTCGGCCCCTAAGGCGAGGCAGAAATGCGTAGCTGATGGGAAGCAGGTTAATATTCCTGCACCATTGTTAAATGCGATGGGGGGACGGATCGCGGAAGGTTGTCCGGGTGTTGGAAGTCCCGGTCCTTGCATTGGAGAAGGCGCTTAGGCAAATCCGGGCGCGGAATTCAAGGGTGCGAGGCCATTCACTTCGGTGAAGAAGCAACTGGAAGTGGTTCCAAGAAAAGCCTCTAAGCTTCAGTTTAACAAGACCGTACCGCAAACCGACACAGGTGGGCGAGATGAGTATTCTAAGGCGCTTGAGAGAACTCGGGAGAAGGAACTCGGCAAATTGGTACCGTAACTTCGGGATAAGGTACGCCCCTGTAGCTTGACTGGCCTGCGCCAGAAGGGTGAAGGGGTTGCAATAAACTGGTGGCTGCGACTGTTTAATAAAAACACAGCACTCTGCAAACACGAAAGTGGACGTATAGGGTGTGACGCCTGCCCGGTGCCGGAAGATTAAATGATGGGGTGCAAGCTCTTGATTGAAGTCCCGGTAAACGGCGGCCGTAACTATAACGGTCCTAAGGTAGCGAAATTCCTTGTCGGGTAAGTTCCGACCTGCACGAATGGCGTAACGATGGCCACACTGTCTCCTCCCGAGACTCAGCGAAGTTGAAGTGTTTGTGATGATGCAATCTCCCCGCGGCTAGACGGAAAGACCCCATGAACCTTTACTGTAGCTTTGCATTGGACTTTGAACCGATCTGTGTAGGATAGGTGGGAGGCTATGAAGCGTGGACGCCAGTCTGCGTGGAGCCGTCCTTGAAATACCACCCTGGTTTGTTTGAGGTTCTAACCTTGGTCCGTTATCCGGACTGGGGACAGTGCATGGTAGGCAGTTTGACTGGGGCGGTCTCCTCCCAAAGTGTAACGGAGGAGTACGAAGGTACGCTAGGTACGGTCGGAAATCGTGCTGATAGTGCAATGGCATAAGCGTGCTTAACTGCGAGACCGACAAGTCGAGCAGGTGCGAAAGCAGGTCATAGTGATCCGGTGGTTCTGTATGGAAGGGCCATCGCTCAACGGATAAAAGGTACTCTGGGGATAACAGGCTGATACCGCCCAAGAGTTCATATCGACGGCGGTGTTTGGCACCTCGATGTCGGCTCATCTCATCCTGGGGCTGTAGCCGGTCCCAAGGGTATGGCTGTTCGCCATTTAAAGAGGTACGTGAGCTGGGTTTAAAACGTCGTGAGACAGTTTGGTCCCTATCTGCCGTGGGCGCTGGATATTTGAAGGGGGCTGCTCCTAGTACGAGAGGACCGGAGTGGACGAACCTCTGGTGTACCGGTTGTCACGCCAGTGGCATCGCCGGGTAGCTATGTTCGGAAGAGATAACCGCTGAAAGCATCTAAGCGGGAAACTCGCCTTAAGATGAGATATCCCCGGGGCTTCGAGCCCCTTGAAGGGTCGTTCAAGACCAGGACGTTGATAGGTCAGGTGTGGAAGCGCAGTAATGCGTTAAGCTAACTGATACTAATTGCCCGTAAGGCTTGATCCTATAACAAGTGTGTTTTGCGATCAGTGTTAGCGCTTCAGCGCTTACAGTGATCCCACCCCCGAAGGGGGTAGCACTCAGGTTGAGATCAGTGTTGTGCAGTACAAGCGCAACCCAAAGTAATACCGAGAGGCATCCTCTCAGCTACTTCTTCCAGATTGGTTGTATTGCTCCACGAGCAGTACGACAACAAGTCATGCCTGATGACCATAGCGAGTCGGTCCCACCCCTTCCCATCCCGAACAGGACCGTGAAACGACTCCACGCCGATGATAGTGCGGATTCCCGTGTGAAAGTAGGTAATCGTCAGGCTCCCCAGCAAGACCAGAAACCCCGCCTATCAAGGCGGGGTTTTTGCGTTTACGGCCGGCGTTGGAACCACTATACGATCACCCGTGGTGTGTTCAAGGCGCTCGAGAGTCGTGCGCTGGCCGTCTGGGTTCGCAAGCCCGCCGATCAAGCGTTCTACACCGCCTCGGTAACGGCGCCCTGTTCTGTGGTGGCGCCACGCAGCAGTTTCGCGCGGGCCGTGTGGTATTCGGCCGCGAAGCGGGCGACGAGATCGCCTGCGCTCGGGATGTCATCAAGGACGCCAATACCCTGTCCGCAGCCCCAGATCTCCTTCCACGCCTTGGGCTTTTGACGGTCCGAACCGAAGTTCATCTTTGATGGATCGCTCGTCGGCAAATTCTCCGGATCCAGTCCCGCTGCGATCAGTGACGGCTTCAGATAGTTGCCATGAACGCCGGTGATCAGATTGGTGTGCACGATATCGCGTGCGGCGCACTCGGTGATCATCTTCTTGTATCCCTCAGCCGCGTTTGCCTCCTGGGTCGCGATGAACGCCGAACCGATGTAGGCCAGATCGGCGCCCATGGCCTGCGCTGCAAGGATTGACGCCCCGGAAGCGATCGAGCCGGAGAGCAGCAAGGGTCCGTCGAACCATTGCCGGATCTCCTGGACGAGCGCGAAAGGGGATTGGGTGCCGGCATGGCCTCCGGCACCTGCGGCAACGGCAATCAAACCGTCGGCGCCTTTCTCGATGGCTTTGCGCGCGAAGGTGTTGTCGATGACGTCATGCAACACAATGCCGCCGTAACTATGCACCGCCTCGTTGATATCCTGGCGGGCGCCGAGCGAGGTAATCACAATCGGCACCTTGTATCGCACGCACACCTCCATGTCCTGCTCGAGGCGGTCGTTCGAACGATGCACGATCTGGTTCACCGCAAAGGGCGCGGATGGCTGATCGGGATGGCGCTGGTCGTGGGCTTGCAATTCGCTTGTGATGCGATCGAGCCACTCCTCCAACAGCGAAGCAGGCCGAGCATTCAGCGCCGGAAAGGAGCCGACGATCCCAGCCTTGCACTGCGCGATCACGAGATCAGGATTCGAAATGATGAAGAGTGGCGATGCCACGACGGGAAGGCGAAGACGTCGCGAAAGAATGCCTGGCAGGCTCATGAGAAACTCCTTCTGGATACTTGGAATGTATGTGGACGACTAAGGCAGTGAACGGAAAATTCATTCAGATGGCGCGGGTTTGACCTCGCCAGTACGGCTCGCGCAATAAGCGTTTGAATATTTTTCCGGAGTCTTCGCGCGGCAGTGTCGTGTGCATATCGACGACGCGAGGAACCTTGTAGTTGGCGATTCGATCCCGCAGAAACGCCTGGACCTCCGACGGCGTAATCTCGAAGCCGGTCCTGGGTTGGACTGCGGCGGCAAGACCTTCGCCGAACTCAGGGTCGGGAATGCCGAAGACCGCACAGTCCGCGACGCCCGGCATGGTGAGGAGCGTGGCCTCGATTTCCGCCGGATAGACGTTGACGCCGCCGGATATCACCATGTCGGCCTTGCGATCGCAGATGTATAGAAAGCCTTCCTCATTGATGTAGCCCATGTCACCCAGGGTAATGAGCCCATCACGTTCGATGGCGCGACGATCCTCCGGGCGATTGATGTAAGTAAAGTCAGGCATGGCTTGCTGACGGACGTAGATCAGACCGATCTCCCCGTTGGGCTTCGGTCTGCCTTCGTCATCCAGAATATGGACGCGAGCATCAGGGAGCGGGCGACCCGCTGAGCCAGGTTGATGGACCCAGGTCGCGGAGTCGATGAACGTCGTGTAACCGGCTTCGCTCGATCCGTAGGCCTCCGTAATGATGGGGCCCAGCCAGTCGATCATCGCCTGCTTGAGCGGCACAGGGCAAGGGGATCCAGTGGATGCGACATGCAGAAGGGATGACAGGTCGTGGCGTTGTCGAACGGATGGGTCCAGGTTCAGGAGTCGCTGGTACATCGTCGGCACCAGATAGGCATGGGTCACGCGGTGCTTCTCGATGAGCGCGAGACTCTGTTCGGCGTCGAAGCGTGGCTCCAGCACGAGCGTTGCGCCGAGCGTGCAGAAGTGCACGGCGTAGCTCATTGCGGCGCTGTGATAGATCGGCGCGCACAAATAGGCCGTGACAACTGCAGCAGTACCGTAGACCGTGTCGGTGACCCGCTGGAACCGCTGCGCCATACTCTCGCGTTGATCGTCGGCCGCAGGGAGGCGGCGCACGCCCTTGGGTTTTCCCGTCGTGCCTGACGTATAGGTGATCGCACTATGTGCTGTGCCAGTGCGCGGCGGCATGCTTGGGCGTCCCGCGCCGAACTCCTCCCACCGTGCCCAGTTCGCGAAAGAGGGCGCCACCGCGTTGTCTTTCGTGCCCGAAGCGGATGACGCAGTAACAACGGCAATCTCAGCAGGGATACCCTCGCGCACCTGAGGAAGCAGGTCGTCGTCGATAAAGAGCGCGCGCGCTCCGCTATCTACAAGGATATGGTTGGCTTCCAGCGCCTTGAAGTGCCAATTGATCGATGCCAGATAGAGTCCGGCTTGACGGCAGGCCAGCACCAGCGCGACATAGTGCGGACTGTTGCGCAGCATGGCAGCGACGGTGTCGCCTTCCTTGAAATCCAGGGCGTGCAAGCCTGCGAGCACCCGCCGTACTTCCTCCTCCATCCATGTGGGCGAATAGGTTCGCCCGCCATACACAAGCGTAGGGGTCATGCTGTCTCCAATTTTCCAGTCGCACCGATGTTCGGTTCGTTGATGGCGTAAACCTGTCACTGACTAGTTTGACGCACTTTAGCAGCCTGTTTGACCCGATGCAAGTGCCGTGGGAGAAGGGTTTACGTGCGGTGCGGACAGGCTGTGGATGTCGCGGACCCGGCCGTTATAATCGCCTGCAGCAGGCCGTACCGCACGGACGCAGCACCGCGTCGCACGCATGGAAAGAACGGATGTCGAGATCAGAAGTGGCCGAAAATCAATCCAACCCAAAGACTGCACGCAAGCGCACCGCGA
This sequence comes from Burkholderia sp. GAS332, assembly GCA_900142905.1. Lineage (NCBI taxonomy): Bacteria > Pseudomonadati > Pseudomonadota > Betaproteobacteria > Burkholderiales > Burkholderiaceae > Burkholderia > Burkholderia sp. GAS332. Next base: position 2,801,018 of record FSRV01000002.1, on the reverse strand, counting down.
AGGGGACGGTCAAGCCGAAGGGCCAATGGCACCACGGTGACCTCCGGGCCTCGCTCATTGCATGGGGAACCCATCTCCTCGATACGGAGGGTATCGATGGCATGAGCATGCGTGCGGCGGCGAAGCTCGCGGGGGTTTCACAGGGCGCGCCTGCTCACCATTTCCAGGACCGCAATGGTTTGTTGGCGGCTATCGCTGCGCAAGGGTTCCGCGATATGGTGTCGCTGCGCAAGAAGCGCCTGGATGAAATCGATCCGAACGACGCGCCAGCACGACTGCGGGCCGTGATGCTTGCGTATGTGGAGTTCGCTCAAGCGCACCCGGCGCGTTTTCACCTGATGTACGGACCGCAGATCGAGCATCATGAGCAATTCCCGGAGTTGCTGGAAGCGGGCGCCGCTTCCTTCGAACTGCTGAAGAGCGTGGTGACGCCATTTCTCACCGCGTCGGAGGCTGAAGCCCTGAGCGTGGAAAAACTTGCGTTTGCCGTCTGGGCAGCGACTCACGGCCTGGCCACACTCACGGTGCACGGCCGTAACATGCCGCCTTCGGGGATGCAAAGACCCACATCCGATCAGTTGAGCGACATCGTCGTCAATTTCTGTCTGTCTGCATTGCGCGCCGCCACCAGGGACCGCTGAGCTCACTACTTCGGAGGCCGGGTGGCTACCGGTTCGCTGTCAGTCGACGATAGGGCTACATGCTGCCATTTTCGACGACGCGGCCTTCTGCACGCCAGCGGAGCATGCCGCCGGCAAGGTTGGCAACCTGTTCGAATCCGGCCTGGCGCAGCACGGCCGTGGCTTGTGCCGACCGTCCGCCGGCCCGGCAGACAGTCACGATCGGACGTTCCTTCGTGAGTTCAGCGGCGCGCCCGGCCAGGTCACCCAATGAAATGAGCCTGGCTGCGGGGATGCGCCCTAGCGGTCCGTTGAACTCGTCGGGCTCGCGCACGTCGACGATCTCGACTGCTCGCAGGTTTTCCTCGAGCCATTGCGAATTGATTTCCCAGATACCCGCAAAGGAGCAAGTCAGCGGTGCCCAATCGGGCTCCGCCATCTGCGCGGGATAGCTCGCCGCCAGGCCGCATTTCAGGTTCGCAGGCACCGCTACGTCGATCTGCTTGGGATGCGGCAGGTGCAGATTCGTCATATACCCGGCGAAATCGTCTTCACACAGTTCGCCGCCAAGGCGGGGATTGAAGCGCCGTTCCTCGCCCACACTCGTGACCGTCAAGCCGCGATAGTCGTGGGCCGGGTAAAGCAGGCATGCCTCGGGCAACGTAAAGATGTGGTTGTGGACCGCGCGAAACATGGCGTGCGCGTCGCCGCGCTGGAAATCCGTTCGGCCCGTGCCCCTGATCAACAGGCAATCGCCGGTAAAGGCCATGGTTTCGTTATCGAGTACGAGCGTGATGCAGCCATCCGTATGGCCCGGCGTCGCGCGTACTGTCAGGTACCGTGCGCCAAACGCGCACCTGTCGCCATGGCTCAGATAGCGGTCCGCGCCTTCGGCGCCGCTCGCGGCCGAGATCGCAATCTGGCTGCCTGTGCGGCGATTCAGCATCCATGCACCCGTCACGTGATCGGCGTGGACGTGAGTGTCGATCGTGTAAAGCAGATGCAATCCAAGCTCGCCGATTAAGGCCGCGTCGCGGCGTACCTGCTCAAATACCGGATCGATCAGCACCGCCTCTCGCGTTGTGCTATCGGCGAGAAGATACGTGTAGGTTGACGATTGCTGATCGAATAGCTGCCGGAAAATCAACACAATTTCGCTCCGCGGCCCGTTTTGGCTAGCGTTTTACTTCGGTTGCTCAACGTACCGCAGGTAAGGCTTCACAGTTTTGAAACCCTGCGGATATTTTTGCGTCGCGGCTTCGTTGGAAACGGAGGTCGGAATGATGACGTCCTCGCCTGGCTTCCAGTTCACAGGGGTTGCCACCGTGTGTTTCGCATTGAGTTGAAGCGCATCGAGCAGGCGCAACACTTCGTCGAAATTGCGGCCAGCGCTCATTGGATAGACGAGCATGGCTTTGACCTTCTTGTCTGGTCCGACGAGAAACACCGAGCGTACCGTCGCGTTGTCTACTGCGGTGCGCGGGCCACCGCTCGCTTCGGGATGAATCATATCGTAGAGCTTCGCGACCGTCAGGTCCGGGTCGCCGATCAGCGGGTAGTTGATCGCGTGGCCCTGCGTCTCCGCGATATCCTTGACCCACTCCTTGTGGTCACTGACGGGATCGATGCTGAGTCCGATAATTTTCGTGTTGCGCTTATCGAATTCTGGCTTGAGGCCCGCCAGGTAGCCCAGTTCCGTCGTGCAAACGGGGGTGAAATCCTTCGGATGCGAAAACAGGATCGCCCAATGGTCGCCGATCCATTCGTGAAAACGGATCGTCCCTTCGGTGGTTTCGGCAGTGAAATCCGGCGCTTCTTCTCCAAGTCGAATCGACATCATCATTCTCCATAGGGCGGGTGCACGAGGGAGACGGGTACCGATGCCGGAGCGGCGGCACCGGGCTGCCTGGCTGTTTGGTCGGGCGATTGGTTTGACTAGAGAGCAACCTCTGGCTCATCGAACCGTATCGCGCGGTGGGACCGTCTGCGGGCGCGGCGAATTCAACGGCGCTCTCCAATAGCTGTGCTGCGAACAAACATGGGGATGCGCTGCAGGCCGCGCTTACAGCGTAGAACAAAAAAGACTTAAGCGGTGGCCAGCGCGTAGGGGCAATCCGCCGTTGCGACGACAAGCTCGTCTGCACGCGGAGGAAACAGACTGTCACTTTGCCGCGGCCGGCATTCAAGTTTGCTACGTCGGCCCTTGACCGTTCGATGCGCTGCAACAAGCCTGGCATTATCCCTATGCCTGATGAATGTGCCGCCCCTGAGGCGCCGCCTCAGCATTGACGGTTGGCCCGATCGATTACTTGTGACGTTCGGCGGCTATGGGTGCAGGACGCCAGAGCATCCTGCACCGCGCGCTTCACGGAATCAGTGAAGGGTTTTCAATTGCGCCCACAGGCGGTTTTCAAGGCGCACGATCTCAATCGGCGTCGGCTTCATCAGCGTCATCTTTTTGAGCACGTCATCCGGTGGGTACACCGCCGGGTCCTGCGCGACGGCCGGCGTGACGAACTGGCGCGCCGCGTGGTTCGCCGTCGGGTAGAACACCTCATTGGTGATCGCCGCGTTAACCTTTGGGTCCTCGATGTAGTTGATCCACCTGAGTGCCGCTTGAGGGTGCGGCGCGTCTTTCGGGATCACCATCATATCGAATGCCACCAGCCCGCCTTCCTTCGCGTTTGAGAACTTGATGTCATACGGACGTTTGGCTTCGGCACTGCGCCGGTGCGCGATGCCGACGTCGCCGGCAAAACCGATCGCAACGCAGACGTCATTGTTTGCAAGGTCGTTGATGTAGCCGGACGAGTTGAACTCAGTGATGTACGGGCGAACTTTCTTCAGCATCTCGAACGCGGCCTGATAGTCGGCCGGGTTGGTGCTGTTCGGGTCCTTGTGCATGTACTGGAGCGCCGCGGCAAACACGTCGACCGACTCATCCAGGAATGAGACGCCGCAGCCCTTCAGCTTGGCGAGGTTGGCCGGATCGAACACTAGCGCCCAACTGTCCACCGGCGCGTTCGCGCCGAGCGCCTTCTGCACCGCCTCGACGTTGTAGCCGATGCCCGTGACAGCGAACGCCCAGGGCACGCCGTACTGATTGCCCGGATCGGCACCCGCGACCATCTGCATCAGCACAGGGCTGAGATTCTTCAGGTTCGGCAGTTGCGATTTGTCGAGCTTCTGGTAGGCGCCCGCCTGAATCTGCCTCGCCATGTAGTTCGACGTCGGTACCACGATGTCGTAGCCGGAACTGCCCGCGAGCAGTTTCGCCTGCAGTGTGTCGTTGCTGTCGTAGTTGTCGTAGCGGACGTGAATGCCCGTCTGCTTTTCGAAGGTCGGGATCGTATCTTTCGCGATGTAATCCGACCAGTTGTAGACATTCAGCTCGGCGTCCGCGGCACGGGCGGCGGGTGCGGTCCATACCGACACGGTCGCCGCGATACAGGCGCTGGCGACGACCGCGCGGCGCAGACGGGTTACAGGGTGACAAACGCGCATGGTGTTTTCCTCGCGGGAAGAAGGTTAAGCATGGGGTGGTCGAATGGCTTTGCGGCGGGTGCGTTTCGCTCTCAGGACTCGGTTCTTGCCTGATGAGCTTCATATCGCAGACGTATCGCGGCGCCGATGTCGAAAAACGGCCGAGGGGGAAGCCAGCCCGGTTTCGCATTGCCAAGCACGGAGGTCAGCAACGCCGACTGGCCGCCCGACGCCATTTCGGCCAACAGTCGCCCCCACAGCGTGCCGCGCGCAACCCCGGAGCCGTTGCATCCGGCTGCGGAATAAACCCCTTCCGCCAGTTTTCCGAAACGCGGCTCGCCTGATCGCGTGGCGCTCAGGTGACCGGTCCAGGTGAATTGCAGATGCTCATCCGTGACCCAGGGGAACCGCCGCTGCAATCCACGCAGGTGTTTGGCCCGGCGCGCCATCAGAGAATGGCCGGCAAGGTCGCGACGTCGATACTCCACGGTGTTGCGGATCAGCAGCCGCTTGTCAGGTGTCAGACGTAACGTCGCGCCGGCGGGACGAGTCGAGAGTACGCCCCAAGGTGCCGCGCGCCCCAGACGGGCATACTCTTCGTCGTTCAACGGTCGACTCAGCGAAGCGCTCAGTTCAAGGGGGAAGACTGCATCGTCTGCCAGGCCGACTCTTGGCAAAAATGCGCCGACACACGCAAGCACTTGTCCCGCCTCGATGTCGCCGTTGACAGACCGCGCGCGAATGCCGCCTTGGCTCAAGTGCTCAAGACTGGTGATTTCGGTGTTCTCGTAGAGCGAAACATTCTCGGGCAACGCTTCCAGCAGTCCCTTCGCATACTTCGCCGGCTGCAATAACCCGTTCCCGCCGCGGCACCATATCCCCGCCCGGTAGAACGGTGAGCCCAGCCGTTGCGATAGCGCCTGACCCTCCAGCAATTCGGCGCTCGCACCTGCTTCACGCAGGGTTTGCACCTGGATGTCCGCCTCTGCAAGTTTGGCCGGGTCGTGCACCGCGAAGAAGTAGCCGGCATCGCTCAGATCGCACTCGATGCCGAAGCTCGCCACCCGCCGGATCACTTCGTCGCGGGCAGCTTTGCCAATGGCGCTCGCGACCTGGTATTGGGCATTGAGTGGTCGACCGACGAGCTCATCGGGCGCAGGCCGCTCGTAGGCGACCACGAAACCCGAGTTCCGCGCCGAAGCACCTTGAGCGGCGCGCTGTCGATCGACCACGATGATGCGCGAGTGCGGATGCAATTCGGCGAGCGTATGTGCTGCCGATAATCCCGTGAAGCCTCCCCCGATCACCAGCCAATCCGCTTTCTGCGTTCCCTTCAGGATTACTCCGGGAGGTGAGACACCGGCTTGAGCGATCCAGCCACATATGTTCTTGACCAAAATAGTTTCCCTCTCAGCGCTACAGATGACCAGGTTGCCGAAAGCATGAATAATCAGCATGCTTGGTCGGCAAACCCTTCGCTTGAGTGTCAATATATTGGGAGCTGGATGCGTTATCCAGCGCTATAAATTCATTGGAGAATTCCAAAAACGCATGGATAAGCTCTATCGTCCGCCGTCTATCGGGACCCTTCAGGCGCTGTTGCTCGTGGCGGAGTCGGACAATTTCACCGACGCGGCGGACAAGCTGCATCTGACCCAGAGCGCGGTGAGCAGGAAGATTCAGCAACTGGAAAGCCACTACGGCGTACCGCTGTTCGTTCGCAACAGTCGGAGCGTGCAATTGACCGAGCAAGGCAAAGCCGTGCTGGAGGTGGCGCGAAGGATACTCAGCGAGCTCCAGGCGCTTGATGAACGGATATCGCCACGAGACCGACCCTTCCGCATCCGGATCTTCGTCTCTCTGGCGGTTCGCTGGCTAATGCCGCGGCTGATCGACTTTTATGCCCAGTATCCCGATCTATCCCTTTCGATCGAGACCGTGGCGACGGAAGTGGTCGATCCGTCGGGTCACTGCGACGCCTATATCCTTTATCTGCCCGAAGCGCGGGAGGACCCGTCGCCGGAGTCGCCGACATTCCTCACACTATTCGATGAGATTCTGGTGCCGGTGTGCGCGCCTTTCTCCGTCAACAACAAGCCGCTTCCAACGTCTTTGGAAGAGTTGGCTCAGCACACGCTTATTCACGGTTCGACAGGCCAGCATGAATGGACAGCCTGGTTGAAGGCGCAGGGGGGATCGACTGCCAGACGCTACAAGCACATCACCTTCAACCTCGACGAGCTCGCGATGAATGCTGCTGCTCGCGGGCTAGGCATTGCGATGACGGATTTGACCCTGGCGCAGGAATCAATCAATCGTGGCGATCTGGTTGTCCCTTTCGGCACGCCTTTGAAGACCACAGGGGTCTACGTGCTTTGGCTACAGACCGCAGGCGCCCTGCATCCGGGCCGGCAACGTATCTTGCAGTGGTTTGCTCAGCAGGAGGCTGGGACGCCTGGAAAGCCATGACCTTCGGTGAGCATCAATCGTGGTTCTCACGAATTCGTTTGCCGGGTAGGGCGGCAGGAGAACCAGCGCCGCGACGTCGCGGGTTCCGGCACACGCTCCTCGACTTCGCGCCACCACTTGCCGCCACGGTGCGGCGCGCTCAGATCCAGCCGCTCACCCATGCGGGGCGTCGCAAGCGGAATGCCCCGCGCGGCGGTGAGCCCGACCACGCGCTCGTACGGTTCCTGCCAGCGATGCATCGCCAGATCGAACGTGCCGTTGTGAACGGGCACCAGCCAGCGGCCGCGCAGATCGATGTGGGCCTGGACTGTTTCGTCGGGCTGCATGTGGACGTACGGCCATTGGGCATCGTAGGCGCCGGTTTCGAGCAGCGTCACGTCGAATGGGCCGAGGCGCTCGCCGATCGTCTTGAATCCGTCGAAGTAACCCGTGTCACCGCTGAAGAACACGCGCAGAGCGTCATCGACGATGACCCACGAGGCCCACAAGGTGCTGTTGCCGTCAAAGAGACTGCGGCCGGAGAAATGCTGTGCCGGTGTTGCCGTGAACGCCAGGCCGTCGATCTCAACGCTCTGCCACCAGTCGAACTGGCGCACCTTTGAGGCTTCGATACCCCACTCGATCAGGCGGTCGCCGACACCCAGCGGCGTCAGAAACACGCCGGTCTTGGACGCGAGTGCCAGCACCGTCTCGCGGTCCAGATGGTCGTAGTGGTCGTGCGACAGAATCACGCCGCGAAGCGGCGGCAAGTCTTCGAGCGCAATGGGTGGGGCATGAAAGCGTTTCGGACCGAACCGCCGGAACGGCGATGCGCGTTCAGCGAAAACAGGGTCGGTCAACCAGAACTGACCCCGCAGTTTGAGCAGCATGGTCGAATGCCCGAGGCGATAAAGGCTCCGGTTGGGCGCGGCGTCGAGCTGTTCCCGCGTCAGCGCGTCGACGGGCAGGGGGCCCGCCGGCGCTGTGCCGGCCGGTTTTCTGAACAAGATATTCCACGCGATGTTCAAGGTCTTGCCGATGCCTTCGACAGGACGTGGTTTGACGTTGCGAAACCGCTCACCGTCGTGCTGAGCCGACGTGTCGAACAATTCACGCCCGCGTCGCGCTGCCGTCAGGCCTAAGGCGTGGCGAATAGAACCGGTGAACGATGTCATGCAAACCACCTCGATACTGAAAGTAGACTGTTCAGTGTAGTTTATTTTTGAGAAAAGTAAACTGTGCGGTGTAAAATTTAAGAATGAAACTCTGTGACACCCCTCTGCGCCTGACTGACCGCAAGCGCGCTGCCGTGATAGCCGCGGCTACCGAAGAATTTCTTGCGGCCGGCTTCGACGCGACCAGCATGGACCGTATCGCGGCACGCGCGAGCGTCTCGAAGCGTACGGTCTACAACCATTTCCCAAGCAAGGAAGTGCTGTTCGCCGCCATCCTGCGGCAGTTGTGGGAGTCGAGTGACACGGGCGAGGCGCCGGCTTATTCCGCCGTGCATCCGTTGCGTGCGCAATTGCTTCAGCTGCTGTTGAAAAAGCTGAGCCTGTTGAATGATGAGGCGTTCCTGTCCCTCGCGCGCGTGGCGATCGCAGCGGGTATTCATTCGCCGGAGCGTGCGCGCGATATGGTGGCCCGCATGGGTGAGCGCGAAGAAGACTTAACGGTGTGGATTCGCGCGGCCGCTGCCGATGGCCGCCTCAAGACGTCGGACCCGATGTTCGCCTCGCAGCAGTTGCAGGGCCTGGTCAAAGCGTTCGCTTTCTGGCCGCAGGTGACGATGGGTCAGCCACGGCTCAGTGTGGACGAACAAAGGCAAGTCGCGGAATCCGCTGCCGATATGTTTCTTGCGCGCTATGCGTGACGCGTTGGTGGCGAGCGTACGCCTTGGGGATTCGTTCGACGTCCAGAATACTTTCGCCGGCATCACCGGAGCGTCGGGGCTGTTGAAGCCAGGCAACCGAATGTGCCGGCGTCACCGGCGTTGCCTGCAGGTCAGAAGTGCGATAAACGGGTCGCGAGTGGGACGCGCTGTCCGTTCCAAACGTGCCTGATCAAGTCGTTTCCCCCTCTTCGGCCAATTCACGATGCAGGGCCCGATATTCCTGCGAAAGTTTGTGTCCCGGTTCGAGGTGAATGAGGGGTTTTGCCTGCTGATGCGATTCGCGGATCTTCACAGACGAAGACAGCCGTGAAGCCAGCACCGGCAAGCCCTCACTGACCAGCTCATCGACCAGCTTTTGGGGCAGGCTCGCGCGCGGCTGAAACTGGTTGATGACGATCCCTTCTACCTCCAGCGCATCGTTGTGATCCTGCTGGATCTCCTTCACGTTTTCCATCAACGTGTAAAGTGCGCGACGGGAAAAATCATCACAGTCGAACGGAATCAGGCAGCGCTCGGCCGCGATCAGTGCGGAGCGGGTGTAGAAGTTCAATGCAGGCGGCGTGTCGATGTAAATCGCGTCATACATGTCGAGCTCGTTCAGCGCGTCACGCAACTTGTAGATCTTGTAACGGGACTCGAGTTTGCCATGCAACGTGTCCAGATCGGCATGAGCGGGCATGACGTCGAGGTTCTCGAACGGCGTCGGATGAATGAACGACGTGACTTCTACCGGCTTGAAGCTGAACGTGAGCGCGGTTTCAAAGAAGCCGGCAGCGGTGGGGCTGGCCTCGCCGATCTGCGAGCCGAGCAGGTATTGGCTTGAATTCGCCTGAGCATCCAGGTCGATGACGAGTGTGCGGATACCTTCGCTGGCACTGATTGCCGCCAGGTTACAAACAATGGTCGATTTGCCTACGCCACCTTTCTGATTGAATACGACGCGCCGCATGTTCTCCCCTTGAACGGAAGTTATCCAAAAGCGCTCAGCATACCTGAGCCAGCGGACCGGGTTAGATGCGATCGGTTGTTTTCTGGCATGGAAAAGGGTGCGGACCCGAGATCGCCCGCCTCGACCGCTAAGCACTCATTCGCCGTTCTGGACTGACTTGATAAGATTGTTCCGCAGCGCCACGATCGCCTTCTGCACTTTAGCGAACTCGTCTGGCGCGAGGCCAGTCGCTCCTGCGAGACTCATAGTCAGGGCTTTTTCGCGCAGCCGTCGACCGTTTTTCGTGAGCCTGACCCGCACCTGACGCTCGTCTTCGGGATCGCGCTGCCGCTCCAAGTAACCCATCACCTCGAGCTTCTTCAACATCGGCGTAAGCGTGTTGGATTCGAGAAACAGTTTCTCGCCCAGACCGCTGACGGTCTGGTTGTCCTCCTCCCAAAGCGCAACGATGGTGATGTATTGCGTGTAAGTGAGCCCAAGCTCCTCGAGCATCGGCTTGTATGCCTTGCCGAACGCCAGGTTCGCGGAATAGATCGCAAAGCACAGATAGTCTGACAGCGGCGCGGCCGCGGCGGCCGCCTGGTTCGTAGTTTTCATCTGTAACCTCTTTGGCTAGCGCCTGATGTCTCACAAGACATACGAAGCGTGATATATCGCATGCGATTATATCGCAATGGAGCGAACGTCGGGCCGGCGCTGGTCTGGAGCACCCTTGGCGCCGTCGTTCGCTTCAGGCCGGCACGCGATACAGGGCGCCGAGCTTGTTGCCGTCCGGATCGCGCAGATAGACGTGACTGAACATTGCTTCCATCCTCCTTGGTAAATCAACCACGACCCATCCGATGCGGTGGCCGGCGCGCATGAAGAGCAACGATGCGCGACGGCCCAGCGACGGAGGGATGCACGGTCTAGTGGCGTGCGAAGAGGCTATCGCGCGGCGTCACGGCGACATGGCTCCCCGCTTGGGACAGTCCGGAGACTGCGCCGCCATACGCCTCTCCCGAGCCAGTGACGTCGCCGCGTTCGGCGGCGATGGTTCGCGCGCTCTGACCGCTTTGCGACGCCGGTGCGCCAACCGAGGGCTTGTAGAACGGGGCCGGTCCATAGCCGCTGGCGAACGCGGGTGCGGTGGCGGACGCCGAAACTGCGATGAGCAGTGCAACGATGAGCTTGGTCTTCATGATGGCAATTCCCTAAAAGATGTTCGGTGAAAGGCACGTGCCTCAGCGAGATGCACGTGCCGTGGTGGATCACACTGTGACGATGTTCATCCCGATCTCGATGTTGCCGTGCACAGACTTCGAGTACGGGCAGATCTGATGAGCCAGGCGTGCGATTGCCTCGACGACTTCCGTTTCCAGACCCGGCACGCGGATGGTGAACTGGGCACCGAGGAACCACGCGGCACCGGTCTGCCCAATGTTTATCTGGATGTCCACGGAATAGTCGGACGGCAGCGTGACCTTCTTCAGCGAGGCCGCAATCCCGAACACGGTGGTGTAACAGGCTGACCACGCGCCCGCAAACAACTTCTCGGCTGTCGGGTGCGGCTCGGTGGCGATGAACTCGAGGCTTTCAACGCCGGGCGCTGACAGCTTGAGGTCGTAGACGCCAAACTCGCCGCGCTGGAGATTGGGGTTGCGATTGACCGTGGCGTGGGTGTTGCCCGAGGCGAGGACTTGTTCGATCTTTTCCATGATGGATTCCTTCGTGAATAAGGGTGTTAAGCGCGTTTAAATCGTGTCAGATTTAATCGTATACGATATATAATGGGCGAAGATGCCCTCAGACCGTGACGACGGTCAGGCCGACTTCGATGTTGCCGTGCACGGCCTTCGAGTACGGGCAGAGCTGATGGGCCAGGTGCGCGAGTGCCTCGACGACTTCCGTTGCCAGACCCGGCGTGCGGATGGTGAACTGGGCGCCGAGGCAATGCCCGGCACCGGCCGACCCAATGCTGACCTGGATGTCCAGGGAATAGTCGGACGGCAGCGTGACCTTCTTCAGCGAGGCTGCAATCTCGAACGCGCTGATGTAACAGGCCGACCACGCGCCCGAAAACAACTGCTCGGCTCTCGGGTGCAACTCGGTGGCGATGAACTCGCGGCTGTCACCGTCGGGCGCTGACAGCTTGAGGTCGAGGACGCCGAGCTCACCGCGCTGGACATTGGGGTCGCGATTGATCGTGGCGTGGCTGTTGCCTGAGAAGAGGACTTGGTCGATCTTGGGCATGATGGATTCCTTTGTGAATAAGGGTGGCAAGCAGGTTTAAATCGTATGCGATGTAATCGCATACGTCGCATAATGGGGGAAGAGTTGGCGGATGTCAATCGCAAAAGATTTAATCGCATGCGTGTTTTCGATAGGGCGAACGGAGACCCTGCAGCGGCCAGCAGGATGTCGCGCACCGTCAGACAAAGCGGGGGACGCCCGGCTGCGCCGTCGTTATTACTGTAGGGGGGGCAAGGCGAACGGCGTTGAACGTCTATGAAAGTCCGTTGGCTGAGCGGAGCAGACGTTCAAATGTCTCAGTGGGAGCGAAGTCGAACGACCGTAGATGGCCGGTCACCACCTCATACGATTGCGCCGGCCCATCCTTCATTGAAGCCACTTCCTCACGTCTTTCTCCCACTCCGGATCGCCGCAACCTTTCGGGTTCTCCGGGCCAAGTACGGCAATGTAGCCTTTGCTTTTCATACACGACTCGTACGCACGAACTTGCGAGCACTGATCCGAACCGGCGCTTTTCGAGACCACTTTGCATTGTGCGATCGTCCTGTCCATCGGACCGAAGTCCATATCGCTCGCCTGACTAAGCATCGGTGCATTGGCGCCCGACGCGGAAAACTCGACAGGGCCGGTCTGCGCGCAAGCGCTCAACAATAGACTAGCGAATGCGGTAATGAAGAGAAGATGAACACGCGGACCCATGGCTCGGCTCCTGCTCGAAGAGGTTGATGAATCATACCCCCGAGCTGATGCATATCGTGGCGACACCCGCTGGATTTTGGCAGACGATTCATTCGATGGCGCCCTCCATCACGTCTTCCTGTTGCGATGGTTTCGTGACCGGCCTGTGCTCAGCGGCACGAACAGTCGAAACCTGCGCTCGGGCAAAATCCGCCAGTGTTAGCAATGCCCGAACAGCCGATTTCAGATAGAAGGACTGCAGGTGAAAGACATGCCAGCGAGCGGCGTGAATTTCCAGCCGGCAGGGTACGCCCCCGTGCGCTGCATGCTCTGCCAGGCGCACGGCGTCGGACAGCAACACTTCTTGAGAGCCCACCTGGATCAGCATCGGGGGCAGCCCCTGAAGGTCTTGTCGCAGTGGGCCGGCCGAGGCTGCTTCCGCCGGCAGGGCGTACCATCGCAACCCCTGTTCCAGCCAGCTACGGCGAATCATGGGATCCAGGCGCGCATGGGTCTGCAATGTTTCGCCCGCGAGCGTCGGGTCCGTGACCGGGGAGATGAGTAGTAGCCCTGCCGGCATGCGCGCTCCGCGATCGCGTAGCGCGATGGCCAGCGAAAGCGCGAGCGCACCCCCTGCAGAATCCCCAGCGATAATGATCTTGTCCGGTCCGTAGCCTTGATTCAATAGTTCCCAGTAGCAGGTGAGCGCATCTTCCAATGCCGCGGGATACGGATGTTCTGGAGCCAGACGGTATTCGGGCACCCATACTGACATTCCGCTGCCAACAGCAAGGTGCGTGGTGATGCTGCGGTGTGTGTCCGGTCCTCCCAGGCAGAACGCGCCACCGTGCAGATAGAGTATTGCGCCTCCTGTTTCTCCAATTTTTGGCGCAACAATCTCAACGGCTACATTTCCTGCATCGGCACGGTAGCGCATGGCCCCCCGCCTGCCTGGCATAAGCTGGGACAGCACCGCGACGACTCGGCGCTGAGTCGCCGCATTGAAGGGTGGGCCGATCAAAGGACGAAAACACGTTCGCAGGACGCCACGCAGGAAGGCTGCCTGACATCGCTCCACCATGCCCCGTGGCTCAGCAATCGAGGTGGCAGACGCTATGCCCAGTGATGGCCCCATGCGGCTGGCTAGGCTGTAAGCGTGCAGCCCAGACCGCCGTGTCAGCCAGCGGTACGAAACCGTGAATCCGGGCCAATTCGTGCTGTTATGTCCCGTTGCGTCGACGTACCAACTCTTGCACCCGTTCCACACGCTGCTGGCGAGACGTTGTTGAACACCGGTGTTGTAGCGTCGATAGCGATCCTCGTTCACTTCGATGCTCGTCGATCGCGTTCGCTTGATTAACTTGAGACAACGCATGACGTGCGCGATCTGGCTTTCGAGCATGAAGACGATTGAGTTGTGTCCGAGATTCGTGTTCGGGCCGTACAGCATAAAGAAGTTGGGGAAGCCCGGGACGGTCAGTCCTAAATACGCTTGCGCGCCCTGCCGCCATGCCGAATTGAGTTCAGTGCCCGCACGACCGAAGACTCGCATTGGCGAGAGGAATTCGGTCGCCGCGAACCCGGTTCCATAAATGATTGCGTCGACGGCGTAGGCGTTGCCGTCGGTCGTCTCAACACCACTCGCGGTGATGCGGCGAATGCCATCAGTGACCACCTCAACGTTCTCCCTATCCATCGTCGACAGGTAGTCGGTGGAGAGCAGGACACGCTTGCATCCAATTGGATAGTCCGGAACAAGCTTGGCACGAAGCGCCGGGTCACGGACCTGCTTCGACAGCATGCGGCGAAAGGGAACACCCACGGCCAGCTTCATCAATGCCTTGAACCGGGTAAAAGCAACGGCCCTTGATTCATAGCGGATGTAAATAGCCGCGCGGTGCAGCTTCGCGGTCCATGGCGCGTGGCGGAACAGAAATTTCTCCCACCTGGCGTAGGCGCGGTCCGGTCGCGGCAAGATGTAGGCGGGCGAGCGTTGAAAGAGCTTCAACTCGCTAACCTCTTTAGCGATAACCGGAACAAACTGGATGGCGGAAGCGCCCGTGCCGATCACTGCAACGCGTTTTCCCCGGAGATCGTAATCGTGATCCCAAGTCGCGGAATGAAAGGCGCGCCCCTGGAAGTCTTGCATGCCCGGAATGCGAGGCAACGCCGGACGGCTCAATTGCCCGGTCGCGCTGATAAACAGCGACGCTTCCAGCGAAGCGCCATCCGTCAAGGTCACCACCCACACGCTGCGTGACTCATCGTAGCGGGCCTGTCTGACCTCTGAGCCAAAACGGATATGACGCAGTAGATCGTATTTTCGGGCGCAGTGCTGAAGGTACCCATGGATCTCTGCTTGCGGGGCAAAGGCGCGCGACCAGTCTGGATTCGGCTCAAACGAAAACGAATACAGATGAGAGGGGACGTCGCATGCAGCGCCTGGATAGCTGTTGTCCCGCCAGACTCCGCCGACATCAGAAGCCTTCTCCAGAATGACAAAGTCTTCGACGCCATTCTTGCCCAGCGCGACGCCCATGCCGATACCACCGAAACCTGTGCCGACGATGATGGCTGAGAGCGGTGCTGCAGCCTGTGGGCGATCAATTGAGTCAGGCGTGCGCATGAATCGTCTCCTTTACAGCGCTGATATCTGCGAATTTTTCGGCGTGGGGCAATTCGCTACGCACGCCACGGATCATGTCGACTGCTTTTTCAGCGATCATGATAGTGGGCGCGTTGGTGTTGCCACCGATGAGGGTCGGCATAATCGACGCGTCGACGATGCGCAGGGACTGCAAACCGCGTACGCGAAGCTGCGGATCCACTACAGCGTGGCTATCCACACCCATACGGCAGGTCCCGACCGGGTGATAGACGGTATCGGTCCGCTGTCGAAGCACCGCACGTATTTCTTCGTCCGTTCGCACATTCGCGGTGAACACATCACGCTTGATCCACTCAGCGAGCGCGGGGGCGTTCATCAGCCGGCGCGTCAGTTTGAAGGCGGCAACCATGTCGTCGAGGTCACGAGCATCCTTGAAGAATGCCGGATCGATGAGGGGTGACTCGCGAGAATCCCGGCTCTGGAGACGCACGCTGCCCCGGCTTCGTGGGCGCAACAGGCAGACATGGCAGGAGAATCCGTGACCCGCGTGAAGTTTGCGTGCGTGGTCGTCGACCATCGCTACGACAAAGTGAAGCTGTACGTCGGGCTTGTCCAGTTCCTGGCGAGTCTTGAGAAAGGCACCTCCCTCCGCAAAGTTGGACGTTAGTGCACCCCGCCTCTCGCTTCGAAAGCGCCTGATTTCGGACAGCATGCGGGCGCTGCCCCGGATCGAAACGCCCATCGTGTCGATGCTTTGGGTTTGATAGCCGAAAATAAAGTCAGGATGGTCCTGCAGATTTTTTCCAACCCCCGGCAGATGCTGCACGACCGGGATGCCAAACTGGCCGAGTTCGTGCTGATCGCCGACGCCGGAGAGCATCAGTAATTGCGGGGTCTGAAACGCACCGGCCGCGAGGATGACTTCCCTGCGAGCCCGGATCAAGCGGGTCTTCCCGGCCTGAAGAACTTCAACCCCCACGGCACGCGTTCCTTCGAAAACAACGCGCAGCACGTGTGCATGGGTCTCGACCGACAGGTTGTCGCGGCGTCCGATGTGAGGAAGCAGGTAAGCGCGGGCCGCGCTCCAACGTTCGCCGTGCTTCTGGGTCACCTGATAAATGCCTACGCCTTCCTGTTCCGGGCCGTTGAAGTCGTCCGTGACGGGCAATCCCGTCTGACGGGCGGCGTCGAGATAGCGGGCGTGGAATGGATTGTCTGTGCGTAAGTCGCTGACCCACAGCGGTCCTGCGCGGCCATGCCACGCGTTGTCGATGCGCTCGTTATGTTCGCTCCGAATGAAGTACGGAAGGACATCGTCATAGGACCAGCCTTCGTTCCCTAGCGAGGCCCAGTGGTCATAGTCCCAGTGATGTCCACGGACGTACACCATTGCGTTGATCGCTGATGATCCCCCGAGGGCCTTGCCACGTGGTTGATAACCCTTGCGTCCGGCGAGCTCGGGCTGTGGCACGGTTGCGAATGCCCAGTTGTTGAGTCGGGTAGGCAACATGGCAACTGCCCCGGTAGGAACGTTCACTAGCGGGCTTGAACCGTTGCCGCCCGCTTCCAGTACGCAAACCGTCACCGCTGGATCTTCCGTTAGCCGGCCCGCGACGACACTACCGCCGGACCCACCACCAACCACGACGAAATCGAAAAGGTCACTCATTGTTGTCTCCTCATTGACTGGCTCTTCGCCGCGCGCAAGCTAGCGCGCTCAGGTAATTCGCTTGAGCAGGCCAAGCATGAGTTCGAACGTCTTTCCATAAGGCGGATGAAACAGCGCGGTGCCGTTGAGCCTCGCCTGATAGAAAACAGGCTTCTCCTTGCTGAACGTTCGAAATCCCCATTCGCCGTGGTATGCGCCGGTGCCGCTTGGGCCCACGCCGCCGAACGGCTGCGCTTCCTGCGCGAGATGCCACAGACAGTCGTTGACCGTCACCCCGCCAGAAACCGTTTCGGTCAGTACACGATCCCTGTTTGCGGCATCAAGACCGAACCAGTAGAGCGCAAGCGGTCTGTCCCGCTGATTCACCATGGCAATTGCGTGGTCGAGACCGTCGTACTCGACGATCGGCAGTAGCGGACCAAAAATCTCCTCGCGCATCAGGCGAGTATTGGGCGCTGCGCCGATCACCAAGGTGGGTGGAAACTTACGGGTGTGCTCATCGAACACTTCGCCGGATGGATTGACTGTCACGATCCGCGCGCCGCTATCCTGTGCCTCCTGGACCATCGCCGCCAGGCGTTCACGATGTCTCACGCTGATGATCGAGGTGTAATCCGGGTTGGCGATAAGGACCGGGTACAGTCGCTTGATCGCCGTCTCGAGTTCGTGTGCAACGTCGTTGGCCCGGCCTTTCGGCACGAGAAGGTAATCCGGTGCGATACAGGTCTGCCCGGCGTTCATGAGCTTGCCGAAGGCGATACTTTTTGCTGCAGTCCGGATAGAGCAAGACGCGTCGAGAATGGCCGGTGACTTGCCGCCCAGTTCCAGGGTGACCGGCGTGAGGTTCGCGGCGGCGGCTTGGGCAACCTGCCGCCCGACCTGGGTCGAGCCGGTGAAAAAGAGGTGATCAAAGGGCAACCCAACGAACGCTTGGCCGACCTCAACGTCTCCGTTGACAACACTCAGTTCGTCCGGCGAAAAGGCAGCGCGTACCACTTGATCAAGCAAGGCTGCGAAGTTGGGCGTGAGCTCCGATGGCTTGAGCAGAACGCGGTTGCCCGCCGCGAGTGCGGCGAGCGCCGGGCCCAGGGACAGTTGAAGCGG
Organism: Burkholderia sp. GAS332; assembly: GCA_900142905.1. Taxonomy (NCBI): domain Bacteria; kingdom Pseudomonadati; phylum Pseudomonadota; class Betaproteobacteria; order Burkholderiales; family Burkholderiaceae; genus Burkholderia; species Burkholderia sp. GAS332. Next base: position 2,783,333 of record FSRV01000002.1, on the reverse strand, counting down.
ATAGTTCCAGGGTGACACCACACCCACCACGCCGAGCGGCTGCCGGACGAGGCGATTGTAGGCAGGGCGAAAATGCAGGCTCGTGGACACACGTTGTGGACGCATCCACGCTCGAAGATGGGCGCGTGCGTGCCGGATGCCGGAGCGAACGATGAACAGTTCGGCGAGCCGGGTTTCGTTCGATGACCTTCCGCCGAAATCAGCGTCGATGCGGCGAGCGAACTCGGCGCCCTGAGTCTCGATCATCGCGAGCAGGCGGTTCAGGCGGTCGACCCGGACCCGCTCTGACGGACACGGCTCCAGAGCGAAAGCCTGACGCTGCGCCTCAAAGCGCTCTTCAAGCAGAGTGGGGGGGCTTACCAGCACGGTCGGTCTCCTTGGTCCCTTCAGCTACCTCGGTCGGCAGCTTCGATGAGGGACATGTTGACCTTTGGGTGGGATTCCACCAATGGCGCAACGGGACAGCTACTTTAGTATTTGGGCCAAATAACATGCGTTAAGGGTATCCACTCATGACCTTCTGGGATTTCGCGCGCGGTTCGGCGAGCAGCCGCCTTCTGGTTGAATACGGGGTCGAACGCGGCTACCCGGCGGTAGAACTTCTGAAGGGAAGCGACCTGACGCTCGGGCAGCTTGATGATCCCAAGGCCGAGTTGACTGCGGCGCAGGAGCTCCGGATCACCAACAATCTGCTCAAGCTGGCGGACGACTCCTGGGGATTGGGTATCCGCATGGGGTTGCGCTATCACCTGTCGGCATACGGAATCTGGGGATATGGTCTCCTCAGCAGCGCGACGACGGAAGATGCATTAACGCTCGCGCTGCGCTTTATCCCGCTGACCTATGCATTCACGCTGATTTCATATCGCGAAGAAGGAGCGTTCGGCATCCTGAGTTTTGGAGAGCCGGATTTTCAGCTCGATCTTCGACGATTTTTCGTTGAGCGTGACATGACCGCCGCCGCCGTCTTGCTACGTGAGATTACTGGGCCGGACTTCAAAATTGCACGTGTGACATTCAGGGCAGAGCCAAACCGCAAGGCCGCCGTCCCCGATGAGGTGAATCGCGCCTTCGACGCAAATCCTTACTATGGCGCGGCGACCAACAGTCTCGCATTCGATCGTGCCTATCTACGCCGGGTGCTACCGCAGGCGAACCCAGTCACCGCATCAATGTGTGAACAGATGTGCGCCGAACTGGTTGAACGTCGTCGCTCCCGCTCGAGTACGGCTGGGATCGTGCGGCAGTACCTTGGCGTGTCAGGCAGTTCCTTTCCCGATCTGTCCGCCATGGCCAGAATACTGAACGTGAGCGAGCGTACGTTGAAACGCCGTTTGCAGGAGGAGGGGACGTCGTTCAGAACGCTGCTGGCGGAGTCCCGCTGTTCGGCCGCTGAAAGTCTTCTGAAGGATCACCGTTTGACCATGACGGATATCGCCGCCCGTCTGGGGTTCAGCGATTCGTCGACCTTTTCGCAGGCATTCAAACGGTGGTACGGCGTGGCGCCTCAGGTGTATCGCAAGGCCGGTCTTCGAAAGCTGTCGGGCAAGTAGCCAGATCCGGACGCGCGACGCGCTTCTTCACCGCTCGCATCACACTGTGCGCTCGATACGCCTACCGTCCCTGGGTTGTCGCATCACCATTAAAAAGATCCTATCCACGCGAGCGGAACAGTTTGACGACGGCACCTGGATTACCGGTCGGATCAGTGTGCGGGGCGTGGCGCTCGGCATCGTCCGCCGCCTCGTAGCTGGCGAACAGCTGGCATACGGCTCGTGCGTCGAGACAGCCGTGCAGCAGCTCGCGGAACCGGTGGTCGCAGAAGCGCTGTGCCACGTCAGCCAGCAAGCGCAGATGCGTACTGTTTGCCCATTCCGGGACTAGCAGGACGATCACGTCGCTTACAGGTTTCCCATCTGGGGCATCGAACGGAATCGGCTTCGCGGGGCGAATATAAAACGCCATGGCCTGGCGCAGCATACTGATTTGACCGTGCGGAACCGCGACGCCCTGGCCGAGGCCAGTCGAGCCTAGCGTTTCACGCGCCGCGAGCCCCGCTGTCACGCTGGTTGCCGGCAGATCGTAGTGCTGTTCGCAGAATCGGCCAAACTGGGCGAAAAGGGTCTCGCGGTCCGCTACGTCGAGGCCAAGCAGAACATGATCCGGAGACAGCAGTTGGGCAACGGTGTCCCCTTTTACCGCGGATTCAGCGCGATAGTCGGGCGATTCGGCGCGCGGCGTGGGGTCGGCATGCATCAAATCCCGCCAGGCGTGGGTTGGCGCGTCGGGGATTTCAAGCAGTTGCCCTAGCTCCGCGGCCGGCGCCAGATGAGCGAGCCGTTGAATCGCCCCGTTGACCGCTTCCTTGGGCAGATAGAGCGATAGCCGCACGCGGCCCGTTCCGGGCAGCGGCGCGACGCGCATGGTCCATTGCTGATCGCCGCAGTCGCGGATCAGCGCCAGGCGCAATGGCGTGGCGTGCTGGGCGTCCAAGGTGACGCGCATCATCACATTACGGCTCGACGTGGACCGCGGTCGGCCATGGGGCGATGCTTTGCCCAGTCCAAGAAGCGTCCGCAGACCAACCAGTGCGCGCATCATGTAGGCCCCCTGACCGTTGTTTGTTATCAGGGTAACCAAATCGGCGTTAACCTCGCGTAAAAATCGCTGCCATCCGCAGACAGTTTTGCTCGACGTGGGCGCGTGTCAGCGCTTTAGCCCGATCGTCTGCATGACACCGGCTCAGGGTGCCCTGCAGGCGGATCGTGGGTGCCGTCGCCATCATCGCGTCATGACGAAATGTTTACGCGTACGGCTTCTTTTCTGTTTGAAAATTGACGCGCGCTGCCCTGCAATACAAGTGAGTCACGTCGTTTCCTGTGTGGCTCCCGGACGAGACGACGCTACGATCATTCGATCCAATTGATCGGCGCGCTGGCCGATCAGCGTGCACCGGCGTCCGGCAGTGGACGGAGGCGACATGCTCACGAACGCGACCCTGCAGACTGGTTTGTTCGTCATCGTCCTGCTTATCCTCGTCAAACCGCTGGGCCTCTACATGGCCCTCGCTGCAGAAGGCAAGGCGCCTTTGCTGTCCCGCATCGGCGGTCTGTTCGAAAAGCTGATTTATCGTGTTGCCGCTATCGATCCCACCGTCGAGATGGACTGGAAGCGCTACGCCGTCGCGCTGCTGCTGTTCAATTTCCTCGGTGCGCTCGCGCTGTATCTGCTGCAACGCCTGCAAGCCTGGCTGCCGCTCAATCCGCAATCCTTCCGCAACGTAAGCGCCGACTCCGCGTTCAACACGGCCGTCAGCTTTGTGACCAATACCAGCTGGCAGGGCTACGCGGGTGAAACGACGATGGGGTATCTGGTCCAGATGCTCGGCATCACCGTGCAGAGTTTTCTGTCCGCGGCGAGCGGCATCGCGGTGCTACTTGCGCTGATCCGCGGTTTCGCCCGCCGTGGCGCCCAGACGGTCGGCAATCTGTGGGTCGATCTGATGCGCTCGACGCTCTATATCCTCCTACCGCTTTCGTTGCTATTCGCAGTCGCGTTTATGGGGCAAGGCGTGATTCAGAACTTCGTTGGCTACCAGCAGGTGCAGACGCTGCAACTGGCCACGTGGCAGCAGCCGAAGCTCGACGCACGGGGCAATCCGGTGCTTGACGCGGCTGGCCATCCGGTTACGGAGACGCTGACCACCGGGCAGCAACTGCTGCCAATGGGACCGGTCGCAGCGCAGGAGTCGATCAAGCTGTTAAGCGGCGACGGTGGCGGCTTCTTCAACGCGAACTCAGCGCACCCCTACGAAAATCCCACGCCCCTTACCAACTTCCTGCAGATGCTCTCGATCCTGCTGATTCCTGCGGGGCTTTGCTACACCTTCGGCGTCATGGTCGGTGACCGGAGACAAGGATGGGCCATGCTCGCGGCGATGGTGGCCATGTTTATCGCCGCGGCTGCCATAACGCTTCATGCGGAGAAGGCCGGCAGCCTGCAACTGACGGCGGCCGTTGTTGAGTCCGGCGTATCGATCCAGCCGCCGGACGGCAATATGGAGGGCAAGGAGACGCGCTTTGGCGTCGTCGGTTCGGCGCTCTATGCTGCGGTCACCACGAGCGGTGGCGACGGCGCAGTCAACGCGATGCACGACTCCTTCACGCCGATCGGCGGCCTTGTGCCGATGGCATTGATGCAGACCGGCGAGGTGGTTTTCGGTGGGCCGGGATCGGGCCTCTTCAGCATGCTGGTGTACGCGATGCTGGCGGTATTCGTCGCGGCCTTGATGATCGGGCGCGCGCCGGAGTATCTCGGCAAGAAGATCGATGCCTACGAGATGAAGATGGTCGCGGTGGTGATTCTTGTCACCCCGTTCCTCGTGTTGATCGGAACAGCAGTCTCTGTATTGCTGCCGGCTGGACTGGCCGGCATCTCGAACCCTGGCGCGCACGGTTTCAGCGAGATCCTTTACGCGTTTTCGTCGGCGGCGAACAACAATGGCAGTGCATTCGCCGGCTTGTCGGCCAACACGCAGTACTACAACACCATGCTGGCGCTGGCGATGTGGTTCGGGCGTTTCGCGGTGATCGTGCCGGTGCTCGCGATCGCCGGCTCCCTCGCGCCCAAGGTGCGACGCGCGCCGGGCCCCGGCACGCTGCCGACACACGGCGCCCTGTTTGTGGGATTGCTGATCGGGACCGTCACCCTGGTCGCGTCTCTGACGTATCTCCCGGCGCTGGCGCTCGGGCCGATCGTCGAGCAATTGACTGTGACTGCGACCCACTAGCCCGGCGCCCGGGCGCGCGTTCATTGGTTCGTAAAACGTACTTGGTGAATACCCCAGTGTCTAAACTTTAAGCACAGTGGTCTACTCATCACACCAGTTCATCACATGAGTGATGTGTACTGAGGCCCCGCCTCATTGGAGGATGTGAGATGCAAACCGTACCTGTGGACCCTGTCGAACGATCGGCTATACGCAAGGTGTCGATCCGGCTGGTGCCGTTCGTGGCGTTGATGTTCTTCATCAATTTTCTCGACCGCACGGCGATTTCGTTTGCCGGTCCGAACGGCATGACGAAGGATCTCGGCTTAAGCGCCGCGCAGTTCGGGCTGGCTGCCGGCGTGTTTTTTATCGGCTATATCGTCCTCGAGATCCCGAGCAACCTCGCTTTGCACAAGTTCGGCGCGCGTCGCTGGCTGGCGCGGATCATGGTGTCGTGGGGCATCGTCGCGCTGCTGTTCACGTGGGTCAGCAGCATTCCCGGCCTGTACACGTTGCGTTTTCTGCTCGGCGTGACCGAAGCCGGATTCTTCCCAGGTGCGATCCTGTTCCTCAGCATGTGGGTGCCCTCGCGCTATCGCAGCCACATCCTTGCGCTTTTCTACCTGGCGCAGCCGCTGACGATCGTGATCGGCGCGCCGGTAGCGGCGTTGTTGATTGAAGCGCACGGTGTGTTCGGACTCGCGGGCTGGCGTGTGATGTTCTTCGGTGTCGCGGTGCCGGCCATCTTGATCGGTGTCGTGACGTGGTTCTATCTGGCGGACCGTCCGTCCCAGGCGCGCTGGCTGACACCCGCCGAGAAAACCTGGCTGACAGCCGAACTCGAAGCGGAGGAGCGCGCTCGCGCCAACGCGTCCGGAACGCACTCGATGCATGCGCTTGCCGCGCTCAGGAGCGGCCGCGTCTGGATGTTCTCGCTGATGTACTTCGGTCTGATCTACGGCCTCTACGCCTTGGCATTTTTTCTGCCGACGATCATCGGCGGCTTCGAAGGTCAGTTCGGCACGCACTTCAACGTGTTCCAGAAGGGCTTGATCACGGCGATTCCGTATCTGCCCGCCGCGCTCGCGCTGTTTCTCTGGAGCCGCAACGCGACGAAGCACGGCGTGCGTGCTTGGCATATCGGTGTGCCGGCGCTGATCGGTGCGGCGAGCATTCCGGTCGCGCTGTACATGCAATCGCCTGCGGCCACCGTCGCGGTGATCACGGTCACCGCCTGCGCGATCTTTTCAGCACTGCCGAACTTCTGGGCGCTACCCGCGCGCTTCCTCTCCGGCGCCGCTGCCGCCGCAGGCATCGCGTTGATCAACACGATCGGCAATCTCGCTGGCTTCGTCGCGCCGTATCTCACCGGCGCCGTCAAGGATGCCACCGGTTCCTATCACGCACCGATGTTTGTCGTCGGCGCACTGATGCTGGTCAGCGCGGGACTCGCTTTCGCGTTCTGCAGCAGCGCACGACTACCCAAACCTGTCGCACTCGAGCCGCAATCGCATTCGAGCTAGCCGTCACGCATTTCAATGAATCCATGCAAGGAGGTCGCACCATGAAAGAGAAGATCGCGCTGTTCGGCGCTGGTGGAAAGATGGGCTTTCGCCTCACCAGCAATCTGCTGAAGTCCGACTACCGCGTCGCCCACGTCGAAGTGAGCGAGGCAGGGCAGAAGCGCCTCAAAGAGGAATTGAACGTCGAGTGTGTCTCGACCGACGCGGCGCTCGACGGCGCGCAGGTGGTGATTCTCGCCGTGCCTGACACGCTGATCGGCAAGCTCAGTCATGAGATCGCACCCAAACTGCCGGCGGGCACCATGGTGATGACGCTCGATGCCGCCGCGCCGTTTGCAGGCCATCTGCCCAAGCGCGATGATCTAACGTATTTCGTCGCGCATCCGTGTCATCCGCTGATCTTCAACGACGACACCGATCCCAAAGCGCGCCGCGATTTCTTTGGCGGCGCGTATGCGAAACAATCGATCACCAGTGCGCTGATGCAAGGTCCGGAAGCTGCGTTCGATCTGGGTGAAGAGGTGGCGAAGGTGATCTACGCGCCGATTCTTCGCTCGTATCGACTGAGCGTCGACCAGATGGCGCTGCTCGAACCCGGCCTGTCGGAAACGATCTGCGCGACGCTTCTGTACGTGATGCGGGAAGCGATGGACGAGACCGTGAAGCGCGGCGTGCCGAAGGAAGCCGCGCGCGACTTTCTGCTCGGCCACATGAACATCCTGAGCGCGGTGATTTTCAACGAAATTCCCGGCGCGTTCTCCGATGCGTGCAACAAGGCGATCGAATTCGGGAAGCCACGGCTGATGCGCGACGACTGGAAGAACGTGTTCGATCATGCGGAGATTGCCGAGAGCATTCGCCGGATTACGTGAGATGCCGGAGACCCACGCTTTCATGCTGATTTCTGAACAGGGACTTATATCGTGAGCGAACGTATCCACGCCACTTACTGGCTCGAAACGGGCGACGACCCACAACGGGCCGCCGACGTGATTGCCGGCGAGCAGTCGAGCGGCACGTTCGTCGCGCTGCCCAACGAGACGCCGGAATTGAAGGCGCGTTCCGGGGCGCGCGTCGAGCGCCTCACCGTGCTGGAGACGGCCGGCGCGCCGAGCCTGTCCGGCGGAATCGTGTCGGACACCTACACGCGCTGCACGCTCGAACTGTCGTGGCCAATCGAAAACATCGGTCCGTCGTTGCCGAATCTGATGTCCACGATCGCAGGCAATCTGTTCGAGTTACGACAGGTGTCGGGTCTTCGTCTCACCGGGCTCACCTTGCCGCCGTCGTTTGCGGGCGCCTACCCCGGGCCGGCGTTCGGTATCGAAGGCACGCGGCGGCTGAGCGGCGTAACCCACGGGCCGTTGATCGGCACGATCATCAAACCGAGCGTCGGACTGTCGGCCGACGAGACTGCGCAACAGGTGCGCAAGCTCGTCGCGGGCGGCATCGACTTCATCAAGGATGACGAGCTGCAGGCGGATGGTCCGCATTGTCCGTTCGAGGAGCGCGTGCGGGCGGTGATGCGTGTCGTCAACGACGAGGCGGATCGCACCGGCAAGAAGGCGATGGTCGCGTTCAACCTGACGGGCGACCTGGATCAGATGCGGCGTCGCCACGATCTCGTGCTGGCCGAGGGCGGCACGTGCGTGATGGCGGTGCTGAACTCAATCGGACTCGTCGGCATGCATGAATTGCGTCGCCACGCGCAATTGCCGATTCACGCGCATCGCGCGGGTTGGGGCTATCTGTCGCGTTGTCCGGAGCTTGGCTGGGACTATGCGCCGTGGCAAATGATCTGGCGTCTTGCCGGTGCCGACCATCTGCATGTGAACGGGCTGCGCAACAAGTTCAGCGAGCCCGATGACAGCGTGATCGCCGCCGCGCGTGCGGTGCTCGCGCCGGTGATGCCCGAAGCGCCGATGCCGGCGATGCCCGTATTCAGTTCGGGACAGACCGGCCTGCAGGCAGCGGACACGTACGCCGCGCTCGGCTGCGCCGACCTGATTCACACAGCCGGTGGCGGCATCTTCGGTCATCCGGGTGGTGTGGCGGCGGGCGTCGAGGCGTTGCGCGAGGCATGGGTCGCGGCCATCGAAGGCGTGCCGCTGAAGCAGCATGCCGCGCGGCATCCCGCACTGAACGCCGCGCTGGAGTTCTGGATATGAACGCGACGAGCGAGGCGACGTGGCCCGATGGGCTGCTGCTCGCCTATTACGGCGATGACTTCACGGGATCGACCGACGCGATGGAGGCCATGTCGGCTGCCGGCGTGCCGACGGTGCTTTGCCTGCAGAAGCCCACGCGCGAATTGCTGGCGCGTTTTCCTGAGGTTCGATGTGTGGGCATGGCCGGCTCTTCACGTGGACGCTCGGGCGCCTGGATGGACGATGAACTGCCGGAAGCATTCGCAAGCCTTGCCGCGCTCGGCGCGCCGATCCTGCAATACAAGGTTTGCTCGACTTTCGATTCGTCTGCGGAGATCGGATCGATCGGCCGCGCGATCGACATCGGCGTGAAGCACATGCCCGGCGACTGGTCGCCGATGGTGGTCGGTGCGCCGCGCCTGAAGCGTTATCAGATGTTCGGCAACCTGTTCGCTGCGGTCGACGGTGTCGGCTACCGACTCGACCGGCATCCGACGATGTCGCGACATCCCGTGACGCCAATGAGCGAGGCGGATCTTCGCCTGCATCTCGCGAGGCAAACAGCGCGCCGCATCGAACTGATCGACATGATCCAGCTGCGCGGCAGCGACGTAGACGCCCGGGTTCGCGCACTGAGCGCAGCCGACACGCCGGTCGCCCTGATCGACGTGCTCGACGAAGAGACGCTGGCGGCGGCGGGCCGTCTGGTCTGGGAGCAGCGCGGTGAAGGGATCTTTACGGCGTCGTCGTCGGGTCTGCAATACGCGCTTGCGGCGTACTGGCGCGCGAGCGGTCTGTTACCGCCGACGCCGTCGCTGCCGGTCGCCGGACCCGTACAGGCGATTGCAGCGGTGAGCGGCAGCTGTTCGCCGGTGACGGGCGCGCAGATCGGCTGGGCGCGCGCGCATGGCTTTCACACGGAACGCCTCGATTTGCGCAGGGCGCTCGACTCGCGCGACGGCGAGGCGGAGATTGAGCGCGCCGTGACGGCGGCCGGGCAGACGTTGACTCGCGGGGGCAGCGTGATCGTACATAGCGCCGAAGGGCCGGACGATCCGGCGGTAGCCGGCTTCGACGCTGTCGCTTCTTCCGCGGGGCTGGCGCGCCACGACGCAGCGCGCAAGGTTGGGCGCGCATTGGCGGAGGTGATGCGACGGCTGCTCGATCGCTTCGATCTGCCGCGCGTGGTCGTCGCGGGTGGCGACAGTTCGGGCGAAGTGGCGAGCACGCTCGGTATTGATGCGCTGAGCGTCGTGGCAGGGCTTGCACCCGGTGCGCCGCTGTGCCGGGCGTGGTCCACCGAGCCGCGGCGCGATGGTCTGCAGATCGTGCTGAAAGGCGGGCAGCTCGGCGATGCCGCGTTCTTTGGCGCAGTCAGAGAAGGGCGAGTGTCAGGGGCCTGACGCATGGATGCGCATGGCAACAGCTAGCGGTCGCACCGGGACCGCCGGTCTTGCCGGAGCACGCGTCCACCGCTAGCTTCACGCGCTTCCATCGGCTGGGTCGTCCGTGGTAAGGTCATTACACCACTTGGTTTTACGCGGACATGTCATGGCTGAGATCATTCAGCGCCGAAAGCTGTATCAGGAAGTTGTCGACCGGCTCATGGAGCGAATCCGTTCGGGCGAAATTGCGCCCGGCGCGCAGCTTCCGTCGGAGCGGGAGTTGATGGAAATCTACGGTGTCGGCAGGCCAGCCATTCGTGAAGCGCTGCAAACGCTGGAGCGCTCGGGCATCGTCGAGATCGTCCACGGTGAGCGCGCGAGGGTCGTGGTCCCCACGGCAGATCGGCTGATCGCGCAGATCGCCGGCGGCGCCATGCATTTGCTGCGCAGCCATCCCGACATGCTGACGCACTTGAAAGAAGCGCGGCTCTTTCTCGAGATGGGCACGGCGCGTATGGCGGCGGAGCGGGCGACCGAGGAAGACGTCGCCCGGCTGCAACTCAGCGTTGCCCGGCACCGTGCTTCCATGGTCAATCTCGAGGAGTTTATCGAGCGGGACATGGCGTTTCATCGCGAGATCGCGTTGATCAGCGGCAATCCCATTTTCCCGTCGATTGTCGAATCGCTGTTTCGCTGGGCGGGCGAGTACTACCGGCCACTCGTGCGCGCACCGGGCGCCGAAGAATTGACGTTGTCGGAACACCAGAAAATTGTCGACGCGATCGCGAAACATGATGGCGACGGCGCCGCTGAAGCGATGCGTGTGCATTTGAATCGCGCAAACGAGTTGTATCGGACGCTCAGCCGGACTTAGTCAGGGTTCGCATGCCGCTGAGCGTCGATTTCTGATGCCCCGTTGCGCAATGTTCAACACGATGTTCGCCACGATGCCGAATCTATCTATCTTTTCTGGGGCAACCAACTGGATGAGGTCCGCGAGTTAGCCTGGCGAAGCGAATCCGCCTAGATGCCCGACTTCAGCTTCGCCCAGAGACGATGTTCCAGGCGGAGGATCTCAACAGGCAACGGCTTGAGCGGGAACAAGGTCTTCATCACCGATTCGGGCGGGTAGATCGTCGGGTCGTTGGCAAGCTCTGGCTTGACATATTTCCGCGCCGCCAGATTCGCGGTCGGATAGAAAACCTTGTTGGTAATCTCGGCGTTGATCTCCGGGTTCTCGATGAAATTGATCCACGCGAGAGCGGCATCTGGATTGGACGCATCCTTGGGGATGGCCATCATGTCGAAGCCAACGGGTGCTCCGCTCTTAGGGATGACGTAGCTGATTGCATAACTCTTGTGGGCTTCAAGCGCGCGATGCTTGGCGATGTTCACGTCGCCGGAATAGCCCAAGGCGAGGCAGACGTCATTGTTGGCCAGGTCATTGATATAGCCGGACGAGTTGAATTGGGTGATGTACGGGCGAATCTGTTTGAGTACCTCGAACGCGGCCTGGTAGTCCGCGGGATTCGTGCTGCCCGGGTCCTTGTGCAGATAGTGCAACACCTCGGGCAGCACGTCGGTGGGTTCGTCGAGTACCGAGACACCGCATTGCTTCAGCTTGGCCAGATTCTTGGGATCGAACAGCAGGCTCCAGCTGTCGAGTTCGGCGTCGTTGCCGAGCGCAGCCTTCACCGTGTCGACGTTCATGCCAAGACCGATTGTCACCCAGGCCCATGGAATGGCGTACTGGCTGCCCGGGTCAGCGCCTTGCACCATCGCCATGATTGACTTGTCCAGATTGACGAGGTTAGGCAGCTTGGACTTGTCGAGCTTCTGATAGATACCGGCGTCGATCTGTTTGGACAGGAAATTCGAGGACGGCACGACGATGTCGTAACCGGTGCCGCCGGCAAGCAGTTTGGTTTGCAAGGTGTCATTGCTATCGTAGACGTCGTACTTCACCTTGATGCCCGTTGCCGCCTCGAACTGTTCGACTGTTTTATCGCCGATGTAGTCGGACCAGTTGTAAACACTGAGGACCGGACCTGCGCCCATGGCGATGCTGCTGGTGCCGAGCAGGCAGCAGACCATAGCTCTGTATAGCGTATTGTTCATGGCTCTCTCCCAATGACGTGGCTTGATCGCTGAATCCTTCCGGCCGTCGATTGAATGCGCGCGCTGCAGCCTCGCGCACCAGCCGTTCGGCCTACGCGCCGCTCAACGTGTTTGCGCGGCGTACTGCGGCGACGTGATACAGGCGACGTTTCCGCCGCCTAGAAGAATTTCACGTGTATTGGGAATGCCGATGATCCGATGGTGCGGGAACAGCTCGGCCAGCAATTGCTGCGCGGGGCGGTCGTTTACGTCGCCAAACTCGGGCACCACGACGACGCTGTTGCCGACGTAGTAGTTGATGTATGACGCACAGATCCGGGTGCCCGCCACTCGCGCGATCGCCGCGTCGCCATGATCGAGTCCGGCAGCTTCTTCTGCAGTCCAGACGAGTACATCCGGCGCCAGCATCTTGTGGATTTTGAGTGGACGCCCCTTTGCATCAGTCGTGCTGCTCAGGATGGCGTAGGCCTCCTGGTAAATCTCGTATTGAGGATCGCTGGCATCCTCTGTCCACTGCATTACCACTTCGCCAGGACGAACAAAGCAGGCCAGATCGTCGATATGGCCGTCGGTCTCGTCGAATTTGCACCCGCGCGGCAACCAGATGACCTTGCGTGCCCCCAGGTAATCGAGCAGGTGCTGGGTCACGGTTTCCTTGCCCAGGTGCGCATTGCGATTGACATTGAGCAGGCACTGTTCGGTCGTGAGCACCGTGCCTTCGCCGTCGCATTGGATCCCGCCCATTTCGGCGATGATCGGTGCACGGTAGCGCGCGGCGCGTTCAGCTTCCAGAATTTTCCCGGCGATCTGGTCGTCCATGTCCCACGGAAAGTAGAGGCCGCCGTTCAACCCGCCATAGGCATTGAATGGGAAATCGACGCCGCGGACTTCGCCATGATCATTGAGCAACCAGGCCGGGCCGCTGTCACGGAACCACGAGTCGTTCACCGTCATTTCGAGCACGCGGATAGGCGGCGGCAACATGGCCCGGGCGTTCGCGTATTGGCGCGACGACGCACAGATGGTGACAGGATCACTCTCGGCAATCGCGGTAGCGATATCCACCCAGACCTTCTGCGCCGGCTTGCCGCCGTTGCGCCAGACGTCGGGCCGTTCAGGCCAGCCGAGCCAGCAGCCGGCCTTGGGTTCGAATTCGCCGGGGCAGCGAAATCCGTCGTTGCGAGGAAGCGTGGTGAGAGTACGTGCCATGTAGCCACTCCATGGGTTGGGAGGCGTGCCGGCAGGAGGCCGGCATCAATGGCACCATCGTAGGCGGAGTTTTTTTTGCGAACTAATGATCAATTCTCTAGAATCGGTGAATTGATTTCACATAAATACTGCGTGAGGCCGGCAAACTGCATGAACGCCGCGAGCCGGGCCTCGGTCCGTTTGCGCCGCTCGGCAACTAGGTAGTAGTTGCCGGGTGACGGAACCGAGACTGCGAATGGGCGAATCAGGCGGCCGCTTTTCAGCTCGTCGCCTGCGGTCAGCGTGTCCGCCAGGCAGACGCCGACTTTTTGCAACGCCGCTTCGATGGCGATACCGGAATGGGCGAAGTGCAGATTGCGCGCCGGAGCGGGCAGGGCGGCGGCATGGGTGCCGAGCCACGTTGCCCAGGTCTTGCCGTCCTGGTCATCGTGCAGCAGGCAGAAGCGCACGAGATCCGCCGGGCTTTGCAAGCTGTCCTCGCCCTCCAGCAGACTCGGATGGCATACCGGGAAAAATTCAATGGCGCGAAACGGCACAGCCCAGTAGCGGGCCCAATCGGTGTCGCCCATCGAATACAGGATCGTGATGTCCGCCGCCGGGTTGATCTCGTTCGAATCGCTGTCGTGAACCAACAGATGGATGGTCAGGCCCGGGTAGCGTTGGGAGAATTCGCCGATCACTCGGGGGAAAAAGCGATGCGCCAGCTCGGCCGGTGCAGAGATTTTCAGTGACCCGCGCATGCCCGGGTGTGCGGCGTCGCTGCACGCTTCGGCCATCATGTCGAGCGCCTGCTGGACCGAATGCAGCAAGCGCAAGCCGGCGTCGGTCAAGTGAACCTGCCGCCCTTGTTTTTCAAACAGCGTGACTTTAAGCACGGCTTCCAGCGAGCGCACCTGATGGCTGATGGCGCTATGCGTCACACACAGCTCGTCGGCGGCTCTGCCGAAATGACGATGTCGCGCAGCAGCCTCAAAGGCCCTAAGCGCGCTGAGTGAAGGCAGTTTCCGCATAGATGGGTATCGGGTGAATTCGTTGTGGCAGCGATGGATTGCGGTTGGCTATGACCGGAGGCCGGTCGCTCAGTGACTGCCTCACGCGTTGTAGAGGACTGTCCGTGACGGGTCGGGTTCGGCGATTGCCGTCTTATTGTAAGTCGATCGTTACTGGCGACCCGATATCAGGGGGGCTTCGCCGTGCTGGTCGAGATCTGGGGTCAGTATTGGCGAAAATGGACCCGTGTGCCGTACGGGGTAATCGTTCCATTCGATGTCGTGCCTGCGCGGTCGCTGCGCTTCTGTCCGCATGTTTTTCACACGCCGGCGAAAGCGAACTATTCTTAAAGAACTTTCCGAAGTCGTCTCCTGTTTCCTCTCTTCCAGCGGAGGTGCGTCATGTCAATGTCAGCCACGCTCCAGGACTGCCTGCGCAGCAAGGGCTCGCAGTACGAAGTTGTGCATCATCCGTACAGTCATTCCAGTGTCGAAACCGCGGCGGCAGCGCATATTCCGGGCGATCGCCTCGCCAAGACCGTGCTGTTTGAAGACGAGCACGGCTATGTGGCGGCTGTGCTGCCATCGACCTACGCCGTGCGGCTGTCCGAGCTTTGGGCGAAGACCGGGCGCCATCTCCTGCTAGCCAAAGAGACCGATCTGCGCGAGCTGTTCAAGGATTGCGAGGTGGGCGCGCTTCCGCCGGTCTGTACGGCCTATGGCATGCAAACCTATCTTGACGAGAGCCTCGCCCTGCAGCCGGACGTTTATTTCGAGGCTGGCGATCATGAAGAGCTGATTCACATGGGTTCGGTTCAATTCCTGGATCTGATGGACCGAGCCGAGCGGACACGCTTCGCCCGTCGCATGCAGGGTATGCCAATGTGAGCGGTGCCCGCCTGGTGCGGCCTGGTGTGCGCAGCGCGGTAAAAAGCGCGCTGCGTCGCCCAACCTTTGCGCGAGGCAGATCATGCAACGCAGCGACACGGTCCTGAAGCAGGTGATGGCAGCCTTCGAACGCGAATCACACCTGAAGCTCCACAATCATCCCATTCATATGAGTTTCGACGACGGCGCCTTGACCGTGGCAGGCGAGGTACCGGATGTCGCCTCCAAGAAACGCCTTCTTCGGTTGACCCAGCGACACAGCGAGGGCAAGCCTCTGGTCGACCAGCTGCGTGTCACCGCCAACCCGCCGGTCGCTGATGGCGAGTTGCGCACACATATCGGCGAACGGCTGGCGCAGGCGGTGGATTTCCGCAACTGCGTGATCTGTGTCCGCGTCAAGGGCGAGCTCGAGGTGCTGCGCGGCACCATGGACGAGGCGGGCAACGTCGGCAGCGGCGTCATCGAGGTGACGGTCGAGGACGGCGTGGTGACCTTGACGGGGCAAGTGATCAGCCTGTCTCACCGGCACCTGGCGAGTGTGACGGCCTGGTGGGTCGGCGGCTGCCGCGACGTGGTGAACCTGCTGGAGTTGGTGCCCGCCGAAGCAGACGGCGACGATGAAATTTCCGAGGTCCTGCACCTGGTGCTTGAAACCGATCTGCGCGTGCGCGCCGAGCAGATCACCATCAACGTGGAAAACCGCAAGATCACGCTAGCAGGTTGGGTGCCGACCGAAGCCGAAAAAAAGCAGGCGGAGCAGGACGCCTGGTGTCTGGACGCTATCGGGGGCGTCGTCAATCGTATCCAGGTACGCGCCTGATCTGACTGCAGGCCCGCGGGAAATGAGTGCGCGCAAGATTCTGTCGGGCGTGGCAATGGCCTTGCTGTTCGTGGGATGCCGGGCTGCGGACGCGAGTTCGTGTTCTCCGGCGTTCTCCGAAGTCGATGTCAAAGACGGCTTCAAGGTCCAGGCCGATTGCGGCTTCTCCGTCCAGGCCCTCAACCGCATGACTGCCGAGTTGAGCCGCTCGGTAAAGGCCGCCGGGCTCTCCAGTGCCCAGATAGTCTCGCTCGCGAGGGCGGCCAACGTGATGCTGGGTGCCGTGTATGCGCAACCGGGCCGAGTTGAGCGCAAGACCGATATCGCGTTCACCCACATCGAACCGCTAGTCGAACACCTTGCCGGGCAAATCAGGGCGCAGCCCGACGCGGACCCGGTTGTCGAAGCCCGAGAATGGGCTGCACGTTATGAGGATCTGCTGCGCCGATCGTCAATCGTACGAAGTACCGATCCTCTTGAAGCGCAGCTAGACGAAGCGCTCAAGCGCGTCGATCTGGATGGTGCATCGACATTGCTCACCAGGCTGCTTGCCGAAAATCAGGGGACCCCACAGGTGTTCGCGGCGCGTTGTTATGAGGCGGGCGAAATCGAGTTGCTGCGCTTCACGCCGCAGAATGCACTGCCCTATCTGGAGAAGGCCTACGCATTGCAACCGGAAGACACCGACATTGCGACCGCGTTTGCCGACACTTTGCAAGATCAACGCGAGTTTGAACGCGCGGAACCGATCTACCGCACGCTGCTGTCGCGTTATCAGGTGCTTGCGCAGGAGAAGCCCGCCGCCTACCAACCCCAGATTGCGCGCACGCTGGACAAGCTTGGCGATCTCTACGTTGGGCTGCGACAGCCCAAGGAGGCGGAGGCCGCCTATCTGCGGGCGCTGGAGATCTATTGGGTTCTGGCGCGACAGAACCCTGTGGCCTACGGACCCGCTGTGGCGGAAACGTTTGACAACCTCGGCGTCCTGTATCGCGATACACAGCGCCTGCAGGAGGCCGCGGACGCTTACCGCGAAGCGCTGGACATCGATCGTGCATTGGCGTATCGCGACCCCACGACCTACAAGCCCGATATCGCGACGACGCTTAACGACCTCGGCATCCTGTACGACGCCACACAACGCCCGAGCGATGCTGAGAAGGCGTATCGCGAGGCGCTGAATATCCAGCAGGCGCTTGTGCGCGGCAACCCCGCGGCCTATCGCCCGGCACTCGCGCGTACGCTCAACAATCTGGGGAACCTCTATAGCGCGATGGAGCAACACCAGGAAGCAGAGCATGCCTACAAGGAGGCGCTAACGATCCGGCAGCAGCTTGCCCGGGAGAGTCCTGCCGTCTATCGGCCCGATGTGGCGCGTACGCTCACCAATCTTGGCGCGCTCTATCGTGCCACGCAACGGCCGAAGGAGGCGCAGCAGGCTTATGAGGAGGCGTTGCAAATCTATCGTGCGCTCGCCCGGGACAACCCCACACCCTACCAGTCGGACGAAGCGCGGACGCTCAACAATCTAGGTGTCCTTTTCAGTCACACCGGGCGGCCACGCGAGGCGGAGGACGCTTACCGGAATTCGCTGGACCTTTACCGGACGCTATCGCGAGATAATCCCGTGGCCTACCGTCAGGATGAAGCGCGGACACTCGGCAACCTGGAAACGCTCTTCAGTCAGACTCAACGACCGCGTGAGGCCGAGCAGGCGAGGCGTGAAGCCGCCCGTCTTCTCGACACGACGGAAGCGCCGTAGATTGCAGGGCCAATTGCGTTTGCCCTACGCGCGTTACGTGCGTTATCAGGGAGGGCTGGAGCCACGGCCGCTTTCGACCTGATTTGAAACGCAGCTCAATAGACGCCCCCCAGCTTCAATGCATCGATCGTCATGTGTGCGCCGAGAACAGCCAGAACAACGCCCATTATCCAGCGTTGAGCCAGCAGGAGTCCCGGGCGACTGGAGAGGAACGTCGCCATGCTGCCGGAGCAGACGGCCACGAAGCCATTGACGGATGCGAACGCGACAATCAACGACGAACCGAGCACAAGCGATTGCCTGAGCACGCTGCCGTCCTGATAGTTGATGAATTGCGGCAGGAGCGACAGAAAGATCATCGCGAGCTTGGGATTCAGCAGGCTAGTCGTCGCGCCCATCGCGAAGAGCCGGCGAGGCTGTTCGCGAGGCAGATCGCGCACCTCCAGGGGAGAGCGGCCACCAGGCTTCACAGCCTGCCACGCCAGATAGAACAGATACACCGCACCCACCGCGCCCAACACGCTGCCTGCATAAGGCACGCTGAGGAAGAAAGCTGTGATGCCGAACGCCGCCCCAAACATATAGAACAGGTATCCGAGCATAACGCCGGCAAGCGATATCAGCCCGGCCCTGCGTCCTTGCGCAATCGAGCGCGACATCACGTAGACCATGTTCGGGCCCGGTGTCACAGCAAGCATTCCGCCGACCGCCAGAAATCCGTAAATCGACGCCGTACCGTGCATCTCCGCGGGCTCCCTTCAAGTGATCAATGGTTCGCAGTATCGGTTCGATACATACGCTAGTAAAACGAATTAAACTGAATCTATTACTCAGATTTTCTGACGAACGTGAAAAAACTCGATCTGGACGTGCTTGAAATGGTGGTGGCGGTCGCCGATACAGGGTCGTTTGTTCGCGGTGCGGAGTCCGTGCATCGGTCGCCGTCGGCGGTGAGCATGCAGATCAAGGCGCTTGAAGAAGCGCTGGGGAAACCGCTCTTCGTGCGAAGCACCCGTAACGTGACCATTACCACAGAGGGAAAGACGCTCCTCGACTATGGCCGTCGAATGCTGGCGATGCGGGACGAGGCATGGGCGTCGGTCGTTCGCCCGGAGATGAAGGGCCGCGTCACCATCGGCGTTCCTGACGACTACGCTTCATCGTTGCTGCCCCAGGTTCTGGGAAAGTTCGCGGTTGCTCATCCGCGTGTCGACATTCGGGTGATCGGCCTGCCGAGCAGTGCACTCGCTCCATTGCTCAAAGACAATACGCTGGACCTGGCATGCATGACGAAAACGAGGGGCATCGCCGGCGAATTCGTCCGGTTCGAGCCGATG
The DNA here is from genome assembly GCA_900142905.1 of Burkholderia sp. GAS332. NCBI lineage: Bacteria > Pseudomonadati > Pseudomonadota > Betaproteobacteria > Burkholderiales > Burkholderiaceae > Burkholderia > Burkholderia sp. GAS332. Next base: position 2,764,387 of record FSRV01000002.1, on the reverse strand, counting down.
GTGTGGGCCGGATCGCCCACAAGGAAGGTGTGGAAGGAGCGCCCGCTTTCAATCGCTGTTTTCGCTCATGGCAGTACGGCACGTGCCTATGCCATCAGCGCGCTTCAGCGCGAAAATATCAAGTATCGGATGTCCTACGAAAGCCCGAGTCTGTTGGGCCTGATCAGCATGGTCGAAGCAGGGCTCGCGATAGCGCCCCTCGCAAGATGCAGCGTACCGGGGCACCTCGTACAGCTATCGCAGAACGAAGGCTTGCCGCTGCTGGGTGACCTCGAAGTCGTCCTTGCCCGCAGTGCCCGGTCGGGTCGACCGCCCTGTGATTTTCTCGCCGAACAGATTCTGGCTGAATTGAGAGTTTGAGCGGGGCGTTCAATGGGCGAGTATCGCCACAGTGCGGGCCGCCGTGCGAGCGCACGTGTCAATAGCCGATGCGTTTTTCGATGTCGCGGAATCGCTTGGTCGAGCGGTAGCTTCGAAACCACGGATTGGTGCGGAGTTCACACAGGCGCGGCGAGCGGTCAGCCAGTGCAACATCAAGCCAATGAAACATCTCACCCGGTTTTGCCAGCCTCGCGTAAAGCTCTGCAAACAGGAACGGTGACGTGTAGCCGCTTTGACGCCTGGCTAGCAAGTCCTGCAAATACCATTGCAGGACGGCGTCGTAGCCGCCGGATGCCCAGACTGTCTGGATGGTCTCCGCTCGGGCGAATTCGTTGCAACGCGTGAGTGCATCGACGGTCGCATCGACCGCTTCCTTGTATAAGCCCTGTACTTCAAACGCCGTCGCCAGCAGTTGATAGACGAGCGGCGACCGGTTGCCTTGTCCGGCGGCAAGATACTCTCTGATGACTTCCTCGTACCTGCCCGATTGCACAAGGCCGAATACGCGCGATCCTTCGAATCCAAGCGGGTCGGTTTTCTCGGCACGCTCGAATTGCGCTTGTCCTTCCGCATCCCGTCCGAGCACAATCAGCAGCCTCGCGTAGAGCCGGCTGGTTTCGGCGTGATTCGGATTCAGACGCAGTCCTTCAAGAAACTCCGCCTCCGCTTTGCGCCAATCCCAGTCATAAAAATAGTGCACCCCGGCAAGTGCCTGATGGGCCTCCGGAAGGTCCGCGTCGAGTTCCAACGCGCGTAGCGCCGCTTCACGCGCTCTCGGGTAGCCCGTACACGCGGCATAGAAACCATGCGCGGCAGTGGCGCCATAGACGTTAGACAAACCGACATAGCCGAGCGCGTAGGTTGGATCGCGATCGATTGCCGCCTCGAAGTAACCGCGAGCGCGGATGAAGTCCTCGGCGCTCAGCGCATGATGGGCGGCGAAACCCGCGTCGAAATGAACGCGGCGGGTCCAGTAATATCGGCCGCGCAGATAGGCGTCGTGGGCGCAAGGATCAATCGGCAGACGTCTTGCCAGCATGCGCCGCTGCTGCTCCGCGAGCGCCGGAGAGACTTCCTCCGCGAGCGCGGCGCCGACCTCCGTCTGAATGTCCAACGCGTCTGTTGCCATCATTTCGCGAGAGCCGCTCCAGATCTGCGTCTGATCGAAGCAGCGAACCAGTTGCGCCCGGATGCGCACCCGCCCCCTAACCCGAGTCAAGGAGCCTTCGAGGATATAGTCGAGCCCCAGTTCATGGGCAATCTCCGCGATGCTCTTGTGGGTGCGCCGGTAACACCCGGCTGTCGTCCTCGCGATGACGGAGATCTGTTCGGGATTGAGCATGCCGAGGTTCGCCGAGGTCTCGTCGGCGAGCGCGTCGCAAAAGTTGTCGAGGCTGGCGTCGTCGCTCCTGTTTTCGAACGGCAGGACGAGCACGCGCACGGCGGCTGGCGGCGTGGCTGGCGGCGGCTGGGGGGAAAAGATCCGCACCGCGTCGAGGCGATAGCCTTTGCCCTTGACCGTCAGCAGATGCCGTGGGTTCTCAGGGTCTTCGCCAAGCGCGACGCGAATTTTCCGGATCGCTGTATTGATGCCGTTGTCGGTGTCGCGAAACGCGTCTCCACCCCACAGCGCCTTGACGATGTCTGCGCGCGTCACGAGTTGCCCGCTGCGCGACGCCATCAGGATAAGCAACTCCATCGGCATGCGTTCCAGGCGGATTTGCTGGCCGCCACGGCGCAATTCATAGCGCTCGATGTCCAGTTCGATATCCGCAATGCTGACCGGACCTGGGCTGTTCACGTGCGCTCCTGTGGCGTCGATCATTCAATCGCTCGCCAGAATGCCCCGTGCTTTGCGGGACGGCTTCATCGCAAACGACGCCACAAAGGCGAGCCCCGCGCAAAGCACCATGATGAGGGCGGGCGCCGTGTTCCAGTGTGTCTTCGCAACCAGAATCGTCGCGGCGAGCGGAGCGGTCCCCATGGTTGCAGCCAGACCGAGATTCATGGCGCAGCCGAGACCGCTAAACCGCACGCCAATCGGGAACATTTCGGCAATCGCGCAGGCGAAGGTGCCCGCGGCAAACGAAGCGACGACCCCTGCCAGCAGAAACCATATCAGCAGGTCGGCCCGGTCACGGCTGACCGACAAGTAGAAGCACGGTGCGAACAAGGCGGACAGCACGGCGCCGGTACGGAACACGTAGCGGCGCGGAAGCAGATCGCCGGCCTTGGCCGTCACGAGAACGCAGCATGCGATGACGATCACATAGAATGTCTGGGCAATCGCAATCTCGCGGGATGTGTAGTTGAGCTGCTGCAGATAGGCAGGCATGTAGGCCACGAAGAGGCCATTGGACACGCCAACCAGCGTGGTTGCCGCAACGCCTGTGACGATCGTCGCGCGATGCCGGTGCAGCAGTTCGGCAAGCGGCTCCACGTGTCCAACGCCGACCGACCGCGCATACGCATCGGTCTCAGTCAGCGTGCGGCGCAAGACAAAACTGAGCAGTCCGATCACGCCACCGACGAGAAAGCCCACGCGCCATCCGTACGTACCGATTTGCGCGGGTGTCAAAGTCAGTTGCAAGCAGAGGTTGATGCTTGCTGCAAGCAACAACGCAATGTTGACTGCGAAAAACACGATGCCGCACAAGAATCCCGGCTGCGTGCGCGTGGTTTCAACGGCATAAACGACCGCCCCCGGCAATTCTCCCCCCACACAAACGCCTTGGGTGAGCCGCAGCAATAGCAGCAGTGCGGGAGCCGCGACGCTCCACGTCTGATATGAAGGGAGTACTCCGATGAGGAGCGTCGAGACCGCCGAGATCATCGCCGACGCGGCGAACACACGGCGCCGCCCGTACTTGTCGCCGAGACGGCCGAGGAAAATGCCACCCAGGGGTCTTGAGAGGTGCCCAATCGCGAAGATGGCAAACGACAGCGTCACCGCGGACGCGCCAACACTCGCCGGGAAAAATTCGCGCCCAATGTCCTGCGCGAAGAAGCCATAGATGATGAAATCGAACGTCTCGAGCGCTCCTGCCGAACTGGCGATCAGGATCGTCCAGCGCTGCCTGGCGGTCATCGGCACATGGCGGATCGCAAGCGCATCATCGAGCATGTCACCCCCAGCAATCCCTTGGCAGGCACCGTTCCCGTGCCTGAACGGTTTCGCCCGGCAAAGTGTGGTTGAACTGGCCCTCTACCATCTTAGTCGCTGATGATGCGTCGCAAAGCTTCTTCTCGATGGAATCGTTCCCCGCCGCAACGTGCGGGTTCGAAAGCGTCGCAAAGTGGCGCCCGTGACACTCGTATTCCGCCAACCGCAATGCCGAAACGGCCACTTCGTCTCGCCCGGTGTCGATTCTTGTTAAGCGTTTAACTCGAAGATCACGCGAGGCAAGTCATGCGCATCGAGCGGCAGGACTAGAAGCGGTGCGATATGGCGACGGCGAATGCAAACTGGCTGCGGCTCGACGACGGTGTGGTGTTGAAGCCGTCGCCGATCGTCGCGGTCGCGTCGATGACGTCGCCCGCACCGGCGGTGCCCAACGTCTCACCCCGCGCGCGCTGGAAGCCCTGCAGCGCGTACAGCATGGTGCGTGCCGACAGGTTGTATGACTCTGCCAGATTGAACTGCTGGTACTGCGCCGGGCTGTCAATGCCGTTAGCCCTGGTGGCGCGCGTGATGCTGTAGCCTGCCGCCAGGTTCACTGACACGTTTGCACGAAAGTGCAGCACGGCACCGACCGTATTGAAGGTCGCCTGATTCCGGAACGCCGAGCCGATGCCGGGAATGTATTGAACGTTCGAATAGGATGCCGACACGTCCCACGCCGACGCGAGCGCGTAGGAGCCCGCGATTGCGACACGCTGCTGTGCGGCCGCTGTCTGATAGCCGTTGGTGACGGCCGACACACCGGGCTCACCGCCTGAGTTCGCGGTCGAGTCTGCCCCCCAGGCGCCGCCGCCGGGCGTCGAGTTATTGAACCGCTCGATGCCGGCAGCGACGCCTAGTGGTCCCCTTGCGTACTGAAGCGCGGCGCTCCAGCTCGAACCCTGGCTGAGACTGCCCGGTACTCCGCCAAGCGAGTAGGTGCCGCTGACCGTCACGCCGTAAAACGCAGGCGACGTGTAGACGAGTGAGTTGTTGACGCGGTAAATGACATCGAGATTGTCGATGTCCCCGGCATGTGCCCCGAAATAACCGGTCATCCAGGTGGTGGGGCCGTACGGACCGACCAGCGCGTAGTACGAGGTGTACTGACGGCCCGCCGTGAGCGTACCGTAGTTCGCATTGGTCAGGCCGACGAATGCCTGTCTGCTGAACTCTTCATTCGCGAACTGCTGGGTACCGCTAAGGAGGTTAAAGCCCGACTCGAGCGTAAATATGGCGCGTGTGCCGCCCCCCAGATCCTCCTGCCCTCTGATTCCCACGCGATTGCCATTCCAGATGTTCTGGCCCAGCTTGATCACCGAATGGCCGTTGACTGTCGAACCGAGCGACGTCTGGCTGCTCTGGTAGACGAGCCCGGCATCGACAATCCCATACAGCGTCACACTGTTCTGCGCAAGCGCGGGCGCGGCGACCCATGCGGTGCCGGCAATCACAAGCAGCCTGGCGTAGGGACCGTTGCTGTTCATTCAGTGCCTGTTCTGGCGGAGGCCTGCGTGAAACCAGGAAGCGCGCTTTGCATGATAGGCAACTTCTGTGACGGATGCGAACCGTGAGACAGGCGAATGTCGCAAGCACATGCATGATTGTCCGGTCCTGCGGCCGGCCGGGTTGCCGTTTTACGTACGCGGGGTTGCCACACGGTTAACGGTTTCTACAGGTTGTCTCAATGGTGCCGGCCTGAACTCCTTGCCAGAATGAATCTGGTCCGTACGAACCGTGTGCATTGCCGCCACTGCGTCCGTGCGATCAGTCCAATGAGCGAGCGAACCTCCACGTTTGCTTGCATTCAACCCGTGGACCCGGTGACAAGGAGAAGGACATGAAAAGCAAGTGTTTAAGCGTTTTGTCAGCAACAGCGGTTGCCCTTTTAGCCCTGAGTGGTGCAGCACAGGCCGCGGGCCTGTGCTCGAACGCAACGCTAAGGGGACCCTACGGGTTTAGCGCCCACGGTGAGGTGCTCGGCTTGCTGGATGCAAGCAATACGCTGCATCCGTTTGCCACGCCGGCGATCCTCGACGATGTCTCCATCTTTACGTTCGACGGCGCCGGCCATTTTGCACGGACCGATTTCGGGAATATCAGCGGGGTCCCGAAGGGGGGGCAGACTGCATTCAATCCGAACCAGAGCGGGACCTACACGTTGAATTCCGATTGCACGGGTTCTATGAACCTCGTCTATAGCAGCGGCGTTGTGCTTGGTCTGGAGTTCGTCGTCGATGACGACGGATCCGCTGTCAGAGCCATTATCAGTACGGAGACCGTCCCGTCAGCGGGGCCGACCCCAGACAACACAACGTGTCCGCCGAGTTGCGCGGAGGGTGTGCAAGTGAGCCTTGAGGGGAAAAAGGTCGTGGTTTACGGCTTCCGGTAATCGAATGGCTGGCCGGTGCTGGTGCCGGTAACGATATGAAGACGCAACAAGCCGGTGCGTTGTGCGTTGTGGGGCGGGAGTGTTGCCGGTAGGGCACTCACTTCCGCCCGTTGCCATTTCGCACGCCCCCTTGCTCGCAGAAAAATGCGTCAGGCCAACAGCCAGGCCATGATCGCAGGAAAGATGATCGGCAACACGAATGCGGAGAGAATGCCGTTCATCGCCATACCGAGGCCGGCGAATGCGCCCGCTTCTTCGCTAATCTGAAATGCGCGCGCCGTACCAATACCGTGCGATGCGACACCTATCGCAAAGCCGCGCACATCGTCGCGCCGCACGCCTAGCGGGTCCAGTACGAGGCTTCCGAGCATGGCGCCGGAAATTCCAGTGGCAATCACTATCGCCGCGGTCAGTGCGGGAATGCCGCCTATCCTGGCGGAGATCAACGTTGCAATGGCCGCAGTGACTGACTTCGGTGCGATCGATGCCACTGCAACGCCGGAGCAGTGCAGCAACATAGCTATCCCGAGAGCCGAGACGATCGCCGTTGCCGAGCCGGCGACCAGACCACCGAGCAAAGGGACCAGCGCTTCGCGCAGCTTTGGCATTTGCCGGTGAAGTGGCACCGCTAGCGCAATGATGGCCGGGCCCAACAGGAAGTGGATGAACCTCGCGCCTTCGAAATACGTGCCGTATGGCGTACCGGATAACTTCAGGAGTGCGATGAGTATAGCAACGGAGATCGCCACGGGATTGGCCAAAGGACTTCGCTTCGCAAGTGTGTGGACCCAGCATGCGAAGACATACACGCCAATCGTCGCGGTGAGCGCGGAATGTTGCGGGCAGTCGGTGCGGGGACCATGGAGCAAGAGTGAAGAAATCGTTAACTTTGACTTCGCGCTGTCGATTCGGAATATGCGCGTCGCTTCGCGGCGATGCACCACACTCGTCCGCGCGCTATGGTTTCACCGCGTAGCGCACCAGTTCGGTTGCGGTCGTCGCGGGTGCGCCCTTTCCGGCCATGCGGCCTTGAAACTCCTCGCGGACAACGCGCTTGACGGTCGGGGCATACCACAGTGTTTCCTCCATCGGCCCACCCCCAGCGCCAGTTTGCGGCGTCCAGACTCCCGTCATCCTGATTCTGATCGCGGAGAATGAGCCCGCCCTTGTCTTGATCTCCTCCACACCTTGCACTTCGCACTGGGCTCGCCGCAGCACAGTCGTGCTCGCTTCGCCGGAGGCCTGGCAATCCGCCTCATAGCGCGTTCCGGCTCGCAGCGGAAAATGAAGGGCGATACCGCACGCGTGCTGGGCGGCCTCGTTGGGAATCACGTTCGCTTCAGAGGTCAGTTCTACACGTCCGCCTCCGGGTCCTATCAGAAGAGATGCACTCCCATCGGCATGGACGGACGTCACGGTTTGCGTGATGGTTTTACTCTTTCCGGATAGCAGGTCGGACCACAGATAGGTCCAGTTGTCTCCGGTCCTGTAGTGCGGCGCATCCTGAGGCAGAAGGATGGACTCTGCATCGGTTGAAGCGTTGAACCCCGCCGCCAACAGGCACGTGGCCGCCCAGGAGGCGATGTGCATGGATGAGCGCTTGCTTTCGATTGCTTTCATGTCTACCCCTCTTGTTGGTGGACCCTGATTCATTCGATATGCATAACGAAATTCCGCGACAACGCGAAATATTACCTCTTGCGCGCGCGAAGGCGAGGGAAGACCGCAATTCACGCCGCATGCAAAGTCGCGGTGCGGCTTGTAAAGGCGCGATGAGTTGCATATGTTCCTACGTGGGTCACCGATCACGAATTTGAAATCTGGCTAGGCGATCATTCACGTGGACGATCACTACATTCTGGAGAGCATCGGTCATGGTCGAGAAAAAACGAATTCATGCTGTGCTCCTCGCCGCAGCGATCGCCACGATTGCGCCGGCCTGTCAGGCGCAAAACACTACCGACTGGCTGGCGAACACCTATGGCACCGTCGCCGCCCAAGTGGGTAACACCGCGCGTTCCATGTGGATCGCGCCCGAGGGCGTCATTTATACGGCCTCCATGTGGGACGAGTACGAGGGTGGCGTTGCTATCTACCAGGCCGGCAAGAGCCTCGGCTCGATCGGCGCGCACGGCGAGTTTCAGGGCGGCGCGATCACGGGCAACGCGACGTCGATCTTCGTGGCACTGCAGCCCGGTGGGACGTACGGAAGCGGTGCGGTGGGACGATACAACCGCACCACCAAGGCTCGCGATCTTTTGATTCAGGTCAGTGCGTTTAACAACCTGCCTCGGGTCGACGTCATCACCGGGCTCGCCACGGCGGGCGCGCTCCTCTATGCGAGCGACTTCTATGGCAATCGCGTCCGGATCTTCACGACCGACGGTGTCTGGAAGCGGGACATCAACGTCACGGGCCCGGGCGCTCTCGCACTGGATGGCGCAGGCAACGTCTGGGTCGCACAGAAGAGTGAGGGCGCGATCGTCGGGTTCAGTCCAACTGGCGCCCTGTTGAACACCATCCGGATGCCCACCGGCTCGCAACCGTCGGCGCTCTATTTCGATGCGTCGTCGGGGCAGCTCATGGTCGGGGACGAGGGCCCCGACATGAATATCAAGCGCTACACGCTCTCGGGCACGCCGACACTGGCCGGTACATTCGGCATTCAGGGCGGTTATCTCGACACCACGACGGGAATCAAAGGCCAGGTCGGCGACAAGCGCTTCACCCGCGTCGCTGGCATCGGCAAGGACACCGCAGGCAACCTCTATTTGCTCAACAACCCGTGGGGCGGAAGCTGGGACCTCGGTCGCAACGGCGGTACCGACATTCACTCCTACAGCAGTTCGGGTCACCTGCAATGGAAGCTTCAGTCTCTCAACTTTGAGGGGATCGCCGCTCCGGACCCGGGTACCGACGGCGTCTACTTCTATGGCGGCACCAACATCTACACCGGCACCGCCGGGGGAACCTTCGTAGCGAACACGGTCGATCCGATCGCCTACCCGTCGGACCCGCGCATCAACATGAACGATCGCGCACGAGATGAACACTTCGGTCAACTTGCCACCGTCGGTGCCAACCGGATTCTCGTGGCGACCAGCCAGAATCCCGATACCTTCTACTTCTTCCACTTCAATGCGGCGAATGGCTACATCGCCATACCGGACGCCACGCTTCCCGGTACGGCGTTTAATACGACCGCATTGGTCAGGGACGGATTCTGCATCGACAGCAAGGGGGGCGTGTGGGCTGGCCTCGACAAGACCGGTTACATCTACCACTATCCGCTGACCGGCTTCGACGCCAGCGGCAAGCCAAGCTGGGGACCCGGTATCCCCATCCGCATTCCCGAGAGCATCAAGCCGTTGACGCGCATCGTCTACCTCGCGGACAGCGACACCATGATTCTCGGACAGGGCATTGTCGGGAGTACGGACTGGACGTCGATCGGCACGCGGATCGAGGTGTATCACGGCTGGAGCGCAGGCAACACCACGGCACCCAATCCGGTGATTAACCTCACCCACGCCGGCGCCAAGTCGATTGATGCGGCCGGCAGTTATCTCTTCGTCGGCTACTGGTTCGGCACCGGGCAAGCTTTGCCGAACATCGACGCCTTCAATCTCGCTACGGGCAACCTCGACGCCACGCTGGTCAACACCAGTACCGGTACCGTGGACGCCAGCAGCGCGATCGACTCGATGTATGGCATCAGGGCATACCTTCGATCGACGGGGGAGTACGTGGTCACGAAGAACAACGTCAAGGGTTCCAGCATCACCGTTTATCGCTGGACGCCCTGATCGGGCGTTTCGTCCGTGAGAGCGGTTTGGCCGGATTGGTAATGGTGCTCCACAGACCACCATTGCGAATCCTGGTCATACCGCTTGTCGCCGGCTCACGCTGCAGCCGGATCGCTGATCAGGTCGCTGCCGTTCTCTAACCGCCCTGCGAAGCGGCGTAAGAACGCCGATTGCACATCGACCGTGACGCTGAAGTCGTACCAGTTGCCGCTTTCCACGACAGACCAGTTCGTGTCCGCGACACCGCCCGCTTTTACCGTGAACGTCCACGGTCCGTCCTTGCGATATGCATTCGACGCCACCGTGAACGTGCACGGCCCGCTGCCGCTATTCACTAGCGTCAGGTAGACAGCGCTGTTCGCGACGTCATAGGACACGCGAATCTCGGGATTCGCCGCAGATGCGGCCGCTGTCGCGGTCACCTCGCCGCAGAACAATCGAAGAAAGCCATTCGCGCCGCGCAGCGCCAGCGCGTACCGGCTCCCCGTCAACGTCGAACCGCGCCATGAATCCGTTAGCTGCTTGCCTGAATCGACCGCGTAGCGGCGCGGCGGATTCGCGGGCGCAGCGAGATCATAGGCGGAGAACGCCGCGCCTTGTGCGCCGCTGTTCGCGATGGTCATCCAGAACGTGGCGCCAGCCGGATCGACCCGTCCGCTCGCGTGAAATTCGTACGGCAACGCGCGCGAAGGTCGTGTGCCGGGCTCCTGCTTCGGCATGGACTGCGTGGCCGGAATGGTCGGCGCCGGCAATGAACCGCATTGCTGATCGGTGGCCGCGACGTAGCCGCTTGTATCCGGCAAGCTCGGCCAGTCAGCGTCGGCACGCCGAAAGTTGAACGCCGACGTCAGGTCGCCGCAGACCGAGCGACGCCACGCACTGATGTTCGGACAATGCACGCCGAAACGTTTCTCGATGAGCTGGATAATCGATGTGTGATCGAATACCTGCGAACACACATAACCGCCCTTGCTCCACGGGGAGATCACCGTCATCGGCACGCGAAACCCCAGACCGATTGGCTGACCACCGGAGACCTCGCCTGTCGTCGTCATCGTCGTCAGCCCCTGGGCGGCGGAACCGGGCGGGGCAGGTGGAGGGGCGTGATCGAAAAAGCCGCCCTGTTCGTCATAGTTCAACAGGAACACCGTTTTCGACCAGACGTCCGGCCTCGCGACCAGACCTGCCAGCAGTCGCGCCGTCATGTCTTCCCCGTCGGCCGGATGGTAGTTCGGGTGCTCGGAAAATGGCGTCGGCGCGATGATCCAGGACACCTGCGGCAAGCTTCCCGCGGCAATATCCGCGACGAATGCCTGTGCGATATCCGGTACGGTCGCCAGCCCCTTCCTGTGCAACGCGCTGCCCACTGGCGCGGCCTTGAAATTCTGAAACCAGGCGAGCGCGTTGTCGTCGAAGTTGTCGGCCTGCTGATAGACCTTCCAGCTGATATCAGCGGCTTCCAGGGTTTCGGCGAAAGTCGGCCAGCTAAATCCCGGCGTCGGCTCAAGGTTGCCCAAGGTCGGCGACTGGCCCACGGACAGCCCGTTGCTCCCGCTGAAAACGTGCAGACGGTTCGAATTTGTCTGCGTCATCACCGACGCGTAGTACTGGTCGCAGACCGTGAACGCGTCAGCGAGCGCGTAATAGAAGTTCAGGTCGCTACGCGTGAAGTACCCCATGCCGAGACGCGGCGGGCGCGCCGTATTCCATGCGTTATAGCGGCCTTGATTCCATATCGCTATGTCAATCGCATAGTTCATCGCGGGGGCATCCACGCACATCGCGCTGGTGGTCGTCGAATCTATGCGGAACGGGAGAATGTAGCCGGCCGGATTGCCCGGAAATGGCTGTTTCCACACTGGGGCGCCGTTTGGCAGCGTAATCGCCATGCGGTCGTTGAAGCCGCGTACGCCGCGCAGGGTGCCGTAGTAGTGGTCGAACGCGCGGTTTTCCTGCATGAAAATGACGATATGCTGGATATCGTCGATCGTGCCTGTCACGTTCGCTGCGGGCGTGGCGAGCGCGTCGCGGATTACCCCCGGCATGATCGATGCGGCTGCCGATGCAGCGGCCGAGCGGGCCGCGAGGCGCAGGAACTGACGTCTTTGGTTTGAAGTTTTCATCGAGTCATCCTTGGGGATACAGAGCGCGCGTATGTGCCCGGCACAAGCGGACGTGCTTGCGACCCATTTTATCGATATGCTACGGGCTCAACACGCGTCGTGACAACTGCCATGCGAAGCACGTGATACTATCTTTCGACCTCTCGAAGCCTCTAACGATGCCGTATCGAAGACGAGAGCAAACACTCACCGCTGCATCGAATCCCTCTCATTCCAGAAGAAAATGTACGCAGCTGCCTGGCCTCCACTGACGAAGCTCTGAACTAGACCGCACTTGCCGCCGCTCGGTTGGCGGGAGTACGGCTATCCGCGCCTGTTTCGACGAACTCGAGACGGCTGCGTTGCTTCACCCATACGCATACCAATACGCGCCGGGTGGGCTAACTGTTCTTCGTCATGGATGACAACATGCGTATTCTCAATACGGTGGCGGCGCTCGCCATTCCGTTTATCCCTCGTGCATTGATTCAGAAAATCTCGCGTCGCTATATCGCCGGCGATTCACTTGCTGACGCCGTCGAGCGAGTCCAGATGCTGAACGCTTGCGGGTTCAGTACCACCCTCGACGTGCTGGGTGAAACCGTCTCATCGACGGCCGAGGCCGAAACCATGGCGGGCGAGTACATGAAAGTACTCGATGCCATTCGGGCCCATGGTCTGAACGCGGAAATATCGATCAAGCCGTCCGCGCTTGGGCTACTTGTCGACGAGGCAGAATGCGAGCGTCTGGTTAGACATATTCTGCAAGTAGCGACAGTGGATGGAAACTTTGCCTGCGTTGATATGGAAGATGTCAGCTGCACGCAGAAGGAAATTGACCTCTTCGCGCGGGTGGAGCCTAACCAGGGCAACGTCGGTTTGGCTTTGCAAGCCTATCTTAAACGCACCTACGAGGACATCGACCACCTCCTGCACAAGAAGAGCACGTTGCGTATCTGCAAGGGAATTTATGTGGAAGATCAGGTGCACCTTGTCGACGGTGCGCGCAACGATAGGGCGGCGATCAACGGGCATTTCATCAACCATGTATCGCGCTGTTTCAAAGCGGGAGCGTTCGTCGGCATCGCGACACACGACACCGCGCTCATTGACGAAGTCATCGCGCTTGTGCGTCGCGAGGGCGTGGATCGAACGAAATTCGAATTTCAGATGTTGCTTGGCGTGTGCGAGCCATTGCGTGACAAGTTGCTCGGTATGGGATTCAACGTCCGCATTTATGTGCCCTATGGCCGGGACTGGTATGGCTACAGTACGCGTCGAATCAAAGAGAATCCGAGTATTGCGGGTTACGTGATGAAGGCGATGTTGGGTCTCGGATAGTTGTCTGGTACGCGTTCGCGCAGGCTTTCGATCTTATTGCGCGTCGACGAACGCCAGTTTTCAATTTTTTATTGACAACCCATTCCATGCATTACAAACTCATCATCATGCAAACGTCAGCCCTTATCGCCATTCTGAACGAACGCCGAGTATCACCCGTTGGGGCGTGTCATCGGGGGGCGTGTGCGCGTTAGGCGTTAGCGAGAACGCAAGTCATAAGGCCTCACCGGAAACGGGTGGGGCCTTTTTCATTTTGGTGGCGCCTCCGTCTACGGGATCATTCGACGGAGATGAAAATGGATAAAGCAAGCCAACGGTCTGTTTGCCCAGAGTTAGCCGCCAGTCGTTCTCAAGGCGAAACTCAGACGTCGAAAGTGGTCACTCACCTTGTACTTGCGCCGAGGCAGACCCTGTCGTGGCGGGTGACAGCCGATTCAGATATTCAAGCCCATAGTCCGCACGTCTGGCTCACCCGACTCTTTTCGCCTTACGACTACTGGATGAAGCCTGGCGATGTGACTCACATCAGTCGTGGTGAGCGCATCTGGTTGCGCACGCATGGTGAATTGACCGCGGACGTGACGCTGACGAGCGACTACGCCGAGCGCCGGAATGTGTTTATCCGATGGGTCGGCCGCTCGCAGGAAATTGCCCTTGGTGTGTCGGAACTGCGCGCCCGTTGACGCGTGCTAGCTGTGAGGAAGCGCCGGACGTCAGTTCAATGGGCAGATTGGGTCCTGGCGCTGGATGCCGTTCTGGTCGATACCCAAGCGAGGCAGAAAGCGACGGCAACCAGGGCGCTGCCGACCCAGGGTGTACGAAGCAACGCGCCGTTCTCGACCACCAGTCCGCCCAGCCCCGCGCCCAGCGCCACGCCCAGATGCATTGCCGAGACGTTGATGCCGATGCTGACGTCGGCTTGATCCGGCGCGCTACGGATCAGGTAGTTCTGCACGATCGGCGAGATGGACCAACTCAGGCACCCCCATAGCATCATGGCGGGGAGAAAGAGCAGGGCAGACCGGCTTGCCGCAGGCAGCGCGGCCATCGCCAGCAGAAAGGCCGGCGGGCAGCACAGCAGCGCACGCGCTGCGCCCACCCGATCGGAAAACCAGCCGCCGAGCCAGGCGCCCGTGACGCCCGCTACGCCGAAAGCCGCATAGAGGAAGGTCAACGCGCGAGCGCCCGGCGAGAAAACGGCCTGCACGTACGGCGTCAGATAGGCGAACAACGTGAAATGGCCGCCGATCATCGCCACGGATACCAGTTGTCCCGTGAGCATCCGCGGATGCGTCAGATGAGCCCAGTACGCTCGCACGGAAACCGTTTTGCGTGACGGGGAAAGCGGCAACTGGTACGCAAGATAACCCGCGAGCGGCAGCGTTAGAAACGCGATACAGGCGAATGTCGCGCGCCAGCCGGCCCAGTTGTCGATGGCTATCCCAACCGGCACGCCCAACACCAGCGAGCCGCTGATCCCCATAAAGACGATGCCGATGGCACGCCCGTGATATTCGGGCCGCGCGAGCCCGGTCGCGAGGGTCGTCGCCAACAGGATCACCATCGCGCAACTGGCGGCCATTAGCACGCGCGCAGCGAACAGGACACCGTAGCCCGGACTCATGGCCGCCAGCAGATTGCTGAGCGCGAAAGCGCACAACGCGCACAGCAGCAGGCTTTTGCGTTCCCGATGCGACAGCCATGCGGACAGGCAGAACGCGGTCAGCGCGAAGACGCAGGAAAAGATGGTGGTGAGTTGCCCCGCCGAGGCGAGCGACACCTGAAGGTCTGTTGCAATCGAAGGCAGGATGCCGATGCAGATATTTTCGTCGATGCCGGCCAGAAATACCGTCGCCGCCAGCAAATACACACGTGTGTCCAAGAGAACCCTCCCGATGTGATGGATGACGCGGGCAAAGGCCGCTAGGCGTCATCGTCAGTCAGTTGGGTTTCGAGGCGTCGCTTCGGTTATCCCTGAAGGTAGGACGTTACCGGAGTTGGAAGACGGGCGCAACTGCCCGCTGCTTGCGGCCCTTCACTCAGCGAAAATTGTTCAAGTTGCTGCTTATGGCACGTGGAATCGCTCAGTTCGGGCACCTATGTATTCGCTACCAGCAGTTCCTCCGCATTGTTTGGCGGGCGCAGACCATCTGTTCTGTCCATGAAGTAGCGCTGGGTCAGATCGGCCGCCGAGACGTGCCGCGCCTCTCTAAAGCCCGCTTCGTGGGCTAGCGCCAGGATCTCCGGCTGCGTGAAGAAGCTGAGGAACGGGGTCCCGCTGGCTCGTGCTCCCTTCTCCGCCATCTCAAGTCCGGGACGTACTTCGGGGTCGGCCAGTTCCAGCGGGAGCAGGAACGTCATGGCGAGCGTCGATCCTGGCGCGAGGGCAGCGACTTCACGCAGTGTGGCCGCGTTCGCCTCCTTGGTGAGATACATGCTGACACCCGTGGAGACCACGATTGCCGGCTTGCTCTCATCGAAGCCCGCAGTCATGAGCTCATCCCGCCAGGACCCGCCCGCCTCGAAATCGACCGGTACGAAGCGCAGCCAGTCCGGGACGCCTAAGCCGAGCTCGATCAGACGCTGACGCTTCCATGCCTGGGGGCCTGGCTGGTCGATCTCGAACACCTTGAGGTGGGACGCGATCTCCGGCCGCCGCTGTGCGAAGCTGTCGAGGCCGGCACCGAGGATGACATATTGACCAAGCCCGCGGGCGGCCTGCTCCACGACCAGGTCCTCAATGAAACGGGCACGCGCCACGATTGAAGCGCGAAAGGGTCGCGTGAATTGCGGATCCATGTCGCCGCGGCTGCGCCAGCCCTCGTCCGGGGCCAGCAGCTTAAGGCCGATTGCGTCTTCCAGCACATGGGGCAGGGAATCGGCCTCGATATGCAGCGCGCGCCACAAGGCGACGCGCGCTGCCGTGCTGTCTGGCGCTACATCTCGCTTGTCGTTCATGACTTTCGATCCTGTTTGTTTGTTCGTTCGTCTTCGCCTGAGGACCCGCCAGTATGGCCTCCTATCGCAGACGCGCAGCGCTTCCGCATAGGTATTCCCGGTAGGACGATGGTAACCTTCCCCCCGGTTCTGGCCAGCAAGTTCAACCACCAGCCAAATATTAAACCGGCCGGTGCGGTATTTTCCGCGCCGGTATCCCACATCGACCGAAAGAGTGATCATGACAAGTTCCATCTACAGCGCATCCGTTCCCGTTTTCAAGCAGATGCTGACTGCATTGTCCGACGTGCTGAAGAAAGCCGAAGCCCACGTCACCGAAAAGAACATCGATCCGAACGCGCTGCTGCAAGCACGCCTGTTCCCGGACATGTTTCCGCTCGTGCGCCAGGTACAGATTGCCGCCGATTTCGCCAAGGGCATCAGCTCGCGTCTCGCCCGCGTAGAGGTGCCGTCGTGGCCGGACACCGAAGTCACGTTTGCAGACCTGCAAGCGCTGATCGCCAAGGCCTTGGCCCACATCGGCGCGCTCGACGCCGCTCAATTCGAGGGTAGCGAGAACACGGAAATCGTCCTGCGTCCGGGTACGCCGAAAGAGAAGAAGCTGGTCGGCAGCGCCTATTTGCAAAACTATGGTCTGCCCCAGTTTTTCTTCCATGTGACGACGGCCTACGCGATTTTGCGCCACAACGGCGTCGAGATTGGCAAGCGCGACTACATGGGATCGTACTGATCGTCGGCGCGCGGGCCGGGTGAGCCACCGGACGGCGGTCGCTTCGGCGGCGCCGGCCGTCCGGCTCGCACGCCGCTGTTCGCCCCGGCTCGGCGCTAAGCGTGGATGGCCAATGAACGGCAAGCGGTGGAGGGATATCGCATGTCACGCGAAAGATTTTCTTTCGCCATGGACAAGATATCGTCGATAGTCGTTGAATCTGGGCGCATGCATACTCCTTGCGCAGCACACCCGCCCGTAATCCACCTACGTCAAAGTTGACGAGTTAGGGACATGAATCTCAGAACCATCGGTCTTATAGCAACAGGCCTTTTTGCCTGTGCGATCACAGTCGTTAGCCACGCGGCCGACGATAAGCAAAACAGAATCGGCAGTGCAGTGACCCGCGCCATACAACCGGTCATGGCGAAAGATGACATCCCCGGCATGGCCGTTGGCATCATCGACGGTGACAGGCACTACGTCTTCAACTATGGCCTGGCGTCGACGGAAACCAGAAAACCGGTCACGAGCGACACCTTGTTTGAGCTGGGTTCTGTCAGCAAGACTTTGACGGCGACGCTGGCGTCCTATGCGCAGGTGAGTGGCTATCTGTCTTTGTCGGATCAGTCGGGCAAGTACCTCCCGTCTCTGCGAAATAGCAAGTTCGGCGATGTCAGCCTTCTCAATCTGGGCACGCACACGCCCGGAGGACTTCCATTGCAGGTGCCGGACAACATTCGCAACGACGATCAGTTGATGCGGTATTTCAAGCAATGGCAGCCCACCTACGCACCTGGAACCTATCGGACGTATGCCAATCCCGGCATCGGTGCGCTCGGCCTGATCACGGCGAAGAGCATGGGTCAGGATTTTAGTGGGCTGATGGAAAGTCATCTGTTCCCCGCGCTTGGTATGAAGAGCACCTACATCAACGTTCCCGCTGGGAAATTGAAGGACTACGCCGAGGGCTACACGAAAGACGGGGCACCGATCAGAATGTCACCTGGGGTGCTATGGACTGAAGCCTACGGCGTCAGGACCACGGCTGCCGACATGGTTCGCTTCGTGGAAGCCAACATGAATCTGATCCAGTTGGACCGGAAGGTCCAACGCGCGGTCACCGATACCCACACCGGATACTTCAAGGCAGGGGCGATGACCCAGGACCTGATATGGGAACAGTATCCGTATCCCGTCACATTGCAGACGCTTCTGGACGGGAATTCGTCGGCGATGATCTTCAATGCAACGCCGGTCACTCAAATAACGCCGCCGCAGCCGCCTCGTGAAGACGTCTGGATCAATAAAACCGGCTCGACCAACGGCTTCGGCGCGTATGTCGCATTCATTCCGCAGAAGCGCCTGGGGATCGTCATTCTCGCCAACAAGAACTTCCCCATCGATGAACGGGTCAGCATTGCATACCGGATTCTCACGTCACTGGCCAACGACGAACAATAAGCAGGACCCCCTTCGATGAAAAGCGCTCGCTACCTTCCGCTTATCCTTTCGGCACTCGTCTGCGTTCAACCCGTCGAAGCTGCTGACAGCGCGCCGGCGGCGAAAGACACCGTCGTTTTGCAACGGGTCCCGGTTCCGGGAACCGATCGCGAAATGGGCATGGGCATTGCCGAGTTTCCTCCGAACGCTTCTAAGCCGCGGCATAAGGCGACCGGGCCTGAGGTCGCGTACGTGCTTGAGGGCGAGGTAACGGTGCAGGTCGATGGTCAACCCACACGCGTCGTACACGCGGGTGACAGCTACCGGATGCCAGCCGGTGTCATTCATGTCACCACTGCGGGTCCTGAGGGCGCGAAGGTTCTGGCGACCTGGGCCTGGATGCCGGGAAAACCATTCAACATTCGTGCGCCGAAATGACTTGGGGTCGACACCGACTTCCGGTGCTGGCCCGAATGCGTTTCGTCCCTTGTGCAAGCGGCTATCATCGATCGAAGTTTCTCAAGGAGCGCAACCGATGACCCGACCCGATTTCATCAAGCACTGGACTGAGCTGGAAGAACCGGATGCGCATTCTTATCGCGGCGATACCGAGAAGATGGCGCTGGACGCGCCGCTTTCCGCCGCACTCGGCATTACGCGTATTGGCATCCATCATGTGAGGCTTCTGCCCGGCCGGCGGACGTCCTATCCGCACGCCGAAAGTACCGAGCAGGAGTTTGTCTACGTGCTCGAAGGCAAACCCGATGTCTGGATCGACGGCGTGCTTCATCCCATTTCTGAAGGCGATTCCGTCGCGTTTCCGGCGGGCACCGGAATCTGCCACACCTTCATCAACAATACGAAGGACGAAGTCAGGCTGATGGTAGTCGGCGAGCGTCCGCGCGACGACAACCGCATTCGTTACCCGCTCAACGAAGCGCACGAACTGACCCGCGCGGACCGCTGGGTGGACTGGCCCGCCAGACCGCTCGGGGACCATAACGGAAAGCCGGACTGAGGCTGCGCGGACGACCGCGTCGGCTGACGTCCGGAGCGCAGTCCTGCAGATATTGGCGATTCAGGCTAGGCTACCCTGTGGGCCGTCCTCGTGTCACATCGAGCCGGCCGCGTCTCAGGTTATTCCCGTCAGGAAAGCAATGACTCAACAGCTAACTATTGATTTCGTCTCCGATATCGCATGCCCGTGGTGTGCAATCGGGCTGTCGTCGCTCCAGCTTGCGCTGTCGCGCCTGGGCGATGCCGTCGACGCTCAGATCGCCGTGCATCCCTTCGAGCTGAATCCGGAGATGGGGCCGGGCGGCGAGGCCATTGTCGACTATCTCGGCAAAAAATACGGACGCACTCCGGAGCAGATCGCCGAAACGCAAGCCATGATCCGCGAGCGCGGGGCGAGCGTTGGTTTTGCCTTTGGCCCGCGTACGCGCGTCTACAACACCTTCGATGCGCACCGCCTGATGCATTGGGCCGGTATCAAAGGCAAGCAGTTGCCACTCAAGCTGGCGCTGCTGCGGGCCTATCATTCCGAGGGCAAAGACCCAAGCGATCACACAGTCCTGGTCGAGGCGGCTCAATCGGTAGGGCTCGACGCCGCGGAAGCGAATGAGGTGCTGCGAAGCGGACTCTATACCGACGACGTTCGTGCCGAAGAACGCGAATACCAGACGAAGGGTATTCAGTCCGTGCCGGCGATCATCTTCAACGGTCGCTATCTGGTGAGCGGCGGACAACCCGTGGAAACCTTCGAGCAAGTCATTCAGCAGATTCTGGCCGAAGCGTAGGGTGGCCCGCGCCGAGCAAACGACCCGTTTCGCGCAACGGGCCGTTTGCTCGGCTCACACGTGTGGATACACGAAACGACTGCCCAGCACTCTCTCGATCGTCGCGACATTATTAAGTGTCCTGCAATTCGGTGGGCGCTTCTTTTAACACGTTGATGTAATGGCGAATGCGCCGTTTATCTCTCGCACCCGTAGTTTGTACCCACGCCCGACAAGATCCATTTCTTGAGGGTGCCCCTATATGCGGTCTAAAACATGAGTTTCACAATAAACGCGGCGGGATATCGCAAGCGACATTGTTTAATGGTATTGTGCGCCATCGCTTTGAGACGGCGCCGAAAACCAATAGCAAAATAAACCTTCTTGTCACGGGTTTTGACGGGAGCGGTTGTTTAAAGAAGTACTTTTCGAAAAGCTGTTGTCACAATTCGCCAGAACGTTGATGGCGTTACTAGCGTCCTGACTGGCCGCTAGCTGAAATACCCGTAGCATCGGCCGCATGCAGGGGTGCCTCGGCCGCATTGATCCACACAAACTATCAAAAATGGACAAACCATGAAGTCGATTCGGAAAGCATCGCTTGCACTGACTCACACAATGATCGGCGCGCTCGTAGGTGTAACGACGCTGGCTATGGCCCAAGGTGGCCCAGCGGTGACGGGAGTATCGGCGGACCAGTACGCCTCGATGTGTGCTACCCAAGGCGTTACCGCGCCGGCGCCCTATGGCGAATCGGACCTTAAAGGGAATCCGAAGTTACAGGATTACTGCAAGTGCTTCGGCGATAAATTCGCGGAAAGAGCGATGAAGATGACGCCGGATACGGCCAACTCAGGCTCGCTCAAGCAAACCGTCAATGAAGAGCGCGATATGCGCAATAGCTGCCGTAAAAAATACAATTTGCCGCAGCTTAAATTCCCCTCGTAGATCGCCTGGCGATCGCCATTCTGATTACTCTTCTGCGCGCATTGACATGATGTGCCGCCGTTCTGTCGTGACATTCGATGCGAACGGTGGTAAATGTCTTTGCTGCGCCGAGATTAGAACAGCTTCAACCACAACAACCAGAATAACGATTGTTTGCCGGATCCATTGGCCCAATCACTCAGCGGGATTGCTATGAGAATGCTTACCTTTTCCGTTCTGTCCTGCGTACTCGCCGTCTGTAGTTCCGGTAGTGGCGGCTTGATTTCATCCAGTGTTGCCGCGCCTGCATCTGCCCCCGGTGGTGTCTACGTTGGCTATTACCAGGAAGATCCGGTCACCAATCCGGAAGACCCGACGATCGGCTCCGTGTACCTGAATCTTCCGGCATCCGACAGCCAATTCACCGGCAACATGTATTTCACCTATTTCGGATGTCAGCGTAGCAACGTCGGCACGATCAGCGGCAGCAAAGCCGGAACGGCGTTGAACGGAAACTGGACGGGGACGCTTGACGGTACCCACCAGACCGGCTCGTTCAAGGGCGCCTACACCGCTGCGCAAAGCGTTTGGGCGGGTGATTACACGGTTTCGGGCGGCAAACAGCACATCTCGGTTCCGTCATGCATCAGCTACTTCGTCGCGCCCAAAGGAACCTTCGAACTGTTCGCAATCGGCCAGAGCACGCCGAGCAGTTTTGCGGCAACGGTCAACGGCAACACCGTCAGATGGAATCCGCCGGCTGGGGCAGCGATGACGCTGGTGTATGTCGTCGACCCGGCCATCGCCAGCAGCGGCGGCACCCATGCCACCGTCTGGCAGACGCTGGTTCTGGGGACGACAGGCACGCAAAGTCTGGGGAGCGCCAAACTGGTCAGTGGGCACCGCTACGTTGTGGCGGTCGGCGCGACCGATGACAGATCCCGGCGGCTGGCTTTCAGCAGCGCGCCTTTCACGGCGCCGTGAGCGCTCTCTGGCGTAACTGAAGACCCGAGTCGGTCCGCGCATACTTTTTCATCGGCAGACGAGGGCGTGAGTGAAAAATCAAATAGTGGGAAGCAAGCGCGAGATACCTTTGTGCGCGGCACTAGGGAATGCCTACGCTTGAGCCGCTGCCGTCCAGCGTCGTAAAATGGTGGCACATCGGTTTGGGGGCACAGCAATGTGTCTGGCTTCTCGTTACGATTTCAGCCGCGATACCCGGCGACACCCGGCACAGCGGCGCCCCGCGCAGTGGCGCTCAACGCTTTCTCGACCCGCTCCTCGCAATGAGGCCGGCGGCGGTCGCGGAATTGTCGTTCGATCCGCGCCATGATCCCGCTCATTTCCGTCAAAAGGCTCAATAAGCGCTTTCCCGGCGTGAGGGCGCTTCACGAAGTCCAGTTCGAGCTCATGGCGGGGGAGGTCCACGCGCTGATGGGCGAGAATGGCGCCGGCAAATCGACGCTGATGAAAATCCTCGCTGGTGTGTACACCCGGGATACGGGCGAAATCCTCTATGACGGGCAACCGGTCGAATTCTTGAGCCCCCGCGAGGCGCAGGCCATGGGCGTCGGCATCATTCATCAGGAACTCCAACTGATGAATCATCTGACCGTCGCCCAGAATATGTTCATCGGCCGTGAGCCACGCGGACGCCTCGGCCTGTTCCTCGACGAAGACAAGCTCAATGCGCAAGCGCGCGACATTCTTGCCCGCATGCATGTGAATCTCGACCCGCGCGCGGTTGTCAGTACGCTCACCGTCGCGAGGCAACAGATGGTCGAGATTGCCAAAGCCTTGTCCTTCGACTCGCGCGTTTTGATCATGGATGAACCGACCTCGGCGCTCAACGACGCCGAGATCGCCGAGCTCTTCCGCATCATCCGCGAGCTAAGAAACCGGGGCGTGGGCATCATCTATATCTCGCACAAGATGGATGAGCTGAAGCAGATTTCCGACCGCGTCACCGTGTTGCGTGACGGGGAATATGTGGCCACGGTTAGCGCCCGGGACACCAGCGTCGAAGCGATCATCGGCATGATGGTCGGGCGAAAGTTAAGCGACGTCGCGCCTTCCCAGCGCACAGCGGACCAAGGCGAGGTCGCACTCGAAGTCAAAAATCTGAACGCCGGCCCGTTGGTCAGAGACGTGAGCTTTGTGCTGCGCAAAGGCGAGATTTTGGGCTTTGCTGGCCTGATGGGCGCCGGTCGCACGGAGGTCGCACGGGCGGTGTTCGGCGCCGATCCGATCGAATCCGGCGAAATTGTCGTGCGAGGTGTGAAGGCGACGATCAGGAATCCGAGCGATGCGGTGGCGCGCGGCATTGGCTATCTGTCGGAGGACAGGAAGCGCTTCGGCCTTGCGACCGGAATGAACGTCGAGTCGAACATCGTGATGTCCAACTTGCGCAAATTCCTCTCGCTCAATTTTTTCTTGCGCCGTGCCCAGATACGGCGGACAGCCTCCCATTTCATTACGCTACTCGCCATTCGTACGCCTTCCGCGACGCAGGAGGTGCGGCTTCTTTCGGGTGGCAACCAGCAGAAAATCGTCGTTGCGAAATGGCTCGAGCGCGACTGCGACGTGCTTTTCTTCGACGAGCCGACGCGCGGCATCGACGTCGGCGCCAAGAGCGAAATCTACAAGCTCCTGCGCTCGCTCGCCGAGCAAGGCAAGGCGATCGTGATGATCTCGTCGGAACTGCCGGAAATCTTGCGCATGAGCGACCGTATCGTCGTAATGTGCGAGGGCCGCATTACCGGCGAACTCTCGGCCATCGAGGCGACGCAAGAGCGCATCATGCAATTGGCGACGCAGCGCGAAACCTTAAAAGCGGCCTGAGCTTCGAGAGGAGAGATCCAGTTTATGACACAGCCATCGGATACGTCGGCGTTGGCGAATGAGGGACGGCCGTCCGGCCTTCGAGCCCGCGTGTTCGCGCCGGCCGCGCTGCAAAAGCTGCTCGCCTTCGGGAGCCTGATCCTCCTGCTGGTCTTTTTTAGCTTCGCGTCTCCCGCGTTCATGCAGATGGACAATATGCTCGGGATTCTGCAGGCGACGGCGGTCAACGGCGTGCTGGCGATCGCCTGCACGTTCGTCATCATCACCGGCGGCATCGATCTGTCCGTCGGTACGTTGATGACCTTCACTGCCGTGATTTGCGGCGTGTTTCTGACCTATTGGCATTTGCCGATGTGGACCGGCGTCGTCGCTGCGATTGGGACGGGCGCGCTCTGCGGGACCATTTCGGGAACGCTCACGGCGAAAAT
The DNA here is from genome assembly GCA_900142905.1 of Burkholderia sp. GAS332. Lineage (NCBI taxonomy): Bacteria > Pseudomonadati > Pseudomonadota > Betaproteobacteria > Burkholderiales > Burkholderiaceae > Burkholderia > Burkholderia sp. GAS332. The sequence continues at coordinate 2,740,121 of FSRV01000002.1, read as the reverse complement.
GAAAATACCGCCGTTCATTGCCACCTTAGGCATGATGCTGTTGCTGAAAGGGCTGTCGCTGGTCGTCTCGGCCGACAAGCCAATCTATTTCAGCGACACCGAAAATTTCTACCGGATCTCTCAGGATTCGCTGATCGGCTACGTGCTGCCGAGCCTGCCCGTTCCGAACGCGGTCCTGATCCTGTTTTTCCTTGCGATTGTGAGTTCGATCACGCTCAATCGCACGGCGCTCGGCCGCTACACCTTTGCGCTTGGCAGCAACGAAGAAGCCGTGCGCCTTTCCGGCGTGAATGTCGATCGGTGGAAGATTGCCATTTACGGCCTGGCGGGGGCAATTTGCGGCGTCGCCGGGCTGCTCATCGCCTCGCGCCTGAATTCGGCCCAGCCGGCGCTAGGCCAAGGTTATGAACTCGAAGCGATCGCGGCCGTGGTCATCGGCGGAACCTCGCTCAGCGGCGGTGCGGGCACGATTCTGGGCACGATCATCGGCGCGTTCATTATGAGCGTGCTGACCAACGGCCTGCGTATCTTGTCCGTCGCTCAGGAATGGCAGATCGTGGTGACCGGCCTCATCATCATCCTTGCGGTCTATGCCGATATTTTGCGGCGCAAGAAAAGCTGACGAAGGTTGACGCTACGTGCAACAAGATCAAGAAAAGGGAGCGCACAAGGCTCCCCGAACGGCTGGAGGTTGATAGCCAACTTAGGAGGAGAAACCCCATGTTGAAAAGAAGACTAATCGGTGTCGTGGTCGGCGTTGGCGCGCTCATTGGCGGGACCAGTGTTGCGCTCGCGCAGGACACCTACATCCCGCTGATCTCGAAAGGCTTCCAGCACCAGTTCTGGCAGGCCGTCAAAGCCGGCGCGGAACAGTCGGCCAAGGAGCACAACGTCAGGATCACCTTCGAGGGCCCGGAAACCGAGGCCATGGTCGATAAGCAGATCGACATGCTCTCGGCCGCGCTTGCCAAGAAGCCTCAGGCGCTCGGCATCGCCGCGCTCGATAGCAAAGCGGCCATTCCGCTGTTGAGGAAGGCACAGGCCGAAAAAATACCGGTCATCGCCTTCGACTCGGGCGTCGACAGCGACATTCCGCTGACGACGTGTGCAACGGATAACATTGCCGCGGCCGCACTCGCCGCCGACAAGATGGCCGAGGCAATCGGCAATGCCGGTGAGGTCGGCCTGGTCGTGCACGATCAGACCAGCCGCACCGGCATCGATCGCCGCGACGGCTTTCTGAATGAGATGAAAGCGAAGCACCCGAACATCAAGATCGTCTCAGTTCAGTATGGCGGCGGCGACCATCTGAAGTCGGCGGAAATCGCCAAGACGATGATCCAGGCCAATCCCAATCTCAAGGGCATTTTCGGCGCGAATGAAGGCTCGGCGGAAGGGGCCGCGATTGGCGTCAAGGAATCGGGCAAAAAGCTCGTTCTGATTGGCTATGACTCCGGCAAGGAGCAAAAGGACGACATCAATTCGGGCTTGATGGCCGGCGCCATCACGCAGAACCCGGTTGGCATCGGCAAATGTGTTGTCGACTCCGCGGTGAAGGCGCTGAAGGGCGAGAAGCTGCCCAAGAAAGTCGACACCGGCTTCTACTGGTACGACAAGAGCAATATGAGCGATCCCAAGATCGCCGCCGTGCTCTACGATTGACCGTTGCCGCGAGGGCGCGGCGTGAGAGGAGGGGGCATAGCGCTTCCTCTTCTTTTCTCACCACGCATCGCGGAGAGGGACAGTGGCCGCAAAGAGGCCAGCAGAGCAAGCACGGCACTCTTTGCGCCTAGGCTCAACTCGATAGCTGTCGCAGAAGAGGGTGTTCAGATGCCCACGATCACAAAGCTGTCCGTCCGGGACATTCGGTTCCCGACCTCGCGTTCACTCGATGGCTCCGATGCGATGAACGCCGCGCCGGATTATTCCGCCACCTACGTGACGCTCGAAACCGATTCGCCGGAGGGGCTCACAGGCCACGGCCTCACGTTCACGATCGGACGCGGCAACGAGATCTGCGTGAGCGCGGTACAGGCGCTTCGCTCCCTCGTCGTCGGCAAAACGCTCGAGGATATCGCCGCGAATATGGGCGCTTTCTGGCGCGCGCTGACGTCAGACAGTCAGTTGCGCTGGATCGGCCCGGACAAGGGAGCCATTCACCTGGCGACGGCGGCGGTCGTGAATGCGGCCTGGGACTTGTGGGCCAAAGCGGAAGGCAAGCCGGTGTGGAAACTGCTCGTCGACATGAGCCCGGAAGAACTCGTGCGTTGTCTCGACTTCCGTTACGTGACCGATGCGATCACGCCGCAGGAAGCGATCGCCATGCTGCACCGTCATGCCAAAACCCGGGGCGAGCGCGAGAAGGAGATGCTGGCACACGGCTATCCCGCCTACACGACGTCGGCCGGCTGGCTCGGCTACGACGACGACAAGATTCGCCGGCTCGCGCGCGAAGGTGTCGCGCAGGGCTGGACGCACTTCAAGCAGAAGGTGGGGGGCAATCTCGAAGAAGACATGCGTCGGGCTCGCATCCTGCGCGAGGAAATCGGCGAAAACCTGAAGCTGATGATGGATGCGAACCAGGTGTGGGATGTCGATGAAGCGGTCGCGAACATGCGGCGCCTGGCGCAATTCGATCCGTGGTGGATCGAGGAACCCACGAGTCCCGACGACATTCTCGGCCACGCGGCCATCCGCGAGCGGATTCGGCCCATCGGCGTCGCGACGGGCGAGCACTGCCATAACCGGGTGATGTTCAAGCAATTGCTGCAGGCGCAGGCCATCGACTTCTGTCAGGTCGATAGTTGCCGCTTGGGTGGTCTGAACGAGGTGATCATCGTTCTGCTAATGGCGGCGAAATTCGGCGTGCCTGTATGCCCGCACGCGGGCGGCGTCGGCCTGTGCGAGTATGTACAGCACATTTCGCTGTTCGACTATATCTGCGTGTCGGCGTCGCTGGAAAACCGGGTGCTCGAGTACGTGGATCATTTGCATGAGCATTTCGTCGATCCGGTTGTAATTCGCAACGGCCGTTATATGCCGCCGCAACGTGCCGGTTACAGCATCGAAATGCATGCGGCGTCGCTCGATCAGTATGACTTTCCCGCGGGGCCGGCTTGGCGAGTATGAGGGGGATCGCCGGGGAATCGAGCGACGATCCTGTTGAGATATCGGGCGATTTCGCCGGTGTCTGTCTGGCGTGGATCAGGGAACACCGGATATCGGCGATACGTCAGGGAACCATCTGCATGTCGCCGGGCGCTTGCGGCGGCAGCTTGATAGAAAGGACCTTGAATTCGCCGCTGGTCGCCACGGCCCCCGCATGTACCGTTCCCTTCGGGATAATGATCAGGTCGCCGGGATGAATCTGACGTTGTTCGTCGCCTAGCCAGAAAGTGCCGCTTCCCGAAATGACGTACTGGATTTCGTCAGAACCTTGGTGCGTATGCTTGGGTACGTTACCGGTCTGCACGGCGATGGTCCCGCTCGGCGTGACGACCAGGCCTTTCGAGCGCAACGTACCCATGTTCGGAATCTGGGCGCCAAGATCGGCATCGGTTAGGGCCGCAAGGTCAATGATCTGCGCCGTCAGCGGGACGTTTGACGTCTGGGCTTGCGCCGGTGTGCCCAGATGGGCTGCAAACATGCCGGCAACAAAGGTGGCAGGCAATGCCGCGAGGTAGAAGTATCGACGCATGTTCTTGTCCTTTTGATTGAGTGGACCATGGGCGTACGGTGTTCTGAGCTGGCTTATCCGTGTTCGATTGTCGCACCATCGAGACGGCAGCTCAAAACTAGGGCAACACCTGAGTACGCCCCGAACAAGACATGCGAAAGGGATCCCTGAGTTGAGGACGGCGTCGGCCGGCGAACATTGACATGCCACATCCTGCGGTCAGGCGACGTCGCTACCTCGAAGTCGGGTGGCCTCGCGCGCGCCGGCATCAATAGGCGATGCATCGGGCATCAATCTGCGCCAAACAGTCATCATCCGCCTTCAATTCGTCAATGAGCGTCCAAGCAATATGCTCTAGAATCAACACCACATTACCGTAACCGGTCCGACATGATTCGGTGGCGGAAGAGACTCGGAATAAATGCATTACCGCACAGGCCAGTGCGATGTGTAGCGCTCAGTTCTTCGTCGGCAGAGAGGCCGTGCGAGGCTGTTAATAACCAATAATCGAGCTTTTGTGAAAAAGCCGCTGACCTATGCAAAGCAACTATAACTTTTGGTTGGTCGCTGTTTCCCTTATCGTCGCGACGCTTGCTTCCTTCACAGCAATTGATCTCGCAGACCGGCTTTCCATACTGGCTTACGCTCGTGCCCGGCACCTATGGCTGGCGGCGGGCGCGTTGGCGATGGGCGTTGGCATCTGGTCCATGCACTTCATCGGGATGCTCTCGTTCTCTCTGAGCATCCCGATTGGCTACGATTTCACCCTAACCTGTTACTCGCTCGTTATCGCCGTACTCGTCTCCTGGTTTGCGTTGCATGCCGTCACGCGGCAACGTCTGAAGCTGTCCCATGTGCTCGCAGGTGGGGTCCTGATGGGGTTGGGTATCGCCAGCATGCATTACATGGGCATGGCCGCGATGCTGATGAACCCCGCGATTCGCTACGAGCCAAGTATCTTTGCCGGGTCAATTCTCATTGCCATCGCAGCTTCCACCGCGGCACTGTGGGTCGCGAACACACTCCGCGGAGCGGATCAGAAACATGTGATGCGCAAGCGCATTGCTGCGGCCTGTGTCATGGGCATTGCCATCGCAGGTATGCATTACACCGGCATGGCCGCGGCGGATTTCCCCGTTGGATCGGTTTGCGGCGCGGCGAACGGCGTCAAGCCTCTGTGGCTCGCTGCCGCCGTCATTCCGTTTGCGTTCGTGATTCTCATCGTGACGCTGCTTCTTTCCCGCCTTGATGCCCGAGCCGAGTTTCTCGCCAAGTCGGTCGCCCGGCTCGATGATCAGATCGATCGCATGCGCGGGCCGATACAGTGAGCGTAAGCACCTGAGGTGTACCGTCTCGCGAAGTTGGGAAGGTTCTTCCAGGATGGTGTCCACCAAATTTTTGGTGGGCGCTAATCTGAATAAATCTGAAGGCGCTAATGAGGCTGTGCTGCCGGTTGGCAAACGGCCGAGTTTTCTCGCGCTAAGATTCTGCTATGACGGGATGCACTGGCCGTTTAATGGGTTGGGGGCGTAACTCTTTTTTCTTATCAATGGACCGATGCATGAACATTGACCCGGCCACGCAGACAAATATTCGCCAGGCGCTTTCGCTTTACTCCGGCGGACGATTTGCTGAAGCACTTGCCATCATAAAACGTGTGCTCCAGTTGCATCCTGCCAATGTTGATGCACTGAATTTCGCCGCGGCCTGTTCGCTTCGAATGGACAGGAATCTGGATGCGGAAACGTACTGGCGTCGGGTTATCAAGGAGAAGCCCGAGTACGCCGACGCCCACTACAACCTTGGCCTGCTGTTCCAGAAGCTCAAACGGTTTCAGGAAGCCGAGGCGGCCTACCAGCGCGCCATCGCCATCCGCCCTGAAAATGCACAGGCTCATTGCAATCTGGGCGTTGTGCTCGTGGAGCTTAGGCGCCTTGCTGAGGCCGAAACGGTCTACCGGCGTGCCATCGCCATCCGCCCTGACTATGCCGAGGTTCACGGCAACCTGGGCAACCTGCTCCGGGAACTCAAGCGTTTCTCCGAGGCTGAAGCAGCCTATCAGCGTTCTCTCGCCATCCGCCCCGACTATGCCGACGTCCACACCCACCTGGGCTTGCTGCTTCATGAACTCAAGCGCTTCTCTGAGGCCGAAGCGGCTTATCGGCGAGCGCTCGCCGTTCGGCCTGGCTGCGCAGATGCTAGCTGGTATTTGAGCATTCTCTTGCTTTATCTCGGTCGATGGCCCGAAGCTTGGCCTCTCTATGAGGCGCGTTATCGTAGTGAGGTAACACGCGGGACCACACCGCCGTCCGTCGGTTATCCACAGTGGCGAGGCGAGTCCTTGCAGGGCAAGTCCCTGCTGATCTGGCCGGAGCAGGGTTTCGGAGACGAAATCCAGTTCGTCAGGTACCTGCCGGTCCTGAAAGCGCAAGGAGCGACACGGATCACGCTTGTCTGCAGGCCAGAACTTCGACCGCTATTCCAGTCGCTGACAGGGGCGGACGTGGTCATTGCGCCTGAGGGAGCACGGAACACCAGCGCACACGATTTCTGGACGTTCCTGCTCAGCATTCCATTGCATCTCGGAACGACTCCAGACTCCATCCCGGCCAGTCTTCCGTATCTGCAGGCGCCGCAGGATCGCATCGAATTCTGGCGTCCCCGCTTGCCCGAAACGGGTGTGCGGGTTGGTCTGGTCTGGAAGGGGCGTGCCTCTCATCACAACGACAGCAACCGCTCCCTGGCTGGCCTGGCAACATTAGCCCCTCTTTGGGGCGTTCCCGGTCTCAGTTTTATCAGCCTCCAGAAAGGACAGGGCGAAGCGGACGCGATTCAGCCTCCACTCAACCAGCCGATCCTGGATCTTGGCTCGGACATCAAGGATTTTGCGGATACTGCGGCAATTGTTGCGCAGTTAGATCTTGTCATCAGCGTTGATACTGCGATTGCTCATCTTGCTGGCGCGCTAGGCAAACCCTGTTGGGTGCTGCTCCCTGGCATCGGCACCGATTGGCGCTGGATGGATGCTCGCGTGGATTCGCCTTGGTATCCCGGAGTGATGCGACTGTACCGACAGGAAGGATCGGATTGGACGGAAATCGTTGGCGAAATGGTCAGGTCGCTACTTGACTGGAAGCCTTAGGCCCGGATTGCGCCGGAAGAATTGCTGACTACCGCGCTGTCATCGAGCCGGTGGAACGTTATCTTTATGACAACGCCGGCGCGCAAAGCCTCTCGTCGATGGGGGCGCCTCACCAACGGTGTGCACGCCTGTGCCGGTGTCGTTAGTCAGGAATCTCCGGCTCGACCAACTTTGCCAACTGAAACAGCGACTCTTGCCAGCCGAGGTAGCACATCTCCACAGGAATGACCGCGGGGATGCCCTCTTGCACAATGCTGAGTTCCGTTCCGCAGGACACCTGCCGCAATGAAATGGTGGCGTGCATTTGGCCGGGCAGGTTCGGGTTGTCGAATCGGTCCGAGTAGCGGATCTTCTCGAACGGCACCAGTTCGACGTACTCGCCGCCGAACGAGTGGCTATTGCCGGTGCCGAAGTTACGGAAGGACATCTTGTAGGTGCCACCCACGCGGGCATCCATGTGATGCACCTGACAGGTGAACCCGTAAGGGGGAAGCCACTTCGCTATCGCATCAGGTTCGAGGAAGGCTCGATAGATGCGTTCGGGCGTCGCGCGCAAGACGCGTTGGAGATGGACGGTTCCGGTAGTCATGGTGTACTCGCCTTTCACTGGAGAAGTTGGACATACCCCTACGACGATTCGGCGACGCCGATATCGACATCGGTTGAGGTCAGGATTAACCCGTAGGCACTGGTGAATTGCCGATTGCCCATTTCTATATATTGACCTTGCCAGTCGAGTCATCGTTATTTCGAGCATGGCTAACTAAAACACTTCCCGTTCACTGCCCAGCGGCTGCAGGCTGGCTTTGCCGCGCCTGCACCTGCACCGGTGCCCCCGGCTTGCCCGCCGTTTGCGGGGCGATCACGAGGTAACGACGGGTGTCGCCCGTCGTGCTCATGCCCGGCGTGACCACCTGGCGAATCTGGCCGATGGTATTCACGATGGCCGAACCGGCCGGGTTAGTCATGAAGTTCGCCAGCACGTCGATATTGCCGCTGCCATCGGGACTGTTCGACAGACCAAGGACATACGGCTGCTTTGACTGCAGTCCGGTGACCGCGGCCTGCAGCACCTGCACCAGCCCCTGCTCGAACAGTGCGACGCTGGTAGGCGCGGCGGCGGGATCCGCCGACTTGCCCGCTCCAACCGGCACCATCGTCAAATGGACGGCTTGTCCCGCCACGCCTAGCGGCACGGTATTTTGCGTGCCGTCTCCCTCTGGAACCGCGTTTGGCACGTACGTCACCGCCTGTGGCGCCTGCCCAATCGGCACGGTCGCAATGACTGTGTTGGTCAGCGTATCGATGGCGGTCATTGCATCTGCGTTCTCAAGGCCGACGTAGACGCGGCTGCCGTCGCCCGACGGCCAGATACCATGCGGCAGACTACCAACGGGTATGGTCGCGACCTGCGAGAAGTCGTCGGTGCGGAATACCTTAACCTGATTCAGGCCGCCCACCGTCACGTAAGCAAACATGCCGTTGGCGTTATGCACGATGTTCACGTGGTTGGTGATGGGACCCGTATCGAGGGTCTTCAGGAGCGCGAATGGCGGACGTGCATCGAACACCTGAGTCTTGCCCACGTCCTTGAGCGTGAACCAGACCTGCTTGCCGTCCGGGGTGGCCGCGAGGTCCGGGCAAAACGGGCTTGCCTGCTTCACGTTGCCGACAATCGTGTGATCGGCCACGGAGATCACCTCGACCTCTGGATTGAACGACGAACACACGTAGCCGTATTTACCGTCCGGCGAGAAGATCTGCATGCCCGGGCCGGGCGGGACAATAATCCGGGTTTTCTCTTCGAAAGTCTTGCCGTCGAGAACGGCTACGTAGTTTTCTCCGCGCACGGTCACCCACACTTCCTTGCCGTCAGGGGTGAAGAACGCCTCATGCGGCGAGCGTCCAACGTAGGTGACATGCTTGACCGCGTTGGTTTGCGTGTCGATGAACGAAACCGAGTTCGAGCCGATTGACACCACCGCAATCGTTCGATGGTCCGGTGCGTAACCCATGCCATGCACGAGCACCTGACCGTGATACAGCGGGCTGAAATTCGCCGGAGACGGCTCACCCAGGCGAATCACCCCGACCAGCCGGTTGTCGGCCGGATCAGTGACGGATACGGTGTTCGAGAATTGCTCGGCGGCATAGACCCGGTCGTGGTGGCTCACCGGTATGTCCGGATCGGACAGCGAACCGGGGGCCTGGCCGGCCCAGGCGGATTGGGCGACAGCCATCACGATGGAAGTCAGCCCGGTGGCGAGAATCGACGTGCGTTTCATCAAGGCTCCTTATGCACGCGCATTTGCGTATCGTCAGGGGACATGGGTGTTGCCGGAGCGGACACGGAGGCCGGGGCGGGCTGTTGGTCGGGTGTGGGTGCCGACGGTGGCAGCGGCTGGCCCAACGCGAGGCGCATGGCGATAATTTCCTGCTGCTGCTCCACGATAATCTCCTGCGCGATACGTCGGAGCCGTTCGTTGTGCCCGTAGCGCAGTTCGGCCTGGGCCATGTCAATGGCGCCCTGATGGTGGGGCGCCATCATCGCAACAAAATCCTTGTCGACGTCGCCAGACGGCTTGATGGACATGTCGTCCATCATCTTCATCATGGCCTTGTCATTCTCGGACAGAAATGGTGCTTCTTCGGCGATTGCGCTGGCCGGTCCGGCGGCAAACGCGGCAAGCGATGCGCTCAGCATCGCCGCCGTTGCGGCCGCAACGGTCAAGCGCGCCGTCGAACGGAAAATGGAAGGCATAGAACGCACCCCTATCAGCGACCCAGATGGGCATTTACGGGGCAAACACAGGCTAATAGCAATCTATTCCGTGCACTGGGGATCGTTTCGCATTTTCACGCTATCTCGCCGACGAGCGTTAAGTCAAGTCCTCATCCGCGACTGTCGCCAGCGACTTTGCTCGCGGACGGTCAAGCGCGTTCTACATGGCCGATCTCCTCCCGTCACTCAGTGTCCGCAAAAAAAAGGGACGCCGATCTCTGCAACAACGCTGCATCGTTGATACTTTGCATTTGCATCAGAACCAGAAACGAACAGGTTTTTTTGCAGGAGACTTTGATTAATTAGGCGTCTAGACGACACTGGAAACAGGCGTGAATCGGGTTGGTCTAGAGTTTCGAGCCGCCGTCGACACGCAGCGTTTCACCGGTAATCCAGCGCGCTGCGTCCGAGGCGAGAAACGCAACCGCACCGCCGATGTCATCAGGTTGCGCGACGCGCTTTAACGCCTGCATGCCGAGCGTGACCTCGCGTCCCGCGTCGGTCTTCGTGAAGTTCGACATGTCGGTTTCGACGACGCCGGGCGCGACGGCATTCACGCGAATCTCGCGTTCCCCCAGTGCCGAAGCGAAATGCTTGACGAGTGTATCGACCGCCCCCTTGGTCGCCGCGTAGGCGGGCAACTTGCCGACCGCTGCGTGCGCCGCGAGGGACGAGAGCAGGACAATGCTGCTGCCTTTGCACATCACCGGCAGTAATTGCTGCACGAGGAAATAGGGCGCACGCACATTCACGGCGAACAGGTCGTCGAAATCTTCGACGGTCGTTTCTTCGATGCTTGCCGCCTTTGAAATGCCGGCGTTCGCCACCAGAATATCCAGGCGGTGGCCAACCACAGCGCGAACGTGCTTGGCAAGCGTATGCGGGCCGTCAGCATTGCGCAGATTCGCAGCGACTTTCTGGGCGTTGCCGCCCGCCGCACGAATTTCCGCCACGACAGCATCCGCTTCTTTTTCTCCGCTGCTGTAGTGAACCAGCACCTGTGCGCCTGCTTTCGCGAGGGCGAGCGCACTGGCGCGGCCGATGCCGCGTGAGGCGCCCGTGACGAGCGCGGTTTTTCCGGCGAGGGGGCTCATGATCGTTCTCCTGATCGCTGTGGGTTGGGCATCAGCCCGCGGTCTTACCGCCATCGACGCTGATCACCTGGCCGGTCACGAAGGCCGCGCCATCGGACGCGAGGTAAAGCACGGCGCTGGCAATCTCATCCGGCTTACCGATTCGCCCCAGCGGAACAGAGGAGGCCAGTGCGGCCTTGCGCTCCGCTGTGCCGGTGAAGCGGTCGAGCATGCCGGTATCGGTCGGCCCCGGGGCAACGGCGTTGACGCGCACGCCGGTGGCGGCGACTTCCAGCGCGGCAGACTTGGTGAGGCCCTCGACCGCGTGCTTGCTGCCGGCGTAGACGGAGGCGTAGGCCGCCCCTTCGTGGCCGTAGGTCGATGAGATGTTGATGATGCTGCCGCTTTTCTGGGCGGTCATCACGCGCAACTCATGCTTCAGGCTCAGCAAGGTGCCCAGCACGTTGGTATCGAAGGTCGCGGCGTAGCTCTCGGCGGTCTGGTTGACGACCGGTCCCGGCTGTCCCTCGGTGCCGGCATTGTTGACGGCCGCATCGAGACGGCCGAAACGGGCTACGGTCTGGTCGACCAGGTCGCGGACTTCATTGTCGTGACGGACGTCGGCCTGGATGAATGCGACTTCGGCGCCGAGCTGCCGGAGTTCGGCTTCGAGTGCCTTGCCCTCGGCCTGACGGCGCCCGGAAACGACCAGGCGGGCACCGTTCCGGGCAAAGGCCAAGGCGGTGGCGCGACCGATGCCGGTCAAGGCGCCGGTGATGAGAATGACGGGGTTGCTCATGATTCATGTCCTTAAAGGTATGACTTGGGGTACACGTGGTCACTGAGCGGCGATACCGGCTTGAGCGCTGGGAGCCCGCTCCATGACACGTCCATGGGAAAGAATCTAGAGACTTGTGGCAAGATTGAAAAAGACTTTGTAGGTGGGTAGGCATACTTCACAGGCATGGGATCCGCAATGGAACTGCGACATCTTCGGTATTTCATCGCTGTCGCCGAGACGGGCAGCCTGACCGAGGCAGCCGAACGGCGCCTGCACACTTCGCAGCCGTCACTGAGTCGGCAGATTCGGGATCTGGAGGACCAGGTTGGGGTCGAGTTGCTGAACCGCAGCGCACGCGGCGTGGAACTGACCCCGGCAGGCAAGGCATTCATCGATCACGCCCGACTGGCGCTGACCCAGGTGGAAGCGGCAGTCGAAGCTGCCCGAAGGGCTGCGCAACCTGCGAAGCAGCGCTTCTCTCTCGGTTTCCTCACTGGGCAGGAAATGACCTGGCTGCCTGAGGCCATGCGCATTCTGCGCGGCGAGTTACCGAACATCGACGTCATCGTCTCCAGCGACTATTCGCCGGATCTCGCCGAAGGACTCGCGCGCGGCAAGCTGGATCTGGCGTTCCTGCGTGCCGAACCAGACTTCAATCTCGCCTACCAGGTCGTGGGACGGGAACCGCTCGTGGTGCTCATGCCGAGTGACCATGCGCTGACATCCCGCGTTGCCATCCGTCCACAAGAACTCGTTGGCGAGCCTTTCATCGCGATGGGTAACAAGGCCAAGGTGCTGCGCGCCGTGATCGACGATTACCTGGATCGATCGGGAGTCCATATCACGTCGGCGCAGAGTGTAGACAACCCCGCGGTGGTCATGTCACTCGTTGCGTCGACGCGAGGCGTGACGCTGATTCCGGCCTATGTCGAAAACCTGATGCCTTGGTCGGTCGTTAGCCGTCCGCTCGAAGGCGAGGCGCCGACGATCGACTTGGTTATCGGTTACAGGCGGGCCAATACCTCGCCGATTCTGAAGCTGTTCCTCTCGAGAGTGGACGAGCTAATCGCAGGTGTTGCGAAGCGACTGTCGTAATCCTGCCTTCCTATCCGTAAGCGCCTCCCGTTCCGATTTCTCCCTTGACAAAGTAACAGACCTGTTCTTAGTATTGATGGTACGTACAGGTCAGTAACTTTATTGGGGTATCCACACTTCCGCTCGAAGCCGTCACCTAAACCTGGAGTCGATTCATGAATCAGTTGAACGAGCGCTATTTAGAGGACTTTGCAGTGGGGCAGAGGTTCGGTTCTGGACGGTTGCGTATCGACAAGGAGCGGGTCCTTGCGTTCGCTGCCGAGTTCGATCCACAGCCCTTCCACCTCGATGAGGCAGCGGCGCGCCGCTCGATTTTCGGTGGACTCGCCGCCAGCGGCTGGCACACCGCTGCCGTGACGATGCGCTTGATGGTTGAGACCGAACTCAAGCCTGCTGGCGGCTTCGTCGGCGCTGGGCTCGACGAGTGCCGCTGGCCCCGGCCAGTGCGCCCCGGTGATGAGTTGCGCGTCGAGTGCGAGGTGATCGAGGTGCGACCGTCAAAGTCGCGTCCGGAGCAGGGCCTGATCAAGCTCCGGACGACTACGCTGAACCAGGATGATGAGGCTGTGCTGGTGCATGTCGTGAACATGGTCGTGCCGTGCCGTAAACAACATTCGTGTTGACACCGCAAAGCGGGGTTGCCGGAGAAGAATGATCGCGTTCGACTAGGCCAACAACTTCGTGGCGGCCTCAATGAGGTCGCCCTTCAGATCACCCGATTCCGCTATCAAACCGGTGACGTACGCGCCGTTGATGAGCAGTGCTATCTGGGACGCGGTACGTTTGGGATTGCCGACGCCCAGCTTGGTAACGATCGTTGCGAGCCGCGCCTGCATTTCCTCCTTGTTGTCCCGGGCGATCACGCGGCCAGGATGGTTGTCGTCGGGAAACTCTGCGACCAGGTTAAGAAACGGGCAACCACGAAAGGCGGGGTGCGCAATCCGTTTCGCGATTCCGGATAGCAGCGCGTCCAGCAAAGCGCGCGGGTCCTCAGCGTGCTTCTCTTCAACGCCATCCCACCACGCCCAGAACAACCGATCTTTCTCGGCAGCGAAAGCAGAGATCAAAGCGTCCTTGGAGTCGAATACGCGATAGAGGCTCGTCTTCGACACCCCGGATCGCTCGACGACCGTGTCGACGCCGATGGCACGGATGCCCTCGCGGTAGAACAGGTCGCTTGCCGTCGCGAGGATACGCTCGCGCGCGCTCACTTCGCCCTTTGGCGGGGCTCCCCGCCGGGGTCGGGCTCCTGCCGTCATATCTGCACACTCCTTCGATCTGGATTTTCTGATTGACAAAGTAACAGGTCTGTACCTACTATAAAAGTTACGTACAGGTCTGTTACTTTGCAGCATATGCCAATATTCCGCAAGCCGATGCCCAATAAGGCATGCCCGGACGCCGCGTCCACTTAGGCGTCCATCGAAGATGGAGTTTCATCATGAAAGGTATTGTGCTCACCGCATATGGCGACCCTGCCACGGGACTTGAATTGCGCGAGTTGCCCGAAACCGCCAGTCCGGGCGCGGGCCAGGTGATGGTCGCGGTCGACTATGCCCCAATCAACTTCAGCGACATGCTCGTCGCGCGGGGCGTGTACCCGCTGCATCCCGAGTTGCCGTCTGTTATCGGCAATGAGGGGGCGGGGCGCGTGCTGGAGGTGGGTGCCGGAGTCAGCAATGTCAGGGTCGGCGATCGCGTGGCTCTCCCGATGGGTAGCTTTACCTGGCGCGAGCGGATGGTCGTCAACGTGGATGGCCTGGTTGCGCTTCCCGCCGATGCCGACCCTCGTCAGTTGGCAATGCTTGCTATCAATCCGCCTACCGCACATCTGCTGCTCGAGACGTACGTGCATCTTCAGTCGGATGACTGGATTGCAATCAAAGCGGCCAACTCGGCCATAGCGCACTGAATAGTCGGTTTCGCCAGGCAGTCGGCGACTAGGTGCAGCATATTAGGTTGACTCGGAGCCTATGCCTTCCTCTTCCGAACGATCAGACGCTGTATCCGCTTCATCGAAGATGCACTGATGACGTCCTGCTCGAAGAGCACATCGCACTGTTCGGTCGCAGGCTGGATGACAAGCTGTCGATCAAATGATGAGTAGAGTCGCCCAGCCTTATCGCGTAACGATTCATGCTCTGTGACTCGCCAACTGACGTAGAGTGTCCCACCTGGACGCAGCAACGCGATCAGCGAGGCCATCGCCTCACTGATCCTTGCCGGTTCAAGATGCATGATCACGGTCTCGCAAAGCACGTTTTGGTAGGCACCGCGCTCGAGCCCATCAAGCTCCGGCAGGGTCCCTTGCTGAAACGTGAGAGCTGGATAAGCCGCTCGCGCCTCATCCAGCAAACCCTCGGAAGCGTCGATGCCGAGAGCCTGGAAGCTGTTTTCAGCCAGCCAGGCGGTATCGCGGCCCGCACCGCATCCAATGTCCGCAGTGGGTCCTGGCGCAAAGTATTGCCCCAATAACGCGTACATATCGCTGGGCGCATCCTGTTCGAGCCATTCGCGGGCATAGGATCCGGCCTGCTTGTTGTAGGCCTCTAATGTTTCCGAATCCATTTAGACACTCCGTTTGAAGGGGGGATTGCCAAACAAATGAACCGTATAGGATCCTAAGTGTAAGACCCGTGAAGGTTGAAATACGTCTGCATGATTATCGCAGGTCGTCAGTCTATCAACGCGTCTGGCTCGAGCGGTCTTCCGTCGCCTGTGACCGCTATGTCGACGGAGGAGGGCTGTTGAACAGAGAGGATGCGGTGCGCATAGGCGCTCAGCTTATAGGTCCTTTAGGAATCGAAAATAGAAGGCTGCAAAGACCAGGACAATGCCGATGTTCACTATCAGCCGTTCCCAGAATCGATTCTTGAAGAATAGTAAATCTACGCCAACGACAACGGCTATCATCGCCACAATGTAAAGTACGACAGACGTGTTCCTTGTCATCGCAATCACCCGTTCAAATATACAGTTGGCATTCGTCGCGCGCAGCGGGACTCGACGCTACGCCAATCGTCTAGTTTCGGGGAAGCTACATGAGCATCCCACGACTTACTCGATGGACAGAAAAGATCGGAGCAACGTGTTGAACTGCTCTGGTGTTTGAACGGGTGGCAAATGACCGGCATCAGGCACTTCACGCAAGACCGCACCAGAAATTTTTCTCGCGAGGTTGCTGCCTGCTTCCTGGTTGGCTTGAAGATCTGCCGCCCCGATAACGACCATGGTTGGGCATTTGATGTTGTGCAATTGCGATTCCACGTCAAAAGTAGAGATCATTTCCCATATGGACGCGTGAAAATCTTTGTCCTGAAGCAGGAGCGCCTTCGTCATCCGATCAAGCACATCGGGGCGAAGCGCCCTGAAAGGTTCGGGAAACATGCGTTCATTCAATAACTGCGCCATCTTTAGCATGCCGTCCCGCCGTGCCATTCCGGCGAATTCAGACATAGCCTGGCGTCCGGCCGCAGGAAACGTGCTGCGAGTTGAAACCAAACTCAACGAACGAACTAAATCTGGGCGTTTGATGGCCAGCGTTTGAGCAATCATGCCGCTGATAGAGAGCCCTACGACATGAGCACCTCTCACACCAACATGCTCAAGCAAACCAGCTACGATCTGCGCCATGGCATCGAATGTAGGGAAATCCAGCTTTCCGGATAGGCCGTGGCCAGGCAAGTCCAGAGCGATAACGTCATAGTGGGGTGCGAACTCTGCAATCTGATGTTCCCACCAAGTGAGATCCATTCCAATTGCATGGAGAAAGACCAGCGACGGCGCATTTCTGGGCCCCGATCGCACAAAATTGATCTCCGCTATTTCAGCTATTTTGACTCTCGTCATTTCACTTCTCCCGACAACTTCCCAGAATAATAGCGGACCAGATACCCACGCGCCGACGCTCAGCGCCTGTCGTGCCGTGCCGAAGCGGCACCCGCGGCAGCGCGAATCTGAGCCAGCAGGGCTTCGCCCGACCATGAAGGTCGCAAGTCGCTTCGCTCGGCTTCCCGCACGAGCTCGCATAGCCGTTGGTTCACCGGCGCCGTTCGCCCGAGACGTTGTGCGAGGCGCACAACTTCGCCGTTGATCCAGTCGATTTCCGTCGTGCGTCCCACCGCCAGATCGTCGGACATCGACGAGCGCGCGAGCGGATCGATCGTCAGCATCGCGCGGCCCAGCCGCTCGAATAACGCATCAGGTACGCTGAGCACACGCGGTATCCAGGTGGCCGGAAGCGGCGTCACTTTGGTCGGCCGTATGTTGGCCTGCTTCAGAAGCGCGAGCGCTTCTTTCTGCGCCATAGCGAGGCACAGGCGATAGGCACGTTGCGAGAGTTCCTCCTTCAACGGCCGGTTCGCAAGCGCGTTGATTGCATTGTTGAGATTGAGCAGCAGCTTCGCCCACTGCACCGGCAACAAGTCGGCGTGCTGGATGAGCGGCAGGCCTGCTTTCCTGAACTCGTCGACGAACGGCTGCATGGCCGCCGCATGCCTGATCTCCAACTCTCCGCCTGAACCTTGATGAAATGCGCCAGGGCCGCGTTCGACGACATTGAATGGCACCATCCCCTCCAGCACCATCTGCTGTGGAAGGGCGGCACGCAGCACGTCGGCATTGCCAATGCCGTTCTGCAAGCTCACGACGATCGTACCGGGGCGCAACACGCTCGCCAGCTCGGCGGCGGCCGTGGCGGTCGCGGCAGACTTGACGGTGACGAGTACCAGATCGGCTGCGGCGGCGCTGGCCGCGTCCGTCGATACGTCGATCCGCTCCGACGGCGCATGCCAGCGGCTATCGTCGTGCCGCGACAGCGTGATGCCATGACTGCGCAACTGGTCGGCCACGCGCGCCCGCCCAATGAAACTGACGTCGCTGCCCCCGGCAAGAAGTCGTCCGCCGACATAGCAGCCAATCGAGCCGGCGCCGTAGATAAAGATTTTTGCCATACAGGTTCTCACGTGACCTACCCAATACGTATCCGCGATGCGTTGAATCAGCGAACGCGGCTGATGAAGCTCACACCGTTCGCTCAGCACATGCAACCGTGCGTGTCGTGCACGGTGCACGGTGCGAGCGGCCAGTGTTAGTCAGCGTAGCCGGGGTTACGGCGGTCGAGCCGACGCAGCAGCCCGGGCCACACCAACGCCCCAGGAGAAACGCCCCGCGTCGCCACCCGGATCTGCTCCTTGATGCCATCGAGAATCGGCTGCCCGATGGGCGTCAGCTTTCCACCGCCGGCCTGGGCACGCACCTGAATCATGCAGGCCACTTCAAAGAAGTACATGGCGACGAAGGCGTCTGCCGGCGCGGCGCCGACCGTCAGCAGACCGTGGTTGCGCAGCATCAGGTAAGTGTTGGTGCCGAGGTCCTGAACGAGGCGAGGCTTCTCGGCTTCATTGAGTGCGATGCCCTCGTAGTCGTGGTAGCCGAGCGACGCCAGCACACCGAGTGACTGCTGGGAGAGCGGCAGCAGCCCCGCCACCTGCGCGGACACGGCCACGCCGTTGACCGAGTGAGTGTGCATCACGCAATGGGCGTCTTCGCGCGCCGCATGCACGGCGCTATGGATCGTGAAGCCGGCCGGATTGACGTCATAGGGCGACTCGGAAACCTTGCGGCCGTCGAGATCGATCTTGACCAGCGACGATGCGGTGATCTCGTCGAACATCATGCCGTACGGGTTGATCAGGAAATGATGCTCCGGGCCGGGCACGCGTGCCGAAATATGGGTAAACACCAGGTCGTCCCACCCAAACAGCGCGGTGAGGCGGTACGCCGCCGCGAGATTGACCCGCGCGTCCCATTCGGCGGGCGATACGTCGTTCTTCAGGCTGACATCAGATGAGGCCACGTCGACACTCCTTTTTCGATGATTCAAGCAAATGGAATAACCCGGGACAACGCACTGCGAATCGCGCATCCGGTCCCGGTGGCGCAGCGGGTGCGTCACGGGCCAAAGTCATTGCGTTGTCAGATGCGAGTCCACATGATGTTCGCAAACCCGCCTAAAATCTGTCCGATACCCGACAGGTCGACGCGCCAATGGAATCCAGCCTGCACCGCTACCGGTCACAACTCGAAACGACTCCCTGGTTTAAAGGCCTGCCTGTCGAGTTGCAGGACTATCTGATCAGCCATGCCAATCTGCTTACGCTGGAAAAGAACGAGGTCCTCTATCGGCGTGGCGACCCGTCGTATGGACTGTACGCCATACTGGGCGGCGCAATGGCTATCGGCACAGTCGGGGCGGATGGGAAAGAGGCCTTGCTCGCGGTGCTCGGACCGACTGCATGGTTAGGGGAAATCTCGCTGTTCGACGGGCTGCCACGCCCGAACGACGCCACTGCCATTAGCCGGGCGCTTTTGCTGCACGTGCCCGCGCCTGCGCTGCAAAGCCTGCTCGATTCCACGCCCCGCTATTGGCGCGATTTTGCGTTGTTGATGGCGCAAAGACTTCGGGTTTCGTTCGAGAACACCGAAGCGATGGCGCTGTTGCCCGCGGCACAGCGCGTGGCGAGCCGCTTGTTGGTGATCGCAGGGGGGTATGGCGGTCTCAACGCTGCGCAGAGCAGGATAATGCTCTCACAAGACAGTCTCGCTTCAATGGTGTCCTTGTCGCGGCAGACTACGAATCAGTTGCTCAAGAATCTCGAAAGCCAACGCATAGTGAGCCTGAAATTCGGGGAGATCGTTATTCTGGATTTCGACCGGTTGCGAGCGGCTAGTCTTGGCGAGTCGAATCCGTAAGCGTGCCGTCTGGTGCATTTGCGTACGCGCCAATCATGGCATGGTGCAACAGCCAACCTACGCCGAGCGCCTTTTCAGATTTGGACGATTGTTCTGGATTGACTGCGTCGTACTATCCATTTTTGGCTTCGGACCACGATAGGCCAGAAAATCTACGAGGTTCATGAAATGGACAATGCTCCCAAGCACGATGTTCGTGCCAAGATCCGGCCACGCCATGCGGTTGCCGAGTTTTCCAGGCTCCTCTGGCATCTGCGAAGCATTCTGGCTAGTCTGCTGATTCTTTTCCTTATCCTTTCGGTCGCGATGTATTACGTCGGCGGTGCTGTCGATACAAGCACACGGGCGCACTCATCGTTTGGCGAAACTCTCTACTTTTGTGCGATCACCGCACTAACCATCGGTTACGGCGACGTGATTCCGACTACGGTGGCTGGGCGAATCGTCGCGGTATTACTTGGGATGCTCGGGCTGTTGATCACGGGTGTCGTAACCGGTTGCGCGGTTTACAGTATTCAGATGGCTGCTGAGCGGGCCGGCTTTCACCTCGGTAAGCACGGATGACGGCGGGTGCATTGACACGGCTGTCGGGAACGTGACATCATATTTTTGTACGACGTTCAATTTTGAACGGAGTTTAAAAAGCGAATGTCATGCCCGTTTCCGATTCCTCCAGCCGTCGCGCGCGAAAGCACTCGCAGACACAGAGTCTGCTTGCTGAAACGGCGATCCGTCTATTTGAAACGAACGGCTACGACGCGGTGACGATGGAGCAGATCGCGGCAAACGCAGATGTCGCGAAGGGAACGCTTTACAACCATTTCGCCACCAAAGAAGCGGTACTGGCGCACTGGATTCACGCGCAGCTTGAGGCGGATCTGATCCGTCTGCAACCGCGTGTCGCACGTCAGGCCGGCTTTGTCCCTGCGCTATCCATGCTGCTGGGCGCGTCGGCGGTCTGGTGCGAAAAGCACCGCGCCCTGCTCGTGCCGTACATCCGGTTTCGCTTTCTGAGTCTCGGGGTATCGGCGCGCGATGAAGATGCCCCGAACAGCGATATGGCGGACGGTTTTGCGCTGCTGATTGCCAAAGGGCAGGCCACAGGCGAGTTGCGTGACGACCTCGCCGCGACCCACCTGGCGACGCTCTTTCATCATCTTTATCTCGGGGCGCTCATGCGGTGGTTGACCGTGCCGGGGCTCAGGTTGAAACAGGAGTTCGCGGTGGTCATCGAGCTGTTCGTGAATGGCGCGCGCAGCACTCTTTCTCCGCCCATCAGGAGCCGTCGCAAATCATGAAATTCGTCGCCGTCACTTACGGTACCGAAGGTGATACACGTCCGCTGGCCGCGCTGTGCGCGGCCTTGATCAGTGCCGGTCATGAAGCCAGGCTGCTCGCCGACCACGCAACGCTCGGTTCGGCGAAAGCTTTGGGTGTTCCCGTGACTGCATTGGCCGGCGATATCAAGGCGACGCTGCAACCCGCGCTGACGAGCGCCGGTGCTGTTGCAGGAAGATGCCGCTTCAAAGGCACCGCGAACGCGCTTGCGGGTATCGCGAACAGTCATGCTGAGCCCTGGCTCCGTGAAACGGTCAGGGCGGGGGAGGGATGCGATGCCGTTATCGTCTCGGGTCTCGCGGCGTTCGTCGGATTATCGGCGGCTGAATACCTTGGCGTAACGGCTATTGGCACAGGACTCATTCCCATCACACCGACGACGGCGTTTGCCTCGCCGTTCTTTCCGCCATCGCGCGTTCCATCATTCCTGAATCGCGTCAGTCATGAATTCGTCAACGGATTTCTTTGGCGCGCGTTTCGCAAGCGCATCAATGCGGCGCGGGAGAATGTTTGCGGCCTTCCTCCGCGGCGCGATCTGTGGAACGATCATCCGATGCTTTATGGTATTTCTCCCAGTCTTCTGCCACGTCCGGAAGACTGGCCTTCTAACGCGCAGATGTGTGGGCAATGGATCGCGCCTTCGGCCGGCTGGTCCCCGCCGCGGGATCTGACGGACTTTCTCGCGAAGGGGGAGGCGCCGATCTACGTCGGCTTTGGCAGCATGACGTCTTTCGATACGCAGAAGGCGCTACAGGAAGTGATCACGGCGGCCGGCGGTCGAAGGGTGTTGTTCCATCCCGGATGGAGCGGGGCGGATACCTCAATGCTGCCCGCAAACTTTCATGTGATCGGCGACATGCCTCACGAATGGCTTTTCCCGAGAACGTCGATGGTCATCCATCATGGCGGTTCGGGTACCAGTCACTCGGCGGCGCGGGCTGGCGTTCCCTCCATCGTGGTTCCTTTTGCCGGGGATCAGTTCTTTTGGGCGGACCGGCTCCGGCGCGCTGGTGTTGCGCCCGGCCCAGTGGACGGAAAGAAGCTGCGGGCATCCTCGCTTTCACGCGCAATTGAATTCGCTGAGCGAGCAGAAGTGCGTGCCCGCGCTCGAACGCTCGGCATACACATGCAGGCCGAGAACGGTCTGACCCAGGCCGTCTCCTCTATCGAGGCGATCGTGGCGAAGGAACGGTCCTCGCTGCCTGCTTAGTTTGCGACCGTCGGATTGTCTGGCGATCGCAGCTAAACGCCGGTAGCTCAAGGCAGCGCGTCGCTGTCCTGAGCTGATCCGGCGGCGACCGGAAAGTCGTGCCCGTTTACCCTTTGCGGTGCAAGGGTGCGCCCCATGGCGCACCCGTCGTGCCGCCGTCGACGACAATTTCCGCCGCTGTGATTCCTGAAGCATCGTCGGACGCGAGGAAAAGCGCGGCCTTGGCAACTTCCTCCGGTGTGGCGAGGCGAGCCAGCGGAATGCGCGGCGCGAGCGCCTCTTCGGTCCCGTCGAGCGTTGCACCGGCCCGTGCGCCGCGCGTCCAGATCGGCGTGCGCGTGCCGCCTGGGATCACGGTGTTGACGCGAATGCCACGCTGCACGAGTTCGGCCGCAAACACCTTGGCCATCCCGGTGACGCCAGCCTTTGTAGCGGAATAGGCGGCCGACCCAGGCGAGCCCAGTTCGCGCATCACGGAACCGTTCAATACGATCGAGCCGCCGGCGCTCATCAACGGGAGGGCCGCTTGAACCGTGAGAAACACGCCTGTGAGATTGGTGCGAAGAATCGCCTCGAACGCGGCGGCGGTTGTGCCGCCAAGCGGAGTCGGACCGGAGATTCCGGCGTTGGCGAACACGACGTCGAGCGACCCGAATGTTTCCTGGATCTGCTTGAACATCGACGCGATCGCGGTTTCATCGTCGAGATCGGCCTGGATGCCTAGCGCGTTCTCGCCGAGCTCGGAGACTGCCTGATCCAGCTTTGCGCGATCGCGGCCAGTGATCGCAACACGGGCGCCTTCAGCGATCAAGAGCTTCGCCGCAGCAAAGCCAATGCCGCTGTTGCCGCCGGTTACGAGAGCTGTCTTTCCAGTAAAACGCATGTCCTTCTCCTGTGTATTCCGCCGTGAGATCACGTCAAAAGCCGCGCCTGCTAACGGCGCGAAAACCTGTTAAGCGGGGCCGGATAGCCGCCGCATTCGAACCCGTATGAGTGTCGTCAACATCTCATTCTGTATGTTGAGCATCATGCAGAAATTCAGTATTATAGTCGTCATGCAGATTGTCAAGGGGAGGGAGGCAAAAAATGGGTTATTCGCAGGCACAAAAGGCTGAGAGCAGGCAGCGCGTTCTGGAGACCGCGTCACGGCAGATTCGTGAACACGGCATCGAGGCGCTCGGCGTCGCCGACTGCATGCGCAGTGCGGGGCTCACGCATGGCGCGTTCTACGGCCATTTTTCGTCGCGTGATGCGTTGATCCTGGAAGCGCTCGAGCACGCCGTCATTCAGGGCGAGAAGCGCATCGCGTCTCTCGTAACGGGGGCAGAAAAGCAAGGGGAAACGCCTCTGCAGTCCATCGCCGAGAGCTTCCTGAGTGAGCGTCACGTGAAAAATCCCGGCAATGGATGTGCGTTGTGCGCACTCGCCGGAGAAGCGCGCCATGCGAATCCGGACGTCAGGGAACAGCTCACAGAATACGTCCGCAAACTGGCGTCACGAATCGCGCAGGCCGCATCCGGCGGCAGCGAAACGCCGGCGCTCGGAATCGTCGCGACCATCGTGGGGGCGATTACGCTTGCGCGCGGCGTGGACGACGACAAACTGGCGAAATCGATTCTTTCCGAGTCGCTCGCATTGGTGATGAGCCAGGACGGCGGCGCGCAGTAGCCTTACTCTGGTGGCGGCTGTTCCGCACTGGAGACGCGCGGTAATGACGCTGAACCCGCCGTACCCTGGTCACCTTTCTTCGATGTCAATGACGCCGCCGCATCAATTCGCATCACGCACCCACGTGCCCCCATGCGCCGCAGCCTGCGCAGCGGGCGAGGTTGCAAGATAAGCCAGCGCCTGCTCGGTGGACCCTTCGTGATGCGGCGTATAGCGCGGATTGAAATAGCGTAGCGCTGCCGCGATCATTTTCCAGAACGACGGCAGGCAACGGCGGCGCGCGCCAGCGCGCCAGCCGAGAATGAAACCTCGGTAAGTCCCGGCGCCGGGATCGCGCTGATGCATGAAGCGCGCGCCGCGCGTGAGAAAGTACAGCAGAAGTATGACGGTCGACAGCATGTGAAAGCAGCGTTCGAAGTAGGTGCCGCCCATATGCCGGAAGATATCGAAGGCGACGGTGCGATGCTCGACTTCTTCGGCGCCGTGCCAGCGCAGCAGATCGAGCATGGTGGGGTCGGCATGGGCGGCATCGAGCCCGTCGGCATTGAGTACCCAATTGCCGAGGTAACCGAAAAAGTGTTCCAGCGCGGCGATGACGCCAAGCTGCTGGCGCAGCCAGAAGCGCGTTTTGCCGATCTTCAGCCCAAGCGGTTGCTCGCCGAGCAGCTTGCCGAATAGCCAGTCGAGTTTCCGGGTGAAGGGTTGTGTATCGATGCCGTGCGCCTTGTAGTAGTGCGTAAGAACCCCGCCGTGCGAGCGCGAATGCACTGCTTCCTGCCTGAGGAACCCCTGTGCGTCGTCGTGCAACGCCGGGTCGGTGATGAGCGGCAGCGCCTTGTTGTAGACGCGGCAGAACCAGAGTTCGCCGGCGGGGAACAGCAGGTTCAACACATTGATGATGTGCGTGCTCGACGGGTCACCGGGAATCCACTGGATGGGCGTTTGGCTCCAGTCGAACTTCACATGGCGTGCCTTGATCTTGTATTGAGTGTGTTCTTCGGTCATGACGGTCTCCGGCGTCCGGTGGGTGAGGTCAACGCTGATATCAACGCTGAGGTCAGCGCGGCACCATGCTGATGCGGGCGAGCGCCCGGGCTAGCCAGGGCAGATGACGCGAGATGAAACGCATGGAATGCGCCTCGATGCCGATCGCCACCACAGGCTTGTTGTGCAAGACCGCGTGGAGCGCTGCTTTCGCGACTGTCTCGGGTTGCAGCCCGCGCATCTGGTAAAGCCTGGTGGCTTTCTGGCGCATGCGTTCCTGGTCCTGAGCGCTGGTGCCGACATACTGGGTCGAGGCCATGATGCCGGTCTCGGCGAACCCCGGACAGATCGCGCTGACGCCGATACCGTGTTCCGCGAGTTCGCCGCGCATGCATTCGCTCAACATCAGCACGGCTGCTTTGGTGGTCGCGTAGGCGGGTAGGTCGCGCGAGGGCGCGAAGGCCGCGGCTGAGGCGGTATTGACGATGTGTCCGCCATTGCCGCGCTTCACCATCTGTCGGGCGAACAGGCGCGCACCGTGAATCACGCCCCATAGGTTGACGTGGAGAATCCGCTCCCAGTCCTGCGCCGAGGTGTCGAGCACACCGCCTGCCATGCCAATGCCGGCGTTGTTGACCACGATATCGGCGCCACCCAGTTCCGTCCCGATCCAGTTTGCCAACGCTTCCATTTGCTCAGCGCTGCCTACGTCGACCTTGCGCGCGTGGGCCTGTTGGCCTAACAGCCTGACCAGCGTGGCAGTGCGTTCCGCGCTTGCCGCGTCGATATCGACCGCCATCACGGACGCGCCTTGCTTCGCGAATTCCAGTGCAATGCATCGGCCGATGCCGCTGCCCGCGCCGGTCACGACCGCGAGCTTGCCGCTAAGTGGTTTGCGGGGAGCGGCCATCCGCGCGGCGTCCATACGGGCGCGTTGCAGGGCTTCCGGTTCGGCGCCGCCTTCGGTGTGATTGACGAGATCACGCACCATCCGCGCCATCTGTTCGGCATGGGTGACCGGCACCCAATGCCGCGCGACCAGTTCACGGCGCCAGTAGGTCGGCACCCAGCGCGACAGATCTTCGGACAGCGCTGGGCTGACGTATTTGTCGAGCGTCGGTACGATCACCTGAACCGGCGCGTGTGCGTAGCGCTTGCGCGGCGTGAACAGGCAGCGGATGAAGTTGGCGCGGTACAGCGATACGCCGCGTACGCCGTCCTGCGTTTGTGTCGGGCGAGGCGCGATCCCTGTCTTCTCCACACGACGCATCACCCGCGGCCACGCGCGGCCGAGCCACAACCGCCAGGTCAAGCCAGGGAGCACCGGCAAGTGAAACATCAGCACGTACCAGGATCGCACCAGTTGACCCATGAGCTTGCCGATCGAGCGCGGCGTGGGGCGCAGCAGCCGTGCTCGCATCCAGTAAGCGACGTGGTCGAGGCACGGGCCGGAGCATGACGTGTACGAGGCAATGCGTCCGCGCAACCGCTCTTCGGTGACGAATTCCCAGCCCTGGATCGAGCCCCAGTCGTGCGCGACCAGATGGACGGCGCGCTGGGGGCTCACGGCATCGATGACGGCGATAAAGTCGTCAGTGAGTTTGTCCAGCCGGTATGCCGAGGTGCGCTTTGGCGCAGTGGATTGGCCCGCACCGCGAACATCGTAGGCCACGACGTGGAAATCGTTGGCCAGCAGCACGGCTAGCGCGTCCCACACTTCGCTGGTGTCGGGGTAACCGTGCACCAGCATCACGGTTGGCCGGGTGGGGTCGCCCCACGCCTTGGCAGCGAGCGTCACGTCGCCCGAGCACACCGTGAAACGGGTGGGATGCGAGGCTGGCGGCGCCTCATAAAGCGTGGGCGGTACGGGTTCGGTCAAGAGCTGCATGTGCGCCTCCGTCATGCAGCGAATTGCGTCTGCCCGCGCTGCGCCCAGCGGCGCACATGCGGCAGATCGTCGTCGAGCCAGTAGGCGTCGTCATCGGTGATGACGAGCAGTTCTTCGAACTTGGCGCCCACACCCTGAAAGCCGAGATGCGGCTCGACGGCCCACAGGCCAGGCGTCGGTGCATGATCGGAGCGTCGATCGATCGACCATAGCGGCGACCAACCCTCCTTCTTGCCTGCGCTCACCTGGTCGAGGACGAGATTGCGCGTGGCGTTCAGGCCGAAACGCGCCACGAAACGCGGCTTGGCGGGGTTGTTCAGCTTCGCGACACGATGTGCAAGCACCTTGAACGGATAGGCCTTGTGGCGCGGCTCCACGCCCTGTTTTCTGCACAATTGGTCGACTGCGCGCGCGACGTCGGCCAGCGTGCGCCGTTGCTTCACCATGCTGACGATCAGTTCGCGGTGTTCGGCCAGATCGTCTTTCAGTTGTTCGAGAATGGGATTCGTGCCGACGCAGGTGGCGTAGCCGACATCGGCGATGACGCCGTTCAGCACCGGCGCCACGTCGAGAATGACCGGCATGTTTTCTTCCAGCCGGCGCGAACTCGGGAAGAAGGCCAGATTGAAACCGGCCATGTGCGACAGCCCGGAAAAGCCCTCAAAGGCGGTACGGTCGCCGAACCAGGCGAAGGGTTTGTGCAGCCAGTCACGCACGCCGTGATCCTGCAACCATTCGGTCAGCAGCCGGGCGGCGTCTTTTTCCGTCATGCCCGGCTGGAGCATGTCGCCGACGCTCTCGACGCACCGATAGGCCAGTTGCTGAACTTCGCGGAACTGCGCCAGTTCGTCCACGTTGACGTGTGGAATGGTCTTGTCACCCATACCTGCCTCCCGAATATGCTGTCCGGCGGGCGTGCGGCCGCCTGTCATGATGACATCAATTATTGTTACAGTTAACGATGTAACGATTGGATGCTACAGGATGAGATTTGCCCGTCCACTGGTTCTTTCCCTGGGATCGGTTGAAGACAACACGATCGTTGTCGATTTCACGGCGTGTCGTTCGTCGTGCTCATAGGAGGGTGGCGCGGTGACGCCGGTCCGGGCATCGTCGCTTTCCGCCCCTGTTCGGCTTTTAACCAGAAAGGAGCGCATTCATGACTTACGTAGATGGATTTGTCGTGCCGGTAGCTACGCTCGACCGCGAGAAATACGTAAAACAAGCTGAAATGGCAGCGGGCGTCTTCAAGGAGAACGGTGCATTGCAGGTGGTCGAGTGCTGGGGAGACGACGTGCCGGACGGAAAGCTGACTTCGTTTCCGATGGCCGTCAAACGCAAGGATGACGAAACAGTGGTGTTTTCGTGGGTTGTCTGGCCGTCGCGTCAGGTGCGGGATGAAGGCATGAAAGCCGTAATGGCGGATCCGCGCTTGCAGCCTGACGTGAATCCGATGCCTTTCGACGGCAAGCGGCTGATTTACGGCGGCTTCGAGGTCATCGTGGATGTGTGAGGGCTAAGGAGGCGGCGCCGGATGAAAATGGCTTGGAGCCATTTCCCGGCGGCGCGCCCCCTCCAGAAATCACGTTGCTTCGTTCAGTGCTTATGGTGCAGCCAGTTCTTGATCGGATGCGCGTCTAGCCAGCGGGCAACCGGTTGGTCCTTGTGTTCCCGCCTGTAGCGGGAGGCTGTAAATACCACGATGCATAGCACCACCACGATTCCTACTACAAAACTGATCATCGACTCGGTCATGGCAACCTCCCTTGAGGTCAGAACCATGCCTGTATTTTAGGTGACCAGAGAAATAGCGACGATCGTTCTCATTTGTCTATTGCCCCTTGACGACAGGGACCGCGACGCGTTGCAGCATGCTCATCGGACCGAGCCGCTTGATGACTTGCATCTGTGCCGCGTCTCGCACGAAAAGCGATCCGGCAAACCCCAGCGCATTCACCGATATTCCCTCGACACGTTCCGACGACCTTGGCACGAGCAGCATCCATCGTGGGGTGATAAGCAGGTTGTACGGCGCCGACTGGTGCAACTCGCCATTCACTTCGATCGCTCGCAAGCCAGCCGCTTCGAGCAACGCGAGGTAGCAATCGAGCGCCGCGTGTGCAGCGTGCCTCGAGGCGGCAGGACCCCGTTCCAGATAGGCAAACGCGTGGCTGAAAGGCAGACCGGGTAGCGTGCCGATCGGGCCTTCCATGCACGCGGACTCCATAACGGACTCAATGGGAACTGCCGGACCTGATTCTCCGAGCGGCAGCGGCACGATCTGCAGATGCTTGTGGGGTTGACTGGCGCCGGCGTCCGCGCCGCCGTTGTAGAAACCCAGACCATCGAACTCCGCCATGCAGGCGACCCATGCAGCAAAGTCCGCGAGATCGAGCAACGCTTCCTGCGATTCGAAACGACGGGTGACGATCAGGAGATGATGGTCGATCACGTTGAACTTGTTGAGCAAGGCGACGTGAGTGTCCGAGATATCGCCAACAAAGAGGTCTGGATCATAAGGAAGGAACGGATTGACCGCGCTGGGCATCGTGCCCGTATCTTTAGGCGCCTGCCGCGCTTCTTCCTTGCGAGCGAGGCTTGAAACCTGGCGGACAAGGAAACGTACGCCGCCTTCTTCGATCAGCGTCTGGATTGTCTCGATCGGCCGCAGTGCGCCACAACGCAGCGCATGTTCAGTCTGGCGCAGGATGGCGGGCCACAGGGTGCCGGGCTGGAGAGGCTGATGTTCCATGGTTCAGGCAGACCGGCGCGCATGTCGCAAACACGCATGTCGCGCAATAAGCGTAACCGTACCTACGCTTTGTAGCCGATAGCCCGTAACAGATCCTTGCGCCATTGAACGTCCTCCTCGTTTTCCACGCCAAGCGGCGGGAACCCGTCAACCACACCTAGGATACCGCGCCCCTGGTCTGTCTCGGCAACCAGAATCTGCGTGGGATTCGCCGTCGCGCAAAAGATCCGGCATACCTCCGGCACAGCCTTTATCGCATTCAGAACATTGACCGGGAAAAAGCCATCGCCGAGGAAGATCACGAAGCAGTGGCCTGCAGCGATGGCCATGGCATTCTGGCACGCCATTTCGATCAGATCGGCGTCAGTGCCGGACCGGCGCACGAGGCGCTTACCCGACGCTTCGCAAAAGGCCAAACCAAACTTGATACCCGGAACGGTACCGACCATGGCTTCGTGCAGATCCTCGACCGACTTGATGAAGTGCGTTTGCCCCAAGATGAAGTTCGTCGCTTCGGGTTTGGAGATTGTTACCGTAAGCAGTTGCATATCGGACCTCGCGCTGTGGCGCCGGGTACACCGGGGGGAGGCTGCTTTCGTCAGCCGATGCCGGTTTCGTGACGTTTCGCCAGCCGGCGATGGCCTTCCACAATCAAGCCTAGTACGAACCCGCCGTCAGCGGAAGCGCGGGTCGCCGGTGGCGTCGTCTTAACCAGGTGAGCACCGTCTGAGATAAGGCGCATGACGGCGCATTTGCTGCACTAGAATGGATTGTCACCGTACTGGATCGTGCTGGCGAATCGTGTCTGGCCAGCGCAGGTGGGATTCGTGTTGGAGGAGAGCAATGCCGACGTACCAATATCGTTGCGAGAAGTGTGGCGAGTTGTTCGAACACGCTGAACACCTCGCTGAACATCAGAGCGCCCATCCGAGTTGTCCGAAGTGCGGAAGCGAGGCGTGTCAGCATGTGCCGACGCCCTTTGTCGCCAAGACATCAAGAAAGAGCTGACATCGCTTACCCCGTATCCGTGGCGGCGAGCTATTTCCGCTGATGAAGTGTGCAGGCGAAGCGCAGGCGTAAGCATGTGCTCACGACAAACGCACTGGCAATCGCCTGCTGCCAGGCGTTTGGCGTTAACGCCCGCCCTCAACGCCTCTTCAACGTCTGCCTTCAACGCCTGTCAGGCAGCAGGATCCGCTCGTCCACCTGACGAATGTCGGTGTGGCCGCAAAAGGCCATGGTGATGTCCAGTTCCTTCTGGATGATCTGCAGGCACTGTGTGACGCCAGCCTCTCCCATTGCCCCTAAGCCATAGAGGAAGCTGCGGCCGATCAGCGTGCCTTTCGCGCCGAGCGCAACGGCTTTCAGCACGTCCTGTCCGCTGCGGATGCCGCCATCCATCCACACCTCGATGCGCGAGCCGACCTCGCGTGCGATTTCGGGGAGCGCCGAGATCGAAGAAGGCGCACCGTCTAGTTGACGGCCCCCATGATTGGAGACGATCAACGCGTCGGCGCCGCTGTCGGCGGCAAGGCGCGCATCGTCGACATCCATGATGCCTTTCAGAATGAGTTTGCCGCCCCACTGTTTCTTGACCCACTCGACGTCTGCCCAGCTCAGCGCCGGATCGAACTGCTCGGCGGTCCACGCGCTCAGTGACGACAGATCGCCCACGCCCTTCGCATGACCGACGATGTTGCCGAAGGTGCGCCGCTTTGTGCCGAGCATGCCGAGGCACCAGCGTGGCTTGGTCGCGAGGTTGATGAGGTTCGCCGGAGTCAATTTGGGCGGTGCCGACAGCCCGTTCTTGATGTCCTTGTGGCGTTGGCCGAGGATCTGCAGATCCAGCGTGAGCATCAAGGCACTGCACCTTGCCGCGCGAGCGCGCTCGATCAATCGCACGATGAAATCGCGGTCGCGCATCATATAAAGCTGGAACCAGAACGGCTTGCTGGTCTGGGCGGCCACGTCCTCGATCGAGCAGATGCTCATCGTGGACAAGGTGAAGGGCACGCCGAACTTCTCCGCCGCGCGCGCAGCGAGGATTTCGCCGTCGGCGTGTTGCATGCCGGTCAATCCCGTCGGCGCGAGCGCCACGGGCATGGCGGCTTCCTGACCGACCATTTCCGTGCGCGTGCTGCGGCCCGCCATGTTGACCGCCACGCGCTGGCGCAGCTTCAAGCGCTGGAAGTCGCTTTCATTCGCGCGGTAGGTACTTTCGGTCCACGAGCCACTGTCGGCGTAGTCGTAGAACATGCGCGGCACGCGCCGTTGAGCAAGCACGCGTAAATCTTCGATGCAGGTGATGACAGGCACGGTTTCTCTCAGCGCAGGGAACAGGCGACGAGTGTACGTTCTTGAGACCGTCGCCCGGTATTCTGGGAATTGCTACCCATTTAATGAAACCGGTACGCCGCGCTACGAGGTCGCGTATCCGAGGCGCTCAAAAGCCCTGAGCCGCCCCCGTTCGACACCGAGAACAATCGCCCCAAGCAGCACAGCATCAGTACCGGTCGCCGAGACCGCGAACTCCGGCACGGGAATGGGTAACCAGTCGGCGAGGTGATCGCGGATCGTCGGTAGAAGCAGGGCGCCGCTTCGGCCGATGCCGCCGCCGAGCACGACCAGCTTCGGATCGAGGATCGGGATGATCGCCGCGAGTCCCCATGAGAGTTGTCGTGCTTCTTCTGCGACGCAGTCCAGTGCGCGTTCATCGCCCGCGTGGGCCGCGACGAACACCGCTTCTGCATTGGCCACGTCAAGGCCGCGCCGCTGTGCGTGCGCGACGATACCTTTTGCCGCCGCCGACGCCTCGAACGTGGGGCGATGGATTCCATCGGACTTTGATCCCACCACCGGGGCCGCGGGCAGGACGGCAATCTCGCCGGCAAAGCCATGTGCGCCACGATGCAGCCTTCCGTCGGCAATGATCCCGAGGCCAATACCCGTGCCGACCGACATGAAGACGAAGTTGTCGACGCCGCGCCCAAGGCCGTGCTGCTGTTCGCCTAGCGTGGCCAGGTTGATGTCGTTTTCAACCAGCAGGTCGACATCGAGCGCCTCCCGCAGGGATGGGATCAGCCCCGCGCGCTCCAGATCCGGCAGGTTCGGCGCGAGACGGAGCCGGTCGCTTTCCGTATCCAGTACGCCAGGCGAGCCGAACACAGTGGCCAGGACCTCGCTGCGCGAGATCTGTTGTTCCTCAAGCATCGCGCAGACGAGCTCGACGATTCGGGCAACCAGCCGTTCCACGCGGGCAGGCGTGCGCTTTTCGAGCCGCGCCACCACCGTTCCGGTCAGGTCGGCGACCGCGCCCCGTATCCATTCCGCGCCGACGTCGATCGCCACCACAAAACCCGCTCGCGCCCGCGGCGCGTAAAGACGCGGGGAGCGTCCCGCGCTGCCGCCGCGCACGCCCGTCTGCTCGACGAGTCCCAGCCGCTCGAGATTGCCGAGCGCGGCGGAGACCGTCACCTTGGACAGCCCGGTGCTCTCCGCGAGTTGAGGACTCGAGGCGAGCGCCAGCGACAACAGATGCTGGTAGATGGCCCATTCGTTGCCTTGGCGGACGAACGCGGGGCCACGGGTGACGGTGACTGTCGGTCGGCTGTTCTTTCTATGCGCGTGCATGGGGCGTCTGGTTTCGGGTTGGCCGATCCTATCAACGACTGTCCGGCTGGGCAAGCTGCCGGCCGTCGATTCGAAGCGAAAACTTTTTTGGTTCGATTGCATTAGTAAAGAAAGTTTCCTATCATTCGAAAAAAAAACAGATGGACCCCCGGAGCATCTGACTATCATCGCGGCGAACGCCGCAAGGAGACATACATGAGCGATTCTGCCTGGCAGGAGCCGTCCTCAACCGCACTGGCTGGTGCGGGCGAGCGGCCGGCGACCGATGCGCCGCATTTCCATCGTTCTGTCGGCCTGTTCTCGGCGACCGCGGTGAACATGATTCAGATCTGCGGCGTGGGCCCATTCCTGACCATCCCGGCGATCGTGGCCGTGATGAATGGGCCGCTTGCCGTCATCGGCTGGATTCTCGGCGCGGTGCTGGCCATGGCGGACGGCCTGGTCTGGGCGGAACTCGGCGCGGCGATGCCCGGCGCCGGGGGCACGTATCTCTACGTGCGCGAAGCCTTTCAATACCGCACCGGCAAGCTGATGCCCTTCCTGTTCGTCTGGACCGCGATGTTGTCCATTCCGCTCATCATGAGCACGGGCATCAT
Source organism: Burkholderia sp. GAS332 (assembly GCA_900142905.1). Taxonomy (NCBI): domain Bacteria; kingdom Pseudomonadati; phylum Pseudomonadota; class Betaproteobacteria; order Burkholderiales; family Burkholderiaceae; genus Burkholderia; species Burkholderia sp. GAS332. The sequence continues at coordinate 2,706,753 of FSRV01000002.1, read as the reverse complement.
CGGCTTTGTTCAGTACTTGGGGTTCTTCCTGCCGAATCTTTCGGCGTGGCAGACGCACGCGATCGGCGTCGGCGCGACCGCACTGGTCATCCTCGCGCTGTATCGGCGGATCGAATCGATCCGTGCATTGAGCGCGGTGCTCTGGATCATCATGATGCTCGCGGTCGGGCTGACGATTGCCGCCGCGTACTCGAACTTTCATCTGAGTCTTGCAACGACGCTGCCGCCCGACGCGGGCGATCTCGGCAAGTTCTTCACGGGCCTCGGAGCGGGTCTGATCATCGCCATCTACGACTACGCCGGCTACAACACCACGGCGTACATGGGCGATGAACTCAAAAATCCCGGCCGCGTCATGCCGCGCTCGATCATCGTGTCGATCATCGCCATGATGTTCTTGTACCTCGCAATGAATATCGGCGTGATCGGCACGGTGCCATGGCAGGAGGTGGCCAAGTCGACCTCGGTCGCATCGCTCGTCGTGTCGCGCAATTGGGGGCATACAGCAGCGGCGGTTGTCACCGTTCTGATTCTTGTGGCGGCGCTTGCGTCGGTCTTTGCAGGGCTGCTCGGCGGGTCACGCGTGCCTTTCTATGCGGCCCGCGACGGCGTGTTTCTGGCCGCATTCGGCAAGCTGCATCCGAAGCACAATTTTCCGCACGTCGCGCTGCTGGTCATGGGCGTGGTCACAGCGGTCGGAACGTTTTTCGATCTGACCGCCGTGATCAATATGCTGGTCGCAGTCGCGGTGTTGTTGCAGTCGGTGGCGCAGATCGCGGCATTGACCGTGCTGCGTCGCCGTCAGCCGGAATTGCATCGCCCGTATCGGCAGTGGCTTTATCCGGTGCCGAGCCTTGTTGCGCTGGTTGGCTGGCTCTACGTTTTTTATGCGACCGACCGTCAGTCGCAATTGATGTCGACGGGTTGGCTCGTTCTGGGGTTGATCGCGTTCCTGATCTGGGCGCGTGTCGCCCGGCAATGGCCGTTTGGCCCCAAGCCTATCCGTGAAGAGTTTCTCGAACGCCAGGCGGCCAGCACTGCAATAGTGAACACTGAAACGCATGCACGTTAAAGACCTAGATGAAATCCAGCGCGCCGGCGCTGACACAAGTGGCTTCCTGCTGGCTATCGATTTCGGCGGCACCAAGATCGCCATGGCGACCACGACGCCAGCAGGACAGCGCCTTCATGAAGCTGAAATTCCGACCTTGGCGGAGCAGGGGGCGCAGACGGTCATGCGGCGCATGTTCGAAGCGGCGCGGGTTCTGATCTCGACGACACGTGCCGGCGGTGAGCGGCAGTTGCTGGCGGTGGCCGCGGTCACCCCCGGCATTATCGAACCCGACGGCATCCGGCTCGCGCCCAACAATCCGGGTTGGGACCGGCTCGCACTCTACGATGTGCTGCACGCGGGTTTCGCTGCCCAGTGCGTCACCGTCGAAACCGACGTCAAAGCGGCAGCGCTAGCGGAGGCGCGCTGTGGCGCGCTCGCCGGCGTCGATTGCGGCCTGTATCTAAACTTGGGAACTGGTCTGGCGGCCGCCGCGGTGATCGACGGGCGAGTGTTGCGCGGCGCGAACGGCGCCGCCGGCGAGATCGGCTACCAGTTGCGTGGCGTCCCGGACGAAGTGCTGTTCGCCGATGGCGGCGCGTCACTGGAGAATTTCGTTTCCGGTCGCGCGATTGCCGACCGTGTGAGCGCGCTGCTAGGACGAAACGTCAGTACGCACGAAGCGTTCGCCTTGCAAGATTCCATGCCCCAGGTGGCGGCGCTGATCAAGGGCGCGTTCGAGGGGCTCGCGAGGCACGTCGCCAATCTGACGCTGATGCTGGACCCGTCGCGGATCGTGATCGGCGGCGGTATGGCGCGTATCCCAGGTATTCCTGACGGTATTCGTTCGCTGCTGGCGCGAGCCGTGCCTTATCCGCCGGACGTGGCGATTGCCGCTTTCGGTCACGGTGCGGCCCTGCAGGGCGCGATCGTGGCGGCGAGCGATGCGTGGGCATCTTCGCGCGCTAACCTTGCTGCGCTTGCCAGCCGATGCCGAGGCTTTTCTGTATCGACACAAAGTCCTTGAGCAACTCGGCCTGTCCCGCGACGACATTCTGCTGCGCGGTGAACTCCTGGCGCTGCGTGTCGAGCAGATCGATCAGTGTGGCTACCCCTGCGGTGTAGCGCTGCCGCATCAGCGTGGCCGAGTGACTTGCGGATGCTTCCACCTTTTGCAACGTGACGACATGCGCGCGCTGATGCCCATAGCGCGAGAGCGACGAGTTCGCATCCTGCAGCGCGCCGAGCACGGCCTTCGTATAACGGGCCTCGGCTTCGTCACGCGATGCTTCAGCCGCGTGCACGCTGCCCAGCGTGCGCCCGAAATCGAACGCATTCCATTGCAGATACGGCGCGCCGATCCAACTGAAATTGCTCTTGCGCACGAGATGGCCCGGATCGCTTGCGCTGAAACCGATATCGCCGAGCAGTGTCACCTTGGGGAAAAAATCCGCAATGTGTTCGCCGATCTGCGCATTACTCGACGCGAGCCGCCGCTCAGCTGCGCGGATGTCGGGGCGCTGCTGCAACATCGCCGACGGATCGCCAATTGCGACCGTCTCAGGCAACGCCGGCAGCGGCCGCGTGCCGGCGAGCTGTGCGTCCAGCGCGCCCGGCTCACGACCGGTCAGCACGGCGAGGCGGTCGAGCGAATCGGTGAGTTGCGCGTCGAGCGGAATCAGCGTCGCGCGCGTGTTCTCAACCTGCGTGGTCAGGCGTTCGACATCGAGGTCCGCTGCCGTGCCGCGCGCCAGGCGCTGCTGCGTGAGCGTCAACATTTTCTGTTCGGTTTGCGCCTGACGCTGCGCGAGTTCAAGCCGCGTCTGCTGGTCGCGCAGTTCGATGTAAGCCTGCGCCACTTCGGCCGCGAGCGACACCTGGGTGTCCGCGAGATCGGCGTCGACGGCTTCCGCATCGGCCGATGCCGCTTCGATGGCGCGCCGCGTGCCGCCAAACAGGTCGATTTCCCACGTGGCGTCGAAGCCCGCGGTATAGAGCTGCAGCGGGCCGCGACCCGACGACGCTGCACTGCTGCCTGAGGAGCTTCCCGAACTGAGCGAACTCAGATCAGGCTCGCGCATGCGCAGCGCGGCAGCATCCCCAGACACTTTCGGCAACTCGTTCGCACGTTGCTGCTGCAATTGCGCGCGCGATTCCCGCAGCCGCGCCTGTGCGATATGCACATCGGGACTATGTGCCAGGGCGGCGGCGATGAGGTCGTTCAGCTGCGGGTCGTTGAATGCGAGCCACCACTGGTTCGGCGCGGGCGTCGCCGTCGTGCCGGAGGCCGGCGCACGCACGAAGGTCGCGCTGCTGCGGGCGTCCTGTGCAACCGGCGGCGCGCCGTGATAATCCGGGCCGACCGTGCAACCCGACAGGGCGGACAGAAGCGCGGCGGCGGCCAGTGCGAAACACGAGGGACGGTTGAACATCATGGTGGGATGAAAAGACATTAGTGTCCGGCGGACTGAGGCGGCGGCGCATTTCTGCGCGGTGTTTTCAGAAGCAGCGCAAGCGGAATGCAGGCGAGCAGCGCGATGCCGAGCAGATAGAAGGTTTCCGAATAGGTCATCACAATGGCCTGCTGCTGGATCTGCGCCCCGAGTTGCCCAAGTGCGCGCATCTGCGAGTACGCCATGTCCCCCGTATGGGCGAACCAGTTCGCCGCGTTCGCCGCAAGGCTTTCCTGGCCGATCAGCGAATTGGCGCTGACAGACTCGCGGATCATCGCGGTATGAAACGTCGTGCGCCGGTCGATCACGGTACCGATGATCGCAAGACCGATCGACCCGCCGAGGTTGCGCGCCATGTTGTAGAGACCGGCAGCGTCGCCAGAATCTTCGCGCGACACGGCTGCCATCGACGCCTGATTAAGCGGCATCATCGCGAGCATCTGTGCGGTGCCGCGTATCAGTTGCGACCAGACGAAATCGTGCCCAACGCTCTGTGCTGTCAGGCTGATATCGATCATGCAACTGATCGCGTATAACACCAGCCCGGTGATCACCAGCACGCGGAAGTCGACTTTGCCGAGCAGCCGCGGCAGGACCGGCATGATCATGAAAGCGGGCAGCCCGGAAAGCAGCATGATCGCGCCGGACTGCTCCGCGTTGTAGCCGGCGACCACGCCGAGAAACTGCGGCAGCAGATACGACACGCCATACAGCGCCGCGCCGACCGCGGACACAATCACGATCACGCTTGCGTAGTTTGGGTTGCGCATCAGGCTCAGGCGCATGATCGGCTTCTTCGCGGTCAATTGCGAAGCGGCGATCAACAGCATGCCGAAGACCGACACGCAGGTGAGCGTCACGATCATCGACGATTCGAACCAGCGCTCGCGCTGACCTTCCTCGAGCACGATCGTCAGCGAACTGAGGCCGATCGCGAGGCCCACAATGCCAAGCCAGTCCGCCTTGAGAAACGCCTCCCAGTGCGGCCGGTCTGACGGCAGGCCGACGATCAACAGGGTCATCAGCGCAAGGCAGATTGGCAGATTCATGAAGAAGCACCAGCTCCAGCTGATGTTCTCCGCGAGCCAGCCACCGACCACCGGTCCAAGCAGTGGCCCAAGCAACACGATCAAGCCGAACATGGTCATGCCGACCGGCAACTGCGATAGCGGCAGTCGCGTGCGGATGATGGTCTGCGCCGTCGGGATCAACGCACCGCCCGTGAAGCCCTGCCCGATGCGGCCGGCGATCATCATGGGTAACGTGTGCGACCAGCCGCACATCATCGAGAATGCAATGAAAAGCGCTGAATTCGTCAGCAGGAAATTGCGCAACCCGAACACGCGCGTGAGCCATGCCGCCAGCGGAATCATCACGATTTCCGACATCAGATAGCCGGTCGAAATCCAGGTGCCTTCGGTACCGGTGGCGCCGATTTCGCCTTGGATCTGCGGCAGCGCGGAGTTCGTGATCGAGATGTCGAGCGTCGCCATCAAGGCGCCGAGCGCGCCTGCGGCGACGGCGATCCAGTCGCCGACGCTGGCACGTTCCTCGGCGTGCGGTGCGGCTGGCGCCGCGGCGGCGGCCGTTGCGGTTCCCGGCTCAGCCACGATGGTTCTCGGCATCGATGCGCGCGTCACGATCGCGTGCGGAACGCGTGTCGACATCCACGGTCACCGACAGCCCCGGCAAGAGCACGCTACGCGTCTCCGCGCCCGTGTCGATGCGAATCCGCACGGGCACCCGCTGCACGATTTTCGTGAAGTTGCCGGTGGCGTTTTCCGGCGGCAGCAGCGCGAACTGCGAGCCCGTACCGGGCGAGAAACTGTCGATCACGCCGTGCAGCATATGACCGGGCAACGCGTCGACGTGCATTTCCACCGGTTGACCGACGCGCATCCGGCCCACCTGCGTTTCCTTGAAATTGGCCAGCAGATAGGTGCTTTGCACGGGCACGACCGTCAGCATCCGCGTGCCCGGTTGCACGTACTGACCGACACGCACGGTGCGATCGCCGACCTGGCCGCCGAGGACGCTGCGCACCACGGTGTTGTCGAGATCGAGTTGCGACTGCTGTGCGCTTGCCTCAGCCGCTTCGAGTTGTGCGCGTGCCTGCGCGAGCTGCGCGGTGGCCGACCCGATCTGCGAACGTGCGGCGTCGACTGCCGCGGCGTTCGCGGTGAGCGTGGCATTGGCTTGGTCACGGCTGCTGGTCAGCTCCGCCAGCCGCTCGCTAGTTTCGGCGCCGGTTGCGACGAGCGGTGCATAGCGCCGCACTTCGTCGCTCGCGTGGTGCGCGTTCACTTGCGCGACCTGCTGCTGCGCCTGGGCCTGCGCGATATTGGACTGCTGCTGTTTGATATCGGCCTGCGCGCGTTCGATGTCGGCCTTGCGCGCATCGATCGTGGCCAGCGCCTGGTTGAGCGCGACCTGATACTGGCGAGCGTCGAGATGGACAAGCGGATCGCCAGGCTTCACGACCTGATTGTCAGCAACGTAAACTTCCGTGACGTAGCCGGCGATCTTGGGTGCGACGGTGACGCTGTCAGCCTGTAGATAAGCGTCGTCGGTACTTTCGATGAAGCGCCCAACCGTCCACCAGCGGGCGAGCCAGACCGCGCCGACAATCAGCGCGACGATGCCGAGCGCGATCAGGACCGTTCGCCGGCTGGGACGCCGGGTGCTTGATGCCGGCGAGTCTTCGGCAGGGATCGGGCGGGAGGGAGAGCCTGCGGTCGTTGACATCGAATGGGTCCAATTGTTTCCGGTCGGCATAATTATTCCAGTCGATACAATTGTGTCAAGTGATATATTTCGGAAGAAATGCCCTGCGGGAAATGCCGTCGGGGCGTACTGAAGAGAAACGCGGAGAGCAATGCATGAACACCGCAAAGAGGCTGCGCCGCTCACCGGAAGGCGGCTACGCTCGCGGCGACGAAACGCGCCACCGGATCATCGAGGCGGCGGTCGATCTATTCGGCGAACACGGTTTTGAGGGCGCGTCCACGCGCGATATCGCGGCCCGTGCCGGCGTGAACGCGCCCGCGCTGCAGTACTACTTCGAGAATAAAGAAGGGGTGTATCGTGCGTGCGTCGAAGCGCTCGCCGACGACGCATGGAAGACATTCGGGCCGGTCGTCGAACATGCGCAGAAAGTGCTGCATGAAAACGCCGACACCGCAGCGTTGATCGATGCCTTCATCCGCATTCAGGAAGTGATTGCGGACAGCGCCTTCGCGAAAGCGAACAAGCCCGGTCGGCGGCTTTTCTTCGCGCGCGAACAGGCTGGATACGAACCCGAAAGTGCGACGCAGATTCTTTCCGCCAGGCTCCGCGAGCCGCTAAACCAGGCGAGCGCGGCGCTTGTGGCGCGAATCTCCGGGCGTCCTGCCGACGATGAGGTCACGCTGATCCGCACTTTTAGCCTGCTTGGGCAGTTGGTGATTTTTCACGTCGCGCATCGCTCGACGCTGACGGCGCTCGGCTGGAAAAGCATTGATGCAGAGAAAGCCGAACAGCTCAAGTCGACCATACGCGAACAGACGCGCATGCTACTTGAACAATGGAGCCGGGAACGTGACGCGGGGTGTACACCTGCCGCGCAAAGCACGGGCAGAGGAAAGTCACGCAAGCCGCAGTGATCTTGTCACTGCACCTGCGCGTGGCGCGCTACTCGTCATTGCCGGCGACCGCCGCCCCTGCGATGTGGTGCCGCTCCAGCGACGCCTTGACGAAGCCCGACGCCTTCATGTCCTCAACGAACCTCGACAGATAAGCGGCCGCTTCATCGCCCTTGGACTTCGGCACACCCATCGCCTGACGGATCACCATGAAGCGCTGGTCCAGTATCCGCAATCCGCCCGCTTGAGCGGCGTCCTTTTCGAGCTGTTGCTTCACGCCTGCGGCCACATCCAGATGCTGATCCAGAAAGGCCTGCACGACCGCCGGCGAAGTGGGAATCCGGACGATTGTCGCGTGATGCAGTTCGCGCGTTAGAAACAGATCGTAGGCGCTGCCCTTGCCGACCGCGATCGTCACGCCGGGTTGATCGACATCCGCATTGGTGGTGATCGGCGAGGTGTCGCGTACGAGATAAAAACCTTCTATTAGCACATACGGTTTGGTAAAGGCGATTTCCTGTCCGCGTTTGGGATCGACGGCGAAGAAGCCGATGTCCGCCTTGTCCTGATTGACGTTTTCAACCGAGGCGCCCGCCGACTTGACCGCGACCAGTTGCAGCGGCACGCCAAGTCGTTTGGCGAATTCGGTGGCGAGATCGACAGACACGCCAACCGGTTTGCCCGTCGCCGGATCAAGACTGGCCAGGACCGGATTGCCAAGATTGATCGATGCGCGTAGCGTGCCGCTCGGCGCGAACACCATCGCCATGGCTGCGTTCGTGGCTTCAGTTTGCGCGAACGCGGGCGTCGAAACGGACCCGGACAAGACCGCGCTTGACGCCAGTAGGGCTGCCAATGTTCTGAACACACGGCCATGGCGTTTCGCGATTGAAGGTTTCGTCATCTTGGGTTGCCTTTGATTCCGGATTTCACACCGGCAAAAAGTGCGACGTCAAATCGCCAGCGCCAATAATTGTGCCGTCGCCCCTACAAAAAGCTAGAAGACGGCCGATAACCCGTTGAGCAGTTATTCCTTGGTGTTTCAATTTTACATGCACAGCACATATAGCTTTTGGCTAGTTGCCCTATCGCTGGTCGTTGCCACCCTGGCTTCGTACACGGCGCTCGACCTTGCCGGGCGCATTTCCCGCTTGACGCAATCGAGTGCCAGACACGCATGGCTCGCCGGCGGGGCAGCTGCGATGGGCGTGGGCATCTGGTCGATGCACTTTATCGGCATGCTGGCCGTCTCGCTGCCGATTCCGCTTGGCTACGATCTTGCCATTACCAGCTACTCGCTGGTCATTGCCATACTGGTTTCGTGGTTCGCGCTCTATGTCGTCACACGCGTGAAGCTAAGTCTTCTCCGGCTCATCACGGGCGGCATTCTAATGGGCCTTGGCATTGCCGGCATGCATTACACCGGCATGGCCGCCATGCAGATGGAACCGGGCATTCACTACGATCCCAAGCTCTTTGCCGCATCGATCCTTATCGCCATTGTCGCGTCCAACGCGGCACTCTGGATCGCACATACGCTCAGCGATACCGATCAGGGACACGTTGTTCAAAAGCGCATCGGCGCCGCTTTCGTCATGGGGCTCGCGATCACCGGCATGCACTACACGGGCATGGCCGCCGCCGATTTTCCGCTCGGATCGATTTGCGGCGCAGCGAGGGGCGTCAATTCGCAATGGCTTGCCACATCAGTCACCCTGTTCACGTTCGCCATTCTGATCGTGGTGCTCATGATGTCGCGCTTCGATGCGAGGACAACGTTTCTGGTCGGCTCCGTATCGCAACTCAACGGTCAGATCGTTCGCATGGCGACCTTCGATACCTTGACCGATCTGCCGAATCGAAGAACGCTGACAGAACGGATCGAAGGCGCCATTCAAGCCTCCGGGCGCAGCAGGAAAGCGTTTGCGATTCTGTTCATGGATCTGGATGGTTTCAAGACCATCAACGACTCGCTCGGACACTCGGTCGGCGATGAAGTCCTGAAAGCATTCGCGCAGCGGCTACTCCATTGCGTGCGCGGCGGCGACACGGTTGCCCGGCTGGGTGGCGACGAGTTTGTCGTGCTGCTGGAGAACCTCGCGTCGCCGGCCGACGCAGAAAAAATGGCGGAAAGTGTGCTTGATCGGATGCGCAAAGGCGCATGGACCGATGGTCAGCCTTTGCAGGTGACGCCCAGCATCGGCATTTCCCTGTTTCCGCAGGACGGCGACAGTGTCGACGCACTGCTGAAAAACGCTGACGCGGCGATGTACGAGGCAAAGCGGGGTGGCCGCGGGACCTATCGATTTTTTGAAGCCGGCATGAATGAGGCGGCGACCCGCACATTGCAGATACAGAATGCGCTTCACGAGGCGCTGGACGCCGGCTATTTCTCACTGCATTTTCAGCCGAAGTTCCGTGGCGACGATGGCGAACTGGCGGGTGCCGAGGCACTGCTTCGCCTCAATCATCCGGAACTGGGCTTGCTTGCGCCGCTGGAATTCATCCCGATCGCGGAACGCTCCGGTCAAATCGTCCAGATTGGTCACTGGGTCGTGCGCGAAACATGCCGGCAGATTCGCCGTTGGGAGACCGCCGGCCTGCCGTCGATGAAAGTGGCCATCAACCTGTCGCCGCGTCAATTGGTACAGCAGGACCTTGTTGCGACGATACTCGAGATCGTGCATGCCGAGCAGGTTGCCTGCGAACAGATCATGTTCGAAATCACCGAGACCGTGGCCATGCAGGATGCGCCCAAAACCATCGAGATGATCCACGCGTTCCAGAGGAACGGCTTTGAGATCGCCATCGACGATTTTGGCACCGGCTATTCGAGTCTGGCCTATCTGCAACGCTTTCGTGTCAAACAGTTGAAGATCGACCGCTTCTTCACTAACGGTCTGGATGACCACGGTCATGAAGGGGGCGCCATCGTCTCGGCCATTATCGCCCTTGCGCACTCCCTCGAAATGGACGTGGTGGCCGAAGGCGTCGAAACCGCGTCGCAACTCGCCAAACTGAAGAGCATGATGTGTGACGAGATGCAGGGCTTTTTGCTCGGGAAACCCCTCACGGCCGAGGCGTTTGCTGCGCTGCTGACGGAACGGGCTGTCAACTCGTGAACGCATGTGGCCAGTTCGCGCCGTCGTCCGACGGCACGCTTGCTTGCCAGCGGCGGTAACGTTGAACGTCAATAACCTCTTGCGTCTCGTACGGCGCGGAACACGGGCTAGCGTGCTGGAGTGCAGATGAAATTCGATGTTCCGACGTTCAATTCGGTCTCCTTGATGGTCTTTGCCTGCGGGGCTGTTGTCACGTTCTCGTTGTCCCGCATATTTCCACACGTCAAGCCACTTCGACTTTGGACTGCCGGATTTATCCTGATGTGCGGTTCGGTGATGAGCTATGCGGCGCACGCCACGTTGTATAGGGACTGGCTCCTCGTCGCCGCCGCTACGCTTAATTTGCAATATCGGATACTGACGTGGTCTGGGGTGCGAGTCTTGTTTGGCGCATCCGCGCGACTTCGTACCGGATTCGCGGTCTGCGTTGCGTTTTGCCTGCTTGACGCCATAGCGCTCGCACTCAGGTTGCCGAAAGTCTACCTGGCTGGGCTGGTGGCGCTGTTTTTTGTTCCGTTCCGTGCCTTGACGGTCTATGAAGTATGTAAAAGGCAACGGCAGCATCTCGGGCTTGGACGCGCGCTGATTGCACCAGGCAGTTTTATCCTGGCACTCAATGCGATTGCACCACTCGTACTTGTTCTGCTGGATAGTGGCGCTACGCCGATGCTGATCGGTACGCCACCGACCGCAGCGGGGTTCAATTACGTTGTGTTCGCGGGCGACTTGCTAGTCGTGGTCGGCCTGATCGTGCTCGCGATGCAGCAGATCATCATCGAGCAAGGTATCTTCGCCAGGCTGGACAACGCCACCCTGCGAATCAGGAAGAGCATGCTCGCGGTCCCACGTGGAGAGGCTAAACGTGGGGAGACGGAAAGGTTTGATCCGGCTTGATGTCTGCGTTGCTTGGGCTGGTTCTGACTGCCTTACTGAGGATCGGTGGGTTTGCCGCGGTTGGCGCAGGCTGGTTAAAAAGGACGAGCCGCCGCTGCCTGTTCCCGGGAGGGAGAGCAACGACGGCCGAGCCCCGCAGCGGCCTGCCTGGTGCATAGCCAGACAGATTCCGCCATTCCGGCGTCACGCATTGCAACGATCTTCTCTACGGAAGCATTCAGGTTTTCCGATTGCATCGCCAGACCGTTCGCCGCAAAAAACAGACAGAGTATGACGGCCTGTCGCGGATCGTGTCTTTTCGAAAATAACGCTCGTGCCCGTTCTGCAATACCGGATTGCACGTCGTTCTCTTTCTGCAGGAAGCGGAACCTGCGATAGTCCGGCCATCTCCTGAGCACCCGGTTCAAGAGAAGGGGAGACCTCGGTATTTTTGTGGACATTCATGTGAGAGCACAACTGATGACAATTGAATGCGATAGCACGATGAGACGCAGTCTCCTGGTCAAAATAGTGGCGAGACTGGTGTTGTTCGGTTCGGGTGTTGTGTTATCGATGTCCGCGAGCGGACAAATTCCATCGACTACCGGTGCGCTGCCACTCTCGTTGGCAATGGATGCGGCGACTGAAACGATCCGGGTCTGTGAGGCCAAGGGCTTTAGGGTGAATGTCGCAATCGTGGACCCGGACGGCGTGATCAAGTTGCAGGCGCGCGGTGATGGAAGCCCGATTCATTCGCAGGGGTTTTCGTTTCGCAAGGCTTACACCATTATGAGCATGGGGCCCATGATCGGCGCAGACACGAATAGCGCGCTGATCAAAATGATTACCGGCTTTTCTCCCGGACTGCCGGCAACCGCAAGTAGTGGGACGTCGAATCTTCTTTTCCTGCCCGGTTCCGTTCTGGTGAAGCAGAATGGGCAAGCTATTGCCGCTATCGGCGTGAGTGGGGCGCCGAAAAGTGCCGATGATGAGGTTTGCGCGCAGGCCGGCGTCGATAAGATAAAGAGTCGTCTGATCGACACCACGCAAAATTAAAGCGGCTCGATTCGGCTAATAGCCGATGCAATTTAGCCTAGGTATCTTCTCTGAATTTTTCAAAGCATTCGGATAGAAAGTCCAGGCAGACGGAAATTTTCGGAACACGATTTCTCGGCGCGAGCGTCACGGCCGCAATGTCGAACTCGGTCGTGTCTTCGTAGTCTTCAAGGACTTGCGTCAACGTCCCGTGCGCCACGAGTTCCTTGCCGATGACCTTATTGATGCGGCCAATTCCCAGATTCGCTCGCGTGAGCGATACGATCGCGGCTGTATTGTCCGCAAGAATCCGCCCCGCAACGGGCAAAGTGGACAACTCGTTGTCGCCGTCAAACGGCCATTGGTTGTGAGCGGTAACCGCCGCATTGGCGATCAGATCATGATGCACAAGGTCGCGTGGCGAGCGGGGCATTCCACGAACGGCCAGGTAGGCGGGTGAAGCATACAAGGCCCTTCGATGTGATCCCAGCTTACGCGCCACATGCGTGTCTCGCGGCGGGATGCCTGCTCTAATGGCGATATCGATGCCTTCGGTGGACATATCGACCTGTCTGTCGGAGATATGTAAGCTCACGTTAAGCTCGGCGTGGCGATCGACCAGGTCGGGCAGGTTTGGGATCAGAACGTATTCGGCAAGAATGCAAGGCACGCTAATCCTGACCAATCCAGATACCCGGTTGCTGCGCGACGCCAGATCGTCGGCGAGGATGCTCGCATTGTGCGAAATCCTTTGGGCGTGTTCAAGAAAGACGCAGCCGTCATCCGTGAGTGACAAGCCATGGGTGCTGCGGTGAAACAGGCGCAGACCGCATTCTGTCTCCATTCTCGACAGCGCGCGCGATACCTGACTAGGATGTTCATTGCGTTCCCTCGCCACGGCTGCGACGGACAGAGACTCGGCGAGTCGGACAAAAAGATAAAAATCCTGGAGGGAGAACTCTGTCACGGGATCGCGCCTTCTGAAAGTTTCAAATGAACGTCGCGCTGGAAGAGGGTGGGTCAACCCGCACCTTCGACCCTCTCTTCACCAGTTGTCCCGCAGCGGAATCGACTCAACGGATCCCGTCGCCAACGCAAGCGCCGCGGCCGCCGACAACGCGCTGCTGTAACTATCCGCGTCCGCATTCTTCGCCGCCAGCAATTGATTCTGTGCAAGCAGCGCGTCGGTGACCGAGCCGACACCTTGCCGGTACGCGTCGAACGCGGCGTCATACGTCGTCTGCGCCGCAGCAAGCAACTCTTTGGACGCAGCCTGCGCGGCAAGACTTGTCTGCAGCGTATTCTGCGCCGCAACGATTTGCCGAACCGCTTCTTCACGGCTTCGAGTCAGACGGGTCGACGCGCTGTCCGCATCGTTGCGCGCCTGCGCGAGCACCGCCGATCGCAAGCCGCCGTCATACAGCGGAATCGTCACGCCGACGATCACACTGCCGCCGTAACGGCCGCCGCTCAGGTTCACCGTCGGCAGTTGCTGACCGATGGCTGGGACCGCCGAGATCGACGAACTGCCGGCGTTGTATGCCCCCGTCGCCGAGACGAATACCTTCGGCATGAAGTCAGACTCGGCGGCCTTCACTTTCGCCAGATTGACACGCTCGGCTGCATAGGCGCTCAACACGTCGGGGCGACGGGCGATCGCGGACGACACGATCTGGTCGATCGAGTCGTTGGTCGGCGCCGGCAGCGTGCGCGCCGGCATCTCCGCGATCCTGGGTTTCGACAGCGGAGAAATTCCCATCGCGGAGATCAGCGCGAGATAGCTGTTGCTCTCGACGCCTTGCGCCTGGACGAGCGCGAGCCTGGCCTGCGCGCGATTCTGGTTGGCTTGCGCCACTTCGATGACGGTGCCGATGCCATGCTTGTAGCGCGACTGTGCCGCCGCCAGGATCGCGTCGGCGTTGTCGAGGCCTTGTTGCGTCGTGGCGATGCGGGCGCGCGCGGCCTGGTATGCGTAGAACGCGACGCTGACATCGAAAATGATTTGTTGGTGGACCGCGGTGAAGCCGATGTTCGCCATCACCGATGCCTGCGACGCGGCCTCGACGCGCGCGGCACGTCCGCCGAAATCGAACAGCAGCCATTGCAGCGCGACCACCGAGGTCGTGCCATGCCCTGTTGCGGTGGCCGACGAATCGCCGAACACGGAGGTGCTCGAACCATGGAGGCCGGCGTATTGCCCCATCGCCGCGACCGACAGTTGCGGAAGATAGGCACTCTTCGCGATGCCGGCTGCGAGCGCCACATTGCGCGCGTCGTTCCAGGCGATGCGGGTCAGCGGGTTCGCCGATTCCGCCAGATCGATCAGTTCGGGTAGCGAGTAGGCATGCGCCTGCTCCAGCGCCGGCGGAGGCGGTACGGCGGCGAGCGCGGGGTTGGCGGGTAATCGGTAACTGCGTGCGGAGGCGGACGCGTTAGCCGATGCAGCCGGGTTAGCCGCAGCCGCCGCAGCAGTTGAGCTAACCGGGCTAGCTGAATTCGCCGGCCCAGGCACGATGGCGCCGGCCGCGTCCGTCTGCGGATACCACGGACGATCGGGGCTGTCCGGGGCCATGTCCAGGGACGATGTGGCGCATCCGGCCAAACCCGCTGCGGCCAGGATCGCCATTGCGAATGAAGGGTTAAGCCGGCGCATGAGTCGCGAGTTCCTTCGCTGCGTCCTTCGATGCAGCGTGTTCGAGTTGAGTGAGGCGTGCATCGCCGAGGTTCAGCAAAGTGGCGCGCGTATCGTCGTCGTTGGCTGCTGCATCCGGTACAGCTGCATGGGGTGTGACCGGTAAGGCCGGGTCCTGCGCGGCGGGCAAAGCCGCGGCGGCCGCCGCACCGCCTGCGTCCGCCGGTAAGGCCGGCCCATCCATGACCCGCTTAAGCCAGCCGTCAATCGCTGCATCGCGCGGGCGTCGTTCTGCGAGCAGGAACATCGGTCCTTCCAGCGCGTCGAACTTGGCCAGCGCGCTGCGGCGTTCCGCGATCCACTGCGCGTCAGGGCGAACCCACGACGGCTCGTAATGCATCAGCGCGATGTCCTGTTCCAGCGCGCCGCACTGAGCCATGGCGCTCGCGGCCTGCGCGCGGCGCGTGACGGCGTCGGGCAGCGCCGCCAGCCGCTCCCACTGCTGCCGTAACGCGGCGAGCCCAGCGTCGATGCGGGCCGCCACGGTGACCGGCCACACGCGCGTGAAAACCAGGTAGACGACCACATTGCCGATCAGGATCCCGATCGTGCGATCCCGCGCGAGCGTCAGATCGTAGCCAGGCGCCGCGCCCTGCAACACGCACATGAAGAACACCAGGGCGATCTGGAAGCCGACATAAGCAATCCGTGGCGAGCCGAACGCAATCCATGCCGACAGCCACGCACCGATCAGCACGAGCGCCATCAACCCGACGACGGACGTCAGCACCGGCACCACGAACAGGATTGCCCCAATGCCCAGGACCGCGCCCACGAGACACCCGGTGATCCGCAGCGTCATCTTCTCGACGGTCTCGGCCGTGGTGCCGAGGGACACCATATAGACCGTGATGAAGCAGGTGTGGATACCCGACCAGTTGATCTGCGAATAGAGCAGGTAGCAGAACATCGCCGCCGCGGTGGTTTTCAGTGCGTAGCGGACGTGCTCGGGATTTGTGAATGCATCCGGGAGGAAGAATCCACCACCCTTGCTCGCGGGCGGCGGCGCGGTCTTCGTTTCGACTTGAGGCTGGGTTCGTGCTTCGGCTTGCGCGTTGGTTTCGACCTGGCCTTCGCCCGCGACATCGGTTTGCGCTTCGACTACGGCGAAGCGGGTGATCACATCATGCAGATTCTCAACAACGACTCGCGCGAGCGGCGTCAGTTCGGCCACGTTGGGCAGTTTGAGCTCGATGTCGACCGGATAGCCGCCTGCCTCGAGCATTTGGGCCATGTTCTCCAGCGTCTCGGCGATAGGCTCGGCGAACGATGCCGGCAGTCGCCCCGACGGTTCGCTGGCCGCCAGATCGGCCGCGACCAGAATCGCCAGCGTCGACGACACGGCCTGCCGCAGCGGCCCGATATCGTCACGCACCGACGACCCGTCGACGACCGAGAGCTTGAGCCACGTGCCGATTTCCGCGTCGCCCTCGCGCAGACATGCGCTGAGTTCGTCGGCTGTTGCCTCGGGTTCGACCAGGCTCTGCGCCGCGAGTCGCAGACGCTTCGCGAGCGCGCGGCCGGCCAGCTTCCGCGGCGACGGCGCGATCAACAGGTTGACGCCGATCGAGATA
This sequence comes from Burkholderia sp. GAS332, assembly GCA_900142905.1. Classification (NCBI taxonomy): domain Bacteria; kingdom Pseudomonadati; phylum Pseudomonadota; class Betaproteobacteria; order Burkholderiales; family Burkholderiaceae; genus Burkholderia; species Burkholderia sp. GAS332. The sequence goes on along the minus strand of FSRV01000002.1, from coordinate 2,690,333 downwards.
CCGACCGGAATCGCGACCATCAGCCAGACGTAGAGCAAGGCGCGCGTCGCCACTTCGCCGAACGGTACGCTGCCGAGTTCGTCGAGCGCAAAGCCGACGATCATCGCGAGGATCGCGCCGATCGGCCGCAGCTTGCTCGCCGAGGTGACGAACAGCAGACCGAACGATAGCCCCGTGATGCACGCGACCCGCCACATGGGATTGTCGAGCGCGAACATGGCCACCACCGTGACCAATCCGATCATCAGCGTGACCAGCACCATCAGTGCCGAGCCCAGCACCACGCTCAAGACCCGGTCGGGCCGGTTCAGGAAGAACACGACATAGGCGGAGATCGCCGCTTCCGGCGTGCCGTAGGCGCTCGTCACGAACGCCGTCAGCGCGCAGATCAGCGCGATGCGGGTCGCCATCGCCGCTCGCCCGGGATAGGGCGCAAGCAGCTTAAGGATGTCGGCGGGGCCCGGTCGGGCAAGATCACCGGCAGGCTGCGCCATGCCGGACCTCGACTATCGCACTCGCACCGATCCGCACCAGCCGGGCGGCCGGCTCGTCGAGCCGCACACGCACGGGGAAACGCTGGGCGACTCGCACCCAGTTCACGGACTGCTGGACGATCGGCAAGGTACGCGGCAGATTGATGCGGTCGGAATCGGCCACGCCCGCGCCGATGCCGACCACTTTGCCGTGAATCGCCTGGCTGCGGTCGATCATGGAATAGACGGTTGCACAATCACCCGGCTGGATCCGCGCGAGCGCCCCTTCCCGGAAGTTGGCGACGGCGAACCATTCGTCCGCGTGGACGAGCGTGAAGATCGACTGATGCGGCGCGACCGTCTCGCCTGCCAGCACCGACAGCCCCGTGACGAAGCCATTTTGCGTCGCGCGCACGACAGTGTCGTCGAGGCTGTGCTGTGCGAGCGCGAGCGCCGCCTCGCGTGCGTGCACGACGGCGATGGCGTCCGCCTCGTCGCCGATGGTCTGCGCGGTCGCCTGCTTCTGCTCCTGCGCCTGCTTCAGCGACAACGCGGCGTCGTGCTGCGCGACTTGCGCCTGATCCAGTTGCTGGACCGGCACGTAGCCCTTCGCCACGAGCGGCGTGAGCCGCTGGACGGTGCGCGACGCCAGTTCGTAGTTGTGGGCGGCTTTGCCCGTCTGGTCGCCGGCGATGGTCGCATTGGCGCGCTCGCCGACAAGCGTCCTGCGCCGCGTTTCGAGTGCCGCGCGGGCCAGTTCGAGGTCGGCCTGAGTCTGCGCGACCATGAGCCGATAGGGCACAGGATCGATCTCGAAGAGCACGTCGCCTTTTGCGACCCGCTGGTTCTCTTCCACGGGCAGCCGGATGATCCGGCCGCCGACCGGCGACGCGACGTGCACGACGTCGGCATCGATCGTCGCGTCGTCCGTTGACGGAAACCGGGTTGTCCGGTCATAGCCGTACCAGGCCGCCGCGACGCCAAGCAGGACGATCACACCCGCGATCACGCGGCCTTTGGTAGAGCCTTTGCGCTTGCCGGCGATTTTCATAAGAGCTGTCCTGTTCCCGAAAGCCAGAAGAGCACGGCGACCGTCAGGCCGATGGCCACGCAGACGGAGAGCTGAAACGGGACGATCTGCGCCCACCCCGTGGAAACAAAGATCCGATGGGCAATGACTGCGCCGACGAACCCGACTACCGCGCTCAGCAGCCAGAGCGGAAAGTAGGCGCCGAAGATTTCATACGACGGCGCACCGCGCAGCGTACATCCCTGCAAGGACACGCTCAGGGCAAGCGCGGCCGGAAGAGTCCGTGTGCGGTGCACGATCGGGGGACAGGCACGTCCATGATTTGGCTTGAGCGGCATTGCGGCGTGGCAAGGTGGATGAATGCGTTATGGGAGCAACGGAATCACGGGCACTTTACCAGTGCCGCGGCTTCGTTTCGACGTATTCTGCACTCGCACGCGCTGACTTATCCAGATCCTTGATATCGAAACGGACAGTTGTGTTTCGAAAAGCGCGTGCTATGCGGGATGGATATAAAACATCGTGCTTGCGCGCGCTGATGTCCTTATGTCGTCGACATTGTTAAATAGGGTGTCCGTCAATCTCTACAGCACAGCTTTTCGAGCCTGGCGCCGTAAATAGAGATTGTTGAAAATCAGTGCGGCGCCCGTCATACACGCGCCAGCGATTTGCCAATGTCCCGGAACCACGCCGGTCAACGAAGACACGACGAACGTCGTAACGGGTAGCACGTCCATGAACAGCACGCCGTTGAGCGGGGTGAGAATCTTGTTGCCCATGTTCCAGAACAGGATCGCGATGAAGCCGGCGACCGGGCCCATATAGAGAAGGTGAGGGATGATGGCGCGCAATGCCGTTGCGGATGGCACCGGTACAACGTGAAGCGCGAACAGCAGCATGTTGAGGCCGATGATCGTGGAGAGTCCGAGCCAGGTGGTCATGGTCGTGTATTTGAGTGCGGACCAGTTTTTGAAGTGGGACGCGCTAAAGGTATAGATCACCCAGCACAGCGCGCCGAGCACGATTAAGGCGTTCGCCGAATAGTGCTGCGGTTCGCGCAGAACGGCAGCGATGTCCCCTTTTGTCACCACGAGCGAGACGCCGGCGAATGACATCAGGATGAACAGAAACGAATAGAGCGGTGGGCGGCGCTTGCGCACGATCGAGTTCACGAGCAGGCCCATCATGGGCTGCGTTGCCATCATGATCGATGCGGTCAGAGCCCCCTCGCGTCCCGCCAGTTGTTGTCCCAGAAAGACGAACGATCCGAATCCGCAAAAGCCCACCGAGCCGAGCAGCCACGCCAAGGCAAACGATTCTCCATTGGCTTTCAGCGCTTCCTTTCCTTCTTTTATCAGCAAGAGGGCGAGAAACGCGGTGCCCGCGATCAGATATCTCAGCGACGTAAACGTGAAGGGATCAACCTGCACGAGGGCGCTGGTCATCACGGGAAACATGATGCCCATCAAGATGGTCGCCATCACGCACAACACGACACCCTTCCCGTAGCTACCGCGAACCGACTGCGCAACCGGACCGACCGATGGGTTGCCACGACCGGACACCGGTGCGGCTGCGGCCGAAAATTCGATAGGCTTATTCATGAATGATCGTTCCAGAAATAGGCAAAAATTTTTAGACCAGCGCTCGCATTGTCATATCGACGATCGACACCAGTTCGTTCTTGCTGACATTCACTTTTCCTAGCACGCGCAAGCCCTGAACCATGCAGAGCAGGAAGTTGCCGACAGCCTGCTCGTCGAGCTCGGCGTTGAATTCCCCCGCTTGTTGGCCGCGGACCACAGCGGCGACGAGATGAGAGGCAATCCGTCTCAAGGTGGTCTCGATGTGCGGGCGCAAAGCCTCGTCAGTCGGCAACATCTCGATGGCTGCGTTCGTGATGAGGCAGCCGTGGCGTCCCGACAGCTTGCTGGCGACCTGGGTGTAATGAAGCAAAGCCTCACGAAGTGCTTCGCGCGGCGGCAGATCGACGGCGAGCCGCTCTTTCAGGCGCGCAATGGCGCCCTCTGCGTAACGATCGAATGCGGCGACCAGAAGCCCGTGTTTATCGCCAAACGTGCTGTAGAGGCTGGCACGGAAAAGGCCCGTCGACTGACATAACGATTCAATCGACGTTGCATGGTAGCCCTGCTCCCAGAAGACCTTGCCGGCGATCCCGGTGACTTCGTCAAGATCGAATTCACGCGGCCGCCCGCGCTCGGACGGCGGGGCGGAAGAGCCGGTGGAAGAAGCGTGTCGTTTCATGGTGAACGAATATTAAGACTGATCGTTCTGAAATTCAAGCGCTTTTGCTGAGGAGAGAAAACGGCGTCCAGTTCTGCTGGAACCCCAATGGGTCTTCCTTGGCGCGAGGCATAAAAATGCGCCGGAGTCCGCCCCGGCGCAAGCCGCCTAGCGGTTGTCTCCGATCAGCCATCGGTAGTAAGCGTTGTCCGGGTCAGTGCGCATGACATTGCCGATGTCCTGTGCCCACGCATCCCGGTCGCCTTTATAGGCATCCAGCCCGGCTGTATAGAAGCTCTCTAATGCGCTGCGCGAGTTTTCCATCGCGGCGCGGAACGTGTCGTCGGCGCCCTGCAACGGCGGCTCCGTGTGAAGGGCAAGCAGATGTGCCAGCGTCGTCGGAAATGCGTCGCGATGCACCCACGTGGCGTATTCGATGCGCGGTTGATCGTCCGTGACCGGTTGCGCGTCCGCGGCGTAGTACGCGAGGCCTGCGCGGTCGGTGATCCAGGTCGCCAGCAGCGCCGCCGGCGACGCAATGCCGACTTCGCGCAGTGCCGCGGCGACTTGCGGTTGCGCAAAGCGCGCCTCGATCCGCGGCACGTCCAGTTCGAGCGGCTGCATTGAACCGACCAGCATCATCTCGTGCAACTCGGTGGTCCACAATGCGGCGTGCGGAAACACCTGGATGAAGCTCTGGATCAGCGAGCGTGTGTCCTCTTCATTCTGCGTCGGCAAGGGCAACCATTGCGCGACGATGCCGCCTTGCTGCAGGCGCGACGCCGCCAGGCGGTAGAAGTCCGACGAGTACAGATTGACGACGCCCGCGGCCGAGGGCGGTGGCGGTTCGAGCGTGATCAGATCGTAGCGTTCTGCATGGCGAAGCAGTTCACGCCGTCCGTCACGCATCCGGATGTCCATGCGCGGATCGGTGCTCATGGCGTAGTTGCCCTTGAACTGCGGCGCGGCACGCACGACGGCCGGCAACAATTCGGCGACCGCGCGGTGCTCCAGCCCCGGCCAGGTCAGCAGCGCGCCACCCGTAATGCCGGTGCCGAGCCCGATCACCAGCGCCGTGCGCGGCGTCTCGCGATGGATGATCAAAGGCAACAGGGCTTGCAGGCGCATATATCGCAGCGATGTCATCGTATCGCCGGAGTTGGAGACACCCTGAATATAGAGCCGCCGGAACGGGTGCTGGCCGGCGTTTTGTTCGACGACCGCCACGGTGCCGCCCGCACTCTCTTCGTAAAAGGTCAGATTACCGCCGCGCGATTCGGCGAGCAGCGTGGCGAGCCGGTCGGACGGCGTCACGATCACGGTGATGAGCGTCAGCACGGCAAGGACGGGCACACTCCAGCGCGCGAATGGCCGCACGTTCGCGCCGCGCAGCACGGCGATCAGACTCACTGCGCCCGCGAGGATGGCCAGTGCCGCGAGGGTGTGAATGAGGCCCAACTGTGGCACGAGCACGAAGCCGGTGAGCAGGGTGCCGGCGATCCCCCCGGCGGTATTGAGCGCCACGACGGCACCGACGTCGCGCCCCGTGTGCCGGTTGTCCACGTTAAGCCGCAACGCGAAGGGGAACGCCGCCCCCAACAGCAGGGTAGGGACGAAGACGATGCACACGGCGGCTACCGCGAAGCCCGCGCACATGGCCGTCAACAGACTGCCGGTGGCGCCGAGTGTGGCGTCTCGCGCGAGACTTTGCCATTGCAGCAGCCCGTTGCCCAGCACGGCGATCTCCAGCAGCGCGACCAGCCCGGCCGATACGATCAGCACCGCAAACACGCCCCACGGATCGCGCGCCCGATCGGCGTAGCGCGACGCCAGCGCGCTGCCGAGCGCGAGGCCCAGCAGATAGGTGGCAAGCACCACGGCGAAGGCAAAACTGCGAGTGCTGATGAATTGCACGATCACTTGCGACCACACCACTTCGTAACCGAGCGCAACGCCGCCGGCCAGCGCGTAGAGCACGAGCGCAAGGCGGGCCTTCGACGGTCGGGCGGCGTGTTGTGCGGTGTCGGCCGGGGAGGGCGCGTCGTGCGCGGTCCGCACGGCGGCAGACGGGGACGACACGTCGTGCGCGGTGTGCGCCGTAGACTGCCGCGGAGCGATGGCCGCTGAGGGCAACTCGGCAGCCGGCACGAGGGCCTGCCGCGTGCCTCCAAGCAGGGCGGCGACGAGCGCCGCGCCGGCATTCAGCGCCGCAGCGGCGCATGCGCTGCCCAGCACACCGAGCCATGGAATCAGGACAAAACTCGCGGCCAGCGTGCCGGCAATCGCGCCGGCCGTATTGGCTGCATAGAGACGGGCGCCGGCGCGGCCCATATGGGCCGCGGCGGGGCACAGCGCGCGCATCAGCACCGGCAGCGTGCCGCCCATCAGGACGGCAGGCAAGCCGACGAGAGCAAAGGGTAACGCCCAGGCAAGCGGTCCGATTCGATCTTGCAGCAAGGCGAACGGCGACGCAGCGTGCGGCAGCAGCCACGTGCTCGCGAGCGCCAGCACCAGCACGCCGGCTTCAAGCAACGCATACAGGCGCAAGGGTCGCGCGAGCCGGTCGGCCAGCCTGCCGAAGATCCAGCCACCTATTGCAAGGCCCGCGAAGAAAGCACTGACACCGGTGGTGACGGCTTGTACCTCGACGCCGACTACCAGCGCGAGCTGCTTGATCCACAGCACCTGGTAAATCAGCGATGCGGCACCCGAGGCGAATAGAAGCAGCAGCGGCCAGGCAATCGGCAAAGTTGAGCTTTCGGCTTCTTTCTGGGGCCCCTGCAAGCGCGTATCGTCGCGACGCTGTGTGCGTTCATGTGCGCGACGCTCACGGCGTGAGCTTTTGGCACGGGTGGCCAGCAGTTGGGTCATGGAATGATAGGCGTCGGGATGGCGTGAACTGATCTGGATCGGCTTGACGCGGCTTGTGCTCGATCGGGAAGTTGCGCCCGCCAGGCGAAGCCGGCGGGCGCAACCACACTACGTACTACTCGCGAACTACGCGTTACTCGAGTCCACGCTTCTTGAAGGACTCGTCGATCTTCTTGTCGACCTGCTTGCGCACACCGTCCACGCTGAAGCTCGCGGGCCGCTGGCTTGGCGGATAGTCGACGAAGGTCTGCAGGAACGTCGACGCTTTCAATGTCGCGATGCCGTTCAGGTAGACGTTTTTCGTCACCCAGTCGTTGTACTGATCGGAGGTGATGTCCGCCCGTTCATAGGGATCCATGCGCAGGTTGAACAGCTTGGGCAACCGCAGGCAGATGAGCGGGTCCTGCCAGATGTCCAGATTGCCCTTGGCACGCTGCTCGCAGAACACCGCTTTCCAGGCAGTCCCGTCCTGATCCCAGCGCATGGCGACCAATTGTCCGTCATCGTCGAAATAGTAGAACTCGGTGCGCGGGTCCTTGGTTGTCTGTCCTGTCAGGAAGGGCAACTGGTTATAACCGTCGAGGTGATTCTTGAAACTCGTGCCCCCCGCCTTGGGCGCCCAACCCTTCAGGAGCCGGTCCTTGACGCCGCCGTCGCCCGCTGCGGCGAGCAGCGTTGGGAACCAGTCGAGGCCCGAGAACAGCTGGTTGGACGTCTCGCCCGGCTTGATATGCCCAGGCCATCTCACCATCGCCGGCACACGAAACGCACCTTCCCAGTTGGAGTCTTTCTCGCTGCGGAACGGGGTGGTGGCAGCATCCGGCCACGAGAACTGATTCGGTCCGTTGTCGGTCGTGTAAATGACGATGGTGTTTTTGGAGATGTTCAGATCGTCCAGCAGCTTGAGCAGCTTACCGACATCCTGATCGTGCTCCCACATCCCATCGGCGTATTCATTGCCGGCCATGCCGCTCTTGCCCCTGAATTCAGGGCGAACGTGCGTGAACACGTGCATGCGCGTGTAGTTCATCCAGACGAAGAACGGCGTGCCGGTCTTGACCTGCTTGCGGATGAACTCTTCCGCATGCGCACCGGTTTCGTCATCGATGGTTTCCATGCGTTTGGCGGTCAGCGGACCCGTATCCTGGACCTTGCCGTCGGAGGTGCTATGAATCACCCCGCGCGGCGAGAAGTTTTTCACGTACGGGTCGTTCTTGTCCTTCGGCCAGTACGGACGCTCGGGTTCTTCCTCGGCATTCAGGTGGTACAGGTTGCCGTAGAACTCGTCGAAACCGTGATTGGTCGGCAGGTACTCGTTCTTGTCGCCAAGGTGGTTCTTGCCGAACTGGCCGGTCGCGTAGCCGAGCGGCTTGAGCGCCTGGGCGATGGTGATGTCGCCTTTTTGCAGACCGACCGGTGCGCCGGGCGCGCCGACTTTGGATAACCCGGTGCGCAGCGGAGTCTGGCCGGTGATGAAGGACGAACGCCCCGCCGTACAACTGTTCTCGGCGTAATAGTCCGTGAAGATCATGCCTTCATTCGCGATGCGATCGATATTCGGCGTCCTGTAGCCCACCACGCCACGCGTATAGGCGCTGATATTCGCCTGTCCGATGTCGTCGCCGAAAATCACGAGAATGTTGGGCTTTGCGGACGTTTTGGCGGCCGGCGGTGGTGCGCTGGTGGCCGCGGGTTTGGCCGGCGCTGGCGTCTGTGCGGGCGCGTTTATGGATGGAAAAACCAGGGCAGCGAACGCAGCAAGCGCGACGACTGTCGCCCCGGCTGCGTAGCGGCCCTTTCTCAGGAACATGCTCATCTTGTCGCTCCGGTGGAGTTGTCTTCGGTTCACCCGTTACGCGTTCCTTGCGCACCGGGTTGCCTCGTAGCGGCCGCAACCTGCATGCGGCTCGCGCTCTCTCTCGCCCGACTATTGCTTCGGCGCGGGATAGATGGTTTGCCAGTCGTCCTTCATGCTGACCACGGTCCAGCCGTCGGCGATCGCTTCGTCCCACGCCTTGTCGAGCTTGCCGATCTTCGAGGTGCGGTCGTAGGCGAATTCACGCACGGCGTCGTCGTGATGCACCAGCAAGGCGAGGTGCGGGCCGCTGCCGGAGGCGGTGTACTGCAGCATCTGCAGATCGCCGTCCGAATTGCCGAACGCGAGAATGGGCTTGCGGCCGATGCTCCGATAGATGCCGACCGGTTTGCCGGGACCGTCGTCGACGAAATCGATTTTTGGCTGGCGTACCAGCGTGCCCTGACCGTCATGCATCTGGTACTGCACGACCTGGCTCGAGCCGATCACCTGCTCGGGCGGAATGCCGTACGCCTGCTCGACCCACGGCCGCATGAATTCGATGGTGCCGCCCGACACGATGAAGGTCTTGAAGCCGTTGGCGCGCAGGTAGGCGAGCAACTCCAGTTGCGGTTGATAGACGAGTTCAGTGAAGGGGCGATTGAATTTCGGATGCCGCGCGGTGGCCAGCCAGTTGCGGATGGTTTTGTCGTACTCGTCCACGGTCATGCCGCTATTGGCGACGGCGACCAGTTGCAGCACCTGTTTCTGCAGACCCGCCAACGCGCCGTAGTCTTTGGCGACCAAGGCCTTGAAGGCCGGATTGTTCTTCCACTCGGGATGCTTCGGCGCCGCCGCTTTCACCTGGTCGAGCATGAACGCGAACTGGAAGTACAGCGGCTGCTCGCTCCATAGCGTGCCGTCGTTGTCGAACACGGCGATGCGCTCAGCAGGCGGTACGTAGTTCGGCGAGCCTTCGCGGGTGACGTCGGCGACGAATTTCTGGATCGTCTGCTTAGCCCGTCCGTCACGCCAGGATGGCAGCGCGGCGGCCGCACTGACTGCCGCCGGCGGCGCTGCGGTCGTGCTGGCAGACGTTGTGCAACCGGCGGCGCACAGCGCGACACCGAGCGCGACCAGGGCAACACTGAACGCCGACCTGAACGCAGGGCGGATCGAACCCGCGGCACGGTGCGACTCCGTTGATTGACGGCATGACTGCATCCGACCTCCATTCCGATTGCACAATTCCACGACCCGCGAGCAACAGCGCACGGGAGAAACGAGCACAACTCGAAGGGCAGAGCGCCCTAGCTTCCGTCTGCACCTGCTGCGCGGGCCGACTCCTGACGTGCAAGCGGTTGCTTCCAGGTGTCTTCGTCCATCACGAGGCGAAAGCCGAGATGCGACATGCTGTTGTAGGGGTCGGTGCCGCGCCGCGCGCTCGGACGGTAGCTCAGGCAGTAGGCTTCATTGCAGAGGAAGGAGCCGCCGCGCGTGACGCGCTTGGGGGCGTCCACCGGTACGCCCTGGTCGGCCGGGTCCCACGAATCGCGCGGGCCAACCGGGTTGTCGATCACGCTGGTGCTCACCGCTTCACGCCGGAACTGGTCGGCGCGATACCAGTCGGCCACCCACTGCCAGGCGTTGCCGGTCATGTCCGACAGCCCATAGCCGTTGGCGGGAAAAGTGCCGACCGGACTCGTGCCGAGTGCGCCGCCCGCCTTCGGACTGACCACCGGGAACGCCTGCGGCTCCTGACCTTGCCAGACGTTGGCCATCTGCTTGCCGTCCGGCGCGAACTGATTGCCCCACGCGTAAGTGGCCTGCTCGAGCCCGCCGCGCGCGGCGAACTCCCATTCGGCTTCGGTAGGCAGGCGCTTGCCGGCCCATTTCGCATAGGCCTGTGCGTCTTCGTAGGAAACCTGAACGACCGGGTGATCGTCTTTGCCGATGATGTTGCTGTCCGGCCCGGTGGGGTGACGCCAATTCGCACCGGGCACATAGCGCCACCATTGCGAATAGTCTTCGAGCGGGACAGGGTGGTTGGTGCCAACGAACACCATGGCGCCGGCCACCATTGCGCTGTCAGGCGGACGCGGCGTGTCGGGCGGCAACTGGACTTTCAGGGTGTCCCAATCGGGTTTCTTTTCGGCGGTAGTGACGTAGCCGGTGGCTTCGATGAATTTGCGGAATTCGGCGTTAGTCACGTGATGACGGTCCATCCAGAAGCCGTGCACGCGCACCTTGTGGGCAGGGCGTTCATTGGGCTGTGCCTGCTTTGAATCGCTGCCCATCAGGAACTGGCCGCCAGGAACCCAGGCCATGCCGCGTGGGCCATGCGTTCCGTCGCCATAGACGACTTGCGGGTGAGGTTGGCTATGTGAGGTCATCGCCCAGCTAACCGCCGCGCCCACGCATGCAGGAAGCATGACGAGAAGCACGCCCCACAGGAGAAGTTTGCGATAGCGGGTAGTGGGCGCCGGGGTTGCTAAGGGCGTGCCGGTAGAGCGGGCAGCCGTTTCCGGGCCATGTTTTCCTGAACTCATCATCCGTTCTCTCACGCGGGTACAGCGGCTGGCCCTTTAGCAGGCGTGGACCAGTTCTCTTTGATGCAACACCGGTTCTCTTTGGTATAGCAGAAGCTTAGCGATACGGAATAACGAATGATGCGGTTAAGCAATATTTCTCAAGCTGGTTAGCAACATCACACGCAGGCTAACAACTTTTCAATTACATTTCACTCTTTTTTTTCACTCGTAAGGAAACTTTGACGGATTAGCTTGCGTGCATTAACGTGTCTGGCGGCAGGCGTTGGCATCCGAGCTGTTCCACCATCCAATGATTGGGGAAATCAAGAGCTATGCGCGAAACGATCCTGCGTTTCGAATCGAGCGTCAACGAAGCGATAGTGGGCCAGCAAGCGGTCGTCCGGCAGTTACTCATTGCGCTTCTGGCAGATGGCCACGTACTGCTCGAAAGCCTGCCGGGACTCGCCAAAACGCGCGCCGTCAAGGCCATTGCGACGCGCCTCGCGGCCAGCATGAGCCGCATTCAGTTCACTCCCGATCTGTTGCCGTCCGACATCACGGGCGCCGAGACGCTGCTGCAAAGCGGCACGGAACACACCCTCAGTTTTCAGCCCGGCCCTATCTTCGGCAATCTGATTCTTGCGGATGAGATTAACCGCGCCCCGGCCAAGGTCCAATCCGCATTATTGGAGGCAATGGAAGAGCGGCAGATATCCGTGGCGGGTAAAACCCATCGAATGGCGGATCTGTTTCTTGTCATGGCCACGCAGAATCCGATCGAACAGGAAGGCACTTATCCATTGCCTGAAGCGCAAATGGACCGCTTTCTTCTTAAAGTGCTAATTAGTTATCCGTCGCCACAAAGCGAGACCGACATGTTGCGGCTGCTGCGGCGCGAAAGCGGCGCAGCAGCCGAAGCGCCCAGTGTCCTCGCGCAAGATGTCATTTTCGCGGTGCGTGAAGAAATCAGGCAGATCACGGTTGCCCCGGCGATGGACGACTATATTGTGTCGCTCGTCAATGCGACCCGGCATGGTAAGGAACTCGACGCCGACCTCGGCAAATGGATCGAAATCGGCGCGAGCCCGCGCGGTTCGATCGGCCTCGACCGGGCGAGCCGCGTGCAGGCCTGGCTGCAGGATCGAAAGTTCGTCACGCCCGACGATGTGCGCGCCGTCGTTCATCCTGTGCTGCGGCATCGGTTGATCCTCTCTTATGACGCCAATGCCGAGAACGTCAGTGCCGACGCTGTGGTCGACCGGCTGATCGAAAAGGTTGCCGTGCCGGCCTGACACATCGCGCAATACGCAACGTCGCATCGACGCGGGGGATCGCCGTGGTTTTGATGTCCGAATCTGCAAGCGCTGCAACTTCTGCAATCGGCCGTGTGTATGTCGACGCGGCGTATCTGGCCAAGCTCGAGTTTCAGGCCCGTGGGCTGAGCTTCGTTGCGCCCGCGCCGGTATCGAGTGTGCTGTCGGGCAATCACGCGTCGCGATTGCGCGGACGTGGCCTCAATTTCGAAGAGATTCGCGCCTACCTGCCCGGTGACGATGTCCGCCACATCGACTGGAAGGTCTCGCTGCGCCTCGGCAAGCCGCAGATTCGCGCCTATACCGAAGAGCGTGACCGGCCGTTGCTGGTGGTCGTCGATCAGCGCATGAGCATGTTTTTTGGGTCGCGCCGCGCGTTCAAGTCGGTGGTGGCCGCCGAGGTTGCCGCGCTTGCCGTGTGGATGGGCTTCACCGCCGGCGACCGGGTCGGCGGCGTGCTGTTCAACGACAGCCGGATCGTACCGGTGAAGCCGCTGCGCAGCCGCAACCGGATCAAGGTCCTGTTCGGCGCGCTGGCAGGCATGAACAACGCGCTGCATGCCGATAGCGAAGCGCGCACCGACTATGCTCAACTGAATGCCGCGCTCGAAGGTGTGCTTCAGTTGGCCGGTCACGACTACCTGATTTGCATCATCAGCGATTTCGCCGGTGCGAACGAACGCACGCAACGGCTGTTGCGGCAGTTGTCGGTGCACAACGACGTTGTCGCGGCGATGATCTTCGATCCCTTGTGGCAGCACATGCCCGAACACCGTGCGCTGGTGGTGAGCGAAGGGCATCTGCAGGTGGAACTGCGTATCGAGCAGGAGCGGGTGCGCGCGCCGCTATCGAGTCTGTTCAGTGGCCGCACCGCCGAGGTGGCGGAATTGCTGCGTTCGAGCGGCGTACCCCTGATGGCGATATCGACAGCGGAGCCTGCGGTCGAGCAGGTGCGGCGGCTCTTCGGCCAGCGCGCGCGGCCGTCCATAGGGAGCGGTCTATGAGCAGCACGGCGGCGCTTGTTCCTCCGGACTCGTCAGGGCAACTCAAGCCCTTGCAGGAACTGCCGTTGCCCGACATGGTGTCGTATATGCCGCAGACCATCGGCTGGGTGTTCGTTGCCGTCGTGTTGCTGGTGGCAATCGGCGTGGCGATCTGGTTTGCACGGCGCCGTCGCGAGCAGCAGCGCTACCGGCGGGTCGCGCTCACGGAGCTGGCGAGCATCGAAGCCAGTCTCGCGGCCACTCATGCGGACCGTGAACAACGCGCGAACGCGCTTGCCGACATACCGCGCCTGATCAAGCGCACCGCGCTCGCGGTCGTGCCGCGCGAGCAGGTCGCGGCGCTGACCGGCGGCGAATGGCTCGCGTTTCTGCAACGCACACACGGCCGCTTCGACGCCCGAAGTGGGGCGCTCCTCGCACTCGCCAGCTATGCGCCGCCGGAGGTCGTTGCAGCGATTCCCGGCGACGACGCGGCCGCGCTCATCGGCCATACACGCGACTGGATCGAGCATCATCATGTGGAAGTTTGATTTCCCGTGGATGTTCGCGCTGCTGCCGCTGCCGTTCCTGGTGTGGTGGTTGGTGCCGGCGTATCGCACCCGGACCTCCGCGGTGCGCATGCCGTTCTTTCATGAAATGGCGCAGGCCGCCGGCGAGAAGCCGGCGCCCGGCGGGGTGCGGCTGCGCCGCAACTGGCTGCAACGTCTGCTGATGCCGCTGCTATGGGTGCTGCTGGTGATCGCCGCCGCCAAACCGGTCTATGTCGAAGCGCCGATCGTGCGCGAAGAACCCGCGCGCGATCTGATGCTCGCGATCGACCTGTCGGGCTCGATGGCGACGCGCGATTTCGTCGATGCCGCCGGCGCGCGGATGGACCGGTTTAGCGCGGTCAAGCAGGTGGTGTCCGACTTCATCGCGAAGCGCAAGGGCGATCGCCTCGGTCTTGTGGTGTTTGGCGACGCCGCCTATCCGCAGGCGCCGCTTACGCTCGATCACGACGCCGTGCAGGTTCTGCTCAATCAGATGCAGATCGGCATGGCGGGGCCGCGTACCGCCATCGGCGATGCGATCGGTCTGACGGTCAAGCTGATGGAGAATTCGCCGGCACCGGAGAAGGTGCTGATCCTGCTGACCGACGGCAACGACACCGCCAGCGCGATTCCGCCCGAGCGTGCCGCCGAAATAGCCAGAGACCACAAGCTGGTGATCCATACCATTGGCATCGGCGATCCGGATACGACGGGCGAGGACCGGGTCGATCTCGATGCGCTCGCACGCATCTCGAGCATTACCGGAGGCCGGGCGTTTCGCGCACTCGGCCGGCAGCAGGACCTCGCCGATGTTTACGCCACGCTCGACAAGCTCACGCCCGAGAAAGTGAAGCGCGAAATCTACCGGCCGCAGCGCGATTTCTACTGGGTGCCAGCCGGCTTGGCGGTGGCGATTTTCGCGCTCTACCACGTGCTCGCGCTGCTGATTGCGGTGCTACGTGCCCCGCGTCGCGAGCGGCCTCCGGAGCGCGTGAAAATAGCGGAGGTCCGTCGTGGAAATTGATCTGACGGCCTTCCATTTTCTGCGGCCGGAATGGTTGCTGCTGCTGATTCCCGCCGTGCTGTTGCCGCTCGTCTGGTTCCGCCGCAACAGCGTGCGTGCACGCTGGCGAAACATCATCGATCCGGCGCTACTGGAACATCTGATTGTCGGTGACACGAAGCGTCGCGTGGTTCAGCCGGTTCACACGGTGGGTCTGCTGCTCGGCATCGGCGCGCTCGCCGCAGCGGGACCGACCTGGCAGCAGGAGCGCCCGCCGTTCAATCAGGACAAGGCGCCGCTCGTCGTCGTGCTTGAACTGGCGCATTCGATGGACGCAACCGATGTCGCGCCCACGCGGCTCGAGCGTGCCAAACAGAAAGTGCTCGACTTGGCGAAGGCGCGTAAAGGCGCACGCACCGGGCTGGTGGTGTTCGCCGCGACGGGCCACCTCGTTGTGCCGCCCACCGAAGACCCGGCCATGCTCGAGCTCTATGTGCCCGCGCTGTCACCCTCGCTGATGCCGCGCGACGGCAAGAACGCCACCGCCGGACTCGATGCGGCCGAGCGCCTTCTGGCGAACGATCCCACTGCGGGCACGATTGTTTTCATGAGCGACGGCTTCGATACGAACCAGACCGATGCCTTCGTGCAAAAGGCCAAATCGCTTCGGCATCAACTATTGTGGCTGGCGGTCGGCACGGAAAACGGCGGCCCGATACGCGGCCCCGACGGCACGATCGCCATGGACCCCGAAGGCCACCCGCTGATGGGGACCTTCGATGCTGACGCGATCCGCAAGGTCGCGAACGAAGCCGACATTCCGCTCGCCAGCATGCGCGTGGATGACGACGACGTGGTGTGGGTCCAGCATCGTGCGCAGGCCTATCTGGCGCAAGAGGAAGAATCGAAGATCGTGCCGCGCTGGAAAGAAACGGGCTACTGGCTCGTGATTCCGTTGCTGCTGCTCGCGCTGTGGAGTTTCCGGCGCGGCTGGACCGTCAAGTGGCTTCCTGTGGTGCTGATCTCGCTGGCTTTCAGCGCTATTCCTCGTCACGCACAGGCCGCCGAGTGGCACTGGATCGACCTGTTCGCCACGCATGATCAGCAGGGCCGTTGGAATTTTGAGCACGGTAACTACAAGGTGGCCGCGCAACGTTTCGACGATCCGATGTGGAAAGGGCGCGCGCAATATCTCGCGGGCGACTATACCGGCGCCCTCGAAAGTTTTTCGCGTCTGAAGACGGCACAAGCGTATTTCTACATGGGCAATACGCTCGCGCATCTCGACGACTACGCCGCCGCCCTCAAGGCGTACGACAACGCGCTCAAACTTCAGCCAGGGCTGCCCGAGGCCGCTGCCAATCGGGACTTCCTGCAGCGACTGCTGGCGAAAGACCAGCAGGATGAGATGGACCCGGAGGAGGATCCACCCGATCAGGTGGAGAGTGACAAAAAGAAAGGGCGGGGCACATCGACCGTGATCGAGGGCGCGCCGCGTCCGAGCGAAGAACTCTGGATGCGCGATCTGAATACGTCGCCGGCCGTGTTTCTACAGCAGCGCTTTGAACAGGAATCCACAGCAACGGGAGCGGGCGCGCCATGACAGCGTTTTTTCGACGGCTTCTGATCGTCATCGCGTGGCTCGGCGCGGCTTGCGCTTTAACACCAGCCTTTGCCGACCCCGCGCCGCGCATCATGGTTCGCGCGCATCTCGACCCCGTGGGTCCGGTCGTGGCTGGCAGCGAGGTCAAGCTCGTCGTCGATCTGCTGACGACCACATGGTTTACCGAAGCGCCGAACTGGCCGCTCTTCACGGTCGCCGATGCGATTGTGACCCTGCCGGACGAACAGGCCGACAATCTTTCTGAGGACGTCGACGGCGTGCACTGGTTCGGCGTGAGCCGGGCCTATCGCATTGCGCCTCAGGCGGGCAAGACCTACGACATTCCGCCATTTGCGATTACCGTGTTCCCGGGTGGTGGCGCCAACACCCCGGTGCAGGTCATGACGCCCGCGCTCAAGCTCGTGACGACTTTGCCGCCAGGTGCGCAGGACATGGCCGTATTCTTTCCGACGACGGGGCTCACGGCCACGCAGACCATCGAGCCGTCGAAGCAGGAACTTCGGGTCGGCGATTCGATCACGCGCACGATCACGCAACGCGCAGCCGGCACTGAGTCGATGCTGATTCCGCCGGTGAGTCTGGGCGAGGTCGACGGCTTGAAGCGCTACGCTAAAGCGCCCACGACACGCAACATTGTGCAGGACCGGGTGGGGCTGGTCGCGGGCGAGCGAACCGACAGCGTGACCTATATCGCCGATCACAACGGCCGGTTCAAGTTACCGCCCGTGAAGATTGAATGGTGGAACACGGCGACGCAAAAGAAAGAGACGATCGAGTTGCCGGGTGTGACGTTTTCCGCATCCGCCGGACGCGAGAAGCCCCTCTTTGAGATCCCTGCCGATGTGATGAGCCAAGGTCTGCCGCACAGGATCATAGTGATTCACGGCGGACAGTTGCTCGCCGGCTGTGTGATCGTGCTGGGCCTCCTTGTTGTGGTGGGCGCACGTGTGCGCATCGCCATGTTCCTGCGGCGCGCAAAGCATCGGCTAAGCGACGCGCGAAAGCGCTGGCTCGACAGCGACGCGGTAGCGTGGCGCAGGCTATGTGCAATTGCACGAAAGGGCGAATGGGCGCGGACCATTCCGGCTTTGTATCGCTGGATGGATCGGAGCGGGGACTTCGGACATCCGGCGCGGCTGGAAAACCTCCCTCGCGAAGACGACCCGAAAGTAGCGGAACTGGCCGACGCGGTGACGATGCATTTTGCCGAAGAAGGTGTCGCGCGTGACTTTCGCTGGGTGGATACGGAAACCGCGCTGCGACGCGTTTGGAAAAGGAAAAGGCTGCAGCAGCAGGAAAGGGTGCCACTCCCGCCGCTCAATGAGTGGTGACTCGCCTGGTTGCCAAGTACCACAGCATGCCATCTGTTTTGTTTATCGGATCCGAATGGCTTGGCCCATCTTCAGGACCTGGGATGCTCATCGACACGCCATGTCGAGTCGCCAGATTCCTTACCTAAGCCGAATAAAAACACCATAATTATCAGTGGCTTATGGTTTGCATGACGCCATATCGTGTCGCGGCACGAAGGTCGAATCCGTGAAAACCCTCCCATAGAAAAACGCTGTTCGGCGCTCTCTTTTTGCCTTCTTCCGTCTGGACGGACCTATTTCGGAAGAGGGGTAAGCCGACTATATTGACCTGGCGTAACCCTTTCAGGTCGCGGCCAGGCAGAGATCGGACGCGCCTGAAGGCGGCCAGGTTTCGACGCGCCCGGCTTCCCGCCTGAAGCTGCAGAAAGCCTACGAGCCTGCTTCATCACGTAGAAGTGCATTTCCAGATTCGCGCCCCGGATACGAAATAGTCAACAGATAGTGAAATTAGTAAAACTAACTAAAGTGTAAGGAGACTGTGTGAAGAAGAGAAAAAAATTTTCGCTGGCATTGTTGAGCGCCACTTTCGCGGCCACGGGCGCTCACGCCCAGAGCAGCATGACGCTGTTTGGCTTGATAGATACGGGCATTACCTACGTCAGCAATCAGGCTGGCAGCCACAACGTCAAGATGGACGATGGCGTCAACGGACCGAATCTATGGGGGTTCAGAGGCGTTGAAGATCTCGGCGGCGGTACCAAGGCTATTTTTGAACTAGTCGACCAATTTCAGGTGGACAACGGCCAGTTCATGCCGAACTCGAGTCTTTTCAGCCGAACCTCCCTCGTTGGATTGGTCAACGACCGGGCTGGGAAGATCACCCTCGGTAACCAATACGACTTCATGACGGATTCGCTCTACTTCGCCGGCGACGACCCGGCTGAAATCTCGGGGCATTTCTATGATTTCCGCGCGGGTCCGTTCCAGAAACTGGCTCTGCCGCAGAATCCCACCGGCGCTTTTGACTGGGATCGCATGGCGGGCGAGCGCATTGCGAACTCCGTGAAATATCTGTCACCTGTTTTCGGCGGCTTCAGTGCGGGGGCCATGTATGCGTTTGGGGGCGTAGCCGGATCCATCGGGGCAGGTAACGCCCAGAGCTTCGCTTTGAATTACGCCGCCGGAACGTTCGGCGCCAATGCGGCGTACACGAATATCAAGTACTACACGGCTGGCTCACCGCAAGTGAGCGTGCGCAACTGGGGCGTCGGTGCGCACTATCGTTTCGGCGGCTGGATCACGAATGCGCTTTTCACCACGGTACATAACTCTGCAAACGGTGCGTCAGTGTACGAAGGCTCCGTAGGCGCGCATTACAACTTCACGCCGGCACTCAGCGCCGGGGCGTCTTACATGTATATGAAAGGCAACGCGACTGTCGACAACAACCACGCACATCAGATCGGGGCCAACGTCGACTACGCGTTATCCAAGCGGACGAGCGTCTACCTACTCGGTCTTTATCAACGCGCCAATTCTGGCGCTCAAGCGCAGATCAACGGCTTGAACAGTTCGGACGGTGCGTCCAGCAGCGCCACCCAGGCGATCGCACGAGTGGGCATCCACACCCGCTTCTAAACAACGCGGTGGCAGACCCGCACACGATCGCCGCCTGACGCGAGACGTGCAGCGAGGAGACAGGAGAGAAGCAATGACAAGCGGAAAGGCAATTGATATCAAGGCATTTATCGACGAGCGACCCATCTCGCCTTACCAGTGGCTACTGGTGGCGCTGTGCTTTCTCGTGGTGACGGCCGATGGGATGGACGTGGCGATCATGGGCTTTATAGCGCCTGCCATCATCCACGACTGGGGGATCTCGCGGCCCGCGTTCGGTCTGGTGATGAGTGCCGCGCCGCTCGGTCTCGTCATCGGCGCGCTGGCGGCAGGGCCGGCTTCGGACCGCGTTGGCCGCAAGTGGGTGTTGATTACCTCGGTCTTCCTGTTCGGCATTTTCACCATCGCGACGGCCTTTACTCACTCGCCGGTGGCCATGGCTACCTTGCGACTCCTAACGGGTATTGGCCTGGGTGCGGCGATGCCTAACTCGACGACCTTGTTGTCGGAGTACGCGCCTCAGCGCAAGCGTTCGCTGATGATCACCATCATGTTCACCGGCTTCAACCTGGGTTCGGCCCTGATCGGCTTTGCTGCCGGTTGGTTGATTCCGGCGCACGGCTGGCGGTCAGTGTTGATTTTCGGTGGCGCGTTGCCGTTGGTCCTGATCCCGCTGCAAATGTGGCTGCTGCCTGAGTCGGCCCGTCTGCTGGCGGTGCGCGGTGCGCCGTCGGCGCGTATCGGTGCAGTCCTCGGCCGGGTATGCGGTGCGCGCTTTTCCGGTGACGAGGTCTTCGTCTCCAACGAACCGCCGTTGCCGACGCGCAAACCGATTGGTGTGCTCTTCTCGCAAGGCTATGGCTTTATGACCGCGGCACTTTGGGTCACCTATTTCATGGGCTTGCTCGTCATCTATCTGCTGACCGGCTGGCTGCCCACGCTGATGCGGGACGCCGGGCTGACAGTCACGTCGGCCGCCAACGTGACAGCCATGTTCCAGATCGGCGGAACCATCGGCGCGATTCTCGTCGGCTGGGTGATGGACAAGGTCCGTCCGGCACCGGTCATCAGCGCGGCCTACCTGGGCGGCGGATTGTGTGTGCTCGCGCTGGCATGGATCGGTGCATTGTCGTCCTCGCTGACGTTGCTGGTGTTCGCTGCGGGTTTCTGCATGAGTGGTGCCCAAACGGGATTGAATGCGTTCGCACCGGGCCGTTACCCGACCGTTGCGCGCGCAACCGGGGTCAGCTGGATGCTCGGCATGGGCCGGTTCGGCAGCATCTTTGGGTCCGCGATAGGTGGCGCGCTGCTCGGACTCGGATGGCAGTTTGGCGCCATCCTCGCCATGCTGGCGGTTCCCGCAGCGTTGGCAGCACTAGCGGTCTTGGTGGCTCAGCGCGCGAGGGCTGGCGAGCTTACTGTGCAGCCGGGCACCGCACATTAGGAAAGCCGGCGCGCGGCACGGGTGGCCTCGCGTCGGAAATTGAATCAGCTGTTTGGAGCAACGATGATCATCGATATTCACGGCCACTACACCACGGCGCCCAAGGCGCTGGAGACATGGCGAAACCGCCAGATTGCGGGCATCAACGATCCGTCACAGAGGCCTCATGTCTCTGAATTGCAGATCGGCGACGACGACTTACGCGAGTCGATCGAAAGCAATCAACTGTGGCTCATGCGCGAGCGCGGCCTCGATCTCACGATTTTCAGCCCGCGCGCCAGCTTTATGGCCCATCACATTGGAGACTTGCAGGTCTCCAGCACGTGGGCGGCGATCTGCAACGAGCTGTGTTATCGCGTGAGTCAGCTCTTTCCCGATCATTTCATGCCGGCGGCGATGTTGCCGCAAAGCCCAGGTGTCGACGCGGCCACGTGTATCGCCGAACTCGTCAAGTGTGTGGAGCAGTACGGCAACGTGGCGATCAATCTCAATCCGGATCCATCAGGTGGCCACTGGACCAGCCCGCCCTTGTCGGATCGATACTGGTATCCGATCTACGAGAAGATGGTCGAGTACGACATTCCCGCGATGATCCATGTGAGTACGAGCTGTAACGCGTGCTTTCACACCACCGGTGCGCATTATCTGAATGCGGACACGACCGCTTTCATGCAGTGCCTGACGTCGGACCTGTTCCGCGACTTTCCAACCCTGCGCTTTGTGATTCCGCATGGCGGCGGCGCGGTGCCGTACCACTGGGGTCGCTTTCGCGGGCTTGCGCAGGAACTGAAAAAGCCTTTGTTGAAGGATCATTTGCTCAACAACGTCTTCTTCGATACCTGCGTCTATCACCAGCCTGGCATCGACTTGCTCACACACGTGATTCCCGTAGACAACATTCTCTTTGCGAGCGAGATGATCGGGGCGGTGCGCGGCATCGATCCGGAGACCGGCCACTATTTCGACGACACGAAACGCTACATCGAGGCTGCGCATATTGATGCAGATGAACGGTACAAGATCTACGAGGGCAACGCGCGACGTGTCTATCCGCGCCTCGACGCAGCACTGAAAATGAAGGGGCATTGATCATGGTTGAACTCGGCGTCGTATATCGCAACATTCGGCGGGCAGACGGTGACGTCGCGGCAAAGCTCGGTGTTCTAGGGACGGCCACGGTGCATGAGGCAATGGGACGTACCGGGCTGATGAAACCCTACATGCGTCCGATTCAGGTCGGCGCACAGGCGTGCGGCACTGCCGTCACGGTCCTGCTGCAGCCGGGCGACAACTGGATGCTGCATGTCGCGGCGGAGCAGATCCAACCAGGCGATATCGTCATTGCCGGGGTTACGACAGACTGCACTGACGGCTTTTTCGGCGACCTGCTGGCGACGAGTTTTCAGGCACGCGGCGCGCGGGGGCTGGTCGTCGATGGTGGCGTGCGCGACGTGCGCGTGCTGGCCGAGATGAAGTTTCCGGTGTGGAGCAAGGCGATCTCGGCCAAAGGGACGGTCAAGGCGACGCTCGGTTCCGTGAACATACCGGTGATTTGCGCGGGTGCGCTAGTCAATCCCGGCGATGTCGTCGTGGCCGACGACGATGGCGTGGTCGTGGTGCCGGCAGCGTCGGCGCCGGAAGTACTTGAAAGAGCGACTGCACGCGAAGCCAACGAAGCGGGGAAGCGCGCGAAGCTGGCCTCCGGCGTACTGGGCCTGGACATGTACAACATGCGCGAGCCTTTGCGACAGGCCGGACTGCGCTACATCGACTGAAAGGGCAGTCAACATGGTCACCGATCAAACCGTGAGCCACGCCGTCCGCGGACTCTCCTCAATGGCGACCCGCAATGTGCTGACCGACCTTGTCAAGCAGTACGCGCGGCATTCGCCGCAGCGCGTGTCGATCGAATCGCTTGGCGGGGTCGAGGCGGCTCGGCGCGTTCAGGACGGCGAGCCGTTCGATATGGTCGTGCTGGCGGCGGACGCGATCGATCGGCTGGCGATGGCCGGCCGGATCGTTCCGGGCAGTCGTGCAGACCTGGCCCGCTCGGGCGTGGCGATTGCCGTGGCAACCGGGGCGCCGCAACCCGCGATCGCGAGTGAAGCGGCTGTCCGCGATGCCGTGCTGGCCGCGCGCAGCATCGGCTACTCGACGGGGCCCAGCGGTTCGCATCTGTCGCGCCTGTTCGAACGCTGGGGCATTGCTGAGACGATTGCGCCGCGCATTGTGCAAGCCCCGCCCGGCGTTCCAGTGGGCTCGCTTATCGCGAGCGGGGAGGTCGAACTTGGTTTCCAGCAATTGAGCGAGCTGATCCACTTGCCGGGTGTTGATGTCATCGGGTCACTGCCGCCTGATATCCAGGTTGTTACTGTTTTCTCGGCCGCGGTTTGTACGGCGGCTGGGCACGCGGACGAGGCACAGGCGTTGATCTCGTTCCTGGCCTCGCCTCAGGGGGCGCCGGTCAAGCTTGCGCACGGCATGGATCCGGCATGAGGTAGGTCTAAGCGCGTGGTGTCACCGCGAGATGTATGAGTCGGTTTATTTGACTAATGATTAGAAATACTAACGTAAGGAGATAAGTATGAAAACTCGACATCCCATCGGGCTGTTCGCGCGCGCCCGTGCGCGAACCGGCTCGCTGCTCGCAGTGTTCACCATCTGTGTGACTGCGGCCATCGTTGCCGCTTGCGGCAGCGGCAGCGTCGGCTCCGCCGCAACGACGGCGACCACTAGCGCGCTAGCCGTCATTGCACCGGTCGTCGATTGTTCCAAGCTGGCCTCGATGGATATCACCGACATCGGCGGTGCGGGCAGTTCGATTACGTCGGCTACCGTCACCAGCGCCACCATCAATGGCGCCGCTGTCAGCTTCTGTACGGTGAAGGGCACGCTCGCCCCCTCGAACACCTTCGAGGTGGCCCTGCCTGTCAGCACCTATACGCAACGTTTCGCGGCACTGGGCTGCGGTGGCCTGTGCGGCAACGTGAGCGATCCGACGCAGCAAAGCTCGTTCAGCTTCAGCTATACCTGCCCACTGGTGCAGAAAGGCGGCTTCGTGACGGCAGCCACCGACATGGGGCATTCAGGCCAGGATGCCACCTGGACCACGGATCCGCAAAAGCAGGCTGACTTCGCTTACCGCGGCCAGCACATCACGACGCTCGCGGCGAAGAAGCTGATTCAGGCCTATTACGGGCAGGCGCAGAAGTATTCGTACTTCGTGGGTTGCTCTGACGGTGGCCGCGAAGCGCTGATGGCCGCGCAGCGCTATCCGGCCGACTACAACGGCATCATCGCTGGCGCCCCGGCCGCACACTTCCAGATCCAGAACTCGCTGTATCACGGCTGGAGCGTGGAATCGAACAGCACCACCGGCACCAGCACGGGCAATGCCGTGCTCTATGCCGACAAGGTTGCCGTGCTGCACAAGGCGGTCGTTGCTGCCTGCGGTGGCCAGCCCGGCGTGCCGGACGGCCTGCTGGCCGATCCGCGTATGTGCAATTTCGACCCGGCATCGATCCAGTGCCCGAACGGCGCGACGAACACCAGCAGTTGCCTGACTGCGGCCGAAGTCGCCACCGCCAGCAAGATCTACGGCGGCCCGATGGATGCCACGACCGGTGCACGCATGCTGGCCGGCTCGCCGCAGTTGGGTTCGGAAATCAACTGGATCGGCGTCGAAGTGCCGACCACGAACTCGACGGCCGCGCCCGTGCCGGTTACCGGTCTGTTCAGCTACTCGATCGTGACGGGCGCTTACAACCTGATCTTCACGGGTTCGCCGAGCATGCCGAACATCGACACCTTCGGCTATCAGGATGCGAGTTTCTATCCGAACTTCCTGCAGGCTAACCACCCGCTCATGGATGCGACCAACCCCGACCTGTCCGCTTTCCAGAAGGCGGGCGGCAAGCTGATCCTGTGGCACGGCTGGGCTGACCAGCACATCTCGCCACTCTTCACGATCAACTACTACGAGGCCATGCAAAACACGATGGGCGCGTCGAACGTGGACGCATTCGCGCGCCTGTACCTCGTGCCGGGCGTCGGCCACTGCGGTGGCGGCGAGGGCTTCCCCAACATCGACCTGGTGACGCAGATCACCGGCTGGGTCGAGCAGGGCAGCGCGCCGAACGCGGTCATGACGTACCAGACCAATGCGTCGAACGCCGTGACCGCCTCGCGCCCGGTGTACCCGTATCCGGCGGTGCCCCAGTACACCGGTACCGGCGACTGGCACGACGGCGCCAACTATACCCAGGGCGCAGCGCTGTATAACGCACCGACGCCTACCTGGGCCGGCATTAGCTTCTACTCGCCGTACACGGCGGCGACGCAGGGTGTCGCGGCTCCGTAAAGGGTGTTCTGGGCGGGACGATGCGGGGTACGCTGCGTTCGGCGCTTACTGCGGTGTCGTGGCTTCGGGTGTGTCGTCTGACGCCCGCAGCGCCGCATTGGCCGTGACAAGCAAGCTCGCATCGTGTTTGCGCAGCGCTGCATCGACCGCGTCGAAGGCCTTCTTCAACTCCTTCCAGTCGGACTTCGTCGCATGGCCAGTTTCTGAAATGGCTTCGGCCTCTTTCTTCAGGCGCTTGACGAGTTTCGCGGCGAACCGGCTGTCGAGCGTCCCTTCGTGTACGAACGCATTGATCTGCGTTGCCAGCGCCGTCAGCGCTGTCGCCGTCGTATCGTTCGACTCGACGGCCGGGTTGGAGGCGGACTTCTTGCTCATCATGGTTCTCCAGGTGAATCTACTTGTAATGATCAGGAATGGGCCGTGCAAAGCACGGACATTTGAAAAAGCGATGAGGGCTTTGTATGACGCTGCGGTGTAATGCGGCTTTCGGGAAGATGTCGCACCGCTGTGTGTGGGCGCGAGCCAAGTACAGCAGCCTAGCTTAGCACGGCCCGGTAGCGGCTCAATGACAGAGGCTCGCACGCGAGCTTTGCGACTGACATGCCGCGACGGCCTGCTTGCATGCATGCCAACACGAGACCGTTGGGATGCCCTCGACTACGCCGGGAAAAAAGCGGGGTAAGCTCGCGGCCTAGCGACGCCCGCTGCGACCCCACACGTGACGCACCCAACGTTGCCACCTGCTCCGCTGCGGAGCGATAGCGTTGTGCGATGCCTGCTCTTCACGGTCGCGCTCGACGCTCTTCTGCACCTGTTCGTGGATCTGGCGCAGGGTCAAGCCACCGGGACCTTTCAGTTTGTCGGGATCGGAATCGTCTGTCATGGGAATGGCCTCAGCCGGATGAGTCGACTCGATCTTGATCCAGATGGCCAGTTGCGGCAAGCACATGGAAAGAGTCCGCCGGCAGGCGTGTTGCCGGATAGGCGCACCGTCCTTCAGGGCGGCGCGTGGCGGCGCATACAGCAGCCCCCACGGATCAACGCCAGGCTTTTACGTGAACCGCCTTCGAATCCGCAGGACTGGCACAATCTGGGTGACCTCCGATTCGCTTGGGAATCCTCATGCCAGATGCTGTTCCGCCTTCGCTGCCCTCATCGCCTTCGTCACGTGTGGGGCCGCTGTTCGCCCTGTTTCCGTTCCTGCGCCCCTATGCCGGCCGTTGGGCGCTCGCGTTCCTCGCGCTGGTGACGTCGGCGGGCGCCACCCTGGTGTTGCCGGTCGCGTTCAAATACCTGATCGATCGTGGCTTCGCGGGGGGCGACCGGGCGCACATCGATCGCTATTTCCTCGCCCTATTCGTCGTATCGCTGGTACTGGCTGCCGCCACGGCGCTGCGCTTCTACCTCGTGTCATGGCTGGGCGAGCGGGTCACGGCTGATTTGCGGCGTGCGGTCTACGACCACGTGCTAGGGATGAGTCCGCAGTTCTTCGAAACCACACAGACCGGCGAGGTGCTGTCACGACTCACCGCCGACACCACGTTGATCCAGGCGGTGGTGGGCACCAGTTTGTCGCTGGGATTGCGCAACTTCTTCCTGCTGACCGGTGGCGTGACGATGTTGGCGGTGACGAGCCCGGTGCTGTCCGGTTACATCATTGCCACGCTGGTCGTGGTGGTCGCGCCGATCGTGATCTTCGGCCGGCGCGTGCGGCGGCTCTCGCGCGCGAGCCAGGACAAGATCGCGAACACGAGCGCGCTGGCGGGCGAGGTGCTCAACGCTATGCCGACCGTGCAGTCGTATACGCAGGAGCCTTTCGAGGCGCGGCGGTTTGCCGGCGCGGTGGAGGCGGCCTTCGACACCGCGCTTACGCGCATTCGCGCGCGTGCCTGGTTGACCGCCGTGGTGATCGTGCTGGTGTTCAGCGCCATCGTGTTCGTGTTGTGGCTCGGGGCACAGGCGGTGCTGGCCGGGCGCATGACGGCGGGCCAGTTATCCCAGTTCATTCTCTACGCGGTGTTCACGGCCGGCGCCGTGGGCGCCGTTGCCGAGGTGTGGGGCGATCTGCAGCGCGCCGCCGGCGCCACCGAACGTTTGCTGCAACTGCTGGCGGCGTGCTCGCCGGTGGTGCAGGCAGCGACTACGGTTGCGCTGCCTGTGCGAGGGGAGGGCATCCGCTTCGACAACGTCAGCTTCTCGTATCCCTCGCGCCCTGGCATTGCTGCGCTCTCCGCACTCTCGCTTGATGTCCGTCCGGGTGAACACGTCGCCTTGGTCGGCCCGTCCGGTGCGGGCAAGACTACGCTGTTCCAACTGCTGCTGCGTTTTTACGATCCGCAGTCCGGCAGCATTCTGATCAACGGCGTCCCGACGCGTGACGTGCCGCTCGCCGAATTGCGCAAGGAGATCGGCGTGGTGCTGCAGGAATCGGTGATCTTCTCCGGCAGCGTGCTCGACAACATCCGCTACGGCGCGCCGGAAGCCACCCTCGCGCAAGTTCAGCGGGCTGCCGATATGGCCGCTGCGGCCGGCTTTATCGAAGAACTGCCGCAAGGCTACGATACCTTTCTCGGCGAGCGCGGCGTGCGACTGTCCGGCGGGCAGCGCCAGCGCATTGCGATCGCGCGCGCGATCCTGAAGAATCCGCCCATCCTGCTGCTGGACGAAGCCACCAGTGCGCTCGATGCAGCCAGCGAACGGCTGGTGCAAAAGGCGTTGGATAACGCCGCGCAGAACCGCACCACGCTGGTCATCGCGCACCGCCTCGCGACCGTGCAGCAGGCCGACCGCATCGTCGTGCTGGAACACGGCCGCGTCGTCGCGCAGGGCCGTCATGCCGAGCTCCTTCTGAGCTCACCGCTCTATGCCCAGCTTGCTGCCTTGCAGTTCGGCGAGCAGTCGGGGCAGGCGGTGCAGCGAGGCGCGGTGAGCGACCCTATTGGGTCTGCGTGAAGTTCAGACTTTCTCCAGCACTGTCGTGGGCGCATTGACAACTGCAGCCGCGCGCGACGCCTCCGGCCGGCGCTGCGGTTCGCGCGCCACCGCCTCATCCAGTCCGCCAAAAATCTCGCCAAACCGGCTTGCCCCATGCAGCGCAATCAGGACGACAGCGGGAAAAACGAGTGCGGCATCGCGTGCTTCGTCTTCAAAGCCGAAGCATGCACACAACGCGGCAATCGGCAAAGCCGCCGCGAGGAAATACCGCTTATAGAGCGACGGTGACTCGCGCCATGCGTGATAGAGAAACACGATTAGCGGAACGGCGATCAACGGGTTTTGCAGGCTCGGCGTGAACACGCCCTTGGCGACAGCATTGTAGAAACTGAGGTACGACAAAGGGTTCAGCCAGAACAACAGGTTGTGCACCCCGTGAATCTCAACGAAGCCGCCGTCGTTCGCCTGATAGCCGCTCATGATGAAGTGCCGCGTCGCCATGCAGATGCCGAATTGCACCGCCAGCCACGCGAACCGCTTCTTCATCGGAACGTCGCTGTCGTGCAGGAAGAACAACGCGGCCGGCACGAGGAAGAAGGTTTCCTTGTTCAACGAAAACAGCGCGACAAACAGCGTGGCCATCAGCATCGAGCGCTTCAGGAAGAAATAGACGACGCCGAATACGCCGAGTATTTCAAAGAAGTCGTAGTAGTAGCCGCCTTTCTGGAAGGTCAGCGGATAGAGCATGCTGAAGGCGACCAGAAAGCCGAGCGCGCGGCCGAATGACAAACCCTGCATGCGCGCAAGACGGTAGACGAACAGCAGCGTGAAGATCGTCGCCAGCATCACGGCGAAATACATCACGTGGTAACCGATCGCCACCACCGGTGTCCAGTAGTGGTCGGGCACGCCTGAAAAATAGGCGTGATGCAGCGAGTCGTATCGCGTGATGGATTTGAAGAACTTGAGCTGGTGCTCAGGGCTGATCTGCTCGACCATCCATTTGGCGGCCTTCGGCATGGCCGAACGGTAGACGTAGGGCTTCGGCGCCGCGCCTTCCATGACGCCGACCAGCGAAGGCGTGTGGATGTAATCGGCATTGCGCTGGTCGTCGCGAAAGCCCCACTTCAACAGGAAGCTATTCGTGATGTTGCCGCAGCACACCAGCAGCGTCACGAAGACAATCGAAAAGCGGCAGAAGCTCAACAGTCGGCGATTCTTCATCACGGTTATTCTGGCCTGCAGTTACGTTAAATGCATGAAGTGAGCGACGATCACGAGGGTGACCATCGAGAGCATCGTCAGCCGGCTTCCGCGGTCTTCGATGACATAGACGACGGGGTCGTCGTCCATCTCGCCGCGCACCGTAGCGAGCCACAGCCTCGCGAGCAGATAGATGAAGCCGATCGCCACGAGCCACAACAGATTCGCTTCGTTGTAGCGTGCGATCGTGTCGGGCGAGTTGATGAAGAGGCCAAACACCACCACCGCGGCAAAGCTGGCGCCGATGCCGAGCGGCCACAGTACTTCGAGATCGCCGACGCGGTAGTCGCGGCCGGCCGTCGCGGACGCGCCGCTCTGGCGCACCGACACCAGCTCGGCGCAGCGCTTGACCAGCGCGAGACTCAGAAAGGTCAGCAAGGAGAAGGCCAGCAACCACTTGCTGACCGCGATGTTCACGGCTACCGATCCCGCGAAAATGCGCAGCGTATACAACAGCGACAGCACGATCACATCCATCAGCGGCTGCTTCTTCAATACCCAGCTATAGGCACTCGTGGCGAACAGGTAGAGCACGAGCATCGCCGCGAACGCGGGCGACGCAATCACGCCCAGCGTCACGGATATCGCGAGCAGCATGGCGGCGCAGCCGAACCCGCTCGCGATGGACAGCGCGCCGCTGGCAAACGGACGAAAACACTTGCGCGGATGCTGGCGGTCGCTGCTCAGGTCCCACAGGTCGTTCAGGATGTAGGTCGCCGACGCGCCCAGTGACATCGAAAAGAACGCGACGATCAGGGTCGCCAGCTTTTCCGTGTCGAAGAACGAGAACGCGGTAAAGAGCGGCACGAACAGCAGCAGATTCTTGAGCCATTGATGCACACGCAGCGCTTTGATCCACGTGGCGATGCCCGCGGCGGCATTCGAGAACTCCCGTTCGACCGGAACGGTGTTGCGAACCGATGCCGCGACGCCTGATGACGCGCCGGCGAGGACCGCTGCTTGTGATGCTTGCCAGATCGGCAGATCCGCGTGGCTGTCGCCGGCGTAGACGAAATCCTCGCCGATGTGCTCTCTGATTTGGGCGAGCTTCGCGCTGCCTTTGAGATTGTCGTTATCGCCGGTGGCCAGCACATCGTCGAACAACTGAAGATGCGTCGCCACATTGTCGGCGATGCTGCGGTGCGCGGCGGTCGCGAGAACGATCCGGCGGCCGCGGCGCTTTTCCACGATCAGATAGTCGAGCAGCGACTGGCGATACGGCAGGGATGCCGCGAGTGGGTCGGTGCGCGACGCGATCGCCCGCTTGAAGCCCGCGCGGCCGCCGAGCAGCCACATCGGCAAGCGGATCAGATTCACTGGATTCTTCTTGACGATCTGAATGACGGATTCGGCCAGCGTATCGGTCAGCGTCAGCGTTCCATCCAGATCAACCACCAACGGCAATTCATTACTCGCTTGCACGCGGCACCCTTTGGCCTTTGATTATTTTTATGGAGGCGGTGAGCGCGAACGCGTCCGCCCATCTCAAAAATGGGCGGATTGTAACGTAAGGTTACAATTTGTGGTGAATATTAAGCGTTTGATGATATCCGCGGAAAGGCCATGGCGCTTACTTCGACATGAAGTTCGTGCGTATGGCCCGCCGCGGCGAATCACCCACTACACGGCATCATTGCGGCTGTGTCGCCTGCAGCGTCTCGCGGAGGTAGGCGATGCCCGTTGTCACTTCACACCGTGCTTTGCCTGCCAGCGCTGCATGAACGCGATCTCGTCGTGTTGCGCCTTGATGATGTTTCGGGCCAGGCGTTTCAACTCGGGATCTTTACCGTATTTCAGTTCCACCTGCGCCATCTCGACCGCGCCTTGATGATGCGGAATCATATGGGCCACGAAGTCCTTGTCGGCATCGCCCGTATAGGCAGGCGCTTCCATGTTTTGCATCATTTTCGCGTCGGCGTCCTTGAACGCCTGCGTCGATGCGCTCGACCCGGCGTCCATTGAACCGGACATGTCCATGCCAGGCATCGAGGCACCCTGCAGGGCATGGACGGGGGCAGCCGCGACAGCAAATGCAACGCCGCTGAACAGGCAAAGGGCACGGAATGCACGAAGGTTTTTCATATTAGGTTTGCCGTTAGTGAAAAAATCATTTCAGGCGAGCAGGGCGCCCAGCTCAATCGGCAGACTCGCCTGATGCGATCTGGTTAGCCCTTGAGCGACGGATGAAAGCCCGCTGCCTCAATGGCCTCGATGACGCGTGCCGGCGGCAGCGTCGAGGTGACCGTCACGATTTTAACGGGAACATCGACATCGACCCGCGCAGCGGGGTCGAGGCCGGTCACTGCACGCGTAATGGCATTGGCGCAACCGCCGCATGACATATCCGGGATATTGAATTCCATTTCTTACCTCCGATGAGAAATCAGAACTCAAGCGTGGACCTTCCCATGGTGGGAAGGTCAAGCGTTTACGCCGATATTCATGTTGTCGCGCCAGTTGTAGCAACACGATCTATTAATGCGGTGGACGCTAGGTGTCGGCCGCCCATCCAGGGAAAGCCTTACCGGTCTTTTGTGCGATAGCTCACGAAGACAAGCCAAACTTACTTGGCCAAATATTTTGAGGTGTTATGCTGGGCCGTCCCTTCCTTTGCAGAAAACAGGCACGTGCCATTTCAAAGAACACCTAATTAATTAGGAGTCGGGCATGTTGAGAAAGGTGGTCGATCGGGCGAAGCAGATCCGACGCAGCGAGGGATTCAAGCATTCCGTGGCCATGCCGCGCCGGATTTCACTTCATGCGAAACAGCGTTTGAACAGGGGCGTTTTCTCCATCGAGATTCAGGAGAACTCCGGGTTTTTCTCCGTGATGCAGATGGTCCTGTTTATTCTGATGTATTGCGACGAGAAATGCCTGACCCCGTGCATTAGCGCACGCGGTGGGCTGTATGGCGACGCCGAAGGAAACCTGGACTGGTTCTCGACGTTCTTCGAGCCCGTGCACACCGCCCCGGGACCCGCGATCACTCATAAGGTGAGAACCTCGACCGTGCGCGACCTGGTCCAGCTGGGCTTTCGTCAGCGCTATGAAGCCCGGCTTCAACTCAGAAGCGCAAGTGAACTCTTCTTCGCGCACTATCGGCCAGCCACGCATATCTACGAAGAAGTCGACGCGATCTGCCAGAAGCTCGGGCTCGGCAAGTCGACGCTTGGCGCGCATTTCAGAGGCACCGATAAGAAGCTGGAAGCCGTCCCGGTTTCATGGGGAAGCTTTTGCCGGCAGGTGGAATCGACGCTGGCGGAAAACCCGCACTTAACCCGTATTTTCATCTCGAGCGACGAACAGGCGTTTATCGATTTTTTCATCGCCTGGCCATTCAGCAGGCCAATCAGGGTAGCACCGGCAAAACTGCTCGCATGCGGCAGCACGCCCGTTCACTTCAGCGGCTATCCGGGACTCGAAATCGGCCGCGAGGCGCTGATTTCCAGCTTGCTTCTGGCCAATTGCGGGTTCCTTGTGAAGACGCCGTCCTATCTGTCCGCGTGGTCGAAGATATTCAATCCCGCGTTGCCGGTGAAGCTTGTATCGCCGCCGCGTCCGGACGCATTCTGGTTCCCCGATAGCCAGCTCTGGCTCGAACAGGCTGCGCACGATAAAGCGGCTTGAGCGGCATAAGCGGCGGCCCAAGCAGCGGCCGTTTTCAAACGCTAGTTCGAACGCCTGACACTCTCCCAGCAAGACCATGCCGCGGCGCCCGTCCGGCGGCCTGTCGCACCACGTCCATCCTTTTTACGAAACGCCGCGAAGTATTAACGCTTCGTTTACGCGGATTTTTCTAAATTTCATGGTGCAGGAGTCCGTTGTGGGAGACCAGGCCATGGATCTGCTTTACCTCATTGCAATCATTGCGTTCGGCGGCCTCGTCGCGGCCTTTGTGGTCGGCTGCGACAAGCTTCGCCGCGCGCCGGGAGGCCGTCCATGACGACCTGGATGACGTGGCTCGCGGCGGCCTCGACGCTGATTCTGTTCGCTTACCTCGTGTATGCCTTGCTACGCGCGGAGGCTCTCGAATGAACTTCAATGACCTGTTCCAGCCCGGCCTGTACATCGTCGCGCTGATCGCACTCGCCATCCCGCTCGGCCGTTACATGACCGCGGTGGTAGACGGTTCTTCGATCGTCGTTCGCCGGATAGGGCGGCCGATCGAAACCGCGCTCTACAAGCTCGCCGGGGTCGACCCCAGCGCCGAAATGTCATGGAAGCACTATGCGCTAGCCGTACTGGCGTTTAATACGCTCGGTGTACTCGCGGTGTATGGATTTCTGCGTTTGCAGCAATGGCTGCCCGCGAACCCGCAGGGCTTCGGCCCGATGACGCCCGACGCGGCCTTCAACACGGCCATCAGCTTCGTGACCAACACGAACTGGCAGGACTACACGCCGGAATCGACCGTCAGCTATCTGACGCAAATGGCCGCGCTGACGGTGCAAAACTTCTTTTCCGCCGCCACCGGCATTGCGGTCGTGGTCGCGTTGATTCGCGGTTTCGCGCGCCATACGACCGCGACGATCGGCAATTTCTGGGTCGATCTGACACGTATCACGCTGTATATCCTCGCGCCGCTCGCGACGGTTATCGCGCTAGTCTTTATCAGTCAGGGCGTGATTCAGAACTTCCAGTCGTACGAAGATGTGCCGACGCTGCAAGTGACGACATATCAAACCCCGAAGACCGATGCCCAGGGCAATCCCGTCAAGGACGCCAAGGGCAATCCGGTGATGGTGGACAACAAGGCCGACAAGCAGATCATTGCGATGGGGCCGGTCGCGTCGCAGGAAGCGATCAAGATGCTCGGTACGAACGGCGGCGGCTTCTTCAACGCCAATTCCGCGCATCCGTACGAAAACCCGACGCCGTTCGCCAACTTCGTGCAGATGATCGCGATGCTTGTGATTCCGGCTGCGTTGTGTCTGGTGTTTGGCCGGGTAGTGGGCGACCAGCGCCAGGGTTATGCGGTGCTCGCGGCGATGACGATCGCTTTCGCGGTTGCCTGCTGGGGCGAGATTTCGTCTGAGCAGAACGGCAATCCGCTGTTTACATCGTTGCATGTCGATCAAACCGCGTCGGCTTTGCAACCGGGCGGCAACATGGAAGGCAAGGAAACCCGCTTCGGCATCGCGCAGTCCGGCATCTTCACCGTGGCGACCACCGCCGCATCGTGCGGCGCGGTGAACAACGCACACGATTCGCTGACACCGATGGGCGGCTTCGTTCCGCTCCTGCTGATCGAACTCGGCGAGGTGATCTTTGGCGGCGTGGGCTCGGGTCTGTACGGCATGCTCGTGTTCGCGTTGCTGGCGGTATTCGTGGCCGGCCTGATGATCGGGCGAACGCCGGAATACATCGGCAAGAAAATCGAGTCGTACGAGATGAAGATGGTGTCGATTGCCGTGCTGCTCACACCGCTGCTCGTCCTGGTCGGTGCATCGATCGCCGTGCTGACGGCAGCCGGCACGGCGGGCATCGCGAACCCCGGCCCGCACGGATTCTCCGAGATCCTCTACGCGTACAGTTCGGCCGCCAATAACAACGGCAGCGCGTTCGCGGGACTCTCGGTCAATACGCCGTTCTACAACGGAACGCTGGCCATCGTCATGTGGTTCGGCCGCTTTGGTTCGATTGTGCCGGTGCTGGCGATCGCCGGATCGCTCGCCGCCAAAAAACGCATCTCCGCTACCGCCGGCACGCTGCCGACGCACGGCCCACTGTTCGTCGTGCTATTGCTCGGCACGGTGGTGCTGGTCGGCGCACTGACGTATGTGCCGGCGCTGGCGCTCGGCCCCGTCGTTGAACATCTGATCATGGTCGCGGGACATTGACTGAGAGGACAGCATGACTAACGAACTCCAACCGCCGGTTCATCAGCCTGGCAACATCGGTCAGGCACGCAACGCCGCGCGCTCGATGTTCGACCCGGCGATTGCGCGGCCGGCGCTCGTCGATTCGTTCAGGAAGCTCGCGCCACGCCATCAGTTGCGTAACCCGGTGATGTTCTGTGTGTACATCGGCAGCATTCTGACGACGATTCTGTGGATCGCGGCGCTCGGGGGCCAGGCCGAAGCGCCGGCTGGTTTCATTCTCGCGATCGCGCTCTGGCTGTGGTTTACCGTGCTGTTCGCCAACTTCGCGGAGGCGCTGGCCGAGGGCCGTTCGAAGGCGCAAGCGGCTTCGCTGCGCAGCGCGAAGCACAACGTGATGGCGAAGAAATTGCAGGAGGCGCATCCCAAGGCGCCGATCCTCATGACGACAGCGACCGATCTGCGCAAGGGCGACGTCGTGCTGATCGAAACCGGCGACGTGATCCCGGCGGACGGCGAGGTGATCGAAGGCGTCGCCTCGGTCGACGAATCGGCGATCACGGGGGAATCCGCGCCGGTGATCCGCGAGTCGGGCGGCGATTTTTCGTCGGTGACAGGCGGCACGCGAGTGCTGTCGGACTGGATCGTCGTGCGGGTCAGCGTGAATCCGGGCGAGGCCTTTCTCGACCGGATGATCGCGATGGTGGAAGGCGCGAAGCGTCAGAAGACGCCGAATGAAATCGCCTTGACGATCCTGCTGGTTGCGCTGACGCTCGTGCTGCTGTTCGCTACCGCGACCCTGCTGCCGTTCTCGATGTTCTCCGTCGAAGCCGCGAAAGCCGGCCACGTGGTCACGATTACGGCACTGGTCGCGCTGCTGGTATGCCTGATCCCGACCACCATCGGCGGCTTGCTGTCGGCCATCGGCGTGGCGGGCATGAGCCGGATGATGCAGGCGAACGTGATTGCCACTTCCGGCCGCGCGGTGGAAGCGGCGGGCGACGTCGACGTGCTGTTGCTCGACAAGACCGGCACGATCACGCTCGGCAATCGCCAGGCGTCGGCCTTTACACCGGCGCCGGGCGTCACCGAGGAGCAGCTCGCCGATGCGGCGCAGTTGTCTTCACTGGCGGACGAAACACCGGAAGGGCGCAGCATCGTCGTGCTCGCGAAGCAGCGCTTCAATATCCGTGAACGCGATATGCACGCGTTGCAGGCAGTCTTCCTGGCCTTTAGCGCACAGTCGCGCATGAGTGGTGTCGATCTGCCCGACCGTGAGATTCGCAAAGGCGCATCCGATGCGATCAAACACTATGTCGAGGCGCACGGTGGCAGTTTCCCCACGGAGCTCACGGTTGCGGTGACGGAAATCGCACGGCGCGGCAGCACACCGCTCGTCGTCTCACAGTATGTCCGCGGCGAGAGCGGCGCACGCTGCATGGGCGTGATCGAGTTGAAGGACATCGTCAAGGGCGGCATCAAGGAGCGCTTCGCCGAACTGCGCAAGATGGGCATCAAGACCATCATGGTGACGGGCGACAACCGCCTGACGGCAGCCGCCATCGCCGCCGAGGCGGGCGTGGACGATTTCCTCGCCGAGGTGACGCCTGAGGCGAAACTCGCCACGATTCGCACGCACCAGGCCGAAGGGCGGCTCGTGGCGATGACGGGCGACGGCACCAACGACGCCCCGGCGCTCGCGCAAGCGGACGTGGCGGTGGCGATGAACACCGGCACGCAGGCCGCGAAAGAAGCCGGCAACATGGTCGACCTCGATTCGAACCCGACCAAGCTGATCGAGATCGTCGAGATCGGCAAGCAGATGCTGATGACGCGCGGCTCGCTCACCACGTTCTCGATTGCCAACGACGTCGCCAAATACTTCGCGATCATCCCGGCGGCGTTCGCAACGACCTATCCGCAACTGCGTGTGCTCGACGTGATGCATCTGAGCTCGCCGTCGTCGGCCATTCTGTCGGCGGTGATTTTCAACGCGCTGATTATCGTTGCGCTGATCCCGCTGGCGCTCAAGGGCGTGAAGTACCGGCCGCTGGGCGCGGCGTCGCTGTTGCGCCGCAATCTGCTGGTCTATGGATTGGGCGGCATTCTGCTGCCGTTCCCGTTCATCAAACTGATCGATATGGTGCTGAACGTGTTCGGCTGGGTCTGACCCACTAGAGTAAACATCATGAAAACGCTGATTCGCCCGGTACTTGTCCTGTTCATCCTGATGACCGTGATCACGGGGGTGATCTATCCGATCGTTGTGACCGCAATCGGTCATGCCGCCTTCGCCGCACAGGCAAACGGCAGTCTGCTCGTGCGGAACGGCAAGCTGGCCGGCTCCACGCTGATCGGCCAGCAGTTCGATGCGCCGACCTATTTCTGGGGACGCCTGTCGGCGACTACGCCCCAGCCGTACAACGCGCAAAACTCGGGTGGTTCGAACCTCGGCCCGACCAATCCCGCGCTGGCCGACGAAATCAAAGGCCGTCTCGATGCCTTGAAGGCGGCGGGTAACGACATGTCGCAACCGGTGCCGGTGGATCTGGTGACGTCGTCGGGCAGCGGCCTCGACCCCGAGATCAGCCCGGCGGCTGCCGCCTATCAGGCGGCGCGCGTGGCGAAGGCGCGTGGCCTGCCGGTCGATCAGGTCACCAATCTGATCACGAGTAATACGTCGGGACGGCAGTTCGGCATCTTCGGCGAGGCACGCGTGAATGTGCTGAAGCTCAACCTGGCGTTGGACGATCTCAAGCCGATGCATTGAGTCCGTTGTTTTGCCGGCGCGCACGCACGGCACGCGCTGGTCCGATAATCTATATGGAGACCCCGCCTGGACGTTGGCCGCGACCTCAACGGGGTGCTGTCGACGTGGCACATTCATGAGCGATCCCACCGTAAGAGTCGTTGTGATCGACGCAGACAAAGCCATCCGCCGCTTCGTTCGCACCAGCCTCGAAGCGGCCGGCATGAGTGTCTTCGAAGCGCAGACCGGCGCACAAGGCCTCGCCCAGGCTGCGACGCGGCTGGCGGATCTGGTCATCATCGATCTGAGTTTGCCGGACATGGACGGCATCGAGGTCATCCGTGAGTTGCGCGGCTGGTCCGCGATGCCGGTGATCGTCCTGTCGGCGCGAAGCCGCGAGGAAGACAAGGTTGCCGCGCTCGATGCCGGCGCCGACGATTACCTCACCAAACCCTTCGGCTTACCCGAGCTTAGCGCGCGGATTCGCGCGCATTTACGCAGGCAGACCAACGGTGACAGGGTCGGCCTGCCGCAGGTTCAGTTCGGCCTCGTCACGGTCGATCTCGGCGAGCGCAGGGTGGTGCGCGGCAGCCGGACCGTCCATCTCAGCCCCACCGAATATCGCCTGCTCTCCGCGCTGGTGCGCCATCCTGGGCGCGTCTTGACGCATGAGCAACTGCTCGGCGAGGTATGGGGCCCCTTGCAAACCGACAACCACCACTATCTGCGAATCTACATGGGGCATCTGCGCCACAAGCTCGAACGCGATCCGGCCCATCCTGAACATATTGTCACCGAGTCCGGCGTGGGCTACCGGCTGGTCGGCGTGCGCTGAATTTCACAGGATTTTTATATCGCCGGCGACAATCGTTTCCCGGTCTTTATGGCGTTATCCGTACAGTTTGAGTTGGGCGTTCCGCCGTAAAAAAATCTGTGATGGGCTGGAGGTTGTATGGCATTCAAACAAACAAAGGGCAACGTGACTGTCGAGGCGTGTGTATTCCCCGCTCCGGGCAACATGTTCAAAGGCGCACTGCGTGTGACAACCACCCGGCACGACAAGCAGATCCAGCAAGTTACCGGACGTGGCTGCGGGCGGCCGATGCGTGATTCAGACGAAGCGTTGGCATTGGCCGAAGTCGAAGCTCGCCGCATGCTCGGGGTTTGAGATTCCATGCCCCCCTCAAAACCCGCCATGATGTTCAGAGGGATGTGCAAGGTTGTCGCCATCGCCTTCTTCTTCAATCAGGTTCTCACGACTATTTTTACGTACGTCGCCCAGCAACTCGATGCAGCGCTGCCTCATGAAACGATCTGGCTTTTCAGCTGTGTGACATGCGGGCTGCTGACGCTGTGGCTGCAATCCGATGCGCGGCGCGCGTTCGGCTTCGCGCGTGAGAAGGGTTTCGTGAAGACGGGCGGGGACAAGAAGCAGGATCTGCAGATTGCCGAG
This sequence comes from Burkholderia sp. GAS332, assembly GCA_900142905.1. Taxonomy (NCBI): domain Bacteria; kingdom Pseudomonadati; phylum Pseudomonadota; class Betaproteobacteria; order Burkholderiales; family Burkholderiaceae; genus Burkholderia; species Burkholderia sp. GAS332. Next base: position 2,650,963 of record FSRV01000002.1, on the reverse strand, counting down.
GATTGTCCGAAGCGGTGGCTGGTGATTTTGCATATCGAGCTGAATCCTGCTGCGATAAAGGCATCGTGATATGGCCACGGCGCCGCTGTGGAATTCGCCCATACGCTGCAAATAAAACCAGCTGATTTTTTTACGCGACTTTAATGCCGCATTGATTAAGCTAAAAGTACAAAGTACCCGCTTGGAGTTTTCGATGATACGAATGCTAATCCCTGTTCTCGACCAAGGTGGCGCGATAGAAGCCGCGCGCTACGCGGCGTTCATGTATCTGGAACGCGGCGTCACCGAAGTCGAATTGCTGGAAGTGCTCGAGCCTGTCGACCAGGGGCGCGCGGCAGCCTTCCACAGCCGCAGCGCACTGGTGCGCCAGGAAAAGCAGGCCATGCTGAAAGCGTTGATCGACGTGCGCACCATTCTCGAAGAAGCGGGCGTGCCTTACCACTGGAAACGGGTATTCGGCCACCGCACGAAAGCGATCGCTGACTACGCGGCCACCACCCAGCCCGACGTGATGGTGATCGATGCCAGCCATATGGGTTTCTTCCGCAGACTAGCCATGTTCGCGTCGCTGTCAAGGCGCACGCCCACGCCGGTGACGATGGTTCACTGAATCACCCAATATTCATCGGCAGCAACACCATCTGTTTGCCCTCCTGATGGAGGCGCGTCTGGATTTCCACCGGCGTGTGATTGTGCAGCCACCGGGTCAGGATATTCACCCGTTTGAAAATCAGCTTGCTGGCAAAGCAAACGCTGTTGGGGAATTCCTCCATCGTGGCCCCGGCCAGCTTGATGAACTCGTCGACTGGGTCGGTGCCGAAATCGATCCGGTATTCGGCGGCGATGCCGTGCCGGCGGCAGAACCCAACGTAGTAGTCGAGCGATGCCGAAATCGTTTGCCGCAATTGCTCCAGGTGCTCCGCGCCTTCGTAGCTTTGCGCGTCCACTTCGCCGACGGCGAGAAAGATCACATTCTTGAAGTGATTGGGAAACAGCCGGTTCACCCATAGCAGCGCATGCATGCTGGCCCCACGGTGTTTGCCGACGAGCAGAATCGCGGTCGGCTGGGACGGATCGGGTTTGAGCGGCACAGCCGCGTCGCCGGCCTCGGGTGGCGCGCCGGCAAAGAGTGCATCTTCCTTCGCAATCAGTGTGCGGGTTTCGTTGTAATGCCGTTTGACGACGAAGCACAGCGCCACTACCGCGCCGGTCACCAGCACGGTTAGCCAGCCCCCCTCCGTAAATTTTTCGATCAATGTAATCACCAGCACGGTGCTGGTGACCGATAGCCCAAGCGCGGAGAGCGCGAAGTGCTGGAGCCAGTGTTTGCCGTCACGGCGATGGCCCCACCAGTAAATGCACAAACCCAGCAGGGAGAGGCTGAAGGTCAGGAACACGTTGATGCTGTACAGCACCACCAGGACCGACACGTCGCCGTGCGTCCAGATGAGAATGGCGAGGCTGGCGAGCCCCATCACGACCATGCCGTTCTGTCTGACGAGGCGCGCGGACAGATCGCGGAAATGACGCGGCACCCACGAATCCGACGCCATGTTCGACAGCACGGCCGGCCCGTCCAGAAAACCGGTCTGCGCACCCACCAGTAGCAGACCAGCCTCGAAGGCCAGCACCGCGGCGAGCAGCGCATGCCGCGCGAACGCCGAGCCCAGCCCGAGATGATCGATGATGCTGCCGAACACCACCGCATTGAGCGTCTGACCTTCCACCGCCTTGGCATGCCACAACATGTACAGCAGGATGATGCCGCCGGCCGTGAAGGCGAGCGAGGTGGACATATAGAACATCGTTGTCCTGCCGTTCGGCACGCGCGGCTCGGCCAGCATGTTGACATTGTTCGACACGGCTTCGAGGCCCGTGTACGTGCCGCCACCCAGCGAGAACGCTCGCATGAGCAAGGCCGCCACCACGAAGGGGCCGACAGCCTGCGACATGCCGCGCGCTTCGCCGATGGCGCCCGGCACGACGCCGGCCAGATGATCGCCGTGCACCGCGACGCCGTACACGATGAGACCAAGATGCAGCACCACGAAGCCGAGGAAGATCGGCAACAGCACCATGATCGACTCGCGCATGCCGCGGAAGTTGAGACCGGTCATCAGGACGATGAGCGTGAGTTCGGTGGCGAGCTTGAATGCCTGCGCGCTCACCGGCAGCAAGCTGAAGAATGCATCGACGCCGCTCGCGAGCGACGTGGCGATGGTCAGCACGTAGTCGACCAGCAGCGCGGCGCCTGAAACCAGCCCAGGGTGCGGGCCCAGTAACGCTGTCGCGACGCGATAGCCGCCGCCGCCCGTGGGAAACAGCTGAATGACCTGGTTATACCCGAGCGCGATGATGAAGACCGTCGCGGCCGTCGCCAGGGCGAGAAACAAGGCAAGCGCGGTGTGTTGGCCGAGCGCCAGGAAGGCTTCTTCCGGCCCGTAGCATGACGATGACAACCCGTCGGCACCGAGCCCTACCCAGGCCAGCAGGGGGGTGACAGCGATCGCGTGGCGAGTTCGGGGGTCGAGTGGATCCAGCGGCTTGCCGACAATCAAACGCCAAAAGTTAGCGAAGACGGCCATGTCTCCTCCAAGCCTGGTCAGACGTGCCGGCGTGAATGCCGTTTTCGAAATCTCGACGGTTTGACGGTTCGGCGCCCAGTGGCCCGGGCCCGAGGCCAATGACAATCAGCGACTGCTACTGCGATCATTGGCGACCGACTAGGAAAATGTAGGGCAGATTCGCGCGGTGTGCCAGTGGACGATACCCGGGGAGGGCGCCGTTATGGAATCGAAAGATTGTGCCTGGCGCAAGACCGCTGCGCGCAGAAACGGCTTAGTCGCGCATCCCCAGGTCCGCAAAACTGAGGGTTCTCGCTTCGCAAGCTTGCGTAAAGGCCGTGTCGTAACTTGAGAAAAAGACTGTGCGGGTTTCGGCCAGCGTTTTAAACAGATCGATTAGCACCCCACGCGCCGAGGCGTCGAGTCCGCCGACCGGCTCATCCGCGATCACGACTTTCGTCTCGCCGAGCACGGCCCCCGTCAGGAAGAATTTCTTGCGCGTGCCAAACGACATCTGCTCAAAGCGCTTGTCGAGATGCGGCTCGAGTCCGAAGCGTCTGGCAAGCTCGAGCGTGGGGCTGCCGGCCGTTGTCTTTCTCTCTGACGCCACGCGATCCAGATAATGGCGACCGGTCTGGTCCGGATACGTCATGCAGTCTTCGGGCACATACGTGAGCACGGATTTCGCCTCGTGCGGCGCGGTACGCAGCGAATGCCCGCCGAGCCAGACCTCGCCCGCGTCGGGCTCGATCGTGCCGGCGAGGATGCCCAGCAAGGTCGACTTGCCGCTGCCGGATTCATCGTTGAGCGCCACGCATCCTGCCGCCGCGTCGTAATGCAGTCCCTGAAAGATGAGGCGTTCGCTATAGCGCTTGCTGAGGTTCTCGAATCGAAGCATGGGGTGCGGAGTGGGTCAGCCGAAGAATGTGCCGTGCGACGCTCACGCAGACTACGATCAGCATGATGCCGGGCGGCGAGGATTGTTCGGGAAGTGGACGGTGTAGAAGTGTAGCAGCGCGTTCAGATGCGCTCCCAACGGCTGGCCATGACGCCCTCCGCCGGTCACGTACGCGACGCGAATTCGCCTGCGAGTGTAAAGTTGCGTTTCCTCGCGCCGTTAAAGAAAGGAGCTTTGCCTCCATTCTGCCGATCTCTTGAAACCGTCGACGTCCCCCCCTCAAACGCAATCCATGCACACTGCTGCCCACGAAGCGGCCCAACCGTCCCGCGCCGAACTCAGGCGTATCGTCGTTGCAATTGTTATCGGTAATGGTTTTGTGACGTACGACTTCACCGTCTACAGCTTTTCCGCAGTCATTATCGGCAATCTGTTCTTTCCATCTAGCAATCCCGCGTCGTCGCTGCTGCTTTCGCTTGCCACCTTCGGCGCGGGGTTCGTGATGCGCCCGCTCGGCGCGATCATGATTGGGCACATCGCCGACAGCCGTGGCCGCAAAGCCGGCCTCACGGTATCGCTCACCCTGATGACCCTTGGCACATGGCTGATCGCGTGCCTGCCAGGCTATGCCTCGATCGGCCATGCCGCGACGGTGTTGATGGTGCTCGCGCGCCTGATGCAGGGGCTCGCGGCAGGCGGGGAGATCGGGCCGGCGTCGGCTTCGCTGATGGAGTCCGTCGCCTACCGGCACCGTTGTTTCATGGTGAGCTGGCGCGGCGCGAGCCAGGGCGCGGCCGCCTTCGTCGCCGCGCTGGTCGGGGCGAGCATGACGGCGCTGCTGTCGCCCGCCGCCATGCATGACTGGGGATGGCGCGTTCCGTTCGCGCTGGGCGGCCTGATTGGACCGGTCGGCTGGTATTTGCGGCGCCGGATGCCGGTGGGCGCGCCGCTGCAGCGGGCGCGGCTCAGTCCGGGGCGCATGCTCACGGCGTACCCGCGTCCGTTCCTCTGCGGCCTCCTGATGATGGCGGCGCCTTCAGTGGGCATCTACCTCACCGTCTTCTATATGCCGGCCTATCTGGTTCGTACGCTGCATCGGCCGCCGGCAATCAGCCTGTTGACGGCCTGCCTCTCAGGCCTCGTGATTCTCGTGGTGACGCCGCTGGTGGCGCGCGCAGCCGACCGCTTCGCGAGCCGCAAGACGCTGCAGTACGCGGCACTCGTGGCGTCGCTGGCGGCCGCATGGCCGGCATTCTGGGCGCTGACCCACGGCGTGGGCGACGTCGCCGCGCTCGTCATCATCACCGCGTACGTGGCGCTTGCGGTCAACAACGCCGGCCCGGCTTCCGTGATGATGATGGAGGCGTTTCCGGCGCATCGGCGCGCGGCCGGCATGGCGGTGATTTACAGCTTCGGCGTCGTGCTGTTCGGCGGTTTTTCGCCGTTCCTCGTGACGTGGCTGATCGACCGGACGGGCGATCCGATGGTGCCGGCGTGGTATCTGATGGGCGCGACCCTGCTCACGCTTGCCGCGTTGAGGGCATTTCCCGAGGCAGAAGCGAGGGATGCGCGCTTGGCCAGTGCTTCGCAGCCGCCGGCTTGAACGCGACTTCAGCGCTACCCGCGCTGTGCTGCTGCAGGTCCAACGCGCGCATCCGCATGTCGAGCGGGCTGATGTCGAAGGCGCGGCGAAATGCACGGGTGAAATCGGACGCGCTCTGGAAACCGAGTCCGTAGGCGATTTCCGTCACCTGAAGATGGGGGAAACGGACTAGTTCGTCCGCCGCTTCCCGCAAGCGCCGATTGCGAATGTAGGCGCCGAGCCCGCCCTCGTGCTCGAACCAGCGATAGATGGTGGCGCGTTTCAGTTGTAGGGCCTGAACCACGCTGGTCGGCGTGAGGTGACTCTCGTGCAGGTTGGCGTCCACATAGCGCCGCACTTGTCCCATCACGGCGGCCTGCATCGCCGCGCGGCTCGCGCCGGTCAGACGCGACTCCTTGCGGAAGGTGGCGACCAGCAGTTGGGCACCGGTTTGTAGTGCCTGCGCCGCGGCGGCCGGGTCGAGCGTGGGGATTTCTCTCGCGACTGCCGCCAGGTGGTCCAGCACGAGGCCGGTCAGCGGCGCACCCTGCTGGACAATGCGGCCGTGAATCGCTGTGCCGTCGCGCAGTTCCTCGTCCACGATCGCGGGCGGTACAAACAGGGTCAGAAGCCGGCTTTTGGGCCGTTCGGCCTGAAACGGCTGATTCATGTCGAGCGCGACGATGCCCTGCACTGAACCCGGCGCGCTGCGTTTCTTGCGCATGCCCGTCACATGGCCGATTTCACCTTCCACGAACAGATGAAAGGCGTAATCCCGCCGCGAGTCCGTGGAAACGCGCGCGACCGACCGTTCCAGCCGCATCGGTTCCGTGCTGCAGTCCGAAAACACCATGCCGCCGACGGCATAGAGGTCGATTTCAGCGCGAAATCCCCGGGCAATCTGTTCCTTCGACGGCGGCGCATCGACCACATGCCCCACGCGCTGGCGCCAGGCCAGAAATTGTTCTTCGGCTGCGAGCGCGTGCGTGCTGAAGCGGCTCGTGGAAATGGCGGAGCGCGATTCGGCTGCGGCGGCAGCGGCCAGATGGTGCGGCAATGTGCGCTGGTTCATGGATCGGTTGCTGCGAACGAGGGGCGCGGTGCCGGCGGGGGCGCGGCGGTTACCAAATATTTCATACGCTGTGCATCAAAACTGAGACGTATGGTAAAGCCAAACAAAAAACTTACGGTATTGTCCGATGATTAGATGCAGATCGCTTTCATCGACGGCGCAACCAAGCTACTTATAACAGGCCCCGTTCTGGAATCGCAACTGCGCGTTGTAAGCGCGCCGCTCCGGCATTCGCGGCGCAATGGGTGCGAGGGTCCAAGCTTTGCCGGCGGGTCAGTTACGGGGTATCAAAGATGAGCGGCACGAACAATCAACCGACCGCCCAACGCGGCGGGCGGCGTCCGTCCAGTCTGGTAGATAGCCAACTGGAGCATCTTGAGAACATGGTTCAGTACCTGACGCGCGGGGGCGCGGTCAGCGTATTAGTCCCACTCGACCATGAGTATTGGGAAAAACGCATTCGCGTGCTGGAAGAGACTCACGAGTTGATTGCCAGCCAGCGCAAACGCGTTATCAAGCTTCTCGACCAGCTCGGGAGTGAAGCGCAGATGAAGCCGAGGCGGCGTACCGCTGCCTGAGTCTGAATCTGTCGAAGGGAAGGGTTGCAATGTCGGGGGTAGGTGCGGGAGAGAAGACCGGTGTTACGAGGCATCGGCATTAAAAAAGTAGGACCTGAGAGTGCGGCGATGAAGCGGACGGGCCCAAAGAGGCCCGCCGCTCAGCTGCATAAGCGTTGGGCGCCCGGCCCACGGGCCGGTGGGCGAGCGCCTAAAGACGCCGACTTTTTGATGAGGTAGTGTGCTCCGATCATAAGAATCGAGACGGACATGACCGAATCGCACTTTGCTTTGCCTGTTCGCGCGCCGCTGGTTCAGGTCGAGCCGAGGGCCTTGGGCGACCTCGTCCACGCTGTCGGCACCGCCGACTTCCTGCCGAATCTGAGCGCGTTTCTGGAACGCAGCGTGTTCGCCGATGCCGTGCATCTGGAACGTGTGCGGCTCACGCCGGGCTTCGGCAAGGGCTATGTCGCCGAGTGGCTCGGCAGCGGCGGTCCCGCGCGCATTCCGATGATCGTTCAGTTGATGGAGCTTTACTACGAGCGCTACTACGAACGGGACCCGCTGATCGCGTCGATGCGTGGCATCGTCGGCACCCAGTTGATTCAACGCGACGTTCACGCGATCGCCGACGAAGATTTCCGCCGTGCCCTGTACGACGTCGCGGATGCCAACCAGGAGTGCTTCCTCGTGCGCGGCTCGCGCAACATCCAGTATTCGCTCGCGCTGATCCGCACGCGCGAACGTCCCGCGTTTTCTTTCACCGAGCTCACCTTGCTGCGGCAGATGGGCGAATTCCTGTTTCCCTTGTGTGAATTGCACGCGAGCACGGCGGCCGTGCGGCGCTGCACCTCACAAGCGTCCGCAATCCAACCGGCGTCGAGTTTCGAGGAGCGGCTCGCCGCGAGCGAGATTCGACTGTCGCGGCGCGAGCACGAGATCTGCAAACTGTTGCTGACCGGCAAAACCGTGCCCGAAGCGGCGACGCGCCTGGAGCTGCGCGTGTCGACTGCCGAGTCGTATGTCAAACGCGCGTTCGCCAAGCTCGGCTTGCGCACCAAGGGTGAATTGTTCGCCTGGGCGCACGGCGAGGTCTGAATCTCGCGTTTACCCTCGCACCGATTTGCTGTTTGGCCCCCCGCAGGCAGGGCAGACCGGCGGTTTTCCTCCGGATACAGTCGCTTCAACGCTTCGGCACCGACGGTGCAAAGCGCTTGAGACGCATCCATTCGGAGGAGACGTAGATGGCAACAGCAGCATCGGGGCGCTGGCTCACACGCGTTCTTGCAGCACTGGCGATGGGCGGCGCGGCTTACTACAGTACGCCGTCCGTGCAAGCCGACGAGCAGGTCGTCAACGTGTACAACTGGGGCAATTCGATCGGCAAGGACACGGTCGCGAATTTCCAGAAAGCAACCGGCATCAAAGTCGTGTACCAGGAGTTCGATTCCAACGAAACGCTCCAGGCGAAACTGCTGTCGGGAAGTTCCGGCTTCGACGTGGTGGTGCCGTCCGACGCATTCTGGGCACGCCAGGTGCAGGCCGGCATCTTCCAGAAGATCGACGCGTCGAAGCTCCCTAACATGGCCCATCTGGATCCCGAGATCATGAAGATTCTCGCGGCGGAAGATCCTGGCCATCAGTACGGCATTCCCTGGTCGTGGGGCACGGACGGGCTTGGCATCAACGTCGAAAAAGTGACGGCCGCGCTCGGCGCCAATGCGCCGCTGAATAGCTGGGACCTGCTGTTCGATCCACGCAATGCCCAGAAGCTGAAAAGCTGTGGCATATCGATGATCGATTCTCCCGCCGATGCCTTTGGCCTCGCGCTGCTCTATCTGAAGAAGGATCCGAACAGCCACAATCCGGCCGATTATCAGCAAGCTTATGAGTTGCTCAAAGGTATTCGCCCGTATATCGCCCAGTTCAATTCGAGCAGCTACATCAACGATCTGGCGAACGGCGACATCTGTATCGCTTTCGGGTGGTCAGGCGACGTCAACACCGCGCGTCTCGCCGCCATCGATGCGAAGAAGTCTTATCACATCAAATATGTCATTCCAGATGCGGGCGGTCCAATCTGGTTCGACATGATGGCGATTCCAAAAGACGCGCCGCATCCGGAAGCCGCGTTGAAATGGATCAATTTCGTGCTGACCGAAAAGGAAAGCGCCAACCTCACCAACGACACGGCCTATCCGACGGCGATACCGGGTGCGAAGCCGCTGATCAAACCTGTGGTGCTGGCCGATCCTTCGGTCTATCCGCCGCCGGAAGTCTTCAAGAAGCTGTTCTCCGTGCAGCCACTGCCTACCGATCTCCAGCGCCTCGAAAACCGGCTCTGGAGCAAGCTCAAGATCGATTGATCTTCCGCTGATTTCCTGCTGATCTCCCTCTGATTTCATTGACCAGGAGTGCCGTCCCGCGCGCGAGCGCGGCGGGACGCGCTCGCCCTGGAATAGGCCCACACCATGAAACTCACCCGTGTTGCAGCGCTATGTCTGCTCGCGTTCAATAGCGTCGCCGTGCTGGCGGCGACGCCGGCAAGCGGCGGATCCGACGCGGCGCAACTGGACGCGTTGAAGGCCCAGGTCGCCGCGCTTCAATCGCAAGTCGATGCGCTGCGCGCAAGCATCGCCACCGTGTCTGCGGCCGCCGCGCCCGCCGCCGCCGCGCCCGCCGCGCCGCCCGTGGTCCTGACGAACGACGACGCGGCACAGATGCGCGAGCAGTTGAACAATATGACGCTCAAGGTCGACTCGCTCGAAGATGCCGCCACGACGGGCCCGCTAGCGGGCCTATCGATCACCGGTTATCTCGACCCGGTCTATCTATACAACCGTGCCCAGCATTCATCGGGCTTCATGTTCGTCAATCATGATCCGGGTGTCTACGACTACTACAACAGCACGATCGGCGATCTCTATCTCGACATCAAAAAGACCTTCGGCGTGGGCCCAATGGCGCCCGCCGCCGAAATCGTGATCGAGCCGAACCGCGGTTTTGGTTCCGTTCTGAGCAACGAGCACGGCGCCCTCGGCAACAACATCCTGACTCAAGCGGATGTCACCGTGCCGCTCAATGCGACCACCACGTTTGCCACCGGCTTGATGACCAGTCTCGCCGGCTATGAAGGGCAGCCTTCGAATCAGATGTTCACGCTGACCCACGGTCTGCTGTACGACTTCAGCGAGCCGGGCAACATGATCGGCATCGGCTTGAAGGGGGCGAACGCTACCTACAACCATCTCTGGCAGGTGCTGTTCGGCAACGAGCAGATGCGCACCGCCGGGGCGATCGTCAACGCCGCGAACAACACCACCAAGAGCAACTGGACCCCTACGCTGAGCGCGCGCTTCGACGACGTTCTTTCGACGGCGCTCGATATCGGTATTTCCGGAACCATCGGACGGCAAACGCTGTTCTCGATGTGCCCGGATAGCGGCGGCTATGGATACCAGTGCAACGCGTCGTCGCCGTTCGGCATGGTTCGCTACGTGGAAAGCGACCTGACTTACACGCGCGACAAACTGCAATTGAACGCGCAGCTTGACTACGGCGAGTTGCAGAAGGGCGCGTGGAACGGCGGGACGGCGCGCTGGTATGGCTTCTCGGTGCTTGGGAATCGCAAGTGGACGACCGAATGGCTCGGCCATATGGGCGCGACGCTGCGCTTCGACTATCTGAACGACACGGCCAACGGCGGTGGTGCCAGCAACATTCTGTACGGCGCCACGGGCGGCAATCCGG